>NZ_AP018226.1 GCF_002368035.1 Nostoc linckia NIES-25 | reverse complement strand
AATTAACGGACACACCTGTTATGTCTGCATTAACCTGTTAAGCATCTCGCTATGTCTGCGTTAACTGGTTAGTATCTCTGCATTAACAAGTTATCTCTGCGTTAACTGGTTAGTATATCTGCGTAACTGTTATTATGTTTGCTAACTAGTTAGTATGCTTGCATAACGGGTTATCATGTTTGCATAACTGGTTATTGTCGTCATCTAACAGTTTGCCAGCGATCGCCCCCAAAGCATTCTCAAATTTCCGGCTCCCTAAGTTGGTTATGCCTTTTAATTTATTGCTGGCATAACTCCAATGAGCGCGTTTTCAATCTCTTCCAAAGCTTTATCAACCGCGTCTAGCCGCTTGCGATTTTCCCACTCTCGATAGGCTTCCGTGACCTCTGGATCGGTTCCTAGTCCTGTGCTACTGCCTACCCTGCCTATGTGTTGGTGGCAGGTAAACTCTGGGTTCTTACCGCGCTTCACAATCCCTTTTAGCCTAGCTTTTGGGTTCCTCTTGAAAATTGGCTCGTTGGCTTGCCACTTTGCGTATACATACCAATAGACTTCGCCACCTTTTTTATACTGCTTACGCACTTCATATTGATGAATCCATACCCCAGGTTCAGACATCGGCTCGTTAACTAACTGCTGTCTGATTTCCTTTAATTGGTGAAGCTTCTCTATGATTTGGTCGATGCGATCGCTCATAGCAGTTTTGACAGTTGTGATAGTTATGCTTGTTTCAAAATTGTAGGGCATAACTTTTTTAGGACGCGGTTAAAGAGTTACTTCCAGAGTTTAATTTTTACAGCATTTTGCAGTATCCTGAAATATTCTGAAACTTTCTGTAGTATTTTCGTAGCTTACAATCGGGTTTAAACGTCAGACATATTACTTTTCGCCCCCTAAACATTTCAGCAGGTTTCGCGCTGTCTAGACCCGTTTCAGAGTCGCTGTATGTGTGTATAATTTTATATCTATGGTTTAACCAATATCTTATAAGGGAGCCGCTAACCATGCTGCCACAAAAAATCCTTGTCTGGTAAAGCTTTCAGACGCTAAAAACCGATTTTTTCAGAGGTTTAAAACCCCCTTGTACGTACACAGGTTTTTAGTTTTTTATGTGTTTAACAATACTCAAAAATAGTTTAAAAGTACTTAGACTTTTCAAGCGTTGACAATCTACTTGTCTGGTTTTTTAGAGCGATCGTGGCGTACCAGAGCTTAAACACACTACAGACACTACGACACGCTACATAACCTAGACAACCTAGCCACTGCGTTGATACTGCATTGATGCTGTGTTGACCCTGTGTAGCCTCTAGAGCGTTAAAAATCCCTTAAACGCTGGATAGGACATTTAAGGGATTAAGAGGCTTTGTAGGGCTTTCTAGAGCTATTAGAGCTTTGGAATGGTTAGGAGGGTTGGGAGTCTCTAAGCAGATGATTAATTTTAGGTTCTTCTGCAATCCCTAACATTAAGGCTTTTACTCTATGTCCCTTTGTTGTGTTCTCTGGGTCATACTGGTGTATAGCATTTTGTAAGTCAGGAGTATCAATAACTAATCTTTTATCGTTAATTAAGGCTTTGATATTCATTATTCCTATTGTTTCGTTTAGTTCCAACACTTTTATCGTTTTATCAATGCGCGAACTAATATCTTGATTGGATATTCTTCTTTCGTAAGTAGTGATTCCAGTAGTTTTAAAATCTTCTTTTATTTTTTTATAAGATATCTTTTCTAAATCAAAATATTCTGCTTTAACAGTAAAGACTTCATTCTTGTACTCTAGAACAGTTAAACAATATCCATTTTCATCTACATATAAAGCTTTATATATCCGACCGCTACTTTCACTTTTCTTTTTAGGTATCATATTTTTTACAGTGTTAATCCTGCGAATGGTAAGGTTTTTTGATTGGCAAATGGTGTAACAGCAAGCGCAAAAGCTAAAGACATAACACAATCATCATGTCTGCCTGAAGCTGCTCCTAACTTGTTTCCCTGCCTACGGAAAACTAGCATTTCTTCAATGCCTGGGTAGGTGTTGGGGTATTCAATAATTGACTTCTCTAGACCTAAAATTAGTCTGTCAATCATCGCTTGTTTTGAGTTCTCGGTTGTACGGATTGCTTCAAACTTAAACTCTTTATTAGATTTCTGAAGCTGTTCTAAATAAATTTGACCCGTTCCCCCTGTGACCTCCACACCCACGTTACTAGGTTTGTATTTTTGAATCAGTTCAGAAATTTGGAAAATGTCGTATTCGCTTGACATCTTTTTTTTACGGTACAGTTCACAAATACTGTAAACGTCCCCAACCTTTTTTAACACTGTGGCAACAGTGAAGTCATCACCAAGATTACTGGTGTCTACCCCTATGTAATAATCAGCATTAGAATCAAGCTCTTTATTCCATTGACCTACTGCACCATTACGTACCAATTCAGCACTAAATACGGCTACATCGCTGTCAACAAAACAGAGGTCATATTCACGCTTGATAACTTCCCAGCTTGTACCGTCTTTCTTCTGACGGTATTCTAAATAATCTTCACGTTGCGAATAGATTGGGTGAGCTTTCCAGTGAATAATTACTTTGACAGTACCTTGTGAATCGATCCAATAGTAAAAAGGTGGTAATTCACCGCTAGCAACCTGCTCACACACAAGCTCAACGTCTACACCTTCATTGTGGCTTGCAAGCATATCCCAATACCAGCCAATTTTAGCGCTAGGAGTGCTTATAATCAGCTTGCACATAGAATCACCTAACATAGCACCTGAAGCGCTGCTAGCACTGTAAATACTTTCAATATTTGGGCTAAAAGCTGCTTCATCAAACATCATGTCTGAAATTGAATCGTAACTCCGCGATCCTTCTTTACCACTATTTTTAAAATAAACTGAACCACCACCATTTATTTTTAATAAACCGAGTGAATCACTCTCAGCTTTAGCATATTTAGGTACAGACTCAAGCATTGTTCGTGTTCTTCTGCTTAGAGCGCTGGCATCTTCCTGAGATTTCATAAAGCTCATTGCTTGATACGCTGGATTTTGTATGGCTTTATGTAAATAACGACTCAAAACACATTGAGTAATTCCAAGTTGCCTTGATTTTGCTACTACTACTACTTGGTGGCGTTTCATCAATTCGATAAGCTTTACTTGATAATCAAAAGGTTGGAATTTTACCATCTGATTACCACTTCTTATCTGACATAACTTAGCAAAATCTTCCCAGTTCTCAGGAGCATTTAGAAGATTCTGCCTTTTGTTAAATTTCTTCTGTACCCGCGCTTCTAAGTTCTGAATCTGATTCAATGTTAATGTCGATGTCCACATAATTTAAAGCCTGTTCAATCCGTTCTAATCGCTGTTCTAATACGTAGCTTTTACATTTTTCAGCATGGGTAAGTACTAATGCAATAGCACTAATTTTAGTCCTTGCTGGAACATCTACATCGTTAATAATTTTTTCTAGCTCCTGCACGGACTCTAGAGAAACTGATACAATCGCGGCTATAGATTGCTCATAAATCGCCATTGTTGCTTCTCTTTGGGCTTCCTTAAAATCGGGTCTAGCTTTCCAACTATCTAAGCAACTTACAGCTATTCCTAGCTTTCTAGAAACTTCACTTCTAGTTTGACCTGCTGCTAGCAAACATAAAGCTTGCATTTCTTGTGGTTCTAAATCTTTTAGCATTTTTAATAGATATAAAATAATTTAAATAACAAAACAGTAAGAATATTTATAAAAGCTTAAAATCAATAAGAGTTATTTATCAATTTTAAGCTTTTTAATCTGCTTTACTTCTGCTGCATTTTCTGAAGTAGCCATAGATCCAAAGCTTCCAGTACAGCTTTTTGCATTGTTACCTTATGCTCACTACATAAGGCTTTAAATGCCGCGTGTTGCGGCTCTGGCAGACTTACATGAATGAATTTTTTTGGATGATTCACGAACTGAAGCATATTTAAATTCCTAGTATTTATTAGCGTTTTGAATGCGTTTTATTTGTTCTTCTCTAGCTGCTTTTAAGTCATCAAAGCTATCAGACTGAATATCCTTTGAGTCACTTCTAAGTGTGTTTGCTGGGCTTGTCTTGATTGAAGATATTGTATAATCTCCTAACAATTCCGATACTTTTGATAAAGCAGTAGAACTATCATCTTCTGTCAAAATTTCGATAAAAACTTTAGTTGACATATTGTTAAATCTCCTTATTACTTAATACAATTTTGCCCTTAGAATCAATCTCAAGCACTTTTATGCTTTCTGGTAATTCATACAATTTGAATTCTAGACACTGCGGATACTTTACAGCTAACTCTCTAAACTCCCTTTGGGCTTCTAAAGCTTCCTTATTGGCTTTAATTAACCACGCAATAGATTCATCTAGAAGCACTCTAGAAGTAAGCCAAGCTCGAAACTCTGGACTACTCAGCTTGTCTGGTAATGGCTGGTTATTAAGGTCGTCTAGCTGTTTTTCACAACCAGGAATGAACTCATTTTCTAGTCTTTGAAAGTGTTTTTTGTAATCATGACTACCTGAATTGAGCCTATCCAATCTTGCAGTTCTATCACCTGCCATAAAACGCCTGATAAGATCATAATCACTGCGATAGCTTGATAAATCTTTCTGAATTGAGTTAATTTTGGCTTGCCGTTGATCATCAAACTTGGTGAAAGCTGCTTCATACTTAGGATAATGTGGTTTTATGTTAATCTCGAAATATTCATTTCCTGTTTCAATTTGAATTTCTTTTTGAATAGATATCAGTTCTTTTCTCAGAAGCTCTAGAGAGGCTTTAGATGTAGCAATAGCATCTTTGTACTGAATCAGCTTAGTTTGCCGTTCTTGCTCATTCTCAGCGTTATCTAGCTGAGTTTTTAAAGCATCAAAGACGGAACTAATACCAGAAGCAATAGGAAGTTTAACATCTGATTCTAAGGCGTTTATAGCTACCTGCCATTGCTCAATATCAGTAGTTAAACTAGAAATTTTTGAAATTAGAATAAGCTCTTGATTCTGTAATACTTCGAGCTTTGGTTGTGTTATATTAGTTTTAGCCATCTCGTTTTATTTACCTTCTTTTTTATTTGAATTTTTTATCTAAAATTTATTTCTTACCTTCCTAAGAGAAGCCTGAAAAAACCCGTCAGGCTTTTTTTAGTTTTTGTAGTTTTAAATCCTTAGATAAAACTAGCTTATACATCTATTATATATAAAAAAATCTTATAATACGAAAAAATACAAATAAATTACTTAGCTATTATTATATTTTTCGTAATAGATTAAAAGCTCGAATAAAAATGTAAGACGTATTAGAAAGAGTGACTTTTTTACAAAATCCCAAAGCTACTTGGGATTTTGTATTTTTATACTTTTCTACGTTCCTGATAGCTCCTCTACAATATCTTGAATTGCGAGTAATTGAATAACATCTAATCCCTCTAAAGCTCTAGCAGCCGCCGATCCTGTTTCCTTAATTTGCTTTGCAATCGCTCGTAGCATGGGTGAAAAAGTAGCAAGCATTATTTCTTTAGCTTGGTCTACAACGGTTTGTTGAGGTTCTATGATTGGTGAGCTTTCTATTATAGTTTCAGCAATTAGCTGAGTCTCCACATTTGAGATAACTGGTTGTACAATTATTTCAGGTTCCGAAGGCTTCCAGTTACTTAAAATTTGTTCTTCATCTTTAGTATTTGGCAATCTTTCACCTTTATGGGCTTTAGAGTATTCCCAATCAATCGCGCTTTGGTCGTATTTCTCAGCTAGCCAAGTATCAAAATATTTTCCGATACATTCTAAGGTTACTTGGCGATATTGACTGTTAAAATCGTCAAAATCTAGACTATAAAACTGTCTTCTTACCCCATCGTCACCTATAGCCCTACCAGTTGATTTTAGCTTTACGCCTACTTTGGATAAGCAAACTCTGATAAAGCCTATATTCTCTTTTTTATCTACTGTTTCAGGCATGGGTCTAAACCCAAAAAGCTTTTTAGCCCTGGCAAGATCCACAATTTTAGTAACTTCTACACTATCTTTGTGAAGTTCCAAGCCTTTCTCTAGTGACTTAATTAGTTCATCTATTCCCAGAGTTCTTAAACCCTTTAAATTTAGCTCTAAATCTTTGATAATCTGGTTTTTATTTACGAATTGACTAGTCAATTTGAAATATCTGTCAGCGTTAGATTTTTTAGCTGAAATTTCAGGATTAAATAGCAAATAAAATTTATCTAAGTTATACCTCCAGTTCCTATCTTTAACGTAGCACTCGTAAATATAATTAGGCTTCCAGATTTCAGTTTCTTCAATGCCTGGATTGCTGAAAAGTATCTTCGTTTTTTTGACTGCCCTTTTAACTCTAATAGAATCACTTTTATTCTTGGCTTTTTCGGCATCTTCTAACGTTTCAAACTCTTTAGCTTCAAAAATTTCTACAGCTTCAGTACTAAGAACCATCTCCTTTTTGACTTTTAGATCATCTTTGATACCCTTAATACTTTCAGCTTGGTGGATTTCAATCTTGTAACCCATCTGCTCTAGTTTGTAAGATAAGCAAGCACGTAAATTAGATTTTTCAAAGTTTTCAAGTGCCTTTAAACGTGTTCCAAAAGTCCAAAACTCATCAACATTTTGACAACGTGATAAAGCAAAATTAAAGACAGTGCTAGCAGTAGCATCTAAATCATCTTCTAGCGCTTTGTAGGCTTCCGAAACGGCTTTTGTGAGGAATTCTACCCTTTGTTGATTAAAGTCGCTTGAGCGTGGAATTATAGACCGTTCAGGACAGTAAACGTAAGTTGGTATGCTGTCATCCCTTAAACGCCCTGACATTTGTAATTGGTTGTTAGTGGCAATTACACCGAAGAAGACTAAAACTTTACAGCTAAAAAATCCTTCAAGGTCAATACTTACACCACTTTCAGCAGTAGTAGTGTATATGAAATAATCAGGATTAAAGAGTGTAAAAAAACTATTTGGATCTTCTAACAGTAAATCAGCCCAGTAGCTTAGTAGTGAAATGTTTTTTGCATTGAGTAATTCTTGATATTTTTTAAGTTCTGGTTGTATTTCAAAAAGGTCTAACCAGCTTTGCTCGTTGCTTATAGAATCCAGTACAAAACCTGCTTTACCCTCTTCTCTAAGTAAGTAAGAAAGTGTTTGAGCAAATGTTTGGGAGTCAGTGCCTATAAAAGGCTTTTGTTCTTGTAAAATTAAGTTTACCAGTGCTGATTTATCATGTACGCTAACCTCTTCGTTAGTGTTAATACAATCGACTATTATCACTGGCTTGGGTCTTTCAGGCTTGTAAAGGTTATCAATCTTTACTACTTTTTTGTCCTTAGCTAACTCAGCAAAGAATTTAACCGTTTTGTCAGACAGATTAGCATCTAACAAATACAAATTATTGCAAGTTTGTACAGCTTTCTTAAGTACCTCAAATGTTAATGCTTGGTCACGACCCTTAATAGTTCCACCTGACAATATTTGAGGCATCTTTGATTCGACTTCATCAAGCCAGATATTCATACCATCAAAATAACCGTCAAGTTTTGAGAAGCTTTCAGGGCATAAAATAATATTAGTTTCGCGTCCTGGCAGTAACTCAATACCGCTATCTTCTTTGAGATTATAGATAGTCAGGTTTATATTTTTAGCGCGTTTGATTGTTTGTTTGTTCAGTTTCCGGCGTGGTGACACAATGTAACTGTAAATACCGTCAGTTACATTATTGGCTTTGATAGTAAGTAGCTGGCTGTGAGTCTTACCAGACCCCATAAAAGCTTTACCCGCAACGATTGCACCTGATTTCGGTATGCTGTTAGAAAATTCAAAGTGCTTTTGATTCAGCTTAATATTAGGTGTAAATTTAGACGCTAACTCCCATTCCTGGTATGCTTTCTCATTAAAAGCCTGGGGACTTTTGAAGATTGGTTTAGTGCCTTTCAGATTTAAAAATTCTTCAAAGCTAATAAACTCAATCTTGGTTAAATCTTCTAGTTCATCAATATCACAATCGGTCTTGTTTACTTGGTTCCACCATGCAAACTCAAAACCATATTGAATCTGCTGTAAAAATCTTGAAACTTCTACCCATCTGTTACGAACGGCTGAATTATCAATATCTCCAGCATCTAAAGCAATTCTGATTGGTAATGCTCCATAGTCAGCGATCGCTCGTTTAATCGCGGCTTCAAATTGATTCTGACTGGCTAGGAATTGACCACCCGCCGCACCTATGACAACAGCGTTCAATCTCTGGCTTGTCAGAAAGGGTTTAGCACCTGTACCTTCTACAATCCAGATAGAATCAGGATTCTCAGGCTTGAATATGGCTAATGGATTCTCTAAAGCTGGCTCGAAACCTTTAGCAGGTATAGCAAGCTTTAGAATTGTTCCATCATTAGAACTATTGACCCAGCGATATCTACCAGTGTCTACAGGAGTCCTCAAACGTAATTGCAAGCCAACGATTAAACCGTCATAATTTCTAACTGGAATAAGGTAGCCTGAGTCACTGGCAACTACTTGATTGTACCGATTAACCCCAGGTAATCCAGTATGATATTTACCTGTGAGTTTCTGATACTTTTCTACTGATTTAAAGCCTGATTGCTCTATTTGGGCTTCTGTCAACCCTCTGGACAGTAAATCAGCTTTATCATCTGGGTGTAGTTCCAGTTCATCTAGAAGCTTCGAGTATTCCTTGTGCCTTAGCTCTGGTGTAAGAGCTTGGTTAAATTGGTACTCTAGCTCAATTTTCTCTTGTGCCAGTTTCTCAGCTTTTTCCTTGACTCTCTTAATTGCTAATTCTGGATTATGTTGCTGGTTTTGCTGATAAGTATCTAGCTCAACGGGCTTGAACTTAGCCCAAGTACCATCTTTGGTCTGTCCTAAACACTTAAAACCGTCGATTACATCAAATTTTTTGGTATCAGCGTAGGTCATACAGAGAATCAATTCTTCTTCTACATGAGTCCTACAGTTACCTGTAGTATTTTCACAGACCGGACAAGGATTTTTTCTACTGGTTGGGTAAAGGTTGGTCATTAGTTCTGACCTCCCTTTACCACGCTTAAGCTTTCGCCGTTGAAAACAGCAAAACCGTCATGCTTGGCTAGAATATGAGCTTCAGGAACTTGTAGAAACTCTGAAAGTAGTAGTGAATACAACCACTCAATTTTTATCCCACTAAGGTCAGGTTGTTTCTGACCACCTTTGAGCTTCGGAGAGATTTTAGAAAAATCTGAGTAGAATTGAACGCCTAGCCAGTCACCAGCTTTAAAGACCCTTCCGACTGTTTCACGCCCTGGCAAGCTTATAAAATGCTCTAAATGCTCTGAGTTCTTATTCTTTCTGGCTTGTAGCCCTAAGCGATTCCAGAATTGTATTACTGTGTAATACTTGTCAGACGGCTTTAAATTATGAGATAATGAAGGTACTTTCATTTGCTTTCCAATCTATTTTGTTAGTTGGAAAGCGCTTTTTTTATCTATATGTCTGACGTATTACTTTTGTGAACGTGCTAACCTGAAAGTATATTAAAAAATGATTTGGTGTCTTTAAAGGACTAGAAGGTGCTAACGTTTATCAGACGTTGCAAGATGTGTGGCTAGTGACGAACTAAGCAAAAAACATCAACCGGACAGATTTTTAAAGGCGCTTTCCTTTTGTGTGTCTATGTATCTAACTTAACCTGAAAACCAGTAGTTTTGACGGTCAAAAGTCACTAAGAATAATGGTTAAGGCTAGGTTAAGAACTTTTCTTACCTTTACCACGACCGGGATACAAGGTTTTTTGACCGTTATTGATAGCAAATTTCGTGGTAAAGATTTTATCAGGTATAGGTTTAAAGATTAAAGCTTCTAGTGCAACTAAAGACGGTATATCTTTACGATAGAGTCCGAAAACATTGTTACAAAAAGAAGTCCAAGGTTTTTGAATGTGTTTTTCAGGTCTACAAAGCTTTGAATCTTCAGAATCCCATCGACTATACAAAATTTTGGCTCTTTCATTACTCAATTCACCATTAGAAATTTTTCCTAAATCTTTCAAACGGTCGTTGACTTTTTTAGGTGATTGAGATTCCCAGAACTCCTGACTATATAACCAAATTGATTCTGCACAATCTTCTATCATCCAGTTTTTTACAAAATCTTTTCGGCTCCAGTTTTTTACAAAATCCATTCCTAATTTTGATGCCTCCTGCCTGATAAACTTTTCAGCTTCAAACATAACTAGCGTTAAAGTTGCGTAGAAACTAGTTTCGCGCTGTATGTAGGCTTTGTAAGCTTCTGAAATGTTTAAATCATAGATAGGGTTAGGCTGATCACTAAAGTATGCGTCAAGAGACTTACCAGTACCTATCCATGCTGCTTTCATGTTTGTGACCACTAAAGGATCAAGGCTGTTCCAAATTTCCTGCCAAGATTTAGGAGGCAGATTGCTCATAAAATCTGCGATTGCCTTTAATTCTTTTCTGCTTCCTTTAACTATCATTATGTTTTTTCAAATAACGTTTAAGAAAAATTTCTAATCAATTGCAACAATATAGCTTCCAGACTTTGTAATGCAGCATTGGTAGTTCTTTGATGCTCTTCAAAATTACGTTGATTTCGTTCTGAACTTTCACGTAATTCTAAAACCACGTCATCTAAAACAGCACTACGAGCTATCACACGGTTAGAAGTCTCAATAAAATCATCAACTTTATAGGTTAATTCTGCTAATGAATTAGCAGTGGTTTCCTGTTGAACTACCACACGCTCTAGAATAGCTTCTATACGGTCTAAGCGATTGTTTTCTGGTTGTGAGTTGGTCATACTACCTTCTACTAGCTCCTTTATATTTCTCTTTTGGATTGTATTAGTTGAACAGGTAAAAAGTCACTTTTTAATATACCTGACTTCGTTTTACTTTAATCGTTAACCGAAACCTCCTGAATTAATTTAGTGATCTCTTCGTTTAAACCAGGTAGTAAACGAGATGCAATATCTGAATTTTTAGCCAAAAGCCTTTTTAAAGCTTCCGTTTCAATTATTAGTCTCTCAACTTGTGCGCTCTCAGTTCTACCCTCCATAACTGCCGATATTTTAAGTAATTTTCTGACCTCAGAATTTAGCTTTAAATTGGCTCTATCTGTTGAATCTTCTCTCTTAGGTCTACCCACTAGCCTTTTAGCCTCTTCAATCCCATTCTCTAAGTACATATAGATTAACTCTCTTTTACGCTTACTAAACACAGTATAACGTTCTTTATAGTTTTATGCACACAATAAACGTTTTATGGTGTACGATTGTAAATGTAAGCTGGGTAGCTTACTTAACCATCCGTACATAGCAAAAATGAAAACTAGCAAAACAATTCGAGCATCTATCAAGCCGCACCTACAGCATTATTTTCTTGGCTTGCAAGCTCAATTAGAGTGTGATAGCCCTACCGAAGTTTTGAATTACCTTTTGGCGGATCTGAAGCTCAAAGGCTACTCTCTGATTGATGATGTTAAATACATTCCCGCACCTTTCGCACGGCAAGAACAAGCAACACCTTTTAACCTTCCTCTGTCTGAGCAAGAAACACCAGTGGTAGACGCTGAAACTGATGCGGTAATTGAGCGCTTGGCTTATTTGCTTGAAGATTTTTAATCAACTTGTTTATTCAATCGAAAAGCCTTTTGAATGCTTGAACACTCAAAAGGCTGTAAACCATACATATCCGTACATATTCATTACAAGGTTAACACAATGGCAAGTCATCCTAAATACGGCTTAACAGGCTCTAAAAGCCGTACAGCGACTAAATTAAACACCACTAGCCAGAAGGTTGCTAAATCAGCAGGTGAAGCTACTAAAAAAATTGCTGAAACAGCTAAACAGGCATCAACAGACGTAGGAACTCTACTAAATTCATTAGGTAATATAGCTGAATCTATTGGCGTAATTCCAACAGGACACACATCAAGAGAAGTCAAAGAACATCAAGCGTTTGGCGGTTTAGAGCTTCCTACATTCGAGCCAAAAGAATATTTAGCTGGTGATTTATTTAGTGATAGTTCAACACTGCCTAGAACCGATAAAGCCACCGCAGATGCAGCAGTAAACAGTATTGAAGAGAAACGCCAAACATTGAGGCTTGTATCAGCAAATTTAGACCTAAATACTGATGTATTAAAAACTGGTGTTAAGTCTCAAAAAATGACTCAATCAGCTATTGATTACGGCATTGCAAAAGTGGGAACTGATACCAAATTAGTTCAGTTTGATAATGCCAAAGTTAGCTATGAAATTGCACTGACTAAGCTGGATCAAACAAGTGAGAAGCTTGCACATGAACGAGTAACTTTAGAAGGTCTAAGAAACGAAACAGACCAACGCAAACGTTTTTGGCAAGAGAAATACCAATTAGGTGAAAGCAGGATTAAACAGGTAGAACTAGCCAAATACCAGCTAGACGCAAAGATAGGCGCTATTGATTCAGAGGCTTCTGAATCTGTTGATTAATTTTTATAAAAGGCAGTATTTCGGTACTGCCAATTTTTTAAAAACCTTAGTTTATATTAGGAAACTAAAAAAAATGTCAGACTTTCAAGCATTAAGAAACAAAGTAATTATAGGGTCATTTTTTGGTACTGGGTTAGGTGCTTTGTTATTGTTCACACCCGCTAAACCTTTAAGCACTTGGATTGTAGCAGGTTCCCTTGGGTTCCTTGGTGCTACTCAGTTAATCACCGATGAAATCGAAAAAGTACACACTAAGAAAGCTAATAAATTTCTGTCTGATATTGAAAAGCTAAAACATGATATAGATTTTGAGCGTAAGGCAGTAGCAAGTAAAACCAACGAGTTAAAAGCTAAAAATATTCAGTTAGAAAATCAGGCTATTACACTCAATCAATTGACGCAGGAAATTAATAATTTTCAAGTAATTATTCACACGCTTAAAGGTGAACTTTTAGACGCTAAAAACCAGATTAGTGAACTAAAAGACGTGAGTGCTAATGAAGCTATTGAAATTCTGACAGACTCTTACACAGAGTTTCAAAACTCAGTCATAGCATTAACTGAATTTTTGGCTAAAAAGTTTCCTAATCTAAATAAAGATTGGGATACTGTTAATTTTGATTATTCAAATTATGCTAAGGAACTTTTAAGTAAAATTCGTGTAGTGTCTGATCAGTCAGAAAAGAACGAAATCATTACAATGTCGCTGGCAGTGCAACACGAGATTTTACACCGTGGCAATCTGCTAAAAATCAAAGCTTACAAGTCAGTCATTAATCATCTAACCCAGTTGGTTAAAAACTCAATTACCATTGACTCACACAATAAGACCGTTGAACAGCTTAACGAGTCTTGGCAAGCTAAAAATCAAGCTATCGCCCAAACATACCAAAAGAACTTTCAAGCCATTAAGCAAGAATTTAGCCAAGTTGCAGATAGTGTGGTTGATGGCTACCACTCAGACTTCAAAGAAATTATTGATGAAGGTTTATCACAAGCAGAGCAAATTGAAGCACTACAAATTGAAATCACAAGACTACAACACATAGTCTCTGAGATTAGTAAGCCTCATAGATTTCCCGGTCTGGTTGAGCAAGCTAGGGTAGGCAATGCAATTATTGACTACTACGCAAGAGCCGGATATGTTCTAGACGCTATCGACTGGCAAGACAGCGAGAACGGTTACACCCTGCTACTACACATAGGGCGTAATGGTTCACGGTTCATTAGTGCCGATGAATTAAACGCTAACGACGCACCGGAAAAACTAAAAGAAGTCTCAGGTGCTATCAATACGCCTGAATTTAAATTCAATAACAGAGGTGGTCATATAGTTCTAGAAATTCAGACTAGACGCGCTCCTAAAAAGCCTGTGGACATTTCTAAACTAGCTAAGAGTGCCGAACAGTTCCCGACGATTGTATCCAAGTGGAGACGTGTAAGGATTACCGGAGGTTCTGAAGCTGGTAAATCTCCTACTGCTGAAAACTTGGCTGTCAGCATTTTAAATGTAATACAAGGTCAGAAGGTGATTAAATTTATTGACCCTATGCACGACTCAGGGAAGAATTACCGCTCTATACCTGCTTGTGGAACTTCTCACCAAGATAGTGCTGACGGGTTAAGGGAGATGGAGGAAGAACTTACAAAGCGTTCTCAAGGTAGCTCTAGAGATGTTTTCTATCTGGCTTGGTTTGATGAGATCGATACCACTCTCAATAAATTTGATGTCAGCAACGAGTTACTGAATATTATCAAACAAGCCAGTCATCAAAACATGGGTATCATCGTCACGGGTCAAAATGCTAATACTCGGAAGTTCAAAGGCTTTGATAAGTCAGATTTCAACAATATGGTAGGTGTTCACATTGGAGATGATTATCTCAATGTACTGGCTAACAGGCTCTCAGACCATCCAAATAAAGCTGAGTTGCTAGAACGCGGAAACAAACTAACACAATGGTGTGTAGAACAAAACGAAGAGTACGGACTACCTAAAGACGATCCAGAAGCTTACAGATTTGCTTTGGTGGTAGAACCTGGGAAGCTACCTTATTACATCTTCCTTCCGGCTTTTGGAGCTTACCAGTACAAGCAAGAGACTAATGACGGATTGAGTACAAATACTCAAACAATATTATTTTCTAACAATATAAATGGTAGTGTAGAGACGGCTGTTAAGGCAGTTTTAGAAGTAAACGTGCAATGTCCACATTGTAATTCAACCAACATAAATAAAAACGGTAAGAGCCGAAAAAATGAACAGCTTTATTCATGTAAGGATTGTAATGTCAAACCAGTTAAATGGACGGCTTGAAGAATAATGAAACTTAATTAACAGTAATTGTAAAAAGATAGGCGAATTAAATATAAGCGATAGTGTAGGGATAGCGTGTGATTATCCCTACACTGTTGGCTGAAAGTATTGATAATACGTGTGTGATGTCCCGCGTGATTTGGAGATGTAAGAGGTGTAGGGATTGGTAGTGATTGTAGCGATATCCCTCCATACTGTTAGCTAATATTGAATTGTGTATTGTCAAAGTCAGCATAAAAACTTATTAAACTATTAGCAACTCTAAACAAATAACAGCTTATAGTTCAGAGTGTAAATATGGTTATAAATAAGACTTTTTAATCTAGATGACCTTTTTAAGCTTAGAAGTTTATTAAATAATGTTTGATAGTTGATATTAAAAGAACTGCTTTAATATCAAAAACTCTTTTATTTCAACCGTATTATCTGTACCCAAAAGTACCCAATTGTACCCAAGCTATGTTACTATGTAAACAAGGTGACATCAAAACCTACTATAAACCATACAGTACAAAGGTTAGAGCTACTTATGACGACTATAAAAAATGACAAAATAGTTACGGATGTACCCAAAAGTACCCAAGCTAAAATACCCGCTAAAAACCGTAAAAATTTCATGTCTGTAGTGGACTTAGGAAACCACTGGATTAAAGCTTATGTAGAAGGTTACGACCTATTGAGAGAGCCTAGCTGGTATGCGAAATGTCTTAGTAATACTTCGAGTAAGTTACCCGGTCATGTTCGCTATGTGTCAGGCGACCGCACCGATTTAATAGATACTTGCTGGCTAATTGGCAATCAAGCCGTTCGTAGTGGTAGCAGTGACCTTATACGTTTAGTAGATGACTACTCTGGTAAGTCTTCACTATGGCTTGAGTTCTTTTTAGGAACCTTGGCACACCTGCCACAGATTAATTCTGAAATGAATATAGAAGTAACTGCAACTTGCAACGATGTAAAACGCCATACAGCCGGAATCAAAAAGAATGAAGGCACTCACAAAGTAGAATTATTTGGTGTACCTGTAACTATTAAAATCACAATTAAGGATGTTTTACCGGAAGGTATAGCAGCGCTCAAAAGTCAAAAGCTTGATGGTGCTGTGACCATTTGTGATATTGGTGGCGGTAACACATCTATAAGTCGTTTCTACAATTCCGAGCCTGTTGGTGATGTGGTAGCTAAAGATTTTGGTGCTGAGTACCTGATTGAAAGAATCGCTTGCAGTTCCGATTTGAAAGTATTAATTCAGCAAGCACCTAATAAAGCTATTATCAATCGCAGTATTGAAGCTGGTTTAAAGATAAAAGCTAAACAGCCAGTACTCAACTATGGCGATTCAGATATTAATTTTTACTCGGTTTATGAGGTTGAGCTACAGGATTTTATCAACTGTAGACTAAGAGAAATTCTGAAACAGCTAGAACAGTACAAGGTAGAAGGTGATCAGATTTTTATCATTGGTGGCGGTTCTAAGCTTCCTTTACTGAGTGCAGCATTAAAAAAGAAAGGCTTTTTAATCAGTGATAACGGTGCTTTTGATAATCTTGTAGGCTTAATGGAGGCTATCTAATGGTCACGGATAAAATCAGAATTAGGAAAGATTTACAGCCAAAAGTTTCTCAATGGTCTACAGCGTTAGAAATATCTGAAAGTGAGTTTGTCAGAGATGCCCTACGTTTTTACATCAGACATTTAGAAGGCAAAGCACCATATTTATTACCTAATGTTCAACTCGATCAAGAGACTGTAGAACACGCTGGAAGCTCTGGAAGCTCTGAAAGCTCTGAACACGTCGGAAGCTCTGAAGATATTGGCGAAACTGACGATGTTGAAGACTTTACAGGCTCTATTGAGTTCTAAAGAGTGCCTTTACAGACCTGAGCAAGTCTCTAAACTGCTTTTTACTTTGACCTAATTAACCTGTTATCACTTTTTGCTTAACCAGTTATAAACTCTTGACATATCCTAACAAGTTAGCTAAAATGTTAACAGGTTACACAATAAAGGAAAAGTCAAAATGTCAAAGGCAGTTCAAGACCAAGTAGAGATACTGTTTCAAGCCACCAAAGGCTTACAGAGCTTAGAAGAGATTAAGCCACACTGTGAAGCTTTCAACGAGTTTATCAACACTCAAACCAATTACAGCGTTAAAAGTTTAGGCACTGTTTTAAGTCGGGCTGGCTTCTACAAAAAATTTAAGTCGCTGCCATTAGAGCAAGGTAAAAACGCTGAATCAGTACCTAAGCATGATGCCCAAGGTAACGTTACAGGAAACGAGTTAAAGCATTATGTCTTGCTGTTGTGTGGTCTGGATAAAAAGGATTGGGAAGAACGCAACGAAACTACACGGGTAAGCGATCGCTTAATGACTGCTGGTGAAAATGGCAATACAGGCATTGAGATTGATCCAGATACCTATTTAGAAGTAACTTCTAACTTGTTAGCCAGTGAAGACCCTCACGAGTTAGCAGTGGGTTTGATAGCTGCTACGGGTAGAAGACCTCATGAGATTTTAGCCAGAGGAAAATTTACACCGATTGAAAAGGAATCTTATCAAGTCAACTTTGAAGGTCAAGGTAAAAAACGCGGTGAGAAGCCAGTATTTAAAATTTCTACTTTGTTCCCTGCTAGCTACATTATTGAACGGTTGAATCATCTAAGAAAAGAACCATCTACCAAGGCACTTTTAAAAGAAGCCGCTAACGAATTTCCTACTGATATAGCAGCACAAAATAAAGCTATTGAAGATAAACGCGGTAATTCATTACGTCGGATAGTTCAAGAATATTTTGGTGGTAAAGGTGACAAAGAGCCACTTTTAAACTTCCGTCATGGTCAAGAGCAAAATGACTGTAAAGCCTTACGTGCTGCTTGTGCTTGCTTAGTTACCGAGCGCGATTGTACAGGGTCAACAGGTGCAAAACTCTACTTTGCTGCTTGCTTTCTTGGTCATATTACCCCAGGTGAAAAAATCAGCGATAGTGATTTGAAGCATATCACTACTACTCTTGGTTACTCAGACTATTACACTACGAAACCTATAGGTTATCCTGATGCTCCATCAAAAGAAAAACTTTCTAATGTTCGGGTTACTTCTTCGGATTTAGAGGCTATTCGCCACTTGCAAGAGGAATTAAATTTAGTCAATCAGCAATCAGTTATCAACCACCTAATTGAGTCATTTAATAACCGTTTAGACACTGCCAAACAATTACAGTCAGCAGGGCAAAAAATAGCCCAATTAGAAGCACAAGTTAAACAGTTACAAGAAACTAATAACCAGTTAGAGCAAGGCAATAACCAATTACAGGAAGAGAACAAAATGATAAATACCAGCAAGGTAGATGTTTCAATCGCACAAGATAACCAACCTGTTATTGATGTAGACGACTTGCAAAACATGATTCAAAAGATGGTAGATGAAGCAGTAGCAAAAGCCTTACAAGGCAAAACAACAACGGTTGTTAATGCTGCTACACCTGCCAAAGTAATTAAGGAAGAGATTGACTGGCAAGCCAAGACTGACATGGAAGTTTGGGGAAGTAAAACAGCGTCAGCAGCTTTAGAAAAAATTCGTAGGTCTTATCAAGCAATCTGTTTGTACAACGATACCGTGGCAACTGGAGACAGCGATCGCCTTGCAATTACTAACCAAGCCTTAAGAGATTTAAGCGGCTGTAACGGGTTGCTGGTTAGAGATTGGATTGAAGCTCATAAGGATGAAATAATCAGTCATAACGCTAAATTCGGCATGGAAAACAAGAAAGACCCCAGTAATCCTGCCAGCTATGCCAACAAGGGAAAGGACACAGATAAAATTCTGTTGCTGATAAACGATGAATTCTTAAGCGGTGAAGCCTTCAAAGCAGGGAGAAACTAAAACGGTGTTATTGGTCTGAATGCTTCACTCTAGAAGCTTTTTGGTTGATGTCGGGAAACACCCATTTCCCGACTATCCCGACATCTCTCCACAATCGGCTAAAAACCCTACTACACAACACTAGTTCCGTCTGGTACGAGCGCGGCTAAATCAATTTCATCATTTATCTTCCGTCCTGGCTTGCGGTTGTCGTAAGGGTTTAGCTGGTGCTTTTCGCTGTTGTTGTGTTCATCAATTCTGATTTTATATTGCTCTAGAATCGCCTTAATGGTAGCTGGTTTGCTTCCTGTGAGCGTTTGTATTGCAGTTTGGTTAATATGCCATTTTTGAGATTTTTCAGTGCAGTTATTGTTGTGAACTTCTAAAGCATAGATAGCGCGTCTGGTTAGCTCTTCAGCCCTACCAGGATGGGTTTTATAAGTTGTGCTGGTTAATAGCTCCTCAGTGGGTACGGCGGTCAAATCGGATTGATATTGCCCAAGTTTCCCGGTTACTGTTTTGGCGTAAACTTGGCAAGCGCGGCGAACAAAATCAGCCAAGGACATCCCAGAATGAGCGATCGCCGCTTCTACCATCTGTTGAGTTTCGCTATCCAGTTGCAATTGTGAAATGTTCATATCATCCAAAGTTGTTTTTACTGGTTGAGGTGTTTCTGATTTTTGTTCTGTCTGTTGGGTTTGTTGTTCTGCCTCTTGGGTTTGTTGTGCTTTCCATTGCTGCCTAGCTTCGTTACCTACGGCGTCCCATTCCTCACTAGAAAGCGTTAAATACTTGAGTGCTAAATGTTGATAGCGTTCAACGTTACCCTTGCCTTTATTGGTGAAATACTGCCAAGGATATTCTTGAGTTTCGGTATCTGGGAAGGCTTCTAAAACTGCCTTACGTACTTTAGATAATGGTGTTTTACGGCTATTTGCTTCCGTGTAATAATCTCTAATTTGGTCAACTACTGCAACGGCTAATTTTTGGATTTTTGACTCATCTTTAACACCTTGCAGCTTTTCTACTAACTCTTGTCCTACCTGTTCCCACTTAGACATAATTAAAATAGCCTTTTAAAATGTTATCCCTATACTAACCGTCTTAATTTAATACGTCAAGAGGTTTTGTATAGGGATTTATTTAAATTCGGGTGATGCTTCCGGCTTTTAATTCATATCTTTGATAGGCTTCAATTGTATTCATATCGAAGTCACCTAAAATACTTCTTGCATAATTAAGGTAGTCGTAGTTGTCCGGCTTGAAACTGACAACACAAGCACGTAAGTAGGCAGCTCTAAATTTATGGTATGTACGCTCATCTTCAGGAAAAATATCAAACTCTTTACAGTGTTGATTGAGTGTTTTGGAAAATCTTCTATTAACTCGTTCCGGGTCTTCGGTAGTATCAAATCTCTTACCCTTATCAGCTAACCACTGCAAGCCAAAACATACTAAATCAGCATGAATTAACGTAGGAATTTTAAAAGTAACGTCTCTTAGCGGTAGAGCTTTTTCTCCTAACTTTACCCGTCTGCTTTTTCCTTTTAATTGCCCTTTGAAAGCTATTGTATAGTCATCAATTTTATTGAAACTTGCTGACAGATGAATTTCACCCATACGGCGACCAGTAACCAAAGCTAGGCTACAGCTTACATCCATCCAGTTAACATCATTGCCGTTTTTGATATCAGTCAGAATATTATGAGCAAATTTCAGAGAATTAGTTAAATCGATAAAAACTCGATTATTTTCTTGTGTTCGTTCTACAACTTTCTCTCTATACAGTTCTGATTGATTAGCTTTGTATGGTGCAAAATGCTCTGTTAATGCTCTACTGAAATTAGTAACTATTGTATTTACCGCGCCGTGCAAACCTTGATCTTTTACGTAATCTTTAATTGAAATTTTAAGTGCTTTCTTTAGTGCTGTTATCTGCCTCAAGCAAGTGCCATAAGTTTTTAAATGCTCTGGCTTATCATCTGGGTAGGTAATCTTTAATAACCTAATTTCTTGTGTAGCTAATTTCTGCCATCCTGGTAATTTATCCACACCGTTTTTACGCTGTGACTGCTTTCGATAAGGTGCTATTGCCTCAAACTGTGGTAATAGAAATTTAACGCGCTCATCAACATAACTGTTTTCTAGTTCATCCCCTGTCTTTAATTCCCTACTCATAGTTAATTCCTTACTTATTTAATATACTCATTTTAAAGTAAACAAGGACTATACACAAGGGTTTATCTATAGATAAATGCTCAAAAATTGGGATAACTATATAAATTATCCCTATACTAAACCTCTTGTCACTAAACAAACTAGAGGGTTAGTATAGGGATAAGAAAAGGCGGGAATTGACCCGCCACACGAAAAAAGGATGTCTGTATGTTACTCACAATTGCTAAACCCCAACAAACCCAATCTACTAACGACTACTACGATGGCGAATTCGATGCGGCGATAGGCTTACCGCCCAAGACCTACGAGGGCGAATACGGGAAAGGCTATCTAGCTAAGGTAAACCAGACGGGCAACACACCATTCTAAAAACCAAAGGGTAGGCTCAAAACCTACCCTTAATTTTTGGATGGGCCAACCTAAAGGAATGCCCCAGTATTGCTAATTCTTAATCGGGAAACATACCTTGGAGTTTTCCTCCTTAGCCATTATGGTGACCCATCGACACGAGCGAATATACTTTCTATTGCGTACTAGAAAAACCAAAATATCTCTTGACTCGCAGTTAATTAAAAGGTGGTTGAAACACTCTGAGAAGATGCAGGTGCTAGACACAAAGCCAGCAATATTATCAGCAAAGTACGGCGATCGCATAGTCCCCATCCTGATACCTCACACCTCGGCTTCCAAGTAACTAATTGCAGTTTGGGCATCTGCTATATTTAAATCCGGCGAATACCCATTAGCTAAAAGTCTTTTGTAGTGGGGATGGATTGCAATTTTTGATAGCAATACAGCGACATCAGTTAATAAGCTTTTCAACTCTAAAATTTCAATCTCGATTTGGTTTTGTTCTGTTGTATTCATGATTAGTACTCCTATCGCTGAGATTGCGGATTAATTTTCGTACAAGCACTTGGCTGATGAGAAAAAGCTAAATAACTTCCAGCGATCGCCCCCATTCCCAAAAGTCCGATCATGCCAAAAAGTATTAGCTTAATTGGTAACTCACTGATGCTAAACACGTACAATCTGCGCTTCTCAAATTCCCAATGTACAGATAGAAATTGAACCAAATTAAAATCAAACCATTCTTGGCTTTTTATTAAATCAACATTGCAATCGCTGAATTTTTCATGTAGTTCACTCTCAACATCTGCCATATCCTCAACATAAATATTCTTGAGAATTTTGACATTACAGGGCGGTTGATTGCGATGAAATCTATCAAGCCTAGCCTGGGGATCTCTTGATAATCCAATTTTGCATCTACGCAACCACGCCCCAGGAATTAAACCATGATAATTTTCGGCTTCCATTAGATAAATGTATCCTGGCTCGTGGTCGTTTCTAGGTTCATAAATAATTGGTGTAATTTCATCAGAATTCATGTGCTTATCTCCACACCACTTTATTACTAACTGTGCGTTTCTTACAGGACAAACAGCGATATCTTTTATCGTTTTGTAGCTTTAAATTTGCACTTCCGCAGTGGGGACAGTGGGGACTTGTGCCAGATTGGTGGCTACCCCCTATAGTCGAAAATGGTGGTAACTCTGCCATTGTGCCAGTGCTTGCAGTGTAAGGGTTTGAGGCTTCAATTACCAGAGGCTTACCAGTCGTGCCAGATGCCTTGGCTAGCCTTGCCAGTCGTTTAACTTCTTCTATTTCTTGATAGTTGAAATTGACTTTATCAAGATTAGGTAAAAAGTAAAGCTTAGGTGACCTACTATCGACTAATAACGCTACTCTCAACAATCTGGCATCATCGGTAACTAACTCGTTTTTATGGTCGATATATTCTTCAATTGCATCTAAGTTTCGGGTCAACTTAGCCAAGTTAGACTCACTGTTTTTACCCTTACCATAGGTGTTTAGGTAATGTCTAATCTTGGGAATACCGATGATAATTTCAGTAAACAGGCTTCTATCGTCATTAGTAAATCCTGGGATTTGTTTAGTCATTACCGATTGACCCGACACAATCCAGCCGATGTTATTATGACCAAACTGTTTAAGAATATGCTTTAGATTGCCTCCAGTTTTGTATGGGTCACTGCAAGAATTGAGGGTATTGTCTAATTCTTCCCATGTCCAAATTTGGAAAAATTTAGCAGCATATTGTGTGTTTTGCAGTCGGAATTTACCATCATCTAAACAGTCTTCAAATGATTTAATCGCCGCCGTAGTGTCTCCATATTGGAGGAAAACATCAAGGGGATAACTAGAATCTTTGAGTGAACCAATAGCACCGGGGTAGCTAACATTTACTAAGGTGTATGGCACTTTCTCACCTTTCCCGGTATTACCGCGAGTGCATCCAGCTTTCAAGATTTCGCTAATCATTACCGCAGTAGTGGGAGTTTTGCCCATACCCGGATCTGCTATCAGCCGATATCGAATTGGGTGACTAACTACGTAGCTGATAAATTCGTCAGGAGTCCCAACCATCAGCTTAATTTCATCTGTCTTGATAGCTGGTTCTGTACGGTAACCTACGACGATACAATCAGTTATTTCCAACTTGCGAACACTTGTTATTTTGAACAGTCCCAACTTTTTAGCCAGTGTTTCAGAATGCTTTTTAATGGCTTCTACAACCGCTTGAGGGTCAACAGAGCGTGAATACCCAAAACCCACATCTACAACGCCGTCAGGCTTAACCTGGAAGCCTTTAACGCTCAAAGCCAGGTTGATATCACTAAACAGGGTACGCGCTATCTCATTAGCTATCTTGCCGCTGATATCAAAACCGAAATCACCATAGGCGGGTTCTAGTAAGTCACCGGCTAATTGTTGCTCTAACATCCTGACTCGCAGTTCTAAACCATCCTTGACCTCTAGTAATGCGTCGTAGGCTTCTTGGTGCTTGGCGATCGCCTTATTATGATGGTCAAGGTATTGCCCGTGAGTATTCAAGAGTAGATGCCTTTGTCCTTGATGCCTTTCATACACTTCTTTGACTAGCGATTGCATCTGTTCTATGACGTTGAATGCTTCCTGTGTAAGTTCAAATTCCTTGGCTACTTCTTCCTGTATAAATTGCTCTTTTTTGGCGGCGAATTCTTGAGCCAATTCGGTATCTAATCGCTGGCTGAAACTATTACTAAACTCTTGTAATTCGGCTTCTTTGTTGTTGCAGAGTTGGGTTAATTCTTTGACTTCATCTTGTAACTCATTTATCCGAATTAGTAGCCGTTTATTCTCTTGTGACAGTTCTAAACTTTTATTTGACTCTTGCTGTAACTGTGACTTAATCAAAGTCAATTCGGTTTTTAATTGGTTAACGGTATTTAATGCCGTGTCTCTAGCGTTTTGAATGTCTAGTTTTAGTTCATTAGCAGTTTCTAACAGTGTTTGAAGCTTAGTGTTCTCAATTTTTAAAGTACTAATTGAAGCTTCTAATTTGTTCTTAATCGTGTTGAGTTTCGTATCGTAAATAAAAGCTATGATGCCGCCGCCGAATAACGCGCCACCAGTACCAAACCCTATGGTTTGAGCCAAGTTTTTGTTAGCTATACCTAGCCATAAACCACCAAGTAAACCCAAACCACTTGCAGTTACTAACGATAAGACTTTCTTAGACATGGTTAAAACTCCGAATATTAATAGGGCAGTAGGTTAACTACTGCCAATTTAGTTAAGCTGATTTCAAAGATTTATCGCCCAAACTCTTGATAAAAGCCGAGGTGTCTAACTGTGCTTGCTGGGCTTCATGAAATGCTTTCTCAGCCTTCGATTTTTGCTTACTCAAAGCGGCTTCACTCTCAGCCAACGTGTAAGGAAGCATTGCTTGTTTAACAGCAGTCTTATGAGATTGAGCAATGTAATCTACCCCTTTTTCTAGTGTGATTTTTTGCTGTTTTTGTAGTTCCAAAAATTGCTGATAAACTTTCTCTATCTCACTTTGAGCCACCAAGCCAGATGCAAAGGCTTTGGCTTTTTCAGCAAGTGCTTTGAACTGGGAACCCGCGTATTTATTCGCCCAAACTATCAAATCGTTGTACCTGATACCGCCTTCATACTGTGCCTTGGCATTTTCGTACTCTGCTACAGTTGCCTGATTTTTAATCTCTGGGTTTTTAATATCAGATACTTTTGTTAAATCAGGACTGTAAACATTAGCAGCTAGTTGATCCAGTGTTGACCTTTCAAAGCCAGGAAGGGAGACATTGACAGAACTAGTAGATGAATCATAGGCTACGCTACCGTGTATCGTAGTTTCGGGTTTAGGGTCTTCTTTGAAGTTAGTAATTACTGGAGTAGTAATACTTTTTTGACCGTTGCTGTAAATTCTTGTGGTGTTTGTAGCCGTTGCTGTTTGTCGTTGCCTGTTCTCAACAGCTTTTTTTGCTCTAGATGTTGAATCCATGTTTAATACCTCTGGTCATTTTATGGGCTTCAAATTTAATTTTTAGCTTCGATATCTTGTCTTCAAGTTGCTGATACTTTTTCATCAGATGCTCATCTATATCGAAATAATCAGCCGTCTCTTGGATGTTGTTAGAACTAAGTAAGTCTTCTTGTTCCATACGCTTAAAACCTGCTACCGGGTAAGTAGCAGGTAAACTTTAGTTAGTGATTGTTTGGGTTAGCTGTTTCAGGCTGAAACGGTTGCGATAATTGGTCAGCAATAAATAAGCCGTAGGTTAACCAGACTAAAGCCAAGTAGACAAAAACAAGTGTTGCTCTCATGGCATTAATTCTCCAAAATTCTCAACTTCTTCTAAAACCTCATTAATTGCCTGAACTGCATCACCTAACAGCAAGTCATTGTTGGTTGAAAAGCATTCGTGCTGTTGGATTTTTTGATAAGTTTCATCGCTTAAAACTAGCTGCAATGAAGCTTCACAGCCATATAGAATTGCTTTAATTTGTTCTATTCTCATGGGGTAATTCCTGTTATTTATTAGCGGCGATTAGTACCACCGCGCCCTAAAGGTTGGGAAGGTTGGGACGGATCAGAAGGTTGGGAAGTATCAGCACCGTTAGCCAGTGATGGAAGCGCAACGGTTAAGGTTAAGAGTAGAGCGAGTGCGGCGACAATTGGGTATACTTTCATGAGTTCAATTCCTTGTCAGTGGGTTGGGCTTGGCATCTGGAAAACTTTACTAGGGCGATCCAGATGTCTAAAAATCTTCAATCAGTCCAGCAATTTTATTGATAATCGGGTCAATCTCTTGCTGTAGCTGTGTTTGTTCAAATTGGGCTATGGCTTTAGGAGATGCAAGGGTGAGCTGCTTTGTAGGCGATTCTAGAGGCTGTAGCTGTGGTGGTTGTGGGGTTCCCCATCGGTACTGCCAGAGTATGTAATTCAGGGCTTCAGAAGGGCTACAACCCATCTCTAGAGCCATATTTGTGATTAATTGCTGATGGTGCTTGCGAACGGTGATTTTCATTGTTTATCCTCATCCTGGATGCAAGAGAGTTCTGTAGCAGCATCTTCTAAATGCCTAATGACCTTGACGCTCCCCTCTGTGCGGTACAGCCAAGAGGCGATCCCATGTAACAAATCCTCAAGGCTAAACCCTTCTTGAGCCAGAACAGTAACGAATTCTTCTACAAAAAAGCCTAGACCTTCTCGACGAGACAGGCGTAAAGCATCACGAATTACCCGTTTTTCGTCGTCGTGAATCATTTCAATCATGTTTTTCAATCCCTTCAATTCATTAAAGTTGTTGTAATTTTTCCAAGGTCAGCTGCTCAACTGTGGCGGCGGCGGCCTGTTGCTCAAGTTCAAAAATTTTCAGACCTTTTTCAATGCCACGAGCGATCGCTTGTTGGGACTCCAATTCATCCAACACGGTTTGATTGCTCTTAGCGCGACTGGTTTCTACGGCGATTTGTTGTCTAAGCACCGTGATTCTGTCTTGAACTGATACGTTGAGCGCGGTTGTGTTTTTCTGGATGGTTGCCAGCTTAGTTTCAAGTGCTTCTGTGTGCCGTGTGGGAACCAATGCAGATGTAGATGTCTTGTTGGCTTGCTGTGGCTTTTGGTTCTCTCTGGCAACTTTAGAGGCATACTCGGAAGCGTTTTTACAAGACTTTAACTCTTGCATTGCTTCAAGTGCGCGGCGGGTGTAGATGCCATTAGATCTAAATTCACTCTCTGGTAGCCAGTGCCAAGCCTCTAGAATGCGATTGGCATAGCCATAGACCGAACGCTCCGACACTGAAAGGATGGATGCTAGTTGCTTTGCAGTGAAAGTTTGCGCTGAAGCTTCAGTGAAACTTTCAGCTACATTGCATTCAATATCGATAAAGTCTTGACTCATAAGGGTTTTGGCTGTTTGCAGTAGCTTGCAGCTAGTTTTATTGGTTGCATTAGTTTGCAATATAACATAAACTGCATACTAAGCAAATAAATTCACTTTATCCAATAGCACTATTAAGGTATGAAGTGCAAAAATATAGTCACTACATGCTTAAAGTTGTTATATGGATGAAACTAAACTTGTTGCTATTCGAGTAGAGATGCCTGACGAACTAAGAAATCAGTTCAAGTCAGTCGTAGCCAGAGAAGGAAAAAACATGAGAGATGTTTTACTCAGTTTTATTAAAGACTATGTGGCTGAACGTGAATCGAGCCAAGGCAAGGAAGCGATATGACCGAAACCCCGATAATTTACGAAACAGAAAAACCAGAGATATCACCAGAATCGCTAGAGCTTGCAGAAAATTTCACCACTGCCCTAAACAGTTTCCATTGGCGTGCTGATTACTTAAAGTTCTGTGAAGTTCTAGGATTCACACCAGATAGCTATGCTGAGGAGAAATACCAGCAATTTCGAGAACTGGTAAGCTATCTAGACTGTTTTGATAAAGAGGCGATCGCCAAAATGCTGGAGGCAGGGCGATGACAAATAATGGAGGGCCACCACCTAGCAGACTAGATCGGCTTGAGGCAATGCTGACAAGCCATGCTGAAATGCTTAATCGACTAGCTCCACTAATGGCACAAGTAGCCCAGGTAGCCACTACAACATCTGAAACGGTTGCCCAGCACAATGAAATACTGACCCGCATTGAACAACAGCAAGAAGCTAATACACAGGCAATTTCTCAGATTTCTCAAGATGTAAACTATCTGCGGGAAATTACTTTACATAACATCGAATTAACTCAGCAAGATAGGGAGAGCGCAGAACGCGATCGCCAAACATTTCAAGCAGAGATTCGGCGTATTTGGGAGTATTTATTAAGGCAGGGCGGCAATGGCAACACCCCAACAAGCTAGCTACAAACAATTGAACTTGAAGGCAGGCGATCGCAATTCTTAACACATGAACAATCAGACCGAAATCACCAAAAAAACAAAGTTACCAGAGATTCCATTAATCGAGGAAATCACCAAAAATACAGAGGGGCTAGGGCTTCCCGCATTTGCGTACAGACCTCCTAAGTACACTAGGCAGGAAGCAGTAGACATCATCCGAGGATTGCCCAACCATGTAATGCAGCACGAGCATGGAATATATTTTGAAAGCTCCCGCGATGGCGATAAAAAGTTAATTGCAGTAACTCAGCAAAACTACGAATTTAAAGCCGATTGGCTGGACTTTTACCTAAATGATTGCACTCAAAAATTACCAGAGCTACAGACGGTTAAGAAACATTACGAGCCGTTAGCACTTGAATCTTTGGCAATACGTGGATTAATTCAGAAAGTTGTCAGCTTTCGCCCTTGGATTAACTCAAAGAAATTATCTGTAAATCGTTGGTGGCTAGCTTGTGAGTGGGAGATATGCGATCGTCTGCTGTCCTCTTCTGGTTTTTTAGATGATCCAATAATTCTGGGAAAGCGAGACGCATATCAAATGCGTTTAGATAAAGGTGCGACACAAACAGCAACTCTAGCAGAATTTTTCTCACTACCTCCACTAGAAGCATTGGAAGCAATATCAAAATTCATAGCCAAGAGTAAAGAGAATTACGGCTTTAGAGCTAGCTGGGAGAAATACCAAAAAGATATGAAAAGTGCTTATAGGCTACTGAGAAATTCTCCACTAAGTCCCGCTTACTTAATTGATGGCAGTTATGTGCGCTTGTCTAGAGGTAACTCTGGCAGAAAAAGATTGTGAAGTAAATTCCCATGTCTGGACAGACTGATTTTACGTGTTTTATTTTAAATTTACTGACAAAGAAAAGTGTCGGTAACCAGCACCTAGATTCTGCCTCTTGTTACCTGTAAGGCGATGAACGTTTGACGACGTTCTCCAGTTAGCGGATGACCGACAACAATTTTTATTTCTTGTTCAAAGGTAACAAGTGGGAAACAAAAAAATCTAGGGGTTTGTCCAAATCGATCCTTATCAAACCCCAAAAATGCAAAAACCCCTTCACATCACATCTGAGGGGTTTGCGGTTGAAAAACTTAAATTCATTCTACCGCAAAGCCTCCCTACAAATCAATTATTTTTATTAATTCGCTGTCATCGATTAACTGAAATACTTGAACTACTTGAAAGCATTGGAATTACAGGCGATGCAGCTATTTTCATGTTGGCTTTCTTTCAAAAGGGGGCCGCATGAGATTGCCCACAGAGGAATTGCCGTGCCCAAAATGCCAATGTCAGCTAATTGTCGGGGTTTTCTCACTTGACGGAAGCAGAGCGAAGCTACTTTGTGCCCAATGTTTGAGCTTGAGGGCGATCGCTATCAAGCCAGATGCAACATCTGATGGGAGGGTGGCATGAGCAAATTTATAGCCACCTCAAAAAGTCGTCCGTGTCCATCCTGCGGTGATGATTCTGGCAGATGTCGCCACCAAGCCGAAGATGAAATTATTCTCTGTATGTCGGCTAACAGCAGCCGTAAGGGTGAAATTGTTGAAGGTGGCTATAAAATCATCGACTTTAGCCAAGATGGATTATGGGCAATTCTGAAGCCT
The DNA here is from genome assembly GCF_002368035.1 of Nostoc linckia NIES-25. Classification (GTDB taxonomy): domain Bacteria; phylum Cyanobacteriota; class Cyanobacteriia; order Cyanobacteriales; family Nostocaceae; genus Nostoc; species Nostoc linckia_B. Next base: position 6,736 of record NZ_AP018226.1, on the reverse strand, counting down.
GATAATTCTCAACAGTGGACAGAACAACGGCGGCGGGAATGGGCTGATGAACAAAAGCGGCGGCGCGAAAAGTCACAGTACGAAGAAAAACAGAAGTTAGCCCAGCTTTTATCCATTGCTGACCGAGATGAACAATACCGCCGCATCGTTGCCACACTGGGACTAAACCAAAAACATCAAATTTCTGAGCTATCCGAGCGCCGAGGGTTAAACGCAGATGAAATTGAATTTGCGATCGCCCAAGGTTGGCTTTGCAGCTGGAAGCCAGGGTTAAAAATTGATGTTTCCCCATCTCTAGCAGGGGCCATGCTTGCAGATGGAGCTACGCAACTAACAGGCGTTGTTGGGCTTGGGATTGCAGCGTTAAACCCTAAAGGCAAAATTACAGGATTTCAAATAGCTAGTGACAACCGCGCCAAATATGGCAAGTACATCTGGTCGTCATCTACATCTAAGGGCGGGAATGGCCCACACCTACCAAGCGGCGAATTGCCTGTGTTTGTTTGGAGGCATCCACAAGCCGAGCAAATTACAGAAACTTGGTTAGTTGAGGGCGGGTTAAAATCGCTAATTACTGCCTTGAAACTGTGGTTTAGGTATGGACGTAAGGACATTCAAATTATTGGGGCAGCAGGGGCAAACTGGCTAGGCTCAATCAATGCAGTAGTAGATGGACTGGGGCAGACTAATAAAGTTGTTGTATGTCCAGATGCCGGAAGCTTAGATAATTCTCATATTCTCAGTAATTACAAGAAAATTATTGAAGAGTTAGCCACTAGAAGTTACTCACTCAGCGTTGCTTGGTGGGGTCAATTTGAAAAAGAGAACAGCTGTGATATTGACGAATTAGACAATACTTTAGGTTTTGATTTAATCACACCAGGGGAATTTTTCTCACTGGTTAATGAATCAGAATCTAAAGATGATTCCCATGATTGGGCGTGGCGAAATTGGTTAAAAAGTCGTTGCTACACACCTGATATTGTAGTTAATCAGCCTAAGTTTAGATTCTCTCAAGTACCTGATAAAGGTGTAATTATTACGGCTAAATCTGGCTTAGGTAGTGGCAAAACAGAAGCACTCATTGAACTAATTAGGCTATCCCCCAATCGTGCTTTTTTAATTGGCTATCGCAACAATTTACTATTGCAAACTGGTAACAGAGGTAGCCAGATAGGGCTTAATATTTACCATCTACAACACGACGATGGCATTAGTTTAGTAGCTGACACTGCTACTCATTTAGCACTCTGTCTTGACTCGATTCACCACATCGATGGTTATTTTAATGGGGTTGATATCTATTTAGACGAGACTGTTTCTGTGTTGCTTCATGCTACTAATGGCGGAACACTCAAAGAAGAACAAGGTAGGGCGATCGCCATACTCTCTAAAGCTCTAAAGGAATGCAATAGAGTAATATTACTTGATGGAAATTTGGCTGATATTTATGTTGATTTCATAGCCAAGATAGCGGGTAAAAAAACAATTAAGATCGAAAACAAAGCTCAAATTCCACCACACAACTTTAAATTTATTGTTGGTGTTGATGAAGAGGGAGAACTAAAAAAACGGGATAAATCACCACTAATCAAAGCTTTACTAGATGACGATGTAATACCCTGGATTGCTAGTGATTCCAAAAGTTTAACAGATAGGCTTGATGAAATTCTCCGACAAGCAGGCAAGCATGGTTACGTTTTAAATAAAGATACTTCTGGTGAAGAATGGGCCAAAGAGTTTTTAGTTAACCCAGATACTTTTATCCAGAAATACAAACCAGATTACTTTATAATTTCTCCCACTGCTGAATCTGGTGTAAGTGTCACAGTCAAAAATTATTTCACAGATAAGTTTACCTTTTTTACTGGAGTACAAGGTACTAATAGCCAACACCAAATGCTCTTTAGGCTGCGAGATGACAGCATAACTCACTATGTATTCTGTCCCGAACAATCAACAGTTAGGGATAGGAATAATCCTAAAAATTATTCAGTCAAGGCATTCTCAAAAATATTAGATGAAAAAATCATTCAATCTGCCATACTTGCGGCTGACGGAAACACTAGCAGAATGCTGGAAATAATTGGTAATGCGATCGCCCGTAGTAATGACGATTGGTGGCGATTGTCTTGTCAATTAGGATCGCTCGATAATTTCGAGATGAATAACCTCAGAAAATGTCTCATTCATGCTCTAGAGGAAGCTGGGCATAATGTTGAGGTTTCTGAGTGGGATACTGACGATGAATCTAAAGCTAGAGAAGAAGCAGCCAAGGAAGCTGTTAGAATGCGTTACGCTTTAGAACTTTATCAAGCAATTGAATTTAATTCTGTTGAGGAAGCAAGTAAGGTTGCTAAAGGCAATCCCAAAAAAGAAACACAGCGACGAATTGAAAAAACTTGGTTATTAGATTCAATACCAGGAATCAAAGAATCTAAGCTATGGGATGCAGAATTTATCGCTGATTATTACCTCAAGGATAGAGAATTTATTTCAAAACAACGACGGTTTTATTTTCTCAACAATTTTGAGATATCAAAAAAACGAAGTGAGGTTAACTGGTATTACATGGCCACTAGCCAAAATTTCTTTTTAGCTCAAGCCAAGGGTGATTCTCATTTAAAGATTTGGGCATTACAAGAGCTAAACATTCTTCAGTTTTTAGATGGGGAATTTCACAAAAATTCTTTGGCAGTGGTCAAACTCATTAACACGGTCAAAGAACGTAGCGATATCGCTTTGGCTCTCAACACTTTTCCCAAACCAGAAACCGAATCCAAAAAAGAGAACATTGGGTTTTTGCGATCGCTACTCGATAGCATAGGGATTAAGTTAGCCAAGCCAACCCAAAAACTCATTGATGGAGTACGGCAGCGCGTCTACTGCGTAGACAAACTAGCCATGCAAGCACCTGCACGTTTGGAAGTGTTGGAGGCGATCGCCAGGAAATTCGACAACTATTTACAGTCTGAGTCGGTGGCTAAAGTGAACTGGGAAGAATCACCATTAGTAGATCCAGTTGTGGAGATGGCAGAGACAGCAGAGATAGCAACACAAGTAACAACAGTTGCACAGATGGAAATTACTGCTACTGGTACACAGCAGGCGATAGCTACGTCCTCCGCAAGCATCGCGGCTGAGTTACCAGTTGAAAATCAACAGCAACCATGTTTAGATAATACATCCCCTACGGTTGAGAATGGGCTATCGGCAGCGGCAACAGTTATTAGTCATCAGTCATCAGTAATTAGCCATGAGCCAACAAATACTCAGCCAATAATTGAAGATCCGGTGGGGCATCGTTGCTGGGTGTGGCATTTTGGCGAATGGCGAGAAGCAATAATTCAAAGTTGGGAGGATAAGCCACATGAAAAGTTTTTCAAGTCAGTTGTGAACTTTGCCGAATCTTCCTTTACTCGTTATGTGTGGCAGAGGGAAGCAATACTTTTAGAGACGCAATTGGCGATCGCCTAAATCTTGAATTTAAACAAATCATTTCTGTTTTATGGAACAAAATCAAAATCCTAATTGGTCAGCGGCGATCGCTGCACTTGAGCGCATAGTAGCAATGAATAATTTAGAGGTAGCTAGGGTTTCTTCAATACTTTATTTAGGTGCAATGATTATGTGTTCGTCAATAGTGGATTATGAACCAACCTCTTGAGCAAGAACAAATACCCAACTGGCTAGAGGCAATTTTTGAACTAGAGAGAATGGTAGCTGACAATAATCCAGATGTAGCCGAGGAAGGCCCAGAAATAGCCACACTTTCATCTGTTTTATTTTTTGGAGCATTGCTTATCTGTAACGGAATATTTTTGAATGCTGAAAAGCCAAAGTAAAATGAAAATGGCGCGTTTTGACGTGGGTACTTGGCACACAAAAGAGAGCGAGATAAAGCAAGAGAGCTATACCAAAAAGGGTTTTATCCACCCGATATTGCAGCGCAATTAAAAGTACCCTTGCGAAGTGTTCAACGCTGGTTGAAGGGCTTTCGAGAGGAATCTGGCGCAAATTCTCAAGAGGAAAATAGTAGCATCACTTTGCTTGAGGAGTCGTCAGGTTTAATTGCAGGCACACCACAAAAACCAAATTTACCAAAACTAGAATCTCAAAGCGAAGCTTGGTTTAATGAAGTTTCAAGTTTGGCTAATGAACTATTAACTACTCACAGCAAAATCAGGAAAAAACTTGTAGAATTATTAGAAACAAAACTCGAAGACCCTGACCTTAATTTAAGGCTTGTACAGGGGCTTTCTCAAAGTATCTGTCGGCACTCTGAACGCGAAGAGGCTATATCTTCTCTAGGATTACTAGATATTAATAAAGCCTACGTTTTAGTAGAAAAATATGGCTTCGCGGTTATCGATCCCAATTTCAAAGAAGATGAACAATCTTAGGAGCAAAAAATGAACTTTTTACCACAAGTAGCAGCGGCTTTTGCACCTGCCGCAATGAACGCAGTAGGACAAGCAGTAGGTGGTGCAGCAAACGCAGCGATGGGCAACACGGCAGGTCGAGTAGCTGGCGCTGGATTAAATTCCAATCCTGTATTTGATACCTTGCAACGGGCTGGAGTACAGCTAGACCCCAATCAACAAGCACAACTGGCCAACCATTACGCCCGCGAATCAGGACAAGATTCAATGAACCAGCAAATGCAAGCAGCTTCTTTTGCGGCTGGGCTTGCAAATACTGGCAACAATTTGTCCACTCAACGACAAATGGCTCTAAACCAACAAGCCAACGCTGCTCAAAATGTTGCCAACCAGCTAAACGCCTTGAGCCAAGCCCGACAAAGCAACGCTCAAGCAATCTCCAATGCTATGTCAGCGGGAATGGCAGCATTCCGCTAGTTCGTTGAAATAAGTATTTATTTAGTAACATTTATGACTAAAATTCCTACTTACTTAATTGGGTAGGAATTTTTTTAACTTATTTAAACAACTTATCAGTCCTTTCCATTGTTAAACCAATGTTGGCCTCTTGTAATGCAGAAAGAGTATTGAAAGGCAGAATACGAGTGTCATAAGCTTCTAATTTTTGATTAGGTGCAAATGTGCCGTTTACGCAAAATCCTACAATTTCAAAAGTAGAACTCATTGGATAATATCTAATAATTTGAACTGTTATTTCTCTATCACCGATTACACGATCGCCATACTTACCTTTGAGTTGAAATGCAGCGGCGACAGTATCACTTGGGGCGTCCATGTAATATAAGGGTTGAGCTATTAATTCTCCATCTAATTTATAGGCTCTAGAATGCCCAATAAATAAACGATATGGAGTAGGAGTGTAATTACTGCCAATATAGTATTGTGAGGCATACTGACCAACGTTGCCAGCATGAATTTGACAAAACTCAGGATTAGACTGTGTTTGTGCTACAGCTAATGATTGAACTGTTAAAGATGTAACTATAGCAATTAAAACTGATTTAATGGCTTTCATTTTGCTTATTACTTTTTGTTACTCCTCTAGCTTCACACGTAGTATTTTGTATCACCACAGTAATAATAACTACTTACCTTTCTAGAATAAGTAGCGATCGCCCCTTGCCCCACTGCCCCATCCCCTCATCGCCCCCTCGCCCGATCGCCCAAACCTTTTTTTTCTTTGAGCCAGAGAACGGGGAGGCAACTAGAAGCACCTCCAACAATCCCACGGCAAAATCGCCCCCCAGAAGCCGCGCCAAAAGTATTGCAAGGGGAAACATAGCCATTGGTGAGGTGAAGGGGATTGTAGGCGATCGTGGCGGGGATAGGGGAAAGCGTAGGCGTAGCCCGCCGCAGGCATCGCCTAATACCTAATACCCAATACCCAATGCCCAAAGCGAGAATTAATAATCTAAGTATTAGCCAGAGGATAAACTAGATCACGCACACAACCTATCTATATATAAAAGGGGTGCGTGCGTGACTAGAGCTAAACCCCTTGTGTGTAAGCATTACAGCGATTTTTAGCCTGATTTTTAATTGAGAAATTTTCTCAAGTTTTTTTGCTAAGCTCAGGCAATGAAAATTAAAACTTAATGTCAATATTTTGACTACAACAGTTACAACTTACGTAGATTGAAACAGCAGGGTAGATGGCGATCGCGGTAAAGAAGTTATGCCGGAAAAAAATAATGAGGCATAACTAATTGAAAGCATGGGAGGCGATCGCCCTTCGGGAATTTACCCGTTATAACTGTACAAGAGGGTAAGAATAGTTTAGCCGAGTTATCTAAATACAAGAGGAATAGTCAAGGCATAAGCCAAGGTAGAGGTTATCTGTATACAAGAGGGTCAAGCAAAAGATAGCCATTTATAACTATACAAAAGGATATGAACAGGGAAAGGGTATACCAGAAGGTTAGGTGGGGGATATGATGAGCGATCGCCCTTCGGTCTATCTATGTACAAAACCAGATGAAAGCAGATATCACTATACAGGATGTTATAGATAGTCATGCTAGAGATATCACTATACAAAAGGGTAGTGCAAATATAGGATATACAAGAGGGTTATTGCAAACATATTGCTATACAAGATGTCCTGAATAGCCATATCAGAGGTATCACTATACAAAAGGGTAATGCAGACATAAGGTATACAAGAGGGTTATTGCATACATATCCATATACAAGAGGTCTAAGCATCTATGCACAAGACAACTAACACATAGATTATCACTATACAAAACGTTTGTATAGTCCTTACTATCATTCCTTGTTCTCTAGAGAACAAG
>NZ_AP018225.1 GCF_002368035.1 Nostoc linckia NIES-25 | reverse complement strand
TTGAATCTGCCTAGCAGCAGCCAGTGCCTCTGGTAACAATTCAGGCAGCTTATCAGCTAAACTACTTAAAGTTTCGGCGCGATGTCTCTCATCTTGAATCTGCCTAGCAGCAGCCAGTACTTCTGGTAATAATTCAGGCAGCTTATCAGCTAAACTACTTAAAGCTTTGGCGCGATGTCTCTCATCTTGAATCTGCCTAGCAGCAGCCAGTGCCTCTGGTAACAACTCACGAGGTAGTTTATCAGCTAAACTACTTAAAGCTTCGGCGCGATGTCTCTCATCTTGAATCTGCCTAGCAGCAGCCAGTACTTCTGGTAATAATTCAGGCAGCTTATCAGCTAAACTACTTAAAGCTTTGGCGCGATGTCTCTCATCTTGAATCTGCCTAGCAGCAGCCAGTGCCTCTGGTAACAACTCAGGAGGTAGTTTATCAGCTAAACTACTTAAAGCTTCGGCGCGATATTCCCCAGACTGAATCTGCCTAGCAGCAGCCAGTGCTTTCAATAATCCTAATTCTTTTAGGTTTGGTGGCAAATGATTGACTAGCTTTATAAGCAAGTTTGCTTTCTCTGCTGAATTCGAGCTTTGTAGCACGTAAGCGAGTCCTTGCTCAGGGGTCCACACATTTTTTTGAACTAACGCAATTAGCAGTTTTATTGGTAAATTAGCTGATAGACTGTTAAGAGATGTAATTATTAGGGCATATCGGCATTGCCGCCCAATTGCAATCCCTGAATCTTCGTTAAACTCTTTTTCAGCCTGCTTCCATGCCAGCCTTACATCCTCCAAATAGCTGGCTGTTTCAGCATATGCCTCTTTTGCTTCAAACCAAGCACTGCGTCCCTCATGTTCTTCAGCCAGTAGAGCATGTAGCCTGTCAACCTTTTTTGCTTTTACCAAATAATCCGGTAATTCTTCTAAAGTTTCCCGTCGCTTATCGGGCTCCATACCTGCCAGTTTTTCCCTCAAATTCTTCATACTTTACACGAAAATGCTTGTAAGCTTTATTTGATCAGAATTAACGCTAATTCTAATTGTTGAAGGTATTCTTACTAACTGCACTTTCCCATCACTCATCCCCAAAAAGCCCTTTCCACAGCACATCGGCAATCATGGCATTAATTTTCCTAATCTCGACTCCAGCAGCCTGAACAATGTCCTTACGATGGAGGAAATCAAGAAAACTAGCATGATAAATACTGTAGCAAGTTTGCTTTTCTATCAATTGTTTGTGCAAGAACTGCTCCCATTCATTAAGAACATCTTGTACCGTGAGTTCCTTCTCCTCAGCGTATTCAGAAATCAAGCTGCGTGAAACAGGTTGGTGAATTTCACCCATAATATAGATAATTTTGAGCTTAGTGTGCGGTAAAGGCTTTGCATTCATGCCCATACGTCGCCAATGGTCTTCATAGTAGCCTTCTAGACCTGTGGGCAACTCTGTGATAGATAAGTCTTGGTAGAAGCCCTGCTCAATTTGCGGTAAAACGTAGCGCAGGTAAATGAAGTTGTTTTCGCTTTTGTCAGCTAATTGATTAATAAACTCTTCAACGCTCATCTGCTGCTTATCAATCCACGCTAGTAGTTTTGAACGCTCAGTGACACGCCGTATGTACTCTTGCACATCTCCTCGGCTTTGCTCTTTGTATTCCATCAAGTTGAGGAAATACTGCGGCGCGTGAACCACAAAAGGTAGCGTTACTCGTCGCCGGGTCAGGAGAAAGTAGACACCTTGAGGAAGGTAGGGGGGCAAGTAGAGAATGTTAGTACCATCTTTTTGTGTAGCTAAATCCACCTCATCAAGAGCGTCGATTGCAATGACTAATTTTTCACCTTCTCCCAACTTAGAGCTAACTTCATTTAGCAGACCTTCCAAGAATCTACCATCTTGTGTGGCATTAGGTGGCAAGGATGGGTATGGTAAATTGTAGCGGTTAATAAACTGCTGACAGACGCTTTCCAAAAAATCGGCAGCGCTGTTGATGCCCGATCGCACATTGAAATGCGCGATGCAATTGTTATCCTGAACGTACTTGGCAAGGATAGCACTTTTCCCTATGCCAGGGTCTGCCTCTATGGTAAAATAACCGTTGGGTTGATTATCTATAAAATCGGCGATTTCACTGAATACATATTGTCGTCCAACAAACCCCTCTGTCTTATCAGCGATTAAAAGTTGGAACCGATACAAGAGAGATGAAGGAGATACATCTTTTTGAGATGTTTGCGGTAGATTTGTCTTTGAGTATTCCCTCCACGAACGCCTTACCGCATCCAGATTCTCTTCCTCTGTTGCTGTCTGATGTTTCAGCGTCAATTTAAATTTCCAATAACCTTGATTTTTTGCAGATTTTTCGTCTTCTCGCAATCCTAATTCTTTCAAACAGTCGAGTGCAGTTTGAATTTCATTTAATTTGTCTTGTAGAGTTGTACTAGCTTTGTTTTTGAGTTCAGGACTTTTTAAGGTTTTGCCAGCTTTTGTTACAAGGTCTAGTAAGTATTCCTTTCTAGTACCTACTTCATCCGTTCGGCTTCTTTTTCCACTTACCTGTTTTACTTTTTTTCCTGTAACGCGCAGTTTATTTTCTGTTATCCATTCCACATAAACTACGGTTTTTAGTTCCTCATCCTCGAATTTCTCATCGGCATGACGCAGTAAAGCTTCTACCAAATACAGAGTATTCTCTTTTACTGAGTCATCCCAGCGAATATTCCTTGGCATTAGTCAAATATAAAGAAAATATTAAAAAATCTTAATAGCCCAAACAGATGAGTGTCCCCAAGCTGCAAACCTTGATTATACAAACATTATAAGCGTTGCTTGGGGAATGTGTCTTGTCAGTTGCCCAAAAAAATAATTCACCTTGTAAACCCAAAAACAAGGTGAATGAAATGTCAACTAAAAAACGCAGTTCTAGACTAAGTGAGAGAATCACCGCTGGTTTGCTGATTTTGCGAATATTACTAATTGGCATACAAGCTGAGAACCGCATTCAGCAAGGAGATACCCCAATAGAGGTTCTGCTGTGGGTGATTAATCAGTGTGTTCCAGTACTCCAACAGGTTAGTCACCAGGAGAAAGAGAAAAATAAGGATAAGCACGAATAAGGCTAATTCCCCAGTTACTATTTTGCTCTTGTTAAGCCCTTTATTCCCCCTTCGGGCTAATTCGTGTAATGCTGCCGCGTTCACTTTGGGAGTCGCTTTATTGAGACATTTTGTTTCTCGTTGAGATAGCGCGATCGCAGCCATAAATCCCACGAATGTATTATTTATGCTAAAATAAGGCTACGGATACCTAGAATACAAAATAAGGTAGTTTTTACTTATTTAATCGGATAATAAAGCCCGTCTTTCTCATTGAACCGCCACGCATGATTAGTAAAGTCGCGTTCTTGTGTCCAACTCTCAAAGTCTTTTTGACTCAAGTTTGCACGTTTTTCTTCGATGGTTGACGCACTGGTGCCAAGACGCATTGCTAATTTTTCTTGATTGAGAGGGTTGAGTTGGACAGGTGTTGAATTTTGGTAGGAGTAAGCACTTGATGATTTTTTGCGTGACATTGATGCATTGATAGTATTTTGCATTTGTGCCAATATCCCTTCAAATCGTGCCAGTTTGTGAGACAATTCTTCGAGTTTACCTTCAACGTTGGCAAGTCTGGTTTGTTGTCCCTCGTTAGCACCTTCGCCCATACTTTGGAGGAAATGAAAAAACTCTTGTTCAAGTTTAAACAAGCGATTTTCTATACTTTCTTCTGTACCTTGTATATCTCCTAAAACATGGTTTAGTCCCTGGATTACCAAATCTGTAGCGGTAGTTTTGCGTTCTCTGGCTACAAAGCGAAGTTTTTTAGCTAAAGTTTTGGGGAGTCTGAAATTAATTGATTCACGCTCAACTAGGGCCATTTCTACACCAGCTTCTATACCTTAGTATAGATACTTTACCGCTAGTCGGGGGTGGCAGCCAATCCACCTGCATTTTTGTCTGTGTCTAAATTCTACTGCTTCATCTGTACTAAAACTCGATTTTACACCCTTTAACAACGCCGTTGTATGTAGTCAATTCTTGGGTTTTGAGATGCGGCGGTAGGGAGTCATCTTCAAATGTCAATATGATGACATGAGTATCTTTGATGCTCAAAGGCGATTTTCTGATATTTCACTCCTGACCCTGCTGAATAACGAATTATCTTAGTGTATAGATATTTGTACAGATGACGTATAGAAAGCATTACCCTGCATGGGTTCCAAAAGACAAATACTGTAAGCAAGCTGTATATACGTGGTACAGAAGATTATCTATACAATAAAAATTTATTCTGTACTTGATGCACCTATTCTGATAGGTTCAGGTAGCATTTCAGTATGTAGACGATTTTGAATAGCGATCGCTTGGACAAAATTCACAATTAATCTTCCTGGGAAGCTAAAGCTTGTTCTTTCGCCACAGCCTCAGCTATAACTTGCCGCAACCATTCAGACCGATTCTTCTTTGCTCTCACATACCGATCCAAATCCTCTGGAAGCAGAACGGAGATAGGCTTTGTATCGTGCTTTACCCCTACCCCTTTTGGTTGAAAGCGAGTCTCATAATCTTTTCTCATAGTTTTTAACTCATTCTCATAACCCTAATCTAACATATCCCGCATATATGCGGCAAAATATTAGTTATTTTAATAGGATAATAACGCTGAAATACTTGATAAATCCGCATATATGCGGGATAATAATGATATAAGTCAATAGGAAAAGGAGCGCCACAAAGACTCCCGGTAACGGAATCGAACCGAAGCGTGAAGTTTAAGATGTAGCGCCAGTGACCTAAAGCCTTAGACAACAAAAAGAGCGATCCCGACTGCGAATCTCGATCGCTCTTTTTGAGTTTTAAACACTAAAAGGATTCTAACACATGAATTTGTTTTCTAACACTTTAATATTTCACTCAGAACTAGATGCTCAATTAGTTGCTGAACAAATTTACAACTGCTACCTTGAAGGTCATATTTTAAGCTTCCCTTCTCAAGAAAAACGAGCAGTAGAGTTAGCAATTAGTTTAGCTGGTGTTGATTTACCAATAGAACAAGGTGCAAGCTGTTTGCTACCATTTCCCAAGCATGAACGTGAGTGTCAAGATGATGATGCACCACAGATTTATGTAGCTTGCTTGTCTGCTTACAACAACGGTAAGTTACACGGGATGTGGATTGACTGTACACAAGATGCTTCGGAAATTCAAGAAGACATTGAATGGATGCTATCTTGGTCGCCTTGCTGCCAATATGAAGCCTGTGAGGAGTGGGCGATCCACGATTTTCAAAACTGGTGTGGTATTCACATCGATGAATACGAAAGCATAGAAAAACTAGCCGAACTTGCTCAAATATTATCAGAGCATGGCGCAGCCTACGCCGCTTATTATGAGTATGACAGTAGTGAGGCTAGTGTAGAAGATTTTCAAGAACATTACTGGGGTGAGTACGAAAGTGCAGAGGATTTTGTTTATGACCAACTCGAAGAACAGGGATTGATTAAAAACTTAGAAAATATGGGTATTCCTAGCTTCTACCTGAATTTTGAAGCAATAGCCCATGATTGGTTTATTGACTCCTACTATTCAGTAGAGGAAAGTTACAACAAAGTCTACGTTTTTAGTCGCCATTAATAAAATCAATGGGGTAGTTGTTAACTACCCCTTTATATTTAAAAACTGACCAGTTGACCAATCAATTTTGAGAAAAATTATTTGTCAGTCTTAAAAACAGCCTCATTGATTAACGTTGAGGATTGGATTTTTTTGGAGATGTTTGTTTGATGTAATCACTAGGGATGACCACAGTTTTTTTATCCCATCGCAAAAGGTAGCAGTAACTTTTGGTATTGGGACAGGCGATCGCAGAAGGAAAGTTAACACCCAAAGCAAAACCCAAAGATATGTAAATTCCAAACGACCCCAGATAAAATAACCAACCTCTCCACCCTGAGCCAACCCAGCGTGCAAAGTAAATTAAATTGAGTTTGAATTGCTGCGATCGCTGACTCCTCAGTTGAGAACGTTTTTGTTCAGCCTCAATCCATTGCTGAGATTCATTGAGTTTATTCAAAGCTATTTGTATAGCCCGAAGCTTGGCTTTATCTTCAATAATCTTGTGTGCCTTGACCTCAATAGTATGCTTTTCCTCAGCTACTCGGATATTGACCCATTCTCCGATGTCGGTGGCAAGCTCATTAAATGCGGCTGCGGCTGGAATACTGGGGAAGTCGGCTTTTTTCCCATGACCCTAGCTTTAAATGCTTCTCGTAGTTGCTGCCACTCTTGTTGAAATTCAGATGATTTCATTTCCTCAACTAAGGACTGTAAATACAATTTGGGCAACCCGGCGATATCACCTTTGGCCTTGTCCCTCACCATATCCCTAATTAACTCTCGTTCCTCCACACCCAATAAAGCTGTAGTGTCTCCTAGCTGTTCCAAAAGTTCCAGAGTATCTATATCCCCTTCTGGTTTGGAGTCATTGGTACTTAATCCAAAATGTTGGGCCACATCCTCAACGGATTTACGCTGATTCTTAATTAAATCGCAAGCCTCAAGGAAGCGTAAGCACTCAGCTTGGTTATATTCATCTTGGTCTTTTAGCCCACAAGAAATCAAAATCGAGAGAGATTCCGAGAGTGTTATTTTTGTACCTATTCGTTCCTTGGCTAACGACAGTAATTGAGAAATATCTTTTGGTTCAGTGTCTGCATCTGGCTCATCTGACTGGGATTCATCTGAGGTAGCAGAATTTTTTGGTCTCTTAGGTTTTGGTATAAATTTAGTTGGAAAAGCATCATTTTGCTTTAACAACTCCATCACCTCAGAGTCAGTTTTACCCTGTTCAATTAACTTACGACATTCACGGAAGCGGTCAGCTTCATCCTCTGTATATTGTTCTTTCTGGGGTATCCCACACAGGGACAAAGTTCTAACGATTTCTTCTGGTGTAATGCTATTAGAAAGTTCTGACTGACGATACATAAAGGAATTCCTTGATCAAAATGACGTGAAATTGCGTTGTGCTATCGAGGTTTCAACGGATTAAACCATTCTTGTTGTTCCCCTGGAGCGTCCACAGGCGGATCGTTTTGTTGGAGAGTAGTTACGTCTGCGTAGTTTTCGCGTATATTATTACTCATTAAGGACTGCTCAGACTGAGTTGTTGCCAATTGACCCAGATGGCTGTTTGTCGGTGGGGACTCAACTAAATCATCTGCCATACTCCCATTAACTCCTGCCAACATTTCTTGCAGATACTGCTGGTGAAGCTTCAGGCGATATATGCAATCTTTAATGCTTTGCTCTAAGTTCTCCCTAGCTCCCTGACCAGCAGTGCGATAGGCTAACGGTAGCCAATAACTCATCAGTGCAATCATCGCCATATCTTTGGAAGGATAGAGAGTAGCTTTAGAGTTGAGATAGTTCAGTAAGATAGCTTCTGGACTTTCTTGGAATGTTCTGGTGCGTAGACGAAATTCCAAATCTTCTAGTATGGTGTTATTTTCCATAGTTACGCGTCTGCTAGAGCATGAAAAGATGAATAAGTCACCTGGTTTTGCAAATATCGAAATAATCCGTAAACATCAGTTACACGGAGAATGAGCGCATCTTTGTGGGGAGGTAAGTTAAACGCTAGGCGTACATCCTCTTCTAATTCAGCTGCCCAGGAAATTTTGGTATGGGCAAAAAAGGCTTTTAGCTCGTTACTTAAATAGAGAGATGTGCCGCCACCGACGATCACCTGATCGACGTTGGCAGGAACATGACTTTTGAGCCAATCTGATACCTTCGCCCAGTATTCCTTTCGTGCCATAGTCGCCACTTCAATAATTTGTGTGACTTCCTCGGCTCTGAATTCAGCCTTCTTGCTCCTGGCTAAAGATTTAAAGTATTTGGCTTTGGGGGTAGCTCCTGATTGATGAATCGCCAATAGTAAATCTTGTAGATTTTGCCCAGAGGTGCGATTTTTGATTTTTTCTAACATCCAAGCCAAACCCAAGTTAGCTGATGAGCCAGAAGATAATCCGCGCTCAAACCTAACGGCGGAGATATCCCGAAAGCCGAACATTAACACAGCTATACTCAACTGATTGAAATTCGCTCCCAGTTTTTTGCTTCGGGTCAGTACCAGCCCGCCACCTTCGGGCATACATTCAAAGCATTCCAGGTTTATAGAAAACTGGTGACCACGGAAGGAGAAGTTAGACAACGCCGCGGTTAAACCTCTTTCTAATCGCTCTCTATCTTCCCATTCCCCATAGGGCAACAACAGTGCCAACGACAAAGTAAAGTTTGTTCCTAATCCCAGCTTCGTGGCGATCGCTCCTACTGCTGCTAACACTTTGGGAATAGCATTTTCATACTTGAGTTCTGACAACTTAACCTGAGCCTCAAAATGCTTTTGTGCCAGAAATCCCACTGCATAATATTCAGAGTCAAACTCTACCCAAGCCTCATTCTCTGGATTGGGGCTATTGAGTCTACCTGACTCGTACAGGTCGATTGATTCTTTAGCAATGGCGATTAACTCTGGTTCCATACAAAATAATTCTGGCGGCTTATATGGCATGGAATCCAGGACACGGTAAATCATTTTGGTCATCGAAGAACCAGGGTCAAGACTGAGCAATAAATTCACTGCCAGCTACCTCTTTTTTTTCAGACTATTAATTGCAAAATATTGCTAATAAAAAATCAGCTACGATTTTTCAAGGGTTTGAGTGCTATACCTGCTCTATTTTGAAAGAAAAGCTCTCTATTTATGGATGGGAACTTTCAAAAAGTTATTTGAGTTCCAATAAATACCAATATTACCCTACAAAGAAAAAATATATTCACCAAAAGGAAGATTTTTATCCCGATATTTCCCAATTAATTCCAAGAGTTAAAATGATTATTGTACATTTTTGACAAGATTGTCATTAATCTTAAAATTATCCAAACAGCACCAATAATTATTAGATATATACCGACATTTACCAATATTTCCCAATATCTCCCAAAGGGGAAACCCCTCTGGACTCCCGAAAAAATTCTCGCACAGTACGCAAAAAAGTTTTGCCCAAAAAATCGAGTTTAATTTAAAATTTGTAAGGACAGAAAAAACTGTATTAACGAATATTAATTTTTGAATTACCCGATACTACAAAAAGTAAGTCTCACGGCTCTGAAGGCAGAAGCACGTCAGATGATGGCGATGTGTTTCTGGAGCAATAGCTCTTATTGGAGCAACTGCCCATCTTCTCTAACCAGAAATTCTACTCGTGTAGTAATTCGAGTAGGCTATTTCAAAAAAGTCAATTGGGTAGGTTTTAATTTTTGTAAATATTATGCCCAAGCGGTAGAGGTATTTAAAAACCTGCCAGAGAGTGACAGATTTTTTTATGAGATAAAGCTAAACTGTTATGCTTCATTCAAAGTTTGGTGTATTGATAGTCAGCACTTTGAAAAAGTAATAAGCGAACTCAACAATTATGCTGATGTAGAACTTGAGTTTGCGATCGCCGATCCCAGTCAAGTACCGGAAATCTTCAAAGTGTTGAAACTGCAATTCTTCCAAAGGAATGTACAAAAATGCTGACAGGGAAGAACACAGAACCTCAGCAAGCAGTGCATTACTTCGTGGAAGGATATTACCAAGAGGGTTCTTCACGCTGGTCTGGTAAGGGAGCTAAAAAACTAAAGCTTGAGGGGGCAGTTGATAACAAAGAAACTTTCTCTAACATTGTCAATGGACTGTCACCTGATGGAAGTCAACACCTGTGCGCCAGAAAGTTGGAATCATCGCAACGTCGCGCAGCAACTGACTTTACTTTCTCTGCACCTAAAAGTGTGAGCCTCCAGGCTTTGGTAGGTGCAGATGAAAGACTAATTACTGCCCATCAGTTAGCGGTAGAGAAAACTTTGGCTTTGATTGAAGAACGCTATAGCTACACCAGAGTAACAACAGACCAGGGGCAGCAACTTATAAGAACTAACAATTTAGTTATCGCGGAGTTTGACCATATTGAAACCAGAGAACTAGATCCGCATCTTCACACCCATGCTCTGGTGATGAACATGACACAGTTAGAGAACGGAAACTGGTACAGCCTGCTTAACGATGAAATTTTCAAAAATAAGAAATTTCTCGGTATGGTGTACCAAAATTACCTAGCTGTTGAGGTACAAAAGCTAGGGTACGAAGTAGAAGCTAGAAAACATGGGCAGTTTGAAATTAAAGGTTTCCGGCCTACTGACTTACAAGAATTCTCCAAACGCAGACAGCAAATATTAAATGCAGTAGGCTCTAATTCAACTTGGGCAGAACGAGAAGCGGCTTGGACTGCCACTCGCAACTTGAAACAGAAAATTAACCCTCAAGAGCTAAAAGCTAAGTGGAAGGAAGAAGCTGCGGCACTGGGGATCGATTTTATACAGCCAATAGAGCCGCAACCTCTACTACAACAGAGGTTAGTCAGCTATGAAAATTTAGAAGATGCTATTGCCCACTGCTCAGAAAGAAATGTTGCTTTCACCCAAGAGGATTTGGAAAAATTCATCCTAAACCAAGGTTTAGCCACAGACGTTAGGCAGATAGAGCCTTTAGTTCAAGCTAACTCGGAATTACTCAGCCTATCTCCAGAAAAACGGGAATTTACAACCCTGACAGCAGTTAACCGGGAACTGGCAACCATTAAATTGATGCAGTTAGGGCAGGGTAAGGTTAGTCCACTCGCCCAAAGAGAAATAGTTGAAAACCACTTGGAGAAAACGGCTTTAAACCAAGACCAGCGTCGAGCGGTACTGACAGCAGCAACCACAACAGACCAATTTATCGCATGGCAGGGGGTAGCTGGTGCTGGTAAAACTTTCGCCCTCAAGGAATTAAAAACTCTAGCCGCCGATTCTGGCTACACTATCAAAGGTTTTGCTCCCAGTTCTATGGCCGCCAAAGTTTTGGGTCAAGAGTTGGATATCCAGGCGGAGACTGTCGCTAGACTGCTCATCTGTGAACCCTCACCGGAAATAGAACCAAATCAAATATGGGTTGTGGACGAAGCAGGGTTACTGAGCGCTAAAGATGCCCTTGCTCTTTTAGAACGCGCAACCCAAGAACAAGCTAGGGTTCTGTTAGTGGGAGATACAAAACAGTTGTCAGCTGTAGAGGCTGGTAATCCCTTCAAGTCTCTACAACAGGCAGGAATTAAAACCAGTCATCTCAACGAATCCTTAAGGCAACGTGCGCCAAAACTGAAGCTGGCAGTAGACCTGATTGCCGAAGGTCGAATTGAAGAAGGTTTTGAACGCCTCGATGAAAACGGTTGTATTCAAAGCATATCAGCCGAACTTAAAATTGATACCATTGCCCGTGAATATATGACAGCCACACCGGAGCAGCGGGCACGAACCTTGGTACTAGCAGGCACAAATTTTGAGCGATTAGCCATTACCCAAGCGATTCGACAACAACTGAAAGTTGAGGGTAGTTTAGGAAATGGGACAAATATCACCCAACTGCAAGCCAAAGACTTAACCCAAGTGCAAAAGCGCTACACCCACAACTTTGAACTGGGTGATTTGGTCATGCCCACCCGCAGTTACAAACGCCGGGGGTTGTCCAAGGGAAAACTGTATGAAGTGGTGGGTAAGGATACTGACCGATTAACCCTCAAAACTGAGGATGGGCAATATTTTCAGGTAGACACGGGATTTAATAAGGCAGTTTACCAACATCAAAAAATTGAAATTGCCGAGGGCGATCGCCTACGCTGGACAAAGAACGACCGACAATTAGGACGGCGCAACGGTCAAGAGTTTGTAGTTAAGTCAATTGCAGGTTATAACGCGCAAATCGAGTATTTAGATAGCGGTCAAACTGAATTTCTTAACCTGCAACAAGCACAACACCTAGATTATGCGATCGTCAGCACTACATATAGCAGCCAAGGTAAGACTGCTGACTCTGTACTGATTTCTGCTGACAATATTGGACAAGAAAGCTTTTATGTCGCAGTCAGCCGCGCTAAGTATTCACTTAAACTTTATACTGAAGATAAAGATAAATTACTGAATTGGGCGCAACACAGTAGAGCTAAGGAAAATGCACTCTTCTTACTGAGGCAGAATGAATTAAACAAGCAACGCCAGTTAGAGGAAGAGAAGGAAATAGTTAATGCAATTGTAGCTAAAACAACCACAACTGAGCAGGGAAGGGAAGAGGCTATTGAGCAAGGGAGCAGGGGAGCGGAGGAGCAAGGGAGCAGGGGAGAAGTTCTTTCCCCTCTGCACCTCTGCCCCCCTGCACAAAAGCCCAGTTCTTCCCCTGTGCTGCTTCGCTCCTCTGCTCAAGAGCCTCCTAACCCCAAGCCAGTTATTAAAAAACCAGTCTCCAAAACTACACCAAAGACAGTAGCATTTTGGATTCCTGAGAACTTTGGTGAAGCTCCCGAAGGGCTAGATTCTTTACATTGGCAAGAATTAGTAGAAGGTAGTGCTATTCACCCCGAAATTGCCGCCCTTAACTTCAAAAGTCTGCATCAAACTCTTGAATGGGAGCATGAAGCCTGGGAATATCTGATGTACAGTGACAAACTGCCACGCACTAACACAGGTAAGCTCTCGTCAGGAATTATGAATAAGTATACTCATATTGAATCGGGTGGCTGGTGGTGTGATGCTGGTGTTAATCCCAAGTCCTTTGCTCACCTACAGCCAGGGGATAAACCCGATCGGAAATTGTGGGGATGCTATAAACCCAATAATAAGAGAGAAAAAGCGGATAAACCCGGTAAGTTTATTAAGTACGAGCATCCACCCAAAACGGAATTAAGTATTTTCTTGTTAGATGTGCCGGATGATATTGCTCTTAGTATCTATGAGAAAGCTGGGGTACAGCCAACCGAAAGCGATCGCTGCTTTGGATTTTGGTATTGCGTTTGGAAGCACAACTTACCAGTCACGATTACTGAAGGAGCAAAGAAAGCAGCCAGTTTGTTAAGCCAGGGTCATGCAGCGATCGGGCTGCCGGGAATTTATGCTGGTTATCGCAGTAAAGATGAGTTTGGCGAAAAGGTGAAAGCTAGACTCATGGATGAGTTAGCTGTTTTCGCCACTCCTGGGCGGGAGATAACATTCTGCTTTGATTATGAGACAAGACTTGAGACTCAGCGAAATATAGAGATTGCTATCTCACGGACTGGTGGACTGTTAGAGGAACGGGGAGCGTCTGTCAATGTGGTGAAGTTACCTGGGCCGGATAAAGGGGTTGACGATTTAATTGTGGCTCAAGGGCCACTGGTATACGAAAAGGCGTTCTATCAAGCATCAACCCTCAAAGCATGGCGAGATAACAACAATAAACAACGACATACTCTAACAGCACCACCCAAAAAGTTAAGCATTGAGGAGCGCAAACAAAGACTTCAACAACGTTTTTTAAACCAGCAAAATCAATTGGCATTTAAGAAGTCGATTGATGTACTGACTAACCAAGAGCTACTGTACTTAGAACAAGCAGTTAAAGAATATTTTTCAGAACCAGTTGCTCAAGTACCACCGACAATTGATAGGCAAGCTATTGAAAGTCAAATTAGCCAGCTTCAGGCACAAATTGATAGTTTGTGGAGCCAACACGCTATTCAAGAGAAAGCCATCAAATCGATGGAGCGTTACCCGCTTCATCAATTGAGTCATAAGTATAACTTGGCTTTAGATGAGCAATTGCAAACTATAGGAACTATCAAAGAATTAGTAACTCACAAACAACAGCTCTCCTCAAAAATTCCGGAATGGTCAACCCAGGTAGAAAATTATCAAACCTGGGAGAGAGAACAAAAAACTATTGAAATGAAAGCTATATCTGAAGTTATAAAATTACCATCAATACAAGAGCGATTGACTGGTGTTAAAGAGGAATTATGCCAAAAAGAACAACACAGACAAGCTCAACTATTAGCTAAGTATGAACCTTCACCAAAACCAAGAAGAGGAATTAGAAGGTAATTTAAAGAAGTCGGAAGTCGGAAGTCGGAAGTCGGAAGTACAGTTTTGTAACGGGGATAAAGACAAGAGGCTAACATACTTGCGACTTCTTTAATTTTATCTGCTAAATTACCTTCTAAGTTTACTTGACTGAGATTGAGTATTACTGTGCTTTAAATAATCAGACACTACCTCTCCCACTTCCTCTAAAGATTCAACATCTTTCTCCGTAGCAGTAGTAGCCAAATCACCATTTACCATCACAGCCCGACCATCTTTAGCAGTGACAGTAATACTATCGCCTTTTTGATAAAAGTTGTAATTTTTACTTTCATAACTCCTCGTACCATCAGGATTCTGATTCCCAAAAAGGCGCAGCATAGAATTTACACTCTTAGCGAGAGCCTTGCCTTTGATATCCATTACGCTATTGGTAACTTTTTCAACACTCTGCTTGACAGTATGATTGGCTGCTGAGTGTATATCACCAACAGCTTGAGTTAGCTGCTTGTGAACTGTATTTACTTCTCCTGTAACTTTATTATGAATAGCGCCCATAGCAGCTTGGTGACGCTCCATGCCATGCTGAATCTCATCGCTGACTAACTGCTTAACTTCACCAATACCATCCTTAACTACACCCACATTAGATTCAAATTCACTTTTAACAGCTGCAACTTGTGACTTCATCTCAACTTTGAGAGACTCCATTTGCTGATTCATCTGCTCTTTTAAAGTGGAAATTTGAGCCTCTAATTGTGCTTTAACTTTATCGATTTTAGGAGTGAAGGCAGTTTTTACCTGTTCGTAGAGATTTTTTGCAGTTGTTTTAGCCTTCGTTTCAATGGAATTTATCCAATTGTGCAAGGTTGAATTCTTGACAGCCGGATTATTTTGACTATTTATAGCCTCTAGTCCCTTCTGCAATTGTTCAATGGTTTTTTGTTGAGCATCAAAAGCTTGTTTAAGACTAATTATGTCAGCAGATAATTTTTCAGCTACCTGATTACTTGATTGATTTTGAGAAGCAAAATTATCAATCAAACTTTGCTGCTCTTGAACCTTTTGTTGTAAAGCATCTACCTGCTTTTGTAAATCCTCAAGAGGAGAGGATTGTTGTACTGGCTTTGCTGTTTGAGGAGACTGGGACTGATGAGAACCTAAGTCAGAATTCTGGGTAATCTTGCTATTTAAACCCAGCTTATCAGTTACAACTTCTCCGTCCTTAGCATGATAGACTTTATCCTTGCCAATCATGATTCGGACAGAACCTTTCAAATTTTGGGGGTCATTGATAGCTGTAGTGATTTTCTCCACCAGTTCTGGAGTCATGAAATTTACGGAGACTTCTTTATCAGGATGACCTTTATACTTCGGTTGATTCCCAACATAAATTGATAAGTCTTTACTGGTATCTAAATCTTGAAACTTTCCCTTTTCTAACAGCTTATGTAGAATATAATTGAGGATTTCTAGATAATCATGTTGCACTTGTTTCGCCTCAGATTTTATCTCATCCATGATTTGTAACTCCTAAAGAATTGAGAAAAAATAAATTGAACTTTCCATGAGTTTGGTATTTGTTTTGGCAACACTATTAATCGTGAAGTATCGAAGGAAAAGTTCAATTTCTGGAGAGCGGGGATGCTAAAACTGAATTAATTAGAGTAGATGGACTTACCAACACATCTGGTAAAACTACACCTCCTAAACGATTAAGGATTACCTTACCTTCAATTTCGATATAAGCCCATTGGTCATCAATTAAGACTGAAATCGATTTGGCGCTATCAGGTAAATTAGTTGCACTGTAATCCTTGAGTTCCCCATTCACTATAAAGATATGAGGGCTTTCAGCATCGCCATAGTAAACTTCAATGAATTCTGGTACATAGTTTTCAGCCAAAGGTGGTTCATCCCAAAACTCTGCGGCATTGATAATGTCAGTACGATAGTTATTAACCATCAACGCAATATCAAACGGAAGTTTGATTAACAATTGCATTTCATAATCTGATAAATTAGTCATCGATTACCTCCTAAATATTGCTCAATCTTTCATTAGCTACTGCTTGTTTCTCAATTAAAGGCAACAATCTTTCTGCCTCTAAAAGCCGATTTTCTAACTCTTCCCCAGATGGTTCGCACAGAGTAGATTGTAAGATAAACTTTTGTTGGATTTCATACCATTGCTTCACACTTTTTGCTATAGCAGCATCCGATTGAATGTCAGCAGGAATTTGTTGTAATAAAGGCAGACCGACATTTTTCCCAGAGCGAAAACCAGGACTGACAATTACTGCTCTGCCTTCTGATAAAGTATTGAATTGATTAACTTCAAATAATGGACGAGTGCTGTTTTGCTCAGAGATTGAGGTACTTGCACCACCTTTACCACCCGAACTGCGAGAGCGTTCCCGATGCTTAATTTGCTCATCACCTAAGAAATTACTAAAACGTTCTGCGGCTATATCATCTTGAGGATTAAAGAAGACTTTTGTGGCACAACCACCGAATATGGCATTAGTAGTTTCCTTAGAATAAGCTTTTTCAAGCTGTGCCAAATTTTGCAGTCCTAGTAAACAAATCAAGCCATCTTCGCGGTTTTGGTTTAGCCAATCAACTAAAGCTGGTAGATACAAAGTAGGTAATTCATCCAGTGCCAAAACTAATGGTTCTGTGCGTTTACCAGCTAAATTTCGAGAACATAAAAGATGCAATATGGATACTAATAAAGGAGAAATAACATCTCGCTTCTCCTTGTCCATACCAAAAATAACCATCTTCCGCCCCTTCAAATCTAAGGGGATATTGGTTCGACCGCAGAAAGCACTAAGAGTAGATGGAGTCATAAAACGAGTAAACAACCCGCTTGTAGTACCCACTATTGAAGCTGCTGTTTCTGGAGAACCAGCCACAGATAAGAACTGGTCAAAGGCAACTTTTACCCAAGGATTTAAAGAAGCTTGTTGAATGCGATCAATTAAATTCGGCAGACTGAGAATGGCATGGCACATCATGATATCGGGGAAGTTTGTACCCCGCGCCAGCATAAAAATTGCCTGTGCCAACTGATCGCCTGCATTTACAAAGAAGCCACTTTCGGAAGCATCACCACTAGAAGATAATTTAAAATTCCGATTGAGGACGATCGCCAACTGACGGGCCATCTCTGCATCAGTTTCACTCCGCAAAAAATCAAGTGGATTAGCTATGCAGGACTCTCTAAAGCCAGGGGCGAGGATGGAAACTTCATACCCGCGCATTGCGGCGTACCCTGCAAGTTTGGGTGCTTGACCTTTAGCAGCATCAGTAGGCGATTCCTGGTGAGCATACTTGAAATCGTACAAAATCAAGGGTAGCCCTTGGTCGATGGCAGACCAGATCAGCGGATTAATCATTGAGGCAGTTTTACCACTACCAGGGCCGCCACAGACCAAAATTCCCCGCTGAACATCGGGCAGATATAATTTTGAGCTATCTTCTGGTAGATTAGTAATTCGCTTGTTACCCACAACCTCAAAACTAGCTCCTTTAGGAGTTCCAATGTAAAGGGCTACTCGGTTATGCTTGCGTTGTTGAATTTGCTTCAGGGCTAACTTACGAGCTGCTGTTTTCTCTCTAGCTCCAGCCCATCGCGCCCGTGCTAGTTTGCTAGATCCACCTCTGCCTTCTAAAAATTTAGCTAATACCAAAGCACCAATAGATACAAGCAGTGCTAGACCCATCGGAGAATATAAAGCAATTTTCAGATTGGAGGGAATAATCTGGTTGCTAATATCTTGTTGGGACTGGGTTTGTGCGGTCATCACTGTGTCCCCAGAATTACTAACTCATTTTCTGATACAGGCATCCAAGGTACTGGCCCTATAAAGTAGGGGGTGCAGGTTTTACCTTGGAAAGGAATATTCGCGCAAATCCTAAAAAACAAACCGAAATCTGCCGTACCTTTTGATTCGTTGACTCCTGTTAACACCACCTTAAAAGCAGAACCGTAAACAAGCCTGCCTGTAGGTTCTCTACCTCCATTCACCTTACCTAGTAGTCCAAATCCACCTTTCACCTTTTGAGAAGAACCAGAAGCCCAACGTTTACCGTAAAGTTCCCCCTGCTGTCCTGCTAAATCCCCTAACTCCATGTAAGAGCATTCTTTTCGAGATTCACAAGCTACCGGAACAGTAGCATTACTACGGTTAATGCTACCAGATATAAAGTAGTTGGAGCCTACTGTTGCATCTCCGTTTTCTGCCTTTCCCAGTACCAATGATGCAATACCAATTACATTAAATTCAGTATTAATCGGCTGGGGCATCTTATCAAAAGGCACTTTGTTTAGCCCTGGAACTTGATTGATGTAGCTTTGCTGCCAGCCTGAGAACCGCGCTAACTGTGTTTGAGTAAGGAAAGGAACTGATTTGATGGGATATCGACTGAGGTCAAGCTTTCCTAATGGAGTATTGGCTGCGCGTGGATTAGACTCTAAAATTTGGGAGATATTACCACTTGCGGCGATTTTGGTGGAATTTTTATTAGGTCTATTTGACTTTGCGGCAGGCCAATAATCCTGGGCAATTTCCCCCAGCTTCCCCCGCACCCCCAGCCCTCTTTTTCCCTCAGCAACTTGAGTAAACAAATGATAAATAGGTGGAACTTGACTAATATCAAGGTTGCCCAATGTGGGGATTGCTTTGACTAAAGTCTTGGGGGTTTGCCACTGCATCAGTCCCAAATCTTTGAGTGTCAGTTTAGAATCGAGTGCTACTATCGCAGATATATCTTCTAAGCTTAGAGAACTCATTTTCAAAGCATCTTCCACATCTCCCAGCATGACTACAGAATCTACTTTCTGTCCTGCTGACCAAGAACGAGAAGGATCGTATCCAAATTTGGCAATCAATTCTGGTGGAATACTGAGATACCCAGGCTGTTGGACTGGGGGTAAGTTGTCCCAGGTTATCTTTGACCAGTCAGGAATTTTTACCTCGTATTGACCCAAAGTGTGAGTTTCGGTTGGCGTTTGAGCTTGTGTTTCGATTGATGTAGCGATCGTTAAAGCTGTAAAGCCTATCAACAATAATGTTTTCAGTTTGAGCATCTATTTACCCCTGTTTATTAATTGTTCAAATAATGCAGGTGGCACACCAGATAGAGAAATTGCCTCATTTTGGCTTTTTCCACGCCGTAGTAGCCGAATAGCATCTTGAAGTTTTCTCCAGTTAATTGAATAAGGCTTAATTTCTTTATTAGAAACAGCTATTGCCAAACCATAAGCCAAAGCATTAGCATCATTTCTTTGAATAGAACGAGTACCAGATGCAGCCCTAATATTAATATTTGTTGGTTCTTGAGCAGGGGGTTTGGTTACAGTTGATGTTGCTGGTTTTTTTGTTGATGCTACTGTTGAATCTTGAGCAACTGGCTTTGTTGTTAATTCCGGTTTCTTGATTGTCGTCGTTAATATTGGTTGTTTCAAAACAGGCGCAGGCCTTTCAGAGTCAGGCTTAATAATTAGGCTCGTATAAGATGGCTGACCTTTAGCTGGGATTAATTTGAATTGATATTGTTTTTGACCATCAGTGCTACTTGTAATCACAGTAATTTGCGTACTGCCATCACCGCTAGAAGTTAAATGAGGGAATTTAATCGGTTGAATTTGTCTCAGAAATAGAATTGTAGCCCCTCCAGTACCACAGTTTTCATCATTTGATGTACCTTGCTGACACAACTTGCCATTGGAAGTTAGAGAAAAATGAGTCGGATCTCCCAGCCAAACTTGCTTAATAGTTTCACCAGTTGGAATAAAGTTTATCGTCAGCCCATAGCCTTGCCAAACTTTTAAGTCAAGTCCAGTAGATTTATTACCTTGGGCATCCTGTGAATAAACATTTCTCGCTGCTGGTAATGCTAGTGATTGTCCAGCATTGAGCGCTAATGCAGTTGCTAGTAAAAAAGCTAAATTTTTCATATAACAGTTGATTGATTTACGAAAATTTGTACTTGCTTGCCGGCTTCAATTACAAAGACTTGTTGCTGCTGTTGTAGACCTTGTAATTGCTGTTCGTTTGAAGTTTTCATCCTACTTAGAACTTCGTTAATACTGCCTTCAGTAAAACCAGCTACTAAATCTTTATCGCCATTGCTGGTGCTAGTAGTTGTTACACCGTTTGAGCTAATAGAAATTTCACTATTAGCCCGATTCTGAATTTCAGCTGCTTTAGATAAGCCAGATAACAGAGAGGACATAAGCGAATTTCCTAGATTACTGCCACCTTTACGAGATTCAGCTTTTAGCAAATTCCCGTTTTTACCTAATATCAAAATCGAATTTGGTGGAAGTTGTTTTTCTTGAGTTTTACCGTCCATATTGACGAGTGCAGAAACAGCCGTCATCTGTGCTATTTCTGAGTTAGTTGGGTTAAGAGTAGCAACAATATAAGACCCCTTGGGTAAAACTTCAGAACCATCAAATGCTTTTAGGGGTTGCGATAGCCTAATCAAAGAGTTTTGCTCTTGCTGTTGATTACTGATACCACTACCTACCCAAGCAATGGGAGTTTCCATCACACCGACTGCACGAGTCCCAACCAAAACTTGCTTGCCATCGTAATTGGTAGGTGGTAGTTGAGGCGAATCTCGATCGCGATTAGAAACACTGGCTGGTCTAATCCCTGTACCTCCCTCTATTTTTGCATTTCCCAAATTCAATTCTTCATCGTTTAATTCTCCATTGTCAGAATCACCAGAAGAGTAATTCCCTACATTGGCCACTGCTAACCATTCCTGCATCGGATCTTTAGGAGTAGCTTTAATTAAAGGTAATGGGGTTGAATTTCTAATACTGGTTTTTGC
Source organism: Nostoc linckia NIES-25 (assembly GCF_002368035.1). Lineage (GTDB taxonomy): Bacteria > Cyanobacteriota > Cyanobacteriia > Cyanobacteriales > Nostocaceae > Nostoc > Nostoc linckia_B. Next base: position 68,787 of record NZ_AP018225.1, on the reverse strand, counting down.
AGTTATGGGTTTAGGTAAAGATACAGGTGCAACCTGCCTAATTGGAGGATTAAAAGCTACTGGATAACTTCTACTAGACTTAGTAATTGGAGTAGGCGGCGGTGGTGCTTGATAAGTTGTTGAGCGTGTTGGTGTTGGCTGAGTTTTGACAGTGGCAGTAGTTGTTGGAGTGATTTTTGGCGTTGGTGCAGGCGATACCGATACAGTTTCACTATTTTTTTTGCTGATGGCTTGTAATTCACCTTTTTGGCTAGTCAGAGCCATCACTGTTTTCATCTCTGCATCCTCATCTTTATCTGATTTGCTATCAACAGACTGAATGCTTTTAGTGGTTTCTTGGGTTTGATTCTCACCAGAAGAATTTAAAGCTCCTGTAATTGTGCCAACCATTGCTCCAAAAGTGAGAACTAATAGCAAAACTCCACCAGAGATTGTCAGCCCTTTCAACAATGGGTGTCCAGCTACAGTCCGAGTGGTAACAATTTCTTCTGGCTCAGTTTTTTGTGCCTCACCTGTTGACTCTGTAGATGATGTTGCTGAATCATTTTTTATCTCTGCCCCATTCATCTGAGCAAATTCTTGCCGACGATAGTTAATTTCGGCAGTAGCTTGAGAATTTTCTGCAACTTGATTTGACATAAGACTACCTTCCCAAATCTAAATCTTGAATTCGATAAATTTCCATTCCTGCTTTTCGAGCGTTATAAGCTGCTACCTGCTGAACGGAGGGATTATTAGGTAAAGGTGGAGTATTTACTGCTCTTATAAAGATAGTTTTATTAAAAGAAATGGCATTGCCTAATTGGTCTTTACCTTTGAAAACCACCAAATTAGCAACCATATCTAATTGCCATTTACCTGATTCTATCTTTTGAGGATTGGAAAGATAGCGTACTAATAAAGCTGACTGAGTATCACCACTAAACACATCAGATGGTGTTAATCCTGCTATTTCTCGTAAAAAGGATGCTCTAAAATCCTCTGATAATGCAAATCCAGAAGTCCAAGTATTCGTTGTTAACTTTTTATCAGCTATCTGTACTCCTGGATCTAGTTTTAGCTCTCTAGGATTTAAAGTTTCATCTGATGATTTAGGAATGGCATTCCAACTCATTAGATTCATCATTGTACGTCCAGTAAAATCCATAATAGCTTGGTCAGTCCGGTCTTTTTCTCCCACCGCTACTGCTCTAATGGAAGTACCATCTTGCAGTTCAACTAAAGTCGGCCTGCTGCTAGAAATTTGACTCAATTTACTGGAATTAGCTAAAGTTATGAAAAATAAAAATATTAAAATTACAAATTGCCCTATTGATACTAAAGGCGTGAAATTTATCTCTTTCTTATCTAGTAATCTCATCTGAATACCCTCCCAGAGATTAACCTAGCGCTACTAGAAAAACATGAGAAAGCCGCCATCCCGCCGCCAGCACCCATTGCTAATGCCAAAATTGGAGATAAAATCGCTTCCACTAGCTGTAAAAACAAGGGATTATTACTATCTGCATTGACAATAGAACTAGCTGCAATCCCACAAACAATTGAGTGTGACATCAGTACTAAAGTTAACGCCAGCCATCCTGATACCCAGGCATAGATGGGTTTGCCTCCAAAAGGGAAAAGTGAAAGTACTAAAAAGATAGGGGCAACGTAGGCATTTAGTAAAAATGAAACTTGTACGACATATTGAAATGCTGCCTGTAAACCACTGAAGATAATCCATGACAAGGCTTGCACCATTGAATTAATAGTCTGACCAGCTAAATCGAATGGATTCCAGCTATTTGAATAGGAAGATAAACCATATTTCTCTTTGTATTCTTGAGCTTGTTCTTTAGCCTGTTTGATTTTCTCTTGCTTACAGATTTCTTGGGGGTTTATTGAATTTCCCTGTTCATCCTGACCTGATGTTGGTTTTTTTAGACATTCTTGCATTTGTGCTTGAACTGAAAGAGCAAAAGCCTGATCCATATTTGTGGTACGGATAGCATCTCTCAAAGTAATCCCGTCTCGCGTAATACTTAAGACTTTATCGTTTAAATTAATTGCTATATTCCGAAACATTAAGGAAGTAGCAGCCAATAATTGTCCATTATTTACTGTCAACATCAGACAGACTAATAATGGATACACCATCTCATTCAAAACTTCATTACTAAATCCTTCTTGAGTCAGCCTTGAATACCAACTGACCGACCAGAAGGACACAAAAACAACACCACATAAAGCAGAAACAGCTACTACTGCTTTATAAATTTCGCTCTGACCATTAACTAAATCCTGCCAGTCTTGAGTAAATGAAGATACAACCATACGAGAGCCATTAATAGCGCCCTCAACTATATCCTCGGCATTTGTATCTCCGGTGGCGGCTAGGAAATAGAAAAAACTAGTTGCATTAATTACCATTTGGTTTTTCCCAAAAACTATCAGCAAATGCAGCTGCACCTAGAATTTGTTTAGCACTAGAATTATTGTTTGCCTGCTCTTTTCTTGCTTCTTCATCCAAGCTATTTGAGATATCACTCAAATTCATATTCGCAGCTGATAAAGCTCTAGTTTGTTTTTGTGCCTCACCATGAATTGATTTAGTAATAATCGTTGTTTGGAGATTTTGGACTGCCATCTTTTTTAAAATGTCCTGAGTGATGACATCAGTTTGTACTTTATCTGCATTATTAGATGAATTTTCTAGAGCTTCATTGCTCATTTCACCTTCTTGAAACTGAGTTTTTTGCCCTTCTCTACCCAGAACAGATTCTGAAAGTCCGTAGGTGTAAGCTCGATGCCATCGTTTCTGAGCATTATCGCCTTGAGTCTGAGAATCAGTATCGACTAAATCAGTGTCTTGTTTTTGAATAATATCCTTAATTTTTTTACCTGCTTGTAATGGGTCGGGTATACCTAAATCTCCATTTGTAGATTCGATAACTGTCTCTATATCTATGCCTTCATTTTCATTTGTATCCTTGTCCGAGTCTTTCGATTTATTGCCAAACTCTTTGCTGTACAGCTTGATATATCCCTGCAAGCTAGTAATAACTTGCTGAAATTGTTCTAGAAAAGATGATTTGGCTTTGGCTGGTAAAGCTGAACACAAAATGAAGATAATGATTAAACTGCTAAAAACTGCTAAACGGCGGCAGATAGGGGTTGATATCAATTGGTTGAGCGATTTCATACAAATTGTCCAAGGTTACTGTAAAGGAATTAGGAGAGCAAGCAGATGTTACCTGAGCTTTCTTACCTGATATTTTTTGACCAGTTACCATTAATGGCTCTGGGAGATATTTATCACTTTTCTGAGATAATCTTTCAAATAACTTTCCTTCATGACGGGGCTTATCTGGTATTAAAGATGCTGGTTGAGAATACATTAAAATATAATTTTTACCAGCTTTAAAATCTGTACTAATTCCAGGGTGATTTATTTTCTTATTAAATTGCTCTTGCGCTATAGCTGCGTAACGAACTCCTCTTAATGTCCGGTCGCCTTCTACATATTGATTAGCGATATCTAAAGCTTGTTGACAAGCCTTTTGTTTTTCAGCGACATATTTTTCATGCTGTTTTTGATTCCATTTAAAAACTTCAAATGATGCTAATGAAGTTAAAACTCCTAAAATAGCTAACAAGACTTTATATTGTGCAAATCCAGTAGCAATTTCTAGCTTTTTCATAAAGGCTTACCTTGCTTAATGCAATCCACATAATATTTAGAAAATTCCGAAATCCATTTGAACTTATCTGGGTACATTGCTTTAAATCGATCGCGGGCTGCTTGCTCCTCTCGACTATTGGCAACTAACGCCAATATTGGGTAAGAAGGATAGTAACGGCAGCGAATGTATTTGTTGTTGTAGTCGAGCAGCCAGAGCGTATATAGCTGTTTGATATTGGGGCGAAAGTTTTCATTTCTATCAATAATTTGCTTGGGTATTCCTAAATGTTCTGAAAAACTTTTTGCAGCCCCAGGCACTATCCGTCCAATCAAACGGCAGGGCATATTCTGTAAAATTTGTTCGCCGGCTTCTGAGTTAGCGATCGAAAGAATGTCTTGACCTGCCAGCATCACCCGACAGCCCCCTTTACGAGCAGTCGCACATTTACGTCCTACCAAACGGGATAAAGCAGAAAATCTTAACAACACGCTGGCTTCATCCATGAAGAAAACGCTATTGGGTGCTGATAGCGATTGCCTGGAAGCTGCAATGTACGCAGACATCCCGAAAACCTCAGCATCTTTACTTGATTGCAAGTTTGTTAGGGCAAAGGTAATCAGCTTGGCATCAGTATCAAAAGTGGAAGGACGGCAGATTGCATTCCCGATGCTGCTATTTTTCCAATATTGCAAGCGTAAGCGGATGTAGTTCAGCGCTCGGTCAACATTTTCATCTTCATACCCCAAGTTGATATGCTCTTTGGAGAAGAAATACTCCATATCTGCCAAGGTTGGGGTGTTGTCCCAAGCAGTAGAACCCAATCCCGCTTTCTTAGCTTCAGCAAAGCGCCGTTGAATATCAGGGTCATCGTAAAAAGCTTTTGTCCCTAGTGGGATTAAGGACTCGATTGTTTGGGACAAAAAGCCATCAAAAGACTGCGACCCCAAGACTAACTGAAGAACAATTAAGTTCACATCATTTCTGTGGGCCTTAGCTCGTTCTGAGCGCTGCTCTTGAGGAATTTTTGATAAGTCCAACAGCTGTACCAAATTATTGGATTCTTTGGAAATATCAAAGTAAAAGCCGTTGTGATAGGGCGTATAGTCTCCGAATGTACCCGTTCCATCGTCGTTGGGCAGGTCAATCATCAAAACGCTCATATCCTGAGCTTGGCACTCGGCAATGATAGAAGCAACTAAGACTGATTTACCTGAACCTGTTGTACCTAAAATCAATATATTTTTGGTTTTTGATAAGTCAATTTTTACTGGTGAATCTCCTTCATCTGCAATTAACTCAAACCCTTGATTATCGGCGGGGCTATTCTGCACTATGTTAGTCAGTCCCAGAATTTCACTGGCAAAGAAGGTTTGCCGCCGATTGTACGGGCGCATCAAAATAGGTTCAAGCCTGATTAACAAAGTTTGCAGCCAAATTAGCCAAGCATATTCATATTCACGGGTAAGCTCTGTAGGTTGTGAAATATAGCCAGAAATTAATCGACAGGCATCATCAATTTCCTCTGGTGTATCTCGATAAACCAACACTACCAAGCTCAAATTTAACGGTGCATCTCCTGTATATAGTTGCCTTTGTGCCTCTACTGACCGTTCAACATTGATTTGAGCGCTAACATCAATTGATTTTTTCTGCTGCACATTCAAATCCAACGCCCTTGAGCGCTTGGTAATCATCTGTTGTGCAGCACGGGTAATCCCTCGGTCAGCTGGAGAAAATTCAGTGAGGATCTCAACATCAAAAATATTGTTACGCGAAAATAAATCCCACAGGAAACGAATTTGATGTCTAGTAGAGGCGAAAATTTCTGGTTTGCGGGTTAGTACCATTACTCCGACATACTTCTTTTTCTCCCCATTTGGTAAGCAAATCCATCGCTTATCTGCAAAGGGCACACCATTGTTGAGGATGATTGAACTGAGGTGAGGCTGATTGATAATCTCGATTGGCTTATCCAACAAAGCTTTTTCATCAATTTCTTCTCTCAAGCCTTGGTCATCAAATACCAAAGTATGAGGAATAATTACCTCTTTAGCCCCAATATTTTTACAAAGGTCTCTCCACAAGTCTTTATCAGTTTTGGGCTGAGGATTTAATCCCATCTCTGATAGAATCTGCTGGTATCTTAACGAGGCTTCAATCCCCTTGGTTAAAATTTGCGTAAATCGCTTTTGGGTAATTTGGTTGGCTCCTGAATCTGTAAATCTTCTTTGTAAGAAGTTGGTGAGTTTTAGCAAAAGCTTATCTACTGGATCTGAGGTTTCTAAAGCTTCTGAAGTTACAGTAAATGACCAAAAGATATTTAGATTGATATTCTTACGTGCCTTCTCCTTTGTTAGTTTTTGAGTACGAGCAAGTCTTCCCCAATCTAAGAATTCACACTCTAGAGAGGCTGGACTGTTAAGACGTTGCATTAAATATTCTTCGCTATCGCTATCATCACAGAAATCACTCCATCTAAAAGTGATTTTTTCGCCTGATGGGATTTCTTTACAGCTATTTTCAAAAGCTTGAGCAACAGCTTCTATTTCAAGTTCGGAGTTGAATAAAGGATGAATGCCAGTGCAAGAATAACCGAAAATTAGCTGTAGGGTATTACTACTTTCAGTCAAGTGCTTTTTACTAAGTAGATAAGCTCCTATCAGGTAGGAATCTTTCTTTAACCTCACTATAGTAGTCAGGTCTAACCAATCTTCAAAGGGATTGAGAGTTTTAGGTTTAGATGAACGAGTCAACTTGACTCGTTTTGTTCCGACTTTTTTCTTATGTTGTGCAGAAGAATAAGTAGCATATCCTCGTGTCCATCGTGGGATAATGGGGTAAATTTTTGACCAGTAAAGATAAGGCTTATCACCTGATAATAATGCTACTGATAGACTAGCCCAAAATGCAAAGCCTAAGCCCCAAAAAATATCCAACCCCAAAAGTAAGCTGAAAAGTCCAAAAACTACACAAAATACCCCAGCGAAAATAACGAACTGCCTGCCAGTAAATGGCCCAAATTTTGGACTTTCCCCTAAGCTCTGATTGACTTTTCTAATCTCTTCTTTCATAGAGCTTTCAGCAGTTTTTTGCAAGATGCACTATACTTGAACCCCACATAAATATCTGTATCCCTCACGAGCGGGGATATAGAGGAGTTATGCCAAGTGCAATTTTCTTCAGAAGTGATGTTAGATAGTTATTAGGCCTTTTGGTAAAGCAGAGGATAGAACTAATTACCTTCTACCTTTTGCCTTCAATAATTAAGTACAAGCTCCATTGTTACCAAATAACAATGACTGGAATACCACAATTAATATCACTGATATGAAGGTGAAGATAGGTTGTTGAATGACGTTACTTACTTCTTCTCCACGACCGTATGCTGCAACTCCCTGGTAAATGGAGAAGCAGAAATATCCAAACAGAATGATAGTCAGAGCAGTAAACAAAATCATTGGCAAATTGGTAAGAATTGTATTATTAATAGTGCTACCAGCCGAAGCACTAGTAATAATACAAGACATCGCTTTTTGAGCGTTACTAAATATTGAATCTGCCCTAGCCGCTCTGGATTGCAGTGCTATTAAAAGTGTAGTTGCGACTGAAACAAGCTGCCAACGAACCTGAAAAAATCTTTGAAATAAGCTTTTTGTAGCTTGATTTTTTCTTACTCTACTATCTGCTCGATTCGCCGCTGATGTAGATGCTTTGAGCAAAGTCAAAGTCAAAGGAAACGTTTTTCTTTCCATACGAAAGACTAGTAAAGTTGCTTAATTGTCCTTTGCTTTACAAAACTTCAACTACTAGGAATATAGCTTCTTTACCAACAAGCTTAATTATTTTGCAAAGGAACAATAAAAAAAACTGTAGTGTAAGTAGCTTGATTTTAGGAAACTTAGCAAAATTAATTTAATTTTCTATATATTTATTTACTACTAAAACCGATTGAAGCAAAGATTTCATTACTATAAATAGTTGACAAAATAAGATGATTATGTTTTAAATGCTATTTTATTTTTATTCGTAACATAAATAAATATTACTACAACCTTATTTATCTACTTTTATTATATTTCCTAAAATAAGGAAAAATATTATTTTTTTGCGTTGAATATCTGAATATTGGCAACAAAAAACTGGCTTTGATGTCAAAATGCCCATTTTTTGGGCAGATTTATATTTTTTAGGATAAAAATTCGATAAAACTGTGAATTAGTCACAATCACACACCAATGTTTAAGCTATTGTGACTGTCCATAAAACTTTATAGGCTCGCTTCTTCAAAAAATGGCTAATTTATTTTATTAATTTTTCTGAAAATTTTTGGCTCACGTAGTTAAAATGTGCTTTCTAGGATTTTAGGCTACATACTTGATACGAAAGGGGAACAGAACGCAGGACTGCGATCGCAAATTCTATAGCTTGTAGTCATGTCTGCTTTGTTTAAAACGCTCTGCTATCTCTAGGGCAGAGGCAGAGGGGTTATTTGCCAACCATTCCTGCGCTTCCTGTTGTAAAATCAGCGACGGCGATTCTAGCATTAGCAGGCGTATGGCCAGCTGTTCTAGTTTGATTCGTTCCTGGGGCAAGAAGGATAAGTTTTCTATAGTGCAGTATAATTTCACCCAATGACGTGCTTTTTGCGTTGCCTGAAGTTTCAGTCTGATTGCCTGACGGTAATCTTCTGGGCTAAAGGTTTGCTGTAATGGTCGATCGTCCGCTTCTACAGGAACGGGTAGTGAATCTACACATCCTACATTCGGGTGTGTGGTAGTTGGTATAGAAACTCGTACAGAGGGTTCGGTTTCTAAGGTATATTCACCCTGTAAAGTGTTCGATGAGATGCTATCAACATCACTATTAGTAGTATTTACTACATTTAAAATATTTAAGTCAGTAATTATTTCCTCATTTGATAAATTTTGCTTATTGTCATCAAAGGATTCACTTGGGGAAGGTTGGTATTGGTTTTGATTATGATTGGTAAAATTTGAAATTTCTAAAGAACTAGATTTGGAATTTAAAGAATTAGAACTGGGATCTGAAGAGTTAGAACTGGAATTTAAAGAATTAGAATTGGGATCTGAAAAATTAGAACTGGGATCTGATTCTTGAATTTGATTAAATTCAGCTTCTTGCGTTGCCGGTGGCAACGCTTTAGCTGAATCTAAGTACAAAACCTTCATATATGGGGGGGGTGTGTAAATTTTGGGGGTTTGTGACTGTATTCCATGTTCTGTCTGGGTTTCAGAGTGCAACTCTTCCAACCACGGGTCTGGGATTTGGGGGTATTTTTCAGGCGCTAAAATCGCTGTGTTGCTTTCATTAAGCTCATTTACAGGCTGTTTTGATGCGGGTTTTTTTTGGTGGTCGGGATGCCATAGGGGTAGGTATATTGGTTTGTGCAGGGTTGTCTGACTTACTCCTTTGCCATACTGGGCTTTGGATGCGGCTATTATTGCTTGCGCCCGATCGCTTGTCTTTAGCGGAAATGTCCCAGTTTGTTGTAATTGTGCGACAATCGAGCGTATGCGCTCTATTGTTTCTTGTTGACGTTGTTCGTTAGGGTGCAGGTTGATGATTTTGTTCTCATCTACTGTGCCAAATTGTTCTTTGTAGCTGTTTACCCTTTGTGGTATGCCTGGGTAGGGGGTGTAAAATCCTTCACAGCACTTTGCCCAGTCTTTGGCTCGTTGTTCGATTTCGTGTTGGTGGCGACACCAGTTGACGTACCCAGGAGATTGGCAGGCTGTAATCACCATATAATCTACTAGTGTCTGTCCGCTTAATTGACGAAAGACTAGGCCGTAACGTGCTATGTCTTTGAGCAGTTCGTTTGTCTGCCCTGGCCCAGTCCACCCTTCACCTATACGTTCTTCTAGGTCATGCCGCCATTGCTCGGCTGCATTGCGCTGACGGTAGGGAAATTTTATAATTTTTTTGCTGTTGGCTCGGACTAGTGCTTGGGCTAATGCTTCGTAGTCTTGCCCTTTTGCTGACCAGTCGGCGGCGTTGAGAAAGTCTTCGATGTCGTCTGACCACGGCTCTAGGCAATCGTCAAGTACATAGGAGCCTGTCTGCAAGGGTAAGCGATGGGCGTTGAAGTTACTAGGGCTGCCTTTGCTGTACACTTTGCAGTTGGGGAAGATTTCTAGTTCTCCTCCTTTGATTTTGAAGCCTGCTGCTTCTAGGGTCTGCTGAATGGCACAGGCTAGGGTGTAGGAATGTTGTTTTTCTTCTAAGAAATAATATATATGCAGTCCGCCACTATCGCTTGATTGTATGGGTATTGGTCTGCATAAGCCGATTTCTTCTAGGCGCTCTAGTAGTTGCTGGTATTTTATTCGGCTGTTTGATGGGTGTAATGGGCTTTTTCTGTCTAAATCTATTAGTAGGTAGTTGGTTTCTTTGGTAAACCGCAGCCCTAGTAAGACACCGGGGTTTAAGTATTGTTGCCACAGGTTACGCGGCTGTAAGGGGTAGCGGGTTTCTGTTTGCCATTGTGGGCGTTCACCACTTTTTGGGGTGGGGGCGTAGATGAAGCCCCAGCCGTGATGGAAGTATTCTAAAAACCTTTGTCCTAGCGGGTCTAATGGCTCTAGGGTAGGTTGTAATGCTTTGTTTACTTTGGCTTTTGCCATTTTTCTATCTCCGATGATGATTGGTTCATCGGAGCTACCCACACTTCTTGGGTTTGGGGTGTAACTTTTTTGGAGTGGGGTGTTAGGCGTAAGGTGTAGTCGAGAATGTTTCCCTACACCTAATACCCAGTACCCTAAGCCCTTCTTGCTTCTTACACTTTACCCTCTCATTTGGAGCGTTCATTAGCAGTACTTTATTCAAATGTCACCAACGGTTACAAACAAGAAATTTCCCATTTGCTCAAAAATTAATTTTTTGTTAAAAAGGCTGAAATTCTTAGCCTGATACTCTCATGGTCAGTTTTAGAGGGTTGATGTCACCTGATTTAAGTTGCACTAATTTTGCCTTTATGACCCAGACATTGCTACATTGAAATTGCTTTAAAAATATTAATTGGCGGTTAGTTGTTAACCGCTAGACGTATGTCTGGCGTGTGGGCAGCTAGCCGATTTCTTTTTTTTACCTACTTGACACAACTTGACTAGCGACTGGTCTAAGCCTTGGCGCTAACTTGTGGATAGTAAACAAAGCAGAAATCAGCCCTCTGTATTTTTTTAAGGGTGAAAATTATAGTTTTTGATTGAAAAAATCCATTATTCACGACGTTATCCTCTTCTGCGAGGCATCTAGCCGTCAAATCATCCCTCAATTATTTTTGGCTCGATAGCTTTTGCCAATACTCCGCTTTAATTCAGAGTGGGGATAAATTGTAGCGGTAGATGCTTTTTTTACTATTTGTCCAAAAAAAAGCATAAACTGTCCCGCCCTGTGTGCTAATATTGGCAACAGGTAGGTTACGAGTGGTGAGTCCTCGTTTGTCTGGAACAATTTGGTGGTTTGACCTGGCAGTCTTTATCGCACCGAAACCGTTCTACAACGACTCACATCTATTTTGATTATCTGAATATTCTGTTTTGGTCGTTACTACCTCCCTTGTAAGGACTAATTACGGTTTTACGTGCAGACTTACTCTCGCTAGAGTAGCACGAAAAGCGGTTCGACCGTATAAAAACAGATTCGTCTGTCTGGTCTTGTAGGCTTACAAACATTAAAGCGGAAATTTAAACAATTACATACAAGCGGCGATCGCTCCTTGGTTGGGGCGATCGCTTTTTTAAATAGCCCTCCTGAAATGTTAAGTAATTTTAATGGTGTTTGAGTCACACTTCGTAATCTCCTTGTTCCCATTGAATTTCAAAAATATCAGCGATACTTTTTAGCTCAAAGTATCGGCACAATTGCGTCAAGGTTTTTTCATCAATTCTACTAACCTGGTTACGATAAAGTTTTCCAATTGTGCCTGGGGCTAACCCTGTAGCTTCTGCTAGTGCTAATTGGCTAATCTGCCTCTCTTCCATTAAATTTTTCAGTTTACAAATCAACTTCATACACCTAATTCTCTTAAGCACCAATATATCAACTAGTTGATTAGTTGCATAGACTATAAGCTGACAATTATTTTACAGCTCTAATTGATAAGTAAGTTAAATAGCTAATTAACTTGTCTACTAGTCAACTAGCTGCTATTGTGTAGTTAATAGACGTTTGACGAACAATTTATAACTGAACGACAATAACTAGGACTTAATAAGTATTCATGTGGTAATGCACCTTTGTAGAGGTGAATAGCACTTTAACAGATTCAAAGCCACGAAAGTAAGATTTAGTATCGCAACCACATAGTAGCAAAAGTTAGCAACAGCCAAAAACGGCTGCTACTAGCTTTATTAGGAGATTGCAAGTGATCAATATTTACTGTGCAGATATCGGTAACTACAGTAGCATCACTGCCTTAAAAGGTGAAAAACCTCGCGTGATGCGCTCAGTCTTTCAAGACGTGACTTACACCAGTGCCAGAGATTTGGACACTGATAATTCACCCTCTGTCAAATTAGATGATAAGGTTTTAGTCCTCGGAGACCGCGCCACCAAGCAGAAAAATTCACAAACCGCAGCAGAAAGGGGTAAAGACCTGCCAGAATTCTTTAAACCCTTCACTTTGGCGGGATTGCGGCAGGATTTTGATGGTGTTGTCCGCTTTCTCGTCCCAGAACATTCTCAATGGCACGAAGACACAATCAGACGGACTTTAGTTGCAGAGCATCAAATTACCGTCAATGGCACCAACTACAGACACCGAATCAAAAACGTTGAATTCTTTCTTGAGACAGATGTGGCCGTAGTTAATGCTTACAGAAACGGCAAGTTGGATATAGATGGTGACACACTCGCTATTGATATTGGTGGTGGCACAACTAATTATGTCGTCATCACCCCATCCTTGGAAGTTCTTACCCGTCGTTCAATTCCCAAAGTAGGTGGTGTTTCCCTGGCTAACGACATCATCAATAGTGATTTGATGCAGAGTTACGCCAAGCGCGATAACGTTGCTTTTAAAGTGGCGAAGATGATGGACGCTGTTGCTGATGGCTCTCTCACCTACGGACGCAAATATGACTTTAGCTCCGTCTTTCCAGGGCTGTTAGAAAACTGGTTTAACAATCTGATGGACAGCATCTCTACAGCTGCTAATGACTATCTCGCAGATGTCACCAACGTAATGCTGATTGGTGGATGTGCAAATTTAGTCCGTCAAAAGCTGAGTGCCAAGCAAGGCTTTTACATTCCTGCCAATCCACAACTGTCAAACATTCAAGCATTGTTGGCTATGTGAAATGCAAGTACGTTTAGCGGCTCAAGTCGCCAGCAAAGTTGAGGGAGTCCGTCTTTCACTCAACTATTCCAAACTGACTGACACTGTAAATCTGCTATTGGATGCAATCAAACATCAATGGCATCTCAAACTGTCATCTTTGCCCCAAACCGGGACAATTAACCCCAAAGTCAGACTAGATGAACGTCATCAAGCCTGGGTGTCTCAATATGCAACCTCAAGGGGAATTAGCGTCACATCTGCCACAAATCTCTTGATTAGTGAATATCTGGCAGGCAATACGATGAATGTTTTGCCTCAGCCTCAAAAAATTGAGACAGAAAATCTTGCATTAACTCCACAAATATCTCCACAAGAACAAACGACCGAAAAACTGAAAGGTCAGCTATTAGTTAGGAGTCTTAAGTTATGAATCAGACCCGTGTAGTCTTAGACGAAAAGCACATACCATTAGCCAAGGAAATCATTGAGCAAACAGGAATCAATACATATTCACAACTATTTACCATCCTGTTAGTTAACTACGGAAATACTCTTGTTCGTTCTTTAAAAGGTGGGGGTGAAAGCTAATGCAAAATCTCACTCGCATCCATGATTCAGCATTACTGATTGAGTCTGGTGTTTATCAAATAGATAGAACTTTGTACCGTTACATAGAAAAAACAGGCACAGTCAAAGCACCACAGTATACATTTCGTCCTCTTGCTGGAGAGAAGAAGAAGGGAGATATCAAGCTGAATCACAAAGCTTTAACTACTCGTTGTTATGCCGTAGAAGGCTTATCTACAAACACTTCTGTAGTTAATCAACAATCACAGCAATTGTCCTTATTTTGAGGTGAATATGAGTCGGCAATCATTACCTCAATTAATTGTACAAGCCCAACAATTGCTCACACAAATTCATCAACATCCACAATACAAAGCGGGAGCAATTTGATTCTGATGTCACTTTGGGTGATGTAAATCAGTTTTTCAATACTTTGCAATCGGAATGTCAAATTAAAGGCGTTCGTCTCCAACGGGGCGTAGACCATCGCACCCAAAGACAGCCAATCAGTAATGCGAATCGCTTTTCTATAGCATCAGGCAACATGTATATAAAGGATCTTACAAGATGAGCCACAACATCTTTTTTGCAGCCCTGAACGCGCTAACTAACAATGGATGCCCCCTGGAACTGGCACAGTCAGCTGCTTCCATTGTGGCTAATGACGATCCCTTAAAACCAAATTTAGGCAGATCCCCTGAAGATCAGCAAATTATTCAAGAGACGCTGCCATATTTGCAGAATGAGACTTGGGAGCCAACAGGAGCTTATGACAGCTATCAGACCATTGATGATACACCACATCCCCTGGCTCACGGGCAGTTTTTAGCTAATTTAGGTGGGTTAGTTCCTGACAATCTGATTTTTGCATTGGCAGAAGGTGAGGATTACCCGTTTCAGGTAATGCAGGAATTGGGGATTAGCGAGGATGTGATTGAACGTGCTGAATCCATCCAATCCAGACTGGGTGAGATGAATTATTGGGGTGAAGAGGTATGAAAGCTTTGATTACATTGTTGATGCGAATTTTACCAAATGAGTTGGTAGAAGAAATCAATGCTGTCAGTTTGGATGAGTTGGTAGGAGAAAGGCAGAGGGCAGAGGGCAGAAGGCAGAAGGAGCAATTAGTGGGGGATTCAGATCCATCACTAATTGAAGACCTCTTCGATTTGGTAGGGATTTTAAACCCAGATGGGCAAGGCAAAAAGGCAATACTGAAACTTAATTCTTACCTTCTGCCCTCTGCCTCCTGCCTTCTGCCTTCTTTAATTATTTGGGCACAGGAGCAAACATGAGCAGAACAGTAAAACTCAAGCTGGATGCACCCGTCACATACGCTGCTTTACAGTCCCTAACCAACATCAGCCAAGAAACTATATTCCAAGCACTCGACGGCAACCAGACCGCTGCCGCAGAGGTGGCAGATTTCCGAATTAAGCAAACTCAACGCGCCCAAAATGCCAAGGCGGTATTCGGCAACCTAAACCAAGGGTTACAAGCAACTGAAGCTGTTATGGCAGAAGAAACCCAGTTTCTCACTGCCGCAGGTACAAGCATCAACAAAATGGCTGATGGTTGGTCAAAGGTCAGAGTCAGCGATGCGCGTTTGGGCTATGGCCTACAGGAAAAAGTTATTGCATCTGACAACCAGCTAGCCCAAGAACAGTTTAGGCATGGACGGACACTCAATCTGCTTGGTGAATCGCACCGCGCCACCCTCAGAGTCATTGAGATTGACGCTACCAAGGCACAATCTCAGGTTTGGCAGCAGGTAAAGGACAAACAGCAGGGACTTTCACCCGCAGACAAAGCTAAAGAAACTCTCAAAGACATCCACAGACACGGTTCTAACGCCATGCGAGGGGTGAAAGGTTTCTTCAGACGGTTGATTGACTAACAAGTAAATTCCCAGGGTTCGCCCCTGGGGATAACTCTTTATAAGGTTTGGCCAATGCTAACCAAAAATCAAAAAACCCCAATTTATTTTGATGCCGAGATTGTTGACGATTCGCCTACCTCTGTAACTGGGGATGAATACGATAGCGAACTCTTACAACAGGCGATCGCCTCTACTGACAGTTCTATCACTATATTTCGTGGTATTGCCCAAGGTGCTGTTTTAGCAGGTTTTCAAGTCACATCAACTCAATATCTCTACCTTGCTGGCAGTGTCGGACTGTTCCCGGCAGTGGTAGCTGGTTTACCAGTGGGTGCTTCTTTTGCTGCCACCCTCTGCTACTTGCGTTTTGAAAATGGTTTGATTCCCAAAATTACCAATCGTCAAAACTTAGCTATTGGTGTGACTCGCACCGCGATGCTGGCTGCTAGTTCTTGGAAGTTAACCGGGGATGCCCAACAGATGGACTTTGTAGCCCGTGGCAGTTTCCAAGTATTTACCCAACAGGTGAGAGAGTTTGAAGGCATTCAGCAACCCAGTCAAAATCATTTTGGCTTCTTGCTGGGCTTTTCCGTATGTGCAGCCCTGGCACTGTTTTTATTTTTACGGAAAAAGAGATAATGAAAGATGTTAAACCAGCAGAACTTAATCAGCGCTCCTACAACCTGCCACTGCGTCTAGGTTTGGCTGTCAAACTGTCTGTGGCGGGTGCTGTAGTTTGTGGCATAGCTGCCCATATCGGCGATGGCATAGCCAAGAAAGACATCTGTTTCTACCCAAAGTCAGCCAGAATCCACGATGCGCCCATTCAAGCTGGTGAGGGCAACCCAGAAGAACTATTGCTGGGTAAAAAGTATTGCAGGTACGAACAGCGATCGCAAATCCCAGAACCCTACTTGAAAGCTAATCAGTACCGCACCAGCAACCCAAACTATAACCCTTGGGCATTTCTCCAGCATGAAAGTTTGTACGTGTTCCGCGAACTGCCAGCTGATAACCCATTTAAGATTCATTTAGGTATTGCAGCGATCGCGTTTGGGGGGATAGGCTTGTGGGCAACCAGTAAGGCACAGAATTATTTAGCAGATATCAGACCTCATTACCGAGCGACCAAACAGTTTGAAGGTATTAGAGCGTCTTATAGTCTAAAACTTGGTGAGCAACTGTTAAACCTCTCTGGTAACGAACTGCTTAAATATTTGCGTGGCATCAAAATTGCAGAAGCCAGACAGCAGTTTATAGCCAGCATTACCCCACAACAGCAGACAGCCCTACTCATGGCAATGTCAGCTGATGATTATTACGAGTTTGGTCACTTGTTAGATGGGGGGCAGAGCTTTGAGAAATTTGAGCCACAGCAACAGCCAGCCGCACAATTACCACATAGCACACCCGGAACTGTCCAAGAACAAGTACAACAGTCAACATTTGCACCTCTTGAGGTGCCAACAGGTGATTATCTTCACCCATCAGAGACTGAAGCACTAACAACATTGCAAATCATAGCCCGTTCTGATGGTTCTACTGCCTTAGTTGCTGCCCCAGGCTCAGGAAAATCCGTTACCCTTGATTACCTGATTCAAAGGATTCTGGATGATGACGACAGTGCTGATATTTGGGTAATCAGTGCGAAAAATGATAGCTTTTGCGGTTTACGGGACAAAGGTCGAGTAATTGTCTTCGATCAGGAACAACCAGAATCAGCTAAACGCACAATTGATCGCTTTTACGACTCGTATAAACAACGTAAGCAGTTACCCGAACATAAGCGGGAATCATTACCGCCGCTAATACTGATTTTGGATGATTGGTTAGTTATCGCTGACCAACTCAGTAAAACTTTCTCAGATTGGAATTATGGAGGTAAATTACTTGATGTTTTACTGATTGGCAGAGAGTTTAACACCAAATTTTTTGCCTCACTCCAGTCTTTTAATTTGGCTGCATTGGGTATTGAAAAAATGGATTCTCAAACTCGCCTTTGCCTCAATTTACTGTTGTTAGGTAACAGGTACATCAAAAATAATAGAGAACAAGAATCTTATGGGGTGCTGGAGTTGATTTTAAACAGGGGTGACATTATCCCTGGCAAACAAGAAAGGGAAGATATTAAATCTAGATACCTTCAAATCAAACCCATATCTTATAAAAATTTACGTCCCATATTGATTGCTTCTATGGGTGGTTTTGTTGTGGCACTGATGCCTAAATTAGCAAAACAGTCTAATTCTATTGCTGATGAAAAGACTTATTTGGATAGAGTTTTCGACTTAGAATTTAAATTGAGCGATAGCGATCAAGAATCAAAATATCAAGAGCAATTAAGTGAAGTAGCCAACAAAGTCTTAGAATACTTCCAAAATGTCAAAAATAAAGTCCCCAAGACATTACGTGATTTAAAGAAAGCTGACAGACTCACCAGCTACTCAGAACAAGAATTAATTGCTGGTTTAAAAGAATTAATTCAATTTGAAAAGCTCAACACTGGTGAAAACAATACTTATTTCTTACCTGATTGGTAAAGTATCTGCCGTAGTGCCGTAAATTTTGGAGACTGCACTCAAGTGGTTTCTTGCTCTGTACGGCACACGTTCAAATCACGGCAAGCCTGATATGGAGAGCATCTTAGCCTACGGCTCCGGTTACGGCACATTGGACACTTACGGCAGATACCCAGCATTAATTAGTTTTAGATAAAAATTTATATTCCTAGATCTTAACCTCTGTGGCTATTGCTATATTTATCGCTAAAAATGCTCAAATAATTCCATTAAGTGAGGCATGAAATATGACAGGTTTTCTTAAATTTCGCCAAAATAACTTTTCTGCGATTGAAAGTCTAGCTCAAAATTTAAAATCCACACTGCAAGAACTAGCAAGGCTGGAGAAAGATAACAAATATTTATTTCTCCAAGCTGAAGCGAAAATGGTTCACACTATTGTAAAAAATGCTGCAAGCTCTCTCAATCATTTAGTGCGTATAAATTTAGATAATGAAAAAGCTATTGCAGTCATAAAAACTGTAGTTAATTATCTACATACTGCCTATATTCGAGTCTACAAATATACTGGTTATATTGCTCAAAAACTAGAACAGCTATTCCACGAAGCATTTAATCTGTTACCTTCAGGTATGACATTACAGCCTGAACTTTTTGCACCCAATGAAATCAAACCTCTTGAAGAAAACAAAACTCCTATTCTTGGTGTTATTGCCAATTGGTTTAAAGATAATGCTCAACGCTGGGCTTTTCAACAGCAACAAAAGTTAGATAAACAGTATTTCGATTGCATCAACAATGGTAAACAAAAGCCCCCAGTTGCAGTGCAGCTATGTCTTGATTTAGAAAGTGTTACTACTCCCCAGCCTGTTGATTCATCTCAAGTCCTTGCTCAAGAACTTGTTGTTTTAGGCGATGTGGAATTGGAAGTGGAGAGTGAAGCTACGCCTGATACTTCTTGGACTAGAGGAGATCGCCTAAAAAGCGGTGGGTGTTCTGGGGCGATCGCCGACGTTAAGGGTAATGAAGCCAAAATAGACTGGGATAACGGATATTCAGATGTTTATACCTTTGAGCAAATACACCTTTACGGCTATCAAAAGCTAGAAGTGGCGAAAAATCATACTTTAACTATCGACAATATTAAGAATTTAACCCTACGGGCTGCGCGAAAGCTGGCTAGTGAGTTGGGACTGCCTCAAAAAATCAATGGGCAGGATTTGAAAAAGGAGGTGCTGATTACTTCTCTACTTGACTGGCGGCAGCAGCAAGCTTATTAGTTTTGAGTTAAAGGTTATCACGCAATACGTGTAAATAAAATTACGCATTACGTAGTTTTATTTACACGTATTTCGTCATACCCCCATATAGTCCTACTAACCAACTACGATGACCTCTATATAAATTTAAGACTGCGGAATATACTTAATTTCTTTGCAATCTACTGTATACGTGTTTTGATAGATTAATGATTTACTTGGGTATTCTTAAGGTAGTAATGGGTACATTAATGTGGGAGTAGTTTATATAGGCGATCGCTCTGTTGGTAAGACCCATTTAGCAATGGAGTTGGCTAACCCTAGAAATGAGTGTGTAAAAGTTATCAATCTAGATTACGAAAATCTCAGAACACAGTTACTGGATGAAAAGTTGGAGGGAACTAGACCTACAGACTCTCAAGAAGTTACTTATGAACGTTATTTGGATATTCAAATGCGGCTACCCGCAGGTAATAAACAAGTAATTGTAGATTGGATCGATACGCCTGGAGAAGTGTGGCGAAAAAGTTGGCAAGCAGATAATCTAACTCAATGGAATAGGCTGTTAGAGGCTATACGAATTAGTGAAGGTGTTTTATTAGTACTTCCTCCCCATAGAGGTATGAATCTCAAGGCAGGTGTAGAACTAGAGCAATTTCCTAACCAACAGCAATGGTGCAACAGGTTTGAGCGTTGGGTAGACTTCTTCAGCAAAGACTGTCCTAAATTAAGGCACATTGCTATTTGTTTAAATAAAGCAGACCTGTTTTGTGACCTGCAACAAGAAGCCTCAAAACTAGCTTACAGCCCTCATAGAAATCAAATGAATTGGCAACAACGGCATACATATATTTCACAACGATATTTTAAGCAAATTCAATCTCAATTAGAGCAAATTAATAAAAATATTTTCGGTTTATCAGTTCGCTGCTTTATTACATCAATTTACAATCGTTCTCTCTTGGAGTTGCCTTGGATATATCTAGGTAGTTTTTTAGCAAAATGAGCGAGAAATTATAGACATGGGAAACATTCGCGTTATTGGCCCACGAGGATCTGGTAAAACAACTTATCTGGCTGCGTTAGCTTACCAACCAGCAAAAGCAGCATGGAAAAAGAATAATTTTCATGTTCAAGCTATTAATGATGACACTAGAGAGTTAGTAAATAAAGCTGAAAATATTATTTTAGAGGGAGCATCTTTAGAACCTACTAGTTCTCATGTAAGAACTATTTATGAATTACCTGTTTATTCATTTAATATTGAAATTAAAAAAATTTTATCCAAGCAACAAATCAACTTAGTAGTTAGAGATTATCCAGGGGAAATATTTGATGAGTTAGAAAATGGTTCTTCAAATCCATTACATCAAGAGTTTCTTGAGGAATGCTTAAGTCAAGATGTAAATGGCTGCTTAATTCTGCTCACTGAATGGAAAAAAGGAACTGATAAATTTTACAGCCGAGTGCTGCAACGTTTTATTAAATTGATGGATATACACAATAGAGCTACTAATTTACGTTTAGCAGTAGCTATGAGTAAGTGTGAACGAGGAGAATTATGGCCGGGTCGTTTAGATCCTGAAGCTGATTTATTTGATATTCATCTACCTAAAACTAAATCGATTTTAAAAGAGAAAATTCCGGCCAAAAATTTACGGTTCTATGCCATATCAACCTTTGGTGTTCTGGGTCGTAATAACCCTAGACCGAATCGTGTGATGGAGTGGGGTACTGATGGTATGAGTTCAGTTTTGCGAGAGGCAAATCGCTGGCGACCTTATGGCATGATTTCTCCTCTCTATTGGCTCAGTACAGGTAAGAGGATGAGAGATGATACGTAATTGGTTTAAGACAAACACAGATTCCTCGAAATCCCAGGAAAGTAGTGCAGTACTGCGGGTGATTGGCGATCGCGGTTCTGGGAAAACTGCGTATATGGCATCATTGGCAAGATGGCCTAATGCCGATTCCACTAGCCCCGTACAGACAGTAATACCTGTTGGCGAAGCTGGAGAGGAACTGATTAGTAAAGCCCAGAATATTCTAGAGCAAGGGTTAGAGTTAGAAGCTACCGACCTGGCTATTAGTACAGCAGATATCAAAGATTACACTTTGAGAATTACCCTCAAAGGACAGTTTTCTTGGAATAACTTGAAAGCGAATATAGGTTCTCAAGTAGTCAACCTGAATATTAGCAGCAAGGACTATGCAGGTGAGTTTTTTAGCGACTTGTTGTACCGAGCTGGGAATTCCCAATTACAGGAATACTTAGAGGATTGTTCCTTAGCGACGGGAATTATGTTCTTGGTTGATGGTAGTAGTCGTGCGAAAGATTCAGAATATGCTAATGGGTTAGATAAATTTTTAACTTCTCTTGACCGTACTGATATGGAATTGGGAAGGCGGAGAATTGCTTTTGTATTAACCAAGTGTGAACAATCAGAGTTATGGGTAAATCGTCATAAGCAAGCGTTTCTGGCTGAAGCTCGTTTTCCTCAAGTACACAGAAAATTACAGGCTTGGCAGCAAATAGGAAGTGGTAGCGTAGAATACTTTACTACTTCGGCGTTTGGAATGTTGGGAAATAATTACCCTGAGCCGAATGTGCAATTGCTTAGTCGCGGTCGTGATGGTGTAACGGCAGTGATTAAAGAGCCAAAACGCTGGCGGCCTTTTGGGTTAGTAGCTCCAGTTTATTGGCTATGTACAGGCGATCGCCACAAAGAATTAGATAAGGGTTAAGCAGATGAGTATTAAAATTCACGAGTTCAGCACAGGGATTCGAGCAGAAGAAATTGCTGATGGTGTCTGGAGGTCTTTAGGATTTACTGGACAGTATATGAATATGACTCTGGAGCGCATTCCTGAGGCTGTTGAGCGTTCTATTGCTAATCGGGAATTTGCAGTCACAGAGGGGGCTTCCACTGAGCAGCCAGCAATTATTGGTCGGGTGGTGGGAACTGGAAAGGATGCTTGGTCTGTAATTGCTGTAGTGACGCGGGGAAGGGATGAGAAGGGGCGTAGTGTCTCCGTCTATCGTTATTTTTTGTGTCAGGGAGAAAATAATCTAAAACTACTAATAGCTGATTGGGAAGAACAACGTAAACCTACATTTAATCCGTTTGATCAAAGAAGTGTTAGACAGTTTGACTTCTTGAATGGTTCTTCTACTCAGCCTGACATGAAACCAGAAGCTAAAAATTTACCTTTAGAGCAACCTCAACCCACACTCTTATCACCTGGACAGCAATATGACTTGTTAACTATTAATGCTTTAGCAATTAAAAAATATAACATTCATCGTCACATTCAACCTGTTTCATGGGCGTTTAATGTGGAAGCGTTAGAGCAACCCCATCGTTTTCAGGTGATTCAAGCAGCAAGCGATCGCGCTTATGAAATCTTGAAGAGAGCGATCGCTCATGTTCCCCAAATTTCCGCACCAGTGGTTGTAGATGAAGAAGCCCTCAAGTCTGCGCTACGGAGTTTGATTAATAGTTCCCAAGTCAAACCAGAAGCTGTGCAAGTAATTGCTGAAGCTCTTGAGAATGAACAAATTACCTCAAAATACTGGCATTCTCTGTTTGATGGGCAAGGAGCAGAAACAGCAATTAAACAAAAAATTTATAGCCCACAAATGGTGCGGCTGGTGACGCTTAGAGCAATGGTAATTCCAGAGACGCTACCAGAGCTTTTGGCTTGGTTGAATGTGAAAGGTAGTAAAAATACACCAGATGAAAATCAAACTATCTCTTTAGAATTTCAAGCTGCTATTCGTAATGTTTTTCCTAAAGATAAACTTTTATCGGGTCTTAAATTCATTTTTCCTAAATTGCTCAAGCAAAATGATATTACACCAGAAGTTATGTATTGGTTAATCAAGGAAGAAGGAGCTTGGTTCACTGTAAAGGATGATTTCATTAAAAAAATATTAAGTGATTTAAGGTTAATTTATAAAACTATTGAAGCTGATAAAAAAGCCAAGATAGATGAAAAATCATTTCATTTTAAACCTGAAGTTTGGCAAAAACTAATATCCCACTATAAAATGATATATTCTAATTCTCATTCACAGAAATCTGATTATGAGCCTTTAGCTGAACTATTTAGGTATTTAAAAATATATAAAATATCTGCTTATTTTTATCAAGTAAGTTATGGTGTAGTTCCTAAAAATATATTTATAAAAGCTTTCCCTAATTCTACCGGAGGCTATTATGACTTTGCTGATTTAGGGTTGACTCTTGAAAAAGAGCTTAGTCTGGTTGAAAAAATTATTTACTTTTTATTACAGGAGTTCATTGTGCCAATCCAAATAGTTATTCCTTTGGTATTCGCAGTCTTTATGAGTGGGGTAATGATAGGGTCAAAATTTTTGCCTACCCAGTCTGCTAATGAAGAAGCCACAATTACCAATCAACAAAGAGGTAACAGTTCAGCAACTTCTAAAACAGAAGATACTTCAGCAGCCGATGTTAATGAACAAAAGACCATGCCACCTCAAATCGAAAACGCAGCAATTGAAAAGTTGAAACAAACTACTGTTGCAATTAAAAATATCGAAGATGAAATTAAAAATAAGAAAAATATTCAAGAGATTACAAAAAATGACGACGTTTCCAAAAAAATAAACGAAATATTAAAAATAACAAATAATTATTCTGCTATTGATAAAAATCCAAATAAGAGTGAGAGTAAAAAATTCGTTAATTCAATATATAAATACCAATTATCTAAAGAATTACTGCGATCAAAAGCTAATGGCTATATTGATGTTCGAGACGAAACCTATAGAGCATTAATTGAAGACGTTCAAAATAAATTAACTGATAGATAATTATTAAATAAATATTTATTATTAAATATATGAGGTTTTATCTTTACATAATAGCTGGCATAATCTCCGCCTTAATCGGCTGGAATATTGGTCAATTTTTCTTGAGCGATATAGGTTTATTAACGCCATTTCCAGAAATTGTATTATTTCCCTGCATCGCCATTTCCCTAGCATTTGGAATGGTACTAAATGAAATATTCATCAGTAATCCCACAAGAATTAAAATTAATTTCCGCATTGCTAAAACGCCTCTACTCATTGCCCTTGGTTTAGGAACTTTGGCAGGCTTAATTGCTGGGGGAATTTCCCAAATTCTCTTTTTACCGTTCATTCGCGTCCCTACTCCAATTGTAAGAACTCTGGGTTGGTTGTTGATTGGTTCTTCAGTGGGTATTGCTGAAGGGTTAAGTTGGCGTTGGCACAGTTTAGAAGCAGGGGAACCAAAACGCTTTCGACAACGGTTTATTACCAGTATTATTGGCGCTAGTGCTGCTAGTTTAATTGCTGCTGTGATTTTTGAAATTATCCGCACAGCCTTGGGTGAAATACCAGCAGCTTTCAAAAGTGCGGAAGATCCTTTAGGTTTTTCTCTCTTGGGTTTATTACTGGGTTTAGTGTTTAGTTTCACCAATTCTCCCAGTTATATGGCCGCTTTGAGGGCTGGTACAGGATTTGAATACACAGACCCTAATTACCAAGATGCGATTCCTCAACTGAAAGGTGGAAATAAATCTTTTCCATCTATTGACCAATCTATACTGACATTTGTTAACGATGATGAAGCTGATGAAATTGAAGAAGGTTTATCTATTCAACTACCAAGCAATGGCACAATTAAAATTGGTTCTGCTAAAAAAGAGACACATATATTTATCCCTGGCTTACCGCTACACGTTGCAGATATAGCTGTCAAAAAACGTGAAGCTTTTTTAACTCCAGATACAAAGTTTTTTAAAAGTATTGAGGTGAATGGTGAACGTTTAGTTTCTCGGCGAAAAGTGCGTTTAAAACATAACTATGTTTTGACATTCCATACAGTCAACGTGGATGGCAATAATGAAGATAAAATCTATAGGTTCGTCTACTATAATCGTTTCCTCGACCCGCAATGTTAGCTTGTCAATACTGATGATAGCTGCTTTGGCTTACCCCAGTTGGGGGCAGGTTAAGGAAGCAGAGATTGTCGGTAATCCTAGCGTCAAAGATGACCGAGTAACTGTTCGTATTAAAGTCAAAGGTACAGAAGATAGACCTGTGATGGGTCTACAAGATACAGATTTTAAGTTAATTGTAGATAAAAAAGAACTGAAATTTAAAACTAAAGATTGGAAAAGCCCAGAAGAAAGCATACCGCCACCAGCATGGATTATAGTCTTGCTGGATTTTAGTGGCAGTATGAATATGCAAGATAGCAGAGGAACGAAAAAAATTACAGGTGCCATTAATGCTATTCGCCAATTTACTAAGGTACTAGGCGAACGTGGGGGAAATACACAAATATCTATTGTTCCTTTTGGCGAACCTGGAACTAATTGTCAAGGCTATCCAGTTAATTCAGAAACTCTCGATAAATTTTTTGCAGCAAATGATTTTAAGTTACAAAATCATCTTGATTACCTTGCTAGTGTAACTCCTTGCGCTTCTACTAATCTTTATGAACCCTTGCAGAAAGCAATTAAGTTGTTAGCTAACTCTGAAGATAGCCGTTTTTATGTACCGGAAAATTCTTCCCAACCTCAACCTAGACTTTCGATTATTTTGTTATCTGATGGTTATCATAATGCAACAAATGAAGAGGAGGATTTTCAAAATTTAACTACTCAACTAAAGAAGAATAATATTACTGTACATACCTTGGGCTATGGCTTAACTCCAGAACAACTAGGTCAAAAATACAAACTGGGAAAACCAGCTACCCGTGCTGATATTGGTGTTGGTGCAAAGAAAGTTCCAGAGGCTGAATTTGTAGATCAAAAGCGTTTAGCACAAATCGCTAGTTTAACCGGGGGAATTGCAGAGTTTTCTGGAAATGCAGATGCGATCGCACAAAATCTCCAACTATTCCTCAACGCTTTGCTAGGAGAATACGAAATCACCTACACCCAAGCCAATGCAGATCGGGGTTCTAAACATGATGTGCAAGTTGTGGTGACCGATCGAGAAAGTCAAGAAGTTAAGTCGTCAGCAAAAGGTTACACGATTACAGTATTTGGGCGATCGCTTCCCTTAGCGGTGCGATTAACGATGGTTGTATGTATTCTGGTGGCGATCGTATTTGGCGGTGTACTCCCCTTTTACTATTGGGGAAAGCATTTAAAGCAAGAAGCACTAGGGGATTAAATGGGAGTCGTCAGTATAAATTTATGGAAATTAGAATATACATTTTAACTACTTTAATATTCTTGCTTATAACTGCTTGTTCCCAAAACAGTAACCAGACAGATGTAACCTCATCAGAGTGCCCTAAAAAAGCGCAATCTATCCTTGATAACAGTAACGTTAAAATAATCTCTCTTAGCGATAAAACTATCAATGAATCAGCAATAGTTAATAGTAATAAATCAATCGGCTATAGTTTTGAAGGCAAAGCAGATCAAAAGCTTTCTTATAAAACTAATCAAGATATTTGTATTTGGATTTATACCCCAGATAATCAGATATTAAATAGCGGGGTATTACCTATGAATGGAAAATACACTATTCAGATTTCAGCACTCAGAGGGAATACAACATTTGATTTAGCAATGAATTTAGAAACCATCACAGAAGTTTCTAATTCTTTAACTACTACAGTATCTCCCGCTTCAGTAACTACTCTAACACCAACGTATTCAAAATCAAATTTTTCCACTGAAAAATCACAAAAGCCAGATGCTGATAGTTTCGTCAGAAATCATTATATAGCTCTTAATAACCGTAGATATAGCGAGACTTGGAGCCATCTATCTCCTCAATTTAAAAATCTATCTGAAAGTTATTCTAAATATCAACAATGGTGGAATAGTGTAAGAGAAATCAAAATTGGCAATATCGAAATTATCAATCAAAGTAGTAATACAGCTACAGTGGATGCAGAACTATGGTACTTAATGAATAATGGCAGGAACGTGAAAGATACTAAAAGTCGTATTGATTTGATATGGGATAGTGATAACGATATCTGGCTATTTAATGATAAAACAACACCTTAATCTTTAAGTTAAATATAAATTTAAAATACAATGAAAAAACTAATTATATATTCTACACTATTAACACTTTTGGGATGCCAGAATGTCAGCAGTTCATCTTTTACAGTTACTTCATCTAATGGTTGTCCAGAAAAACCTACTATTTCCTTACACCAGAATGATGTCCAAGAAATTTCATTAAATGAGCAGAAAGTAAGTAAATCTGGACAAGCAAATGCTAATAAAGCTATTGGATATACATTTCAAGGTGAATCAGGTCAAAAGCTGAGTTATTCTACTGATGCAAATATTTGTATTTGGATTTATAGCCCAGATAATCAGATATTAAATAGTGGTGTATTACCTATGACTGGGAAATACACTCTTCAAATTTCAGCACTCAGAGGTAATACAACATTTGATTTAGCAATGAATTTAGAAAACATCGCAGCAGTTTCTAATTCTACTTCTACTGAATCTACACCTTCAGTATCAAAACAGATTGATATCAGACCAACAAGCACTGCTACTTCATTTTCTTCTATAAAGCCTAGTTCTATAGTATCTACCCCATCTCCTTCTGTCACACCCCTCAATTCTAAATCAGATAACTTTTCTATACCATCACCAAAAGAGGCCATACAAAATTACTATGCCAAAATTAATCATCATCAGTATCAAGATGCGTGGAATATTTATCCTCCTGCTGTTCAAGAAAATAAAGAACTTCATCCAAAAGGATATAACTCTTTCATTGACTGGTGGCAACAAGTTGAGTTTGTAGATATTAATAAAATTGACATAGAAGAATATAATACTGATTCAGCAATAGTAAATATGTCGAGTAAATATTGGATGAAAAATGGGCGAAAAATTCCTGTTTCTCTCAAATTTTATCTGCAATTGAATAACGTAAATCAAGATTGGAAGCTAATTAAAATTAGCTATAACTAATATTGTCTAAAAATTAAAATGAAAAAATTAATTATATATTCTACACTATTAACACTTTTGGGATGCCAGAATGTAGGCAACTCATCTTATTCAATTGCTTCATCTAATGGTTGTCCAGAAAAGCCTACTATTTCTTTACGCCAGAATGATGTCCAAGAAATTTTATTAAATGAGCAAACAGTAACTAAATCTGGACAAGCAAATGCTAATAAAGCTATTGGATATAAATTTCAAGGTGAATCAGGTCAAAAGCTGAGTTATTCCACTGATGCAGATATTTGTATTTGGTTATTCGCACCAGATAACGAAATTATTACTACCAGAGACTTACAAAAAACTGGCAAGTATATACTCCAAGTGTCAGCACCACAGGGATCAAAAAGTTTTGACTTAAAAATGTCTTTAGGTATTTCCCAACCAGCTGCAAGTTTGAACTCTTCATCCTCTACTGCGTCTTCAACTATAAGCCCTATAGAAAAATCAGAAAATAACCATAATCAATCACAAGCTGATATTGAACAAACAAGCAACAATAATATTCAACCTACACATGATATTACTCAAGAAGAAGCACTAAAGTTAGTTCAGAAATGGTATGAAGCTAAACCCCGCATTTTTGGGCCAACTTACGATACTAATTTAGTTAGTGATTTAGCCACAGGAAAACTTTATGTAGACCTAATTAGTTCTGAGGGGCCAATAGCTTGGTTAAAAAAATATGATTCTTATTATACTTATAACAAATCTGAAATTACAAATATAATAAAATTTTCCAATAATGATGAAAAACCCTATATAAGAGTGAGAGTTTCTGAAGAACTATATCTTCACACAAACAACAGAATTGATGAGAAAAATTCTGGTCATTATCAAAGTGAGTTTATTTATATTTTTGAAAAAAAAGAAAATGAAAACTGGAAAATTTCAGGATACAAAAAAATCAGTTAATTATCTATTGACAAAAAGTTCAACTATTCAAAGCATACATTCTTATGAAAAAACTATTATTTTTCTGTTTTTTTATTATTTGTGGGTGTACAACAGGGTCTCAAGTTTCACAGATTATGCCTCAGACCTCAACAGGTTGTCCAGAAAAACCTATACTTATTCTTAATACTAGAGATGTTAAAAATATTTCACTCAACGATCGGATAGTCAAAGAATCTGCTCAAGCCAGCGCTAATAAATCTATTGGATATACTTTTGCAGCAAGTACTGGTCAAAAGTTTTACTACAAAACTGCTGAAGATATTTGTATTTGGCTCTATACACCAGATAGTCAGATTTTAAATAGTGTAACTATTCCTACTACTGGTAAGTATACTTTACAAGTTTCTGCTCCAAAAGGTTCTACTAGCTTTAGCTTAGAAATGAGCTTGCAATCGGTCAATACATCTAAAAATGAACATATTAATCTTTCAAAAGTTAATGCTCAAAATTCAATTAATAAGTTTACTTCTACTCAAGCAGTCGGTTGGATTTGGTTAGGTTCTGTGAATAATACATCAGGCACTTTTTCTTATGGCGAACCACTAATTCCTTCTAAGAACCAGCCAGTCACTATTACTCCTTCTGTCGTACCTTCTCCTAAAACAATAGTAACTATTAAAACTAGAACAAATTTACGGGCAAATGTACCACAACCACCTAATTTTCAGTTAGCAGATAAAGTTGATAAGCCTTTTACATCAGGACAACAGTTAATCATTCGCAGAGTAGAAGCTTTTGTAGGCAGGGATTCTGATTCCAATTATACCCGGATTTGGGCGCAAGTAGATAGGCTATGAATTTATGCTGAATATATTGAGACTATTAAAACGCAATAAACCTGTAATTTTTAAATCATATAGTGCAATTGCTTGCTTCCTTGCTGCGATTGTATTAAAAAATGTTGGTAATATTAATAAAACTAGCCAAAACTTATTTTTAATATGAATAAATTATGGTCAAATATACTTTCTGGTTAACAGTAAAAGGCTCAGATGAACAATATATGTACAGTTTAGATTTAAATCATTCTCAGGAAAATATGCCTGAAAAAATTTTTTCTTCAGAAATCCGAGAACATTTACGATTATCTCTACAAAATAAAAGTTTGTGTGCTATTAAAGATAATCATCTCAATCAAATTATCCAGACCTGGATACAGGACATTAAAGAAGGTTATCGAGATAGTACGCTTACGCTGAACTTACCTTTATTAATTGAGGTTAATATTGACAAATTAAATGAGCAAGGGTTTCAAGAACTTCCTTTTGTAATCAGTCCAGATTTATCAAATATTGAACCTCAGTTAGGGATGCTACCACCTCTAAATTTTTAGACAAAAACAATCGGTTTTAATAAAAGAAAAATTTGTATACCGACTAAATAGAGAATCACAATGGTAAATGTATTGAATGTAGCTATTAGCCCCCATCGGGAATTTATGCCAGCAGAAACCGCAGGACAGAAACTATTTCTGATGTTAAAGCTGCGGCCTACAAAAGATGTAGCTGTAACTCGTCCTCCAACTACTTTTGCTTTTGTCATTGATACTAGCGGTTCAATGTATGAAGTAGTGGCTGGCGATACTAAATCTACTGGTATTACTTACACCCAAGATGGGAAAGAATATACCCAGGTTACAGGCGGGAAGTCCAAAATCGATATTGTAATTGAGTCATTATTAGCATTGGTGCGTTCAGGGAGATTAGGGACAAGCGATCGCATTGCTATCGTTCAGTTTGATGACTCAGCCTCGCAAATTATCGGTTTAACCACTGCAAATCAAGTCAGTCAATTAGAGGATGCGATCGCCAAACTCCGCAGTTTTTCCGGGGGTACTCGTATGGGATTAGGTTTGCGCTGTGCTTTAGATATGCTGAGTAATCAACAGATGACAGTCCGGCGTACACTCTTATTTACAGATGGTCAAACCTTTGACGAAGACCAATGTCGCGGGATCTCCTCCAATTTCGCCACTAGTAACATCCCCATTACTGCTTTAGGCGTTGGGGAAGATTTTAATGAAGATTTACTGACTCATTTAAGTGACTCAACTGGGGGAAGCTTATTTTACATCGTTCCCGGCAACGCTGTTGGTACTCAAGTTTCTATTCTAGATTTACCTAACAAAATCATTGATGAATACAGCCAAGCACAGCAAGAAGTCATCACCAACCTAGCTTTAACAGTCAAAACAGTTAAAGGTATAGAACTTACCCGCATTGTTCGCGCTTATCCCACACAAGCAGAATTTCCCCTGGGACAAGATCCTTATCCCATTGGTAATGCGATCGCTAATGATGAAACAATCTTTATTTTGGAATTTAGCATGGACAGCCGTCCAGCATCCCGTGTTCGCATTGCTCAACTTGGTTTAACCTACGATATCCCAGGACAAAAGCAACGCGGTGAATTACCTCCTCAGGATGTAGTAGTGCAATTTGTAGCTGGGCAAAGCGGTGCAGCACAAGTCGATCGGGAAGTGATGAATTACGTCCAACAGTGCAATATTGCCAATCTTGTCAACCAAATCACCCAAATTGCAGACCGAGATCCACAACGTGCAGAAGAAATATTAGAAAATGCACGGCGCATGACCATCAAAATTGGCAACCAAGCAATGACAGACTCCTTAAACAGCGCACAAGAGGAGTTGCGTAAAACCCGCAAAATTTCCGCTGGAACTCGTAAAACCGTCAAAATGGGAGCCAAAGGTAAAACAGTCAAAATGGGGAACGATATTAACGATCAACTGTCAGAAGCAGAAATGCGTAAACTGACGGGAACTTAAAATCAAAAAATTTTGTACTGGCATTATTAACTTTTCGCATACAAACTCAGGAGTTGTATCTAAATGATTACCTGTTCAGCCTGCGCCTACGACCAAAATCCAGATAATGCAGAATTCTGTGGTGCTTGTGGTTCAGAACTACAAACTTTAGCAACACCAGTAATTCCCGTTCTAGCACCTACCGTTATCCAACCAGAAATACCACCACCAATATCAACACCGGCTCCCTTCCCTATCCCAACTAATACAACTGCTAGACTAATTGCCAAACAATCTGGTTCACCCGTACCAGAATTTACCTTAGAAAGTAATGCGATTGTAGGGGTATTTGACCCAGATATGGGGCCAGTTGAGGTTGATTTAGAAGCATTCTTTGGTGGTGAAACAGTTTCACGCAACCATGCAGAAATTTATCAAGAAGGGGGAATGTGGAAAGTTAAGGATCTGGGTTCTACAAATGGCGTTTTCATCAAACCTTTGGGTCAAACTCGCTTTGGAGCGAGAATTACTATCCCTGAAACTTTAAGTACTGGCGATGAAGTTGCCTTTGGCAAAGTTCGTTTTCTCTTCCAAACTTCTTAAAATTATGACATCACAGCCCACCGAAACCGTTAGGCATCTAGTAATTCAGGAAAATAACAGCTTTCCCATTGAAAACTATCAAGTGAAAGTTTTGTCATACCTGGGTCAATATACAGCCGATATCTACTACTTCAAAGTTCATATTTCCACTACTGATGCTGATACAGAATCCAGCCATTTAGGTCTATTGCGTGTAGGCTCAGTGACAGGTGGACTCAGCCGGGAATTACAGCTAAGAGAAGCACTTAGTGATTATAAAATGATTGCTCCTCTCCTAGCTCATACCACAGCAAATACTGTAATTCTCAATCTTCACTCACCAAACTTGCAGTCAGAGGAGCAGCAGAATCATCAGGCAGAACAAGATTCAGTCCCATCCGTTAATACTGAAAATCTCCCAACAGATGATTTGGCTGATGAACTAGAAAATAATGCCGATTATTTAGAGGAAGAATATTATCTAGAAAAGGAAATTATCTCAGACGCATTTACTAGCAAACTCATCTTACTAAACTACCTTCCAGATGAGGTAAAAACATTAGACACCTGGCTAAAAACAGACCACTCTTTAGAGGAATCTTTATTTATAACTGGCCAAGTTTGTCAATTTTTAAAGTATGTCTCTCAAAGAGACTGGTGTTTTATTTCTATTATTCCCCAGTTAATACAAATAGGAACTCCTATTCAGTTTTGTGATTTATCTAGTGCTTACCCTAGAGGCGAAATACTGACTTCTGGCTTATTAGGTGACTATTGCGCTCCCGAACTAGCCTATGGCAAGAATCCTATCCATGAACTAATGAGTAGTTATACTATAGGCGCACTACTCTATCACTGCATTCACCAACACCCTCTGTCACCGGAACAAGTTGTTGACCTAAAAATTAGTCCAATTCCTAGAGTTTATCAAATTCTCAAAATTTGTCTGTCTGTAATTCCAGAAGCAAGATTTCCCCTCAATCAACTGCTCACCATATTAGTCGAAACTCGTCAAGAAATTAGTACACCTAAAATTCAGTGGAATATAGCCAGTCGTTCAACCGTAGGACTCTCAACTAATCGTCTGCATAATGAAGATAATTATGGAGTTAGACAGCAGCATTTAAGTGATTTGGAAACAATGCTATTAGCGGTTGTGGCTGATGGTATGGGTGGAATGTCTCAGGGAGAATTAGCTAGTAAATTAGCTGTAAAAATAGCCTTAGAAGAGTCAATTCCCACAGATTTCAAGGCTATCAATCAACGCCATGAATGGTTAATTTCTCTATTTCAGAAAGCTAATGAGTCTGTAGCCAATCATGTCAAAGATGGAGGAACTACCCTAAGTTTAATTTTAGCGTTCGCTCAACAACTCATGATTGCTCATGTAGGTGATACTCGGATCTACCTCCTACGCCAAGGAGAAATACACCAGTTAAGCGAAGACCATTCACTCATCGCCATGCTAATTGCTAGTGGTCAAATTACAGAAGCAGAAAGTGCAGACCATCCAGACCGAAATGTACTTACAAAATTTCTCGGTTCCAAACGCAGATTAAGTGATGGCTACGTTCAGGATTTAAGACGTACACATCAAGAATTATCACTTAACCTAAGCAATGGAGATATATTACTGCTTTGTTCTGACGGAGTTTGGGACTTAGTTACTAAAGATGAACTTGCAGATATTTTTCAAAATTATCAAGACCTACAATTAGCCGTAGACCAAACCATTGAACAGGTAATCAAGCGAGGTTCATTTGATAACGCTACTCTTGTGGCATTGAAATGTCGTATAGCTAACTCAATATAACTAAATTCTCCTTAAAGTTTAAATTTACTTATCCGCAACTTAAATGACTATTCAATGCCCAACTTGCCTCACAGAAAATACAGACAGTGCAGCTAATTGTATTGCCTGTGGTTCTCCCCTAGCGGCTAATTCCAGCCTATCTACATATCATTTACCTAGCGGAACTTTACTCAGGCAAGGAAAATATCGAATAGAAAAAATATTAGGTGAAGGTGGATTTGGTATCACTTATCAAGGAATGTATTTACAAAATTCTGCTAACGTCGCCATCAAAGAACTTTGGCCAGAAAAAGCTGCAAGACAAGGTAATACGGTATATTGGCCTCATTCCCTAACGCCAGCTGAACGACAACAACAACTGCAAAATTTTCAAGTAGAAGCTAATTATTTATCAAAATGTATTCATCAAAATATTGTCAAAGTTTATGACTGGTTTGAGGAAAATAGTACAGCTTATATTGTGATGGAATTTATTTCCGGGATATCCTTATATCAAATATTGAAAAATGAAGGAAAATTACCAGAAGAGAGGGTAAAGCGATATTTTATTCAAATAGCAGGAGCATTAAAAGCAGTTCATGCCAACAATTTATTACATAGAGATATTAAACCAGATAACATTCTCATTGATTATCAAGATAGAGCAGTATTAATCGATTTTGGCGCTACAAAAGAATTTATCGCCGGACAAACTCGTGAAATGAGTGTCACCCTATCACCTGGTTATGCACCGCTAGAACAATACAGCTATCGCAGTCAGCGTTGGCCAGCAACAGATTTCTACGCCTTATGTGCATCAATGTACGAAGTCTTAACCGAACAATTACCAGACCCCGCAACAGAAAGAGCCATATCAGATACATTAACACCACCTCGAAAATTTTGCCCTAACTTGAGTCCCTTAATAGAACAAGTCATCCTCACTGGAATGCAATTTAGGGTAGAAGACCGCTTTCAAACAGCCGAAGAATTAATTGATGCTTTAAGTGGTAAATTTGTTTCTCCACAACATAAAAGAGCGAGGGAATTAGTCAAAAGTAGTAAATTAGCAGAAGCTGTTACAGCGTATGAAAAATATTTATATAGTGAACCTAATGATAGTGAAGCTGCCATTGAATTGGCATTAGTTCAGATACATCTCAATGAAGCCCAAGCAGAAACTGCTGCTAAAAAAGCAATTCAGATACAGCCAAACGACGGTAGAAGTTATGGTGTTTTAGGAATAGTCAATTGCCGAAAATCTAATTGGTCAGAAGCTGTTACTAATTTGCAAAAAGCAGCTAACCTAGCTCCCCATGAAGTTTGGATACAAGCTAATTTAGCTTGGGCGTTTGGCAAGTCTGGTAATTGGGTTGAGGCTGAGAAAACTGTAATTGAAGCACTTAAATTAAACAACAATTGTACATTTGCTTTAGGGTTACAGGCATGGATAGCAGTGAACCAGCAGCAATGGAAACCAGCAATTCGTGCAGCTACACAAGCAGTTTTTAAGCTGAAAACAACACCATCTAATGAATCTAGAACATTGCAGCGTTGGATATATCCATATCTCATTGTAGCTTTAGATAAAGCAGTAGCTACAAAGCAAGCTAACGATGTAGAAAGAGGAATACAAGAGTTTATTAATCAAGTACCTGATATCGCTTTTGGGTGGGGCTTCCAAGGATGGAAAAAAGCTGTACAAGGATTATGGTACGATGCTCTTTCGGATTTTGAACAAGCTAGCAGTAAATCACAAGTACCTGAATGGGTATTAATTAATTTAGGAATTACTCAAGAAAATTTACACAATACTCAAAAGGCTATTCAAATTTATGAATATTACACTCAAAGATTTTCTCTCCATGCTGTTGTATTATTTCGTCTAGGTACTTTATATGGCAAATTAGATGAGTGGACAAAAGCACGTTTTTATTTAGAAAAAGCAATTCAGCTAAACCCAAGTTATGCAGAGGCATACCATAACTTGGGTTGGGTATCACTTAACATTAGAGATCGAGACGGCCAAGTAGAAAATTACCGTGAATTGTTATTAAATTACCGTAAAGCTGTGGAACTTTACACACACCAACAAAAATATTCATTAGTTGGAGCAATTGTACAAGCTTTCCAAGTAATAGGGGTGAATATTTAGAAAAACTTATTGCAACAAACAGATCAAGCACAAAATTAAAATTCTGTATCTATATTTTCTTGACTTAATTGTTGCCCAAACTCAGAAATTGAGCCTGTAATACTAGCCTGTCTCAACAACTGCTTTAGCCTATCAAGCTCATAAATTTTCTCCAGTTGCTCAATCAATTCAGGGGGAACGTTATTAAATCGAGCTTCTAGAACTTCAGCTATAGACTCCTGTAGAGTCTGCGCTCTGCCTATGGGTTCTATGCTTGTCATGTATGTCATTTGTTGTTCAGCCTCAAAGTATTGGACGATGCTCCGCCCCACCGTAGGCGATCGCGCCTGGCGTGAGCGGAACGCCCACGCCCTTTTACCAACGAGCCTAACGCATCACCAGAGCCATTCGGTTGAGATTGTAAAAACCCAAGAACATGATATGACTGCACCACAGATCGAGATAGCTAGAACAAGGTGTTTGAGCGCAGGGCAGAAAAACTTGATGAGGTAATCTATTTACTAAACGTTATGGATTTTTACATAGCAGTTAAAGTGTTTGTGAATATCCGAAATAGCTAGTGAGGACTAATGACCCAGTTGAAGCCATTCGAGCGTTTTTTGGGACAGCTAAACCAGGATTGGGACAAAGAGAATAAAAAGTTAGGCAAGATATCCCTATTTAGGATATAAGGTTACGTAAAGGACTATTATCGTCACCTAGTTTTTATGTCCGGTCGCATCGTTAAAGTCAATAATAATACTCTGCCTTCCGTGATGGATTGGTGGACTCAGCCTGATGTGTTGGCGATGTTATTGTCTGAAAAACGCAGTATTTCGACTCGCAAAGCTTATGACCGAGATATTAAAGATTTTTTTGCCACAATGTTTGGGGTGGAATCGACGGCGGAATGGGTGGTGCGATTTTTGGCACTACCGGGGGCGCAAGCACTCTTGTGGGTGGTCAAGTACAAAGCCAAGATGATAGATTCGGGCTTATCGGAGGCCACTGTTAACCGGCGGTTGTCAGCTCTGCGGGCGCTGGTACATAAGGGTAGGGTGTTGGGGGTTTGTGGTTACACCTTGGAGGATATCAAGGGTGAGACTGTTATTAAATACCGAGACACCAGTGGTGTTACTCCCCAGGAATTTAAGCAGATATTACTGTCTTGCGATCGGACGACGGCGAAGGGGGTCAGGGATTATGCTTTGCTGCGCTTGCTTTGGGATAATGCGCTGCGGCGGGGGGAGATTGCCAAGTTAAAAATAGGGGATTTTGACCGTAAAAATAGCAAACTGCTGGTTTTGGGTAAGGGAAGGGGTAGCCAACAGGAAATAATTGATTTAACTCCTAAGACCAGGGATGCGATTTGTTATTGGTTGCCGTTCCGGGGGCTGGCATCAACAAAAGATGCGTTGTTTGTGGCGTTGGATCTAAATACGCCGGGGCATCCTTTGTCAGATACGGGGCTTGCCAAGATGGTGAGAACGCGGGCATTAAAAGCGGGGATTACTAAGCCTTTATCACCGCACCGCATTCGGCACAGTTCGATTACGGCGGCGTTGGATGCGGGGCAGAGTGTGCGGGAGGTGCAAAAGCTGAGTCGGCACAGCAAGTTGGAGACGTTAATGATTTATGACGATAATCGACAGCAGCACCAGTTGAAGGTGAGTAATGTGCTGGCAGATTTGGTTTGATGGTGTCTAGTTGCTCTCTTCGATCGCTCGTTGATTAGTTCTGGGTATGTTAACAGTCACAATTATTGTTTGTCATGACTTTATATATTATTAACTATCTGATTTTCTGACGGATGTTTGTAATGAGGTTGATTAATCGAGGGGCATAAATAGTCAAAAGAATTATCAGTATGTTCCAGTTGCATATTCCGAGGTGCATTTAAAGCAATGACTGCATCGCCAATCTTTTCACAACGCTTGCAGTCACAGGCTGCTGCTCCTTGAGCCAATATCTCTTTTAGGTTACTGGCAATATTGATAAATCCCCTAGTTTTTGAATTTTTGGGTAGTTGGTCGGCAATTTGAACTAATTGCTCAATTTCTGAACGGTATTGTACCAAAATAAACTTGTCAATTTGACATTTGCTCCGACAAGTATCTACATCTCCAAATTCATCAGCAAACTGCTTTAATCCTGCTGCTGCATTTTCCAAATCAAGGTTAAGCGGGACAATGGCACGGGCGCAGGCGGTAGCATCATTGTTGGTATTGTTAAACTTTTTTCTAAGTATAAGTTCAAAACGTTTGATATAAATTCCTAAAATAGCAAGGGCTTTTTCTTTATCTTGGTAATTGCTAAAGTTGAGTTGATGCGTGCTAAAAAGTTGGGGTATAAGTTGTAAAATAGCTTTGAGTTCGCTAGTTTTAAATCTATTACTCCACAGAGTAATAGCATCTCCAATATTATTAATAGTTTCTAGACGCAGGACAAAGTAGAAGGAGATAAGATTAATCAGATAACTTCGCTTCATCTCCATCTGAACATAGTTAGAGATATAAAGCTGTTGGTCAGTAAATTGAGATTCAAAATACTGCTTATAGACTTGTGTACCTAGTAGCAGAGAACGTAGAACCGAGGTGTCTAAAAAGTGTTGATTCACAGAATTATCATCCATCCTGTGTTATTCCTCATCTTCATTTGTATCTAGGTTATCGTCAATGTTTACACCGAATGGTAGGGTATCAAAGCCTAAGTTTTCTAAAGTCAAAATTGCTGACTCGACTGAGGAATTATTGATTGTTTCTTGATTCACCAAGGATGTAAGTAATTCACAAACTCCCTTGTACTGATTAGCGTTGTAGTCAATCCATCTGTTTTGAAAGGCTAGTGCATCATGCAGTGCCATTACCACTTCTGTATAAGGGTCAAAAGGTAATTTATCGCGCAACGAGCGCAACTTCCGCAGTAGATTGTCTGCATAGACAGCTGCTATTGGTTCTCCAGAGTAAGAGGAGAGTTTTTGTAAATCTACTAAGAGAGTTTTGGTAATTTCTACTCCTGAAACTTCTAAAACAGTCTGTTCAGTATTCATTGTTTTATTTGCTAATAAGTTCAGTTTATTCTGAAGACAAAATAAGTGGCTTACACCTGTGTAACAGTTTAGGAGTTTATTATTTCTATCTCTGAGCGTCTGGGGATTTCCCCTCTAAAACTTCACGAGTTTATTATTTCCTAGCTTAAACCATAAATACGCAAAATCAAGGCTTTCAGTCTTCTGAAACTTTAAGACTACATTTTAAACATACAGAACCAAGATGTACGCGCTCCGACTAATTCCTGTGAGATTAGTTGGTAAATCGCTTCAGAAGGTTATCAAACAGCTCGTCAATCTTGTGCGAGTCAGAAACCAGCGTTCCTCGCTCGTCGCGGAAGGTGCGATCGCGTTCTCCTTTGAAAGATAACCAGTTAAAGCTGGTAGCGACTGCAAATTTGGTATCTGAGATGAGTATTTTGGCGTGAGTATCTCCAAGTCGTTTAAGTGTAAAGTTCTTTGAATATTGGCTTGCCAGCTTTTGCAGATTTTTCTCAGCTTGAATATCTGCTGGATTGCGGTTTTCGTCCTTCTCACCTAACCCATACCCAATGAAAATTTGCACTCCTCGTTTTAGCAGATTCTCAAATTGCTGGAGAAACCAACGGTTGACCGAGTTAGCCCGAATCCAAGGTGAGACGATCATCAAGCGTTCCCGGCTATCTTTCAGAGCTTGCTCTAGCAAAGGGCGATGTTCGTACATCTCTAACCAGCGCATCGGCACTGTTGCCAGCAAAGAATTAAGTTGGGATTCCATCTGCTCAATTTGCTTTAACGCATCTTGAAGTTGTTGATAGAGGACTTGCTTCTCTTGGTCATCCTTTGTCTGCTCAATCTTTTCCTTAGTTGTTTCAATCTCTGCTTGGATTTGTGCTTGCGTTGTAGTCGTCTCTTTTTTTAAAGCTGCAACCTCATCAGCATCTGACTGAGCGACAAACTCACGCCCTAAAATCTCTTCAGCTAGCCTGCGCGGTTCACTCTGACTTAGTGTCTCAGCAATTCGGAGTTTCTTCACCCCATCCGCACGAGCAAAGGCAGCCTCATGTTCGCTGGAAATAATACCATCAATCACAAATGCTACCTGAATTTCATCATTTTCTTTTGCTTTAAAAACCAGTGCAGTAGCTGGTTGAAAAAAGCGTTGTCTCCGTTCGATTGCCTTCAAAGCCAGTAAATCTCGCTCATGACGAACTCTGGCTTTACTATCCTTTTCAATCTGCCGAATAATTTCGTCAACATCCTTCAACTTGAGGTCAGACAATTCTGGAGGACGTTTTGGTGAAGGCTCAATTTCAACAATGCTAAAGTCGCGCAAATCTTTTGGCTTAAGCAAGCGTGACTCTAATCGACCATACCAGCGCGGGATTCTCAAAAGTCCATCAAAGTTAATGTCGAAAGTCCGTTCTTCTGGCACAATAATTCTGGCTTCTTGTAAAGTTCTCTCTCCCTTTTTCGTTAGCTTCCATACCTGAAATTGTGAAACATCAGGAGCAATTAGATCGATGTCTTCACTCACCCGTAGATTGACCATTGCTTCTCGGATCGTTAGTAACTCCAAACCCAGAAGTCCGGCAATTTCTTCTTCAGATGAAAGACCAACATTAATCGCCTTGAGAACGTACTCCTCAATCGGCGGAATTGGTTTACGAACCTGAGTTAGAGCTTCAACGGTAATTTTGTAAACAGGCAGCCCAACTTCCTGGCAGCAAACTAAGTCAAATCCAGAACGATTATCATAGCGGCGCAGGTCTTCTAAGTGTAAAGACGTAAATTCTTCCCAGGTCATAAGTTTGGCTCCGTCCGAATACAATCTTCTGGGTGTTGTTCAATGTAGTGCAGGACACTATGTAGAGGACTGTGACTTAGCGCTCGACAAAATTGATGATCGCCAACAATCAGCAAACCAACCCGTCCTCTAGATAGCGCCACATTAAGTCTGGCTTCATCTTTGAGAAATCCGATTTTGCCATCTTTGTTGGATCGAGTCACTGAGTAAACAACAATATCTGCTTCCCGCCCTTGAAAGGCATCAACAGTATTGCACTCGATTGTCAAAGCTTTTAGGTTGCTTTGTTCTGCATCCAAGCTGCGATTGAGCAATTTGAGTTGGGCTGCATACCCGCTCAGAACTGCCACAGTGTAATGTTTTTGAGCTTCTTGTGCAACTCGGTTAAGTTGTTTAAGCCACTGAACAATAACTCTGACTTCACAGGAGTTATTAAAGCTAGACTTAACCACTTGTTCGCGGCTATTTTGTAGCTTTGAGGTAGTCAGCCATGTAACAGGTCGTTGCAGAACTTTACTCAAAGTTTTATCTATTGCAGGCCCATTACTGCTTAATTCCTCTCCGTAAAAGCAGGTGCTAATCAACTTTCCTATCGGCTCAACCATTCGATGCTGAATTGCCAGCATCTTACGGCAACCATCCGGTAAGGTTCTTAACAAGCGATCGAACAAGGTTTCTTGAATGTCCTCTGGCGCTAATTCATACTCTTCCAAAAATTCGGAATTTCGGCTGGCTTCATCTTGAAACGGAGGTAGTTGCTTGGGATCGCCTACCAGTATCCATTTTTTTGAACGCGCCATTGGTACTAAAACTTCAGTCGCGGTTGCTTTAGAAGCCTCAT
This sequence comes from Nostoc linckia NIES-25, assembly GCF_002368035.1. Classification (GTDB taxonomy): domain Bacteria; phylum Cyanobacteriota; class Cyanobacteriia; order Cyanobacteriales; family Nostocaceae; genus Nostoc; species Nostoc linckia_B. The sequence continues at coordinate 26,695 of NZ_AP018225.1, read as the reverse complement.
CAACAATGCACAAATCAAATTCAATGTCGGAAATTTCTCTGGGGATGCCAATACAAGTTCCTGCTATAACTTGCGATCGCTTGATCAAAGGTGCATTAAATCGTTCATTACGCCCAAACTGCTCGAACCATTCTGTTTGTAGACTAATTAGTTGTTGGAGAGTTCTTGCATTGGGTGAGTTAGGATCGATCAAGCTCTTGCCCTTCTGCTCTAATTCCGCAGCTGATAATCTTAGCAATTCATCAATAGTTTTGATGTGGGTAATTTCTTGAAGACGTTTTGCTTTCTGTTTCTGCTCATCCCGTGCAGTCTTTGCCTGTTTCTCTAGTTGTTCGATTTCCTCTTCTAACCGTTGAAACTCCTCCACCCTGTCTTTTGGTACATTTCGCTGTCGTCGAGATTTGGGTTTTCCTTCATCATTGAGTGCGGAAAAATTATCTTCCCTTTCCTGCTTACGGCTTGCCAGTTCTACTCTTAAAGACTCTAGGTTCAAGGCAATATTTTTTAACTCTTGAAATAGAACTGCTTTCTCCAAATCCTGCTGAGAAATTCCGCTACGTGCAGACCAATTAGCGAGGAACTGTTGCCCTTGGGCGATGGCATTTTCCCGCCACTTCCCCATTTGTTCTTCTAAAAGCAACGAGTAAACACCTTCTGATACCCGCTCATGATTGCCAATGCGAATCAGCTTCAAGTTAGAGTTTTTCTCTTGAATCCGTTCCAATGCGTTATCGAGTGCAACGTGGGTTTGAGAACTTAGTAGAATTCGGGCTTCAGGATTTTGCTGAAGGGTTTGCAGGATGACTTCTGTAATAAACGTTGTTTTACCTGTTCCTGGTGGCCCTTGAACTAACAGAAAGTCTTGTATTGACAGGGCTGCTTTTACAACTTCCTTTTGGGACTCATTCAAAGATTGGATGAATTTAATCTCGACATCCAAAGTAGGAGCTTGAATTTCTAGAGGATTGACTAGTAACTCTCGTAAGTCAGAACGAACAGCGCGATCGTACCGAATTGCATCTAGGGCATTTTTCTGGCGGTTCAGGGCAATTTCAGCCAAGCGAGTATCAAATCGCAGTTCCCCTGTCTGGGGTAAGCGATCTGGTTCGCCGTATTTCACATACAAAACCAGTTTGTCATCAACCACTTCCACTACGTCTCCACCCAAAATGCTAAATCCGTTGGAACGTGTTACATGGCGTGGTTGTCCGGTAATGTCTGACTCTGGTAATTCTGCAATTTGAAAAATGACACGACTGCCATCAGGTGTAGCACTTGTGTATTTAATCGGCTCTTCTCGCTTCTGTTCCCAGTCTGTCTTCGCCCTGAGAATGTCCCACCACACTCGAAAGATACGTTGCTTCTCCTCTTCGGCTCGTGATTGCCTTAAATTCGCCTCATGTTCTTCCACCGCCAACTGAAGTTCTCTAATGACATCCTCAGCTTCCCATTTGACGATTGGTTTTCCAAATTTGAATTCATAAGACGCTTGCCAGGATCGTTCGCGGTTTTGTTCCAGGACAACGCTAGAAAAGCTTTGAGCATTGATTACAACTAGGCAATCTTGCTCTGCTGCTACTAAATAGCGGTAAGAGAAGCCAAAAATTGAATAGTGATTATCAGCAGATTGTCCATTTGTGCCACTGCTTGACTTCTTAGCAATGCCACATCCAGCATTTAAGTCCTCAAGTAGAACCTTCTGAATTTCCGTCTCTGCTAACTGAAGCTCATTCTCAAGGTTTCTTACAGCATTACGAGTTAGTTGGAGATAACAAGAGTATTTCCGGGTTGTTTGCTTGCGCGAACGCTTCTGCTGAATTGCTTCTAACTCTGCTAATAATACTTCTGCGTTTGGTTGCCGTTCAGCAGGATCGTTTGAGACAGCACGTTCGATAATTTCGATGACTTCAGGGGGAGCATCAAGGGCGGCAATCGCCCTCGAAAAGCTACTGTAATCGAGATCGACCTCTGTCAAACATTTCAGTGTCATTACCCCAAAACTAAAGACATCACGGGTATAAGGGTAAGAACCGTCATCTTCTTCTTGAGGTGTAAAGGGACGAGAGGCAAATTCTCTTAACGTTACAGTTGGTCGGAAATAACCCCTGAGTTTGGAAATCCCAAAATCAGCCAGTTTTAACCTGCCATCGCTACCAATTAGAATATTGCTCGGTTTAAGATCCCGATGGACATATTTACGCTCATGAGAGAATGCAAGGGCATTCAGTATTGGAAGAGCTAACCTCTCCCAATAAGAATCCCACCCCTCTAATGGAGCTTCTTTCAGCAGTGCTGCTAAATCCTTCTCCATCCACTCTAAGACCAAGAAATATTCTCCAGTCTGTTTATCTCGTCCTGAATCAAAAAGCTCAACAATGCTGGGATGCTTTAACTCTCTAAGTGCCTGAGTTTCGCGCCGGAAGGATTCAGCTAAGATGTCTACTTCAATCTGCCCATGTTTGAAAACTTTGACTGCTACAAGGCGACCATCGTTTTCTCCGTCATTTGCCTTGTAAACATCAGCCATGCCACCTGAGCGTGGCTTGGGAAGAAGGAAATAGCGATCGTTAATGATACGAGGCGACATGGTTGTAGATTAGACCTGATAGCCTAATTATTCCCTTTATCTAAGCAAAACTCACAGGTATATCTTGGTATAGTCTACGAAAACGCAATGAAAGAAAGCTTTAATCCTCTTTCATTAATGCTTCAAGTTGGGAGAGCAGTTTCTCTATCTTCGTCTTTTTCTTAGGATCGTCCCACAATTTCGCTTTTTTAAAACGTTGGAAAGTGTTATCGACACGTTCTTTCAAGGCTATAGATTCTGTTTGAGCAGATGGATGTGATTCAGAGTGTTGGTCAATTTCTTGGATTTTCTGTTTAATTTCGCTAAGTGACAAGTTATGGTCAATTGCTGTTTTTAGCAGTTCCTTTCTGATTTTCTCATTTTTAACTCGTGCGATCGCGCGTGCTTTGGTATACTCAATTTTCCCAGAACGCAGCACTTCCAGTACATCAGGAGTCAGACTGAGCAGGGGAAGGCGATTGCGAACAAATGAGTCCCACTTCATGCGCCCCAACGCTGTAAATACTTCTTCAACAAGCAAAGTTTGAGCGTTACCCGTAACGTTACGGGTAATTTTCCCTTTAGCTTCGTTTTCCATTCTTTGCAGCAGTTTGACGGTTTCATCAACGCTTGTTTCTAGCCGCAAAGCCAATAGTTCGAGGATACCTTCAGTTTCTTCTAGGGGGTTAAGGTCTTCGCGTTGCAGGTTTTCAACGAGGCGGACTTGGTATGTCGTCGCATCATCCATTTCCCTTACAACTATCGGTACTTCGGTTAATGCTGCCATTGTTGCCGCTCTGTAGCGCCGTTCTCCCGCTACTAACTCATAATCACCTCCAGTCAGCGGACGCACCAGCAGAGGTTCGAGAATACCCAATTCTTTTATCGAACGCGATAGTTCTTCCAGCTTTTGAGGGTCAAAGTAGCGACGGGGTTGCGAGGGAGGCAGCTTGATTTTAGTAATAGCGATCGTGTTGGTAGCATTAGCTTGATTATCAAGCTGCGTACCAGTTGTACTGCTGCCAAACAGCAGTTCGACTGGTTTTTTGATTGCAGTGTAGGGGTCGTTGCGTTTGCTGCTCACGGTAGAAGTTCGAGTTTATCTAAACTATTGGCAATTTTTTTGAGTACGCTGACTGCGGGATGATTTTTATCAAATAATGTTAAGGGTACTCTACGTTCAGAGGCATCGGCAAAGGCAATCGTTTTGGGAATCGGTGGATACACAGTGCCAATATCTGATAGTTGTTCTTGTACAGCTTTCACAGTGCGCGATTCTTGAGCGGTGCGACTATCGAACATTGTGGGAACAAACCCAGCAAATTGTAAACCGGGGTTGGTATGACCTCGGACTTGAGCTACGGTACTGAGTAAAAGTTCTGTTCCCTTAAACGATTTAAATTGGCATTGGATAGGAACGAGAATGTGAGTAGCAGCAGTCAGACTGATAATACTGAGTAGTCCCAAAGAAGGGGGACAGTCAATGAGAATGAAGTCGTATTTATCTTGCACTGTGGCAAGCGCATTTTTCAGGCGATATTCTCTGGCGATCGCACTTGCTAACTGCATTTCGCAGGCTGCAAGATTGATATCAGCAGGGACAAGCGCCATACCGTGAATTAATTCAGGATAAATCGGCAATGGTTTGTTATCAACAATTGCTTGCTGAATAGTTTGGTCTAATTCGTCAGGTTCAAGCCCCATGAAAGTAGTTAAGCTAGCTTGCGGATCTATATCGATCAGCAAAACACGACGTTTTTTTAGTGCAAGCTGGTAGCCTAAGTTTTGAGTGAGCGTTGTTTTAGCGACACCGCCACTTTGGTTAAATAGTGCAATAATGAGGGTTTTGCTCACGAGTGTAAATTGCAGTTATAAATATTGATTGCCCTTAATACGGCAGATTGTAGCGTTTAGGGGGTAACACAACTAGTCAGTTTTGCTGGAATTATGCCTAGATCGCTTTATCCTGTTATAAGGATCTAGGGGAAACGCTTTAAGGATAGGAAAATAGAGGTTTATCGATCTAGAAGGGACGCTCTAGGAATAGGGGTTTGCGGGTATTAACTGAATAACTGGAGGAATCAAATGCTTCTCTTCTAGCGATGGGCTACGCCCCGCCGTAGCTCGTAGCTCATCACTAAGGGTATGTTACCTGTGCCACCGTTATAGCTCTGGTTTTTATCTAGGTAATATTTATGTATTGTCTAGGCAAAGCAAAACTTCTATCATCACGGTATTTGAGCTACTTTACCTAGATGATTACCTTGACACAATATAATAAGGTAAATAAAAATGGCATTAAAGAAATTTATGGTTATCGACTCAATCCAACTTACTCCTGAAGAAAGTACCAAATATCGTGCTGAACTGGCAAATTATCACAATCCAGATGCGAGCGCAGCGATTGCTGCTTTAGATGTGATTGAGGGCGAATGTGAAGGCTATCTAGAGGATGCTATACCGTTGTTGTTAATGCGAGAAACAGGCACTGAAGCTGATAGATCGATGAGTGATTTGCTAGAAAAATGCCGTAAGTTTATCTGTCAGGAAGAGGTTAGAGAAGCATTAGAATTGGGACTTATTGTACCAGCAATAGAGCCAATTTCTATTGGTGCTGGCATTCCTCCAGGTGTGGCAACCGCAATTGGTATTTGTGCTTTTAAATTGGGGATAAAAAAGGTTTGTGGTGTAACTAAATCCTAAGCTCCTGTAGCGGTGAAGGCTGCCCAATAGTACGGATTGGCAAATGGATACGGTTGACGTTGCCTGATTTGTTTCAAAGATTCTTCGACTCTTCGGCGTTGGCCTATTCGTAGCTGGGCAAGTGTTTTTTCAAGCTGTAGTTTGTATTGTTCTAGAAATTTGTCTAGTTCCTCAATGGTCAAATTCTGTAACCAATGTTGGGCTTCTTTTAATGCTACGGCTACTGGAAATTGCTGAGTTTCGTCAAATAAGATTTCATAAAATTTAATTATTAAGAATGAAGTAGATAAGTCACTTACTGTCCATAGGCTACTGACAACGTTTCGGCTACCAGCAAATAGAAAACCACTAGTTAAGCCGATATATTCGTCGCTAAGAGATTGAAAATCGGTTAATCCTGTTTCACAAGCGGAAAGCACGACAAGGCTAGATTTTTTGAGGTTTAATTCAAAGATTTCGTTTAAGCTTAAGGGTTCATTGTTGGCTAAAAACAAAGCGGATTCTAGGGGATTATAGAGGTTAAATCTACCATGACAAGAGAAGTGATAACAATGGTAATCTGAAGATTGTAAATGAGAGGTAACTATGTCCTTGGTGGCGTTATCTTTGATAAAAATTCGGCTTTCGGCAAAGAAGTTTATGAGGGCATTTACTTCTAGATCAGTGTAAAGTAAATCTTTGGTTGGGTTTTGGATGGCAAATAGTTGATTAAATTCGGAATGGTGGAAAGTTTGAGCAATTTGCAAAAGTTGGCAACTGGGGGCATATTGTACACCTTTGGGGAATAGGTCGTGTAACTCCGAGCCTTCTCGACTTCCATTAAAAATAAGGGAATTAGAAATAGGTAAACCATGAATTGGTAAGATATGTAAATAAAGATGGGGAATGATAATTAGGCGTTTACAAGTATCGGGAATAAGGGTAAGGATATCATTAATGTGAATGATATCTGCGAAGGTTTGCAGGAGGTTAGGAACTTGATCGATCCATTCTTGTTTACCTTTTTGGGAGTAGTAAAGTTGGAAATAATTAATAAAAGTATTAATTAATGCTCTAAAATCTGTTTCTGATGATTCCCAATATTGAATATTTCTATCCGCAGAGACGACAAAGGCTAAGATTTTTTCTCTAGTGATGTACCATTCCAGCAGACAAGTTTCTGGGTCGATTAATACTTGAATCTCTTTAAAAGAGATAGGTTCAACTTTTTGAGTGAGTTTGAAAGTGGGATCGATGGGGGTAATTTTATGCTCGATAAAATTATCTAATTCTTGTTGATATTCTTTGAGACGGCTCTGATCTGTCACATAAGGGGCCAAGTTATCAGTAAGGATGAAATTTAAATTTTGGTTAATGCTTTGACTTTGGAGGCGGATTTGTTCATTAACTACTCTTTGACGTAATTCATCCCATTGAGCGATAGTTACGCGATCAACTCCTTGAGGTTTAAGACTTTTTTGGGTCATTAATTCGACAAGGTTTCTCGCTTTGCTGCGTTCGATATATTCTAATGCTCGATCTGGTTGATGGAGGTTGAGATGGGCTTGCACAATGCGATGAAAGATATCAATGGCATTAGAGAGGGTCTCTTTACGACTTTGGGGGTTTAGTGATTCTAATCTGGCATTTTCAAGGGCTTCAATGGCGAGGTGGTAGGCTTCTGTGGCAAGTTGCCATTGCTTTTCCTCGTAGTGTAGGATGCCTAAATTACGGGCAGCCATTAAACAAATCAGAGGATTATTTTCTTTTGTACAAATTTTTAAGGTATTGTGATAGCACTTAATTGCTTTTTCTAAATTGTTAGCTTTATCCCCTCTAATTCTTCCACTATAAATGGTACCAAGACTATTTTGTGTTAGTGCCCATTCATAAGGAAAAGCATCAAAAGTATAAACCTTCATAGCTTCATTCAAAGTAGCGATCGCATTTTCAATATTCTCAGCTTTATCTCCTTTAATTCTCTTACAATAGGCATTACCAAGATTCATTTTTCGTGATGCCCATTTCACTGGATAATCACTAAAAATAGAGACTTTTAAGGATTCGAGATAACAATAAATAGCTGCCTCATAGTTCTCTGCTTCTTCTCCTTTTATTCGCTCTGTGTAAGCTTTGCCAAGATTATTTTGTGTGCTTGACCATTCAAAAGGAAAATTATCGAAAGTAAAAATTTTCAAAGACTCAGAAAAATAGTAAATAGCTGTTTCTAAATTTTCTGCTTTATCTCCTTTTATTCGATCTGAGTAAGCTAAACCCAAAGCATTATGTGTTAGTGCCCAATCTTTAGGAAAGGTGTCACATGGATAAACCTTTAATGATTCATGATAATAACAAATAGCTGTTTCTAAATTTTCTGCTTTATCTCCTTTTATTCTGTTACAATAGACATTACCTAGATTGTGCTGTAAATCTGCCCATTTTTCAGGAAAATTCTCTAAAGTATAAACTATTAATGACTGTTGATAAGAATGAATAGCTATTTCTAAATTTTCCCCTTTATCTCCCTCAACTCTGGCAAAATAGGCTCTGCCTAAATTATTTTGTATATCTGCCCATCTTAAATTTTCCTCTTTTTTAGAGACACTATTTGTATCTAAAATATAAACTTTTAATGATTGTTTAAAATGATAAATTGCTATTTCTAAATTTTCTTTTTTCTCTTCTTTGGTACTTTCAAAGTAAATTAGTCCCAACAAATCTTGCACCCTTGCCCAATAGAGAGGAGCAACATCTAAAGTATAAACATTTAATGCTTTTTTGTAACAAGAAATAGCTATCTCTATATTCTCTAATTTGTTTCCTTCAATTCTCTTAACATAGTAAATGTGACCCAGTGTCATTTGCGTCGATGCCCATTCTAAAGGAAAAGAATCAGGAGTATAAATTTTTAATGCTTTTTTGTAACAAGAAATAGCTATCTCTATATTCTCTAATTTGTTTCCTTCAATTCTCTTAACATAGTAAATGTGACCCAGTGTCATTTGCGTCGATGCCCATTCTAAAGGAAAAGAATCAGGAGTATAAATTTTTAAGGACTCGCGATAACAAGCAATAGCTAGTTCTACATCCCCTGATTTTTCACCTTTAAGACCGTAAGCCCTTGCTAGATTATGTTGTGCATCTGACCACTCAGAAGGAAAAGAATTAGGAGTATAAATTTTTAAGGACTCGCGATAACAAGCAATGGCAGCTTCTATATTCTCTATCTCTTCTCCTTTAAGTCTCTTTAAGTAAGCATTGCCCAAGTTATATTGTAAATTAGCCCAATTATAAGAGTAGGTATCAGAAGAAGAAAATTTTAATGTAGCTTGAAAAGCTTTAATTGCGATTTCTACATTACTTTTAGGATCACCAAGAGGAAATTCTTGCATCCGATTCCCAAATATTGTCATCATTATCAATAGCTCATAGAATGCTACCGGATTTAGTGTAGTAAATAAATTTGTTATCCATTGATAGAGTATTTCACCACAGCTTTCATTTAGCTTATCCAGATTTTGTGCCAGAAAAGGATAAATTAACTGAGGGTTGGGATTCTCATAGATTTTTTGTAATACTGCCATTAAGAAATTGAGATAGTCTGGAGGAATGTTGTCGTTTTCTGTTGTTTCATCCTCCACTAAGCCTAAATATTTTTTTAACTGCCACGCCACATCAATCAACCATTGCGCCTCATATTCCCTTCCTTGTTTTTCTAATTCTTGACCTACGCCTATCATTGTCTCAATCAATCCCAGCCCCAATAGTTCCTGATTATCCTGTAAAATTCTAGCGCCATCACCATCATTACAGGATAATAATTGATTAATGAGGTTAAGATAGGCTTGGGTGTGCTGTTCTTGACTCATGAGTTGGCAGAGGTTTTAGGGAAATTATTCTTAAGTATAGTCTCAGCAACAGTGATCTATCCTTTTGATGAGATTCATGAACATTAACTGTTTGGTATGTAAGCAACAAGCAAGTACTTACAAAAGCTATAAAGGTATTTATATAGGCTGCTCACAACGAAATTGTAGCTGGTCAACATTACTAGTACAAAACGGCGGAAATAAGCAGACCATTAAAAGCTACGAAAATTTTATTGATTACAAGACAAGGGTTAAAAATAGTATGTGTATTTACGCCGCACGGTACTAGAATCATTAATTTAGGTCTACGGTTGCCTGAGTTTTATGACAACTATTCAAATAACTTTTGTAGTTTGTGACCTAAATCAGTGCCAAAATATCATAATTGTGTATAGAATTAATCAATTGAAATAAGTAAGTGTATTTTTAAAAACACTAAGTTGTTGACGGTTGGTATTGACTGTCAACCCTCAACTAGTAACGGTCAATATATTTCTATGCTTCCGTCAGTATTCAAAACTTGCATTCCTAGAGAAGAAATTTTAGAGGGGGAACTCTCTTCTGACTTATTTGCCGCTAAGTTACGGCTAGTTGTCGAAGGACTTGCGCCCCAAGTCTACCAAGACCCCACAGCCTTTTTCGCCAATACATTTGCTACCGATGGTTTGAAAACCCTAATCTCGGAAGTGTTCGGGCGGTTGGTAGGTGCTGCTGTCGGCTCCCCGATTATTCGACTGGAAACCAGCTTTGGTGGTGGTAAAACTCACGATGAAATTGCTTTGTGGCATATTGCCAAACATGGACGGCATATTCCTGGACTAAACCGTTTTGCTGATTTGAATTTAATTCCAGATCGACCGATTCAAGCAGCTGCGATCGCCTGTCAAGACCTCGACCCAGTTAACGGCGTTTATCATGCGGATACTGGCATTACCACCTACACCCTTTGGGGAGAAATTGCTTACCAAATTGGGGGGGTAGCAGGTTATAGCTTACTTAAAGGTTCCGATGAACAGCGAGTCAGTCCTGGAACAGTGGTTTTAGAACGGATCGTGCAAGGACAAGCCACTGTAGTTATCTTGGATGAAATCGCCAGATATTTGAGAGCAGCCAAAGCCACCATAGTTGGTAACAGTGATTTAGCAGAACAAGTTGTGGCGTTTTTATTCTCCTTAATGGACTTAGCAGCAGCTTGTAATAACTTAGTGTTCGTTTACACCTTGGCTTCTTCTAGCGACAGTTTTGGCGAAGAAACTACGGAAATCCGTGAAGCTATTTCTGCCACTGCTCGTCAAGAACGCATCCTCAAACCTAGTACCGATATTGAAATTTACAATATCGTCAAACAACGGGTATTCAGCAGTATTCAAGCTGATGCTGCCGCTAATGCTGCCAGAGAATATTTACAAAGTTATAAAGCTAGTCGCATTAACTTACCAGATGGTTGTAAAGATTCTCGCTATGCTGAAAGTATTGAGCAGAGTTATCCCTTCCATCCCGAATTATTTAATCTGCTAACTAAAAAAATCGCTTCTATTCACAACTTCCAACGCACTAGAGGTGCTTTGCGTTTATTTGCCAGAGTCATACGTTATTTGTGGTCAGATACTACTGCATGGATTCCACTAATTCATTCTCACCACATCCCGGTAGGAATTGAGGAAGAAATCACTAGCGATTTAACTGCTCGTTTAGAACGTTCCTTGATGCGTATAGCTATCCAAGCAGATATTTATAACCCAACTGGGAGAGAAGGACACGCCCAATCACAAGATGCAGAGTGGAAAGCTGCTGGTAAACCTCCCTTTTCAACTTGGGTAGCACGTACCATTTTTTTACATTCCATCAACCAAGGTACAGCAGCAGGTATTCGTCGCGCTGAGTTAAATCTATCACTGCTAACACCTGGGCTAGAAATTGGTTTTGTTGATACAGCTTTGGAAAGGCTCAGTGAAGTTGCTTGGTATTTGGAAAACGACCCAATAACAACTCTTGCTCGTTTTAAAGAAGAACCATCAATTAACAAAATCATTGCGGAAGAAAAAGGTCAAGTTGGAATTAGCGAGGCGAAGGAAGACTTGCGAAATCGCCGCGATACCATTTTTGCTGATAAATTCTTTAAGTTAGTTTCTGCACCCGAATCACCCGCAGATGTAGATGATGTCTCAGATAGTATTGCCCTCTGTTTAATTGACTTTAACGAAGCTACTATCTCTGCAACCACTGAAGGGCCACCGCCAATTGTAGAGAAAATTTTTAATGAAACAGGCGAATCCGGTAAGTTTCGCACATTTAGGAATCGGTTGTTATTTTTAGTTGCTAATAGACAAGAATTAGACCGAGCGATTGACAATGCTAGGGAGTTTCGAGCAATTCAAAATATTCTCAATTCTGCCAATCGCTTGCAAGATTTATCAGAAAATCAGCAAAAACAACTCAAAGATAAAAAAGGGTCTTTGGATTTAGGCGTAAGAGTATCTTTAACTAATGCCTATCGTCATTTATTTTACCCTGCTACTGACACAGTAAAAGCTCCCAAGGGGTTGATGCACTATCCTTTAGCTGCACAGGATGCTAGTGATGTTAAAGGCAAAAATAACCAACAAGATGTAATTTTAAAAGCACTGAAAGATTGTCAAAAAATTCGTGCTGATGAAGCACCAGCTTACGCTCCAGCTTACATTTTGCAGAAAGTATGGCCATCTGGGTTAACCTATTGGACAACCAAAGCACTGAAAGAAGCTTTCGCCAAAGACTTGGGTTTAAATATACTACTTGAGGCTGAAATTTTAAGGTTGCGAGACACGATCCGTCAGGGTTTGCAGAATGGCAGTTGGGATATGAAGGTGGGAGAAAAGTTATTTATTAAAACTGATGATGGCAAAATAACCCTACCCGACTCTATTGAATTTTCTGAACGGATGGCACTTTACCGCCGGGGAATTCTAGAACCACCGAAACCGCGAGAAATTGAACTGAATGCCCAAGTTATGCCCAGTACAGATACACTTAAACCCGTGCGGGTGCGATGGAAAGCATCAGGAGCATTGACAATTCAGCTTTATCAGGATGGAAACTCGCTAGAGGAACAGTTTCGTCCTAGTGATGAGTACGAAACGGCGATCGCCAAAACCACAACTTTCAAAATCGTAGCTGATTACGGTAATGGCGAAATAGAGGAGAGGGAAACCCAAGCCAAAATATTGGTTTATGGTACTGGAACACCCCGCACACCTAACGGGAGCGAACAAACTGGCGGTTCCTGGGATGATTCACCTCTGTTTAAAGCCAAACCGGAAGAATTTGACTTGGAGGGGACACTCGATCGGGTATTTAATGAATTGGGCGATTTTATCCAGGACAATGGAGTTCAAGGTATCGAGTCCTTAGAAGTTTCCGTTGCACAAGTGATGGACTACCGCAAGTTGATGACGGCTTTCCCGATGTTGATGAAACTGCCTTTGCAAATTGACCAAACGGCAACTATTACTATTGGCGAACAATTTACACGCTTAGTGTATCAAGGGACATACAAAGGATTTCAGAGTTTTCAGGGGCCTATTAATACCTTACTAAGTAGCCCAGATGTGAAAGCTGATGTGTCACTGAAACTAATATTTAAATTTTCATCTCCAGTGGAACCAAACGGCTCAGAAATCAGTACCATCAAAAATGCCCTTAATCGTAACCCGGTTGAGCGGCTGAACTTGATGGCTAAAGTGACTTACTAAAGATGCAAGAGTTTCAACTGCGAGTGATTCCTACAGATAACAATAACTTTGCCCTTGAGTTGTACCAGTGTGCCTATAAAAAGGCCGGAGAAAAAAAGCGTCCTTCTGCCAAGCGCATTGGGCGGCTAAAGGGCAATGCTTTAGTGCAGGCGAAACAGGCAATATATAATTGCTTAAAAGTTAACAATTATGACCCTAAAACCCTAAGTCATAGTCGCCAGTCACCTTATGTTCTTAATGAAGAGTCGGGAGTAAATTTAGCACTCTTGTTTCAAGTGTTGCAGCCCCTCTCTAAACCAGAACGCATTGCCAATATTACTGCTGGCATTACAGCAATGAGTAATGAGGAATCCCATTATTGGTTTTCCAAAGTGAGTAATGGGCGGCGGAGTGCTGCATTAAAGGCAATTCGAGTCTTGCTTGGTGATTAGTATTAATCACTATGTTTTTGGCATTCGGCAGGGGAGACGATAGCGATCGCCCCTGGCGCGACGACTCCGAGAACTGCTGCTACAATCTAAGCAATCATCGTTAGCACACGGTTCCACATTGAAAATGTTGCGTTCTCGCGCAAACCTTAATTGGTGGCACAGTTGGACTTCTGGTTGATACAGCCCTGTGAACATCATCATAAAATCGTTCACGGCTTGCTCGGCAGAATTAACATTGAGTGTAATGACGCTGGGTTGAGCGATATCTTCATCCTCAACATAACGCTGAGTTCGACGCTCTTGTTCACTCAATGCTTCTTGTTGTAATCTCGCAGCCGGAATCAATTCATGACAGTGCAGACAACCACCGTAAGCGTAAGGAAGTACAGGTCGAGTAGCAGTAAAAATATCGCTTACCTGCTTTGATTGCTTATTCACAGAAACCTTAGCACCAATTTGAATACCTGGAATCAGGTATTGATGCACCAGCGCATTAAAAACTAGACGGCTTTGCATCGAGTCTGCTGCCAAAAACAAGAAATCAGCATCTACCAGCAAATGGGCGATCGCTTCATCAACTATATTTCCCACAACTGCATCATAGCGGATGGAGGGATTAGCTTGTTTGGCAACTCGACGGGCAACGTGAACTTTATGAGCAGCTAACTGCTTACCAAGTTTTTGCAACCAAGGGATGGGCTGTTTAGTTAACCAACTCATTGCATCCCAGTGCGTTGCACCAACAATTCGGGGGAGATTTGTTAAATCAACGCGGTCAAAGTCGATGGCAACAATATGCCCAACTCCCATACGGGACAACCATTCATTGATCAACGAACCTCCACCACCAAGTCCAATGATTACTACCTTTAAATTGGCGAAAATTTCTTGTCCAATATCACCGAACATCCGAACATGGCGGTCATACATTGGATCTGAAGGTCTTGGTCGAGGTCGGGGAGAAGGATAGAGATTGCGAATGTGTGAGCCAATAATTGTCATGTGGTCGAGTGAAAAGCGACCAGAGGGAGTCCAGATATCCCCAGCTACTGCATTTTTGGCAAACACTAGCGCCCCCACTGGGCCGCCACGAGTAATATCAAGCAGTGCCGGATAACCTCGTTCGTGAGATGCTATATCATCAGCTGAGAAACAAACTTGGTCTGTACCGCCATGACAGTGTACAGCTAGGTAGCAGAGATTCTGTTCTGCACAGTAACCTGATATTTCAGCTACAAACTTTGCAGTTAATGCACGGTAGCCGCGAGTTCCAGGTACATAATCAATCCCGTCTCGCGCTAGAAACACTTCACGCGCCAGCAGGCGGATACCGCGAGGGGTTTCTACAATACCTGCTGCAATCACCGCACCATGTTCATCACCATCACCAGGAAAAAGATGCTGATGGAGCTTTTGATAAAGTGGCCGATCAATTCTAAATTCAATAGGTTTGTTCATCGGCTTCTCAACCATGTAAGAACTTTGTCTAACTTGGTTGCAGCTGTGTCGATGGCGGGGTTCAATCGGTTGGAACGCCTCGATACTTGAATGGCAGAACGATTTTGCCAAGGGTTAGGCCCTGACAATCCATCCCCTTTGATTAGACCACCATCAACTCGTCGCAATCCCCCATCAATAAAATGTGGGTAGACATCTGCATGGGGATACTGAAAGGTAATAAAAAAGCCTACCCAACTAGAAGAAGGTACGTACTGTTCGCCAATTAGCAAATTATTGACGATGACGTATGCACCTCCATTGGATTCTGGTTCTACATCCACAGGATGCTCTGGGAAGGCTTGCTTAATTTCTGCGATCGCCTGTTCAATTTCAGGTGTCATTGCTATCTCCTATGAGTTGTCATCAGGTGCAGTAGCGCGGAACTTTTGCCCCTCATGGAGGGTAACGGTTTCGCTGTCGCCAACTTGCTTGAGAGGAGAATTACCTTTGACCTCAAACAGCACGAAATCTTCTTGAATCGCTACACCCTGCTTAATAGCAGTCTGTTTAATTTCTAAGCCTGTAGCCTTATGCTCTGAAAAAGTTACAGGGCGCTCGTTGACAGTAACAGTAATTGTTTTTGGTTTTTTCGCCAATAATTCTGCGTCTTGCTTAGATTCAATCTGCATATTAGACTCCTTGTAAATTTAATCTTGTAGTTTTGCAATGGGAGAATTGGGGAGTAGCAGATTTTGCACTCCCCAAGAATAAGCGGTTCGGACAAAAGACTATTTAGAGCCTTTGTGTTTGGTAGGGTCAACAAGTTTGTAACGCTGACCTGCTTGTGGAGTTGGAGGTAGAGGTTCACCTTTTGTTACGGTTCGTTCCTCTCCCGTCCCACCACCACGCGGCCCAGTTATCTCGTATTGACCTGACCGTTGTGCGATTTCGCCTGGTTTTTTCAACTCATCAGACATAAGCAGTCCTCTTTGTTTGAATATCGAACGTTAACTGACCACATACTAGCATAGTGTTTTAAAATCTAACAAGAGCATGAGTGATTTTGTGGTCAAATCGTTCTAAAATTGAGTTGAATGTTCGATTATCAAACAAAGCTTAGGTTACAAGGAGAATGAATTACGCAGAACTAGGTCGCCGAATTCGCCTTGCTAGGGAAGAGGCTGCACTGTCTCAAGATGCTGTGGCACAGCATCTTGAACTGCCGCGTTCTGCTGTGTCTTTAATTGAAAGTGGCAAACGCAAGGTAGACAGTTTGGAACTCGAACGGTTCTCCCGTTTAGTTGGCAAGAGTATTCTATTTTTTTTTGATGAAAGCTGTGGAACAGTAGAAGTTAGTCATTTTGAGGAAGATGACCCAACTCAAATCCTTTTCAGTGCTAACCAAGTAGTTGATATTTCGCCTGATAGAGAGCAAATTGAGCGGTTTCGTCAGTTTCACCGCAACTTTGGGGATCTAGCTCGAAAGTTGAACCGTCTTTCTGAACCTTACTCAACGGAACCGCTATACAACGTATTTAAACCTACTCCGGCAGCTGCTAAATGGATGGCAGCACAAGAACGTGCCCGACTGGGAATTCCTATTTCTAGCCCTATTAGAGATATTTGGGGAATTTTAGAAAGCGAAGGTGTCAGGGTAATGGCATGGAATCTTGAAACACCCAAATTAGGAGGATGTTTTATTTTTTCACCCTTCCTTGGCTCTTTCGTTTTAGTGAAAAGAAATCTAGGGGATTATTCAACTAATAAGCTGAATTTTGTATTGGCACATGAATATTGCCATCATTTGATTCATCGTCAGCAAAAAGGTATTACCTGTGATCCAAGTGGGCATTACCGTAAACCAGAAGAGTACTTTGCTCAATGGTTTGCTGCTAATTTCCTAATGCCAGAAGAAGCAATAGTTCCACGATTAACTACTTATCTAGAGAATTCTAACGGAGAGATTACTGCTGAAATTGTGATGCATTTGGCATTAGATTTTGGGGTTAGCTATCAAGCAATGCTTTATCGGATGGCTGACAAAAAAGTTGAATTAATTGAAAAAAGCGTCTATCAACAATTATCCAAAGAAAAACCAAAACAACTACTAGCTAAAATTGGTCGTTCTGTCCCTTGCTTAGAAAAAGTTAATCAATTTCCTGATGAGTACACAGAAATGGTATTCGAGGCATACCGTTTGGGACAAATTGGCTTAGGTAAGTTAGTTGAATTGTTAGAATGTTCTATAAAGCAAGCGAAATCTCAATTAAAAGCTAGAGATATTCCCCTCGATTTGGGAGTTGATTCGGATTTAGAATTGTTAAGCGACATTGAGAACGCTTAAAGATTTGGTGTGAGTTTGAATGGAAACAATTAAGTGAAAAAGGAAAACATTGACCCTAATTTATCGCCAATTATTTTTGATAACACTGTTCTGAGCAATTTTACTCCAGCACAGATATTACACGTTCTCAGAAGGCTCTACGAAGGTAGAGCCTTTGTTGGCAGGGCAGTTAGACGAGAAATTCAAGTTGGAACTGCAAATCCCTATAATTCTGCTTGTTTGCATAGCCGTGCCAAGTTACAGGCAGTTAATCAAGCTTTTCAGGAAGGCTGGATGCGATCGCCGGATGACGAGGTTAACCCAAAAGATGAAGTGGTAGAGTTACGCTTGTCGATGGAATATAGAAAGGATTTTAGTCCAGGAGCATCAGAAGCGATGGCGATCGCCCGCAACCGTAACTGGGTTTTTGCTTCGGATGATGGTACAGCTAAACGGTTTGCCAGAGAACGAGGTATTCGAGTTACTGGAACTTTAGGTATTTTAGCCAAGGCGGTTAAAAGCAATATTCTCTGCTCGTCTGTCGCTAATAATATTCAAGCTCAGTTGATTGCAGAAGGCTACAACTTTCAATTGTCATATCAAAATGGCATTTCTAGCTATCTCAATCCATAATACTTAAAATAAGCTGTAGTAATACCAACACTCCATGACCGACTCAACCCCCAAACGCCCCAATGTATTCATCGAAAAAATGATGCCTGTGCAGGTATTAAATGAGCAAGTGAATTTTGAACACGGGGGAAATCCATTTAAAGGATTACATCGCTGGTATTCGCGTAAGCCATTGTCTTTTAGTCGCGCTAGTGTGTTGGCTTCTTTATTACCAGCAGATATCACAATGCAAGAGTTTGAATATTTGCTGGGGTTAGTACCGGGGAAAGAGGTAAAGCTATATAAAACACCACCTAATTCTGTGCAAATTAAGAAGGTGCAGGATTATTGTGAAAAGGTTTGGGGAACTCGCACCCCCACTGTATTAGATGCGTTTGCAGGTGGTGGAAGTATCCCGTTTGAAGCAGCAAGATATGGGTTAAATGTGCTGGCTTCTGATTTAAATCCTGTGGCGGTGGTGACGATGAAGGCGGCGATGGAATATCCGCTAAAGTTTGGCCCAGATTTACAGCAGGATATTGATAAATGGGTAAAGTGGGTAGGAGATGAAGCGGAGAAAAGGTTAGCTGAATTTTTCCCATCTTTACCTGGGGAAACTGTACAGAATTATTTATGGGCGCATACGGTTGTTTGTCTAAATTGTGAGTCGGTTGTTCCGCTTAGTCCAAATTGGTGGTTATATAAACGTCCAGAAAAGCAAAATTTACATAAGTGGTGTGCTGTCAAGCCAATTCCTAATCCTGAAAATAAGCGGGTTGATTTTGAATTGGTTAAGGGTAGCAAGGGGAAGGGGACAATTATTGAAACTGATGATGGTGAATATGATCCAGATACTACAATCACTATTAGCAGAGGTGTAGGTAGATGCCCTAATTGTGGAAATGTGATTGATAACTCAATTATTATGCAATCTGCTAAAAATAAGCAGATGAGATATCAATTATATGCAGTTGCATATAAACAAGGAAAAGGTAATTTAATATTTAGAATACCTAATGAGTTAGATATTGAAGTTATTAGTAAAGTTGAAAATTTTATAGAAGCTAATATAGAAATTTGGCATCAGCAAAATATTTTACCATGCGAGATTATAGCAGAAGGTCAAGAGTTAGATGAGCAAATTAGAATATTCTGTCCGACATGGATGGATATGTTTAATCCACGTCAGCTTTTGACTCTTGTAACTTATTTAGAAATTATCAATGAAGCAAAAACACTAATTCAAAATGAGTATGAATTGAGTAAGGCAGGAGCAATTTACACTTATTTAGCTTTAGTATTGGATAGGTGTGTTGATGAAAATTGTAGATTAGGACGCTGGAATCCTCCCAGAGCAGGTTCTGAAGGTGCTTCATCACAACACGCACTGAATTTAATGTGGAATTATCCAGAAAAAAGTGGTAATGGTGAATTATGGCGATGGTGTGCAGATGTATTTGCATCCGATTATAAAAACCTATGCTCATTATTCGGAACCCAACCAGGTTTAACAGGTATCCCAGGACTTGAACAACATAATCCAAAATCAATCCAAATTGACTTAGCATCCGCCGATAATTTAACACATATTCCTGATAACTCTGTAGACGCAGTTATTACAGACCCACCTTATTATTCCACAATTCAATACGCCGAACTTTCTGATTTCTTTTATGTTTGGATGAAGCGTTGTCTTGGTGATATCTTCCCCGAACTATTCTACCTTGAACTCACTGACAAAGACCGCGAAGCTGTTGCCAACTCTTCACGTTTCAGAGGTATGGGTACACCTGCTACTGATACCACAGAAGCAATTACCCCTGAAAAACTCGCCAACCAAGACTATGAAGCAAAAATGGCAATGGCGTTCGCTGAATACCACCGCGTCTTACGCGACGACGGCGTAATGACAGTGCAATTCAACCACAAAGACTCCGGCGCGTGGGATGTCTTAGCCAAATCCCTCATTGATGCTGGTTTCGAGATTACCGCATCATGGGCAGTCAGTACCGAAAACCCGCAAAACTTACACCAAGCACAGAAAAACGCAGTATCCAGCACCGTGCTTTTAGTATGCCGCAAACGTGACCCCAACGCTGGACAAGCTTGGTGGGATGATGTGCGTATCGACGTGCGAAATATCGTCTTTGAAAAAGCACCAGAAATTGAAAAATCTCTCACCGCAGATACCCGTCCGGCAGCCGATAGAGTCGCAGATCCTCGCCGCCGCATTAAACCCCCTGGTATTGACTTGTGCCTGACTGCTTATGGTTGTGCTTTAAGCGTATTTACCCGCTACAGTTCTATCCTCGACAGTGCTGGAAATCCAGTTGAACCCAAAGCTGCATTTGAAGAAGTACGCCAAGCAATTGTTGAGTACCGACTACAAAACTTATTAGAAGGTAAAGACTTCAACGGTATCGACCCCTTAACCCAATGGTACATCCTTGCTTGGGATACCTTTGAAGCGCGAGAATTCCCCTTCGATGAAGCTAGACAACTTGCCTTAGCAGTCGGTGGTTTTGATGTTTCTGATTTAGTCAAAAAACACAAATTACTCGATTCTGGAAGTGGTTCTTGTAAATTACTTACCCCAGAACAACGATTAAAAAAACGCGCCTTCTCTGTCATTGATACTGAATTTTCTGCCAGATATTTAGTAGATGGACTCCATGCAATTATTACCCTTTACCAAGAAGAAGGTAATACAGAACCAGTACGCAGGTTTTTGAAAAACACAGGCTTAGTCAGCAACGATTTATTTATGCGGACATTTGAAGTGGCTTTGAAAGTTATTCCACGTATAAAAGATGAAAAGAAACGCATCTCTGAAGAGAAAGCTTTGTCAGATTTATGGTTAGCAATCGATGAAATTAAAGCCAAAGTCTCTTACGTTCAGACTGAGTTACCCTTAAATGAAGGGGGACAAATGAGTTTAGATTTACAGTTTGATGGTTAGTATTTATAACTGGATGTAGCAAACTAAAAAATATGATTAAGTTATTACGCGACTATAGTTGGAAAATCAGCTACTCCAGTAATACTCACAATACAATTGCTGACTTTTACATTCCTGCTTTGGAATCAGCCATCCAATACGATCGCAAAGCAGGTTTCTTCAGCAGTGCTATCTTGAGTAAGGTTGCTCGTGGATTAGGTGCAATGCTGCATAATAATGGGAGAATGCGCCTAATCATGGGCTGTCAATTTAGTCCCCAGGATTTACAAGCGATTCAACAGGGATACGAACTGAGAGACGCATTGCTATCTCGGCTAGACGCAGATTTAAAACCCCCAGAAAACTTTGCCCAACTTAAACACTTTGAAATTCTTAGCTGGTTAATTCAAAATCAATATCTTGATATTAAAATTGCTGTACCTCTCAAAGAAAATGGGCTACCAGAAGACAGTACACAACAATTAGATCCACAGCATATATTTCACGAGAAAGTGGGCATCTTTACTGATAGTAAAGGCGATAAATTAGCATTTAATGGTTCCAATAATGAATCTATTAGTGGCTGGGAAGGAAATGTAGAATCTTTCCATGTTTACTGTTCTTGGGAGGGAGGAAGAGAACTAGATAGAGTTGAAGAAGAAGTAGCTAGATTTGAGCAACTTTGGTATGATATATCACCTAATGTGAGAGTTTTTGATGTTCCAGAAGCGGTACAGAAAAAGCTGTTACGTTACGCTCCTGCCACTAAACCTAGTTGGAATGTTCAGGCTGAATTTGACTCTAGACCTCTGACAACAACAGAATTAACTGAATACGAAGTACAACCAGAAACAGAACCGGAATTAGAACCAGAACCATCAATTATCTCTACAGAAGATAAAGAAAAAGAACGGTTGGCATTTACTCAACTTGCCAATATTCATGAACATCCCGGTTGCTTGGATTTTTGTTTAAAATCAATTCCTATTCAACCTTGGCCACACCAAATTAAAATTCTGCGTCGCGTTGCTCAAAATTTTCCCCAAAGTTTTCTGATTGCTGACGAAGTTGGTTTAGGTAAGACCATAGAGACTGGTTTAATTCTGCGCTATCTGTTGGTATCCCAAAAAGTGAAGCGGGTACTAGTTTTAGCACCTGCTAGTGTTCAACCCCAGTGGCAAGAAGAACTGCGAGAAAAATTCAATTTGCATTTTTGGAGTTATACATCTACAGAATTTAAAGACCCTTACAAGCGCACTATTCCGGCAGCAGCTAATCCCTGGAATACTCAAGATTTAATCCTTGCTTCCTCTCATTTGGTGCGGAGGACTGAGAGAATGCGGCAGCTACTAGAGGCAGAACCTTGGGATTTAGTTGTGTTAGATGAAGCGCACCACGCAAGGCGTAAAAGTCCCCAAGACCGCAAGGAAACGCCCAACCGTCTGTTAGAGTTAATGGCACAGCTGAAGGAGAAAACTAAATCTTTAATTCTTCTCTCAGCAACTCCTATGCAAATTGATGCCATAGAAGTTTTTGATTTGTTAAACCTGCTGGGATTGCAGGGGCATTGGAGTTACGGCGATAACTTCTGCAATTATTTCGCCTCGCTACAAGGTGCTGTCAAACAGGAGGTCATGACTTTTTGGCAAGTAATGTCCAGTGATTATTTTCGGCGTGGTGGACAGCCTTGTTCTAGGTTAGAGCAGTTTTTGACTAAGAGCGATCGCATTCTGGCTTATAAAATGCAGGATACTTGGCAGAGGGGGCAGAAAATCTCCAATCACAAACAACTGTTGGCAGATGAAGACTTTATTGAAACCTCACGCCAATACTTGACAGTGAACACGCCATTGAAAGATTTGATGTTCCGCCACACCCGCGATACTTTGCGACAATACTACCGCCGGGGACTTTTAGAAAGGGATATTCCTACTAGAGTGGTGCAGGATAACGCCATCACGCTGGAATCACAACGGGAAATACCGCTTTATATAGCTGTCAGCGATTATGTACGTCATTTTTATCGACTGGCCCAAAAAGATAAACGTTCTTGTTTAGGTTTTTTGATGACGCTTTACCGCAAGCGTCTAACAAGTTCATTTTATGCTATTAAGTCATCTCTGCAACGTCGGTTGGATTACCTATTAACTCAACAAGGAAGCGTTTTAAGTGATGACGATTTGGTGGATGTGGATAATGAAGATGATGCCGTAATTGCGGGGCTGGAATCTTTCTTTGAACCAGTAGACCCCCAGGAAATTCAATATCTTGAAGATTTACTCCGCCAGTTTGAAAACACTGGGGAAGATACTAAGCTTTCTCGCTTTATTCAGATTTTGCGTCAAGAATTAACCGAACGGGAAAGTGCCATTGTTTTCACCCAGTACACCGATACAATGGACTATCTGCGGGATACTTTGCAAGAGTTGTATGGTAGTCAAGTTGCTTGCTACTCTGGTCGCGGTGGGGAACTTTACCAAAATGGGGAGTGGTGTCTAGTTCCCAAGGAAGAAATTAAACGCCGATTCCGTCAAGATGAAATCAAAATTCTCTTGTGTACTGAATCTGCTTCCGAGGGTTTAAACTTACAAAATTGTGGTGTGTTGATTAACTATGATATGCCCTGGAATCCCATGCGGGTAGAACAGCGTATTGGCAGAATTGACCGGATTGGACAAAGGTATTCTACTGTGCGAATCCACAATTTTTACTATGATGGCACTGTAGAAGCGAAGGTTTATAAAAAATTGCGCGATCGCATCAATGCTTTTGCAACAGTTGTTGGGAATCTCCAACCAATTCTAGCCCAAGTTCCTACGTTTATTGAACAAGCGGCTATGAGTGCAGATCCAGAGGAAGAAGATGTTTTGATGTCTGAATTCGATTCTGTATTAAATACTCAACCGTCGCGTCTAGCTATTGAGGAAATGGTAGTAATGGATTTGGATGCTGATCTAGCAGAAATTCAAAAACCAATTTCTGCTACTCCGTTTACACCAGAAACTATTGAGCAGTTATTCACATCCTCAGCAATTCTAAAAGCCAATGGTGTGCAGTTTGAGAGAAGGACTGAGGGAACTTGGCAACTGAGTTATAAAAGGCAGAATTACACGGTCACTTTTTACCCTAATGTTTTTGATGAAATGTCTTCTCTACGATTAATGAATTTCGGCGACCCCTTGTTTGAAGAACTGCTAAAAGCAGTTAAAGTTTGACAATCAAACATAAGCATTTTATTAGTTTGATAATGTTATTTTTATAAAATTAAATTATCAAGAATCAAACGTCGGAAAAGATTTTGGATCTGCTCTGTAAAATTGACAGTTAGCAGCCTCATTTGAATTACAAGTTTTTTTTAAAAATTTGCAAAAAATTGGATTATCTTCATAGTTACGAAAATTTGAGCCATGATAACGGCAAAGATAGCAATTTCTAACCGAAAGTTTATTAAAATAAGCTTCTATTATCTTTCTTAAAAAAACTTTATTTATTCTGTTATCAATATTATCAATTTTAACCAATTCCTGATAGATTAAAGATTTAGTTTCAATTTTTTCTTGCACCCATTCTAAAGTTTCTTGAATAATTGCACTTTTACCATTGGGATAAATAGTAAAAAAATTGTACAGAACACGACATTTCGCATACGGCTGAATTCCCTCTATACAACTACCATGACAATAATTTTTGATTTGTTTTCTTTTGAAATTGATAAATTTAATTTTTTTACTTTCTAATAAATATTGATTATTGATAACTTCTATATCACTTTCCTGAGCAATACTTATTTCAATAATGCGATGTTGGGACTTAATTTTTTCAAAACTAACTTCATGTGTGACAGCCACTTCAATAAAAATTTTATCTCCTTTAGCACTTGTCAATAGTAAATCAGGGATAAAAAACCCTTCTCTTTGCTCTAGCTCAATATTCTTAAAGTATTCAACTAGATTAAACTTCTGTTTACCTTTATTAAAATTACAGGCTTTTAAAAAATCTACTTGATAATAATCACAAATCTGAGATACTTCAAATTCTACCCAGAAAGGTTGGTTGTATTTAATACAATTACTATATACTTCATAAAATTTAAGTTTAGCTAATTTATGCAGATAAGTTTCAGGAGAACAATTAAGCTGAACGTCTAATTTGTGGCGAAAGTGTTTTCTTTTTTTCTGCCCTAAAACAGGAATAAGAATATTATTACAAGATAAACATCTAAAAACTTCTTTTCTAACTTCTGAATTTGCAGATAAATTTTCAACATTTATAGTCTTATCATTTGAATCGATAGCATACTGATATTTAATTATTTGTGTTCTACTATCTTTTTCCACAAGTTCGCTGTCTCTTGCACCCTTACTGAGTTGACTTTCCATACCTACTGATGAGTAATCAATCTTCACTCCTCTAGCTTCTATGGGCAAAGTAAAATGTCACATCAGTAATAATGTTGAAATTTAATCAATAAATTGTAATAACAAATGACTTGTGTAAAATCCCAGTTGGCCAGTCAGTGCTAATCGTCTGGTAAGCGATCGCCGCCGTGACCAAAGTAGGTAAGATAGAAAGTGTCCTTTACTAGCCGCTTAATACGGTCAGTTGATTAGGGTAAAAATGTCGCTTGATAGGGTATTTTCAGCGTTGAGAGGTGAAGCAAAAGGTTAGAAATATGTAACCATTACACGTATTGGCTCTTATGTAGAATGCTATTGCTAACTAAAGATGTTGTTCTTTAAGCCCACCACCGTGATACATCTTGGATGGCAGAAGCTGTATCTTTGACGGCTTTTTGACCACCTAAAGCAGCTATAATAGAAGTTAATGCTTTTATATCACTGAGTAAGTTTGGGCGAGTGTGAACAGATAAGATGTGAAGGGTATCTCGCCAGTGATCAAAAAGTAGATTTTTTTGTATTTGTAAAAGTTTATTAGCCAAACTGCTTAGGGCTTCGGCGCGATGTCCCTCAGACTGAATCTGCCCAGCAGCAGCCAGTGCCTCTGGTAACAATTCAGGCAGTTTAGCAGCTAAACTACTTAGGGCTAGAGCGCGATGTCCCTCATACTGAATCTGCCTAGCAGCAACCAGTGCCTCTGGTAACAACTCAGGAGGTAGTTTAACAGCCAAACTACTTAAAGCTTTGGCGCGATAAGACTCAGACTGAATCTGCCTAGCAGCAGCCAGTGCCTCTGGTAACAATTCAGGCAGTTTATCAGCCAAACTACTTAAAGCTTCGGCGCGATAATACTCAGACTGAACTTCCCTAGCGGCAGCCAGAGTCTCTGGTAACAATTCACGCAGTTTATGAGCTAAACTACTTAGAGCTTCGGCGCGATAATACTCAGACTGAACTTCCCTAGCGGCAGCCAGTGCCTCTGGTAACAACTCAGGAGGTAGTTTATCAGCCAAACTATTTAAAGCTTCGGCACGATAATACTCAGACTGAATCTGCCTAGCAGCAGCCAGAGTCTCTGGTAACAATTCAGGCAGTTTAACAACTAAACTACTTAGGACTAAGGCGCGATGTCCCTCATCTTGAATCTGCCTAGCGGCAGCCAGTGCCTCTGGTAACAACTCAGGAGGTAGTTTATCAGCCAAACTACTTAAAGCTTTGGCACGATAATACTCAGACTGAATCTGCCTAGCAGCAGCCAGTGCCTCTGGTAATAATTCAGGCAGTTTATCAGCTAAACTACTTAGGGCTTCGGCGCGATGTCTCTCATCCTGAATCAGCCTAGCAGCAGCCGGTGCCTCTGGCAACAATTCTGGTGGTAGAATAGGAGCCAAACTACTTAAAGCTTCGGCGCGACCTAACTCATCCTGAATCTGCCTAGCAGCAGCCAGTGCCTCTGGTAACAATTCAGGCAGTTTAGCAGCTAAACTACTTAGGACTAAGGCGCGACTTAACTCATACTGAATCTGCCTGGCAGCAGCCAGTGCCTCTGATAACAATTCAGGCAGCTTATCAGCTAAACTACTTAAAGCTTCGGCGCGACCTAACTCATCCTGAATCTGCCTAGCAGCAGCCAGTGCCTCTGGTAACAACTCAGGAGGTAGTTTATCAGCTAAACTACTTAAAGCTTCGGCGCGATGTCTCTCATT
>NZ_AP018224.1 GCF_002368035.1 Nostoc linckia NIES-25 | reverse complement strand
CCATCAGTGAGAGGTTAGAATAAAGTGCCTTTTGTCAATCAGTTAAAATACTCAAAATATTCTTAATAAGAATGATAATCGTATTGAGGGTAGGGGGAGGAGGTGAGCGACGCTCACCTCCTCCCCCTATATTTGATTATCATTATCTTTAATATGTTTAACTACTTTTATAGGAGATGAAAAAGTATTGTAACGACATAGAAAGTGGGCAGCATTGTTAGGTAAATTCAATTATCAAATGAGGTAATGAAAAGTTTGGTCTGCCATTATGCCCAAGCGACAAAAACAAAACTCTGACCACGCGCACAAACATAATACTCCTACTATAGATAATGAGGCAATTTCTCAACAATTAGAAGCGTTGTTGACTCCAGCTATTTTTGCTCAACAAAAATATTACAAACAGTTAGGATTACGAGATAGAATTTTGAACTTATCGTTCATGGTGGCAGCAGTACTAACACTATTATGGAGACAAGTTCCTGGAGTACAAGAGTTAAATCGCCTTTTGGCAAGAGAAGGTTTCTTATGGTGTCATGTAACTAAAGTTGCTCAACAATCGCTTTCTCAAAGGTTTTTGGAATTTCCTGCTGAATTATTTGAGCGGGTCTTTAAAGATTTACTACCTCAGTTACAATTAAATTGGCAGCAACGGCTTAAGCGACCACTGCCAGATAGTGTTAAGTTTGCACGGGCGAATTTTGAACATATTTGGATAGCTGATGGCTCCACATTAGAAGCATTATTTCGCAAGCTCAAAAGCCTGGAAGACTTAAAAACAGGACAGTTAGCCGGGAAAATTTGTACAGTTATTGATTTGGTAACTCGTTTACCCGTCGAAGTTTGGTTTCACACTAATCCAGCAGCATCGGACACTAATTTTGAATCGGCATTATTAAATTTACTGACTGCTAAAACTCTGATTTTACTTGACAGAGGTTTTTATCATTTCCAATTTTTACAACAACTTATTAACCAAGAAATTCATTTTATTACTCGTTTAAAAGCCAAAGCATCTATTAAGTACTTAAAGATTTTCAGCTATGACCATTCAGTTAAGGACAGATTAATTCAACTTGGCACTGTTCGTCGTGGCGCACCAGTACTCAATTTACGCTTAATAGAAATTAAGGTTGGAAAAACTAGCTATTCTTATGTTACTTCTGTCCTCGATCCACAAATATTACCTCCTTATGTTGTGGCAGATTTATACCGACGAAGATGGAGAGTTGAAGAAGCTTTCTACACAGTAAAACGCTTGCTCGGGCTATCTTATTTATGGACTGGTTCTATTAATGGTATCAAGCTACAAGTCTGGGCTACTTGGTTATTTTATGCTGTTTTAGTTGACTTGGGAGATGCGGTTGCAGACGAGTTATCTCTGCCATTTGACCGCATTTCTTTGGAGATGATATTTCGCGGTTTGTACCATTTTAGTGTCGCAAATGGCAAAGGCAAAGCGGATGACCCGATTAAGTACTTCGCTGCCCCAGAGAATCAAGACTTAAGCGTGGTTAAATATCTCCGAAAGCCAGTCTCAAAGCTGGATTTATCGCCTTTTCCTGCACCCTCTTGACAAATGTGCGATTACCTTAACCTCTCACGGATGTTTCTACACTGAGGTACATATTTGCTTCTGCAACAATCAGTAACAGCAGTGAAATTGCCCAAAAGATATCCAACCGAGTAGAAAAAGACAATCTCATTATCATTGACCAAAGTGGTGCAAAACGTTCAGAAATTACTTTCTTTAGCCTCAGACCTCAAAATAATACTCTCTATCAAACCGCCCAGGTAGCAGCCTTACTTGTGAGTAAGGGAATAGTTGGAATTTGCTTTTGCGATAGTAGAGAAATGGTTAAAGTTTTAACTAATACCATCCGTAAAACATTAGCTGATATACAATTACCTCACCTTGGAGAAAGCATTTCTGCATTTTATGGAAGTATGAAGCCAAACCAGCGAAACAAAATTATTGCAGATATACAGTCGGGAAAGGTCAAATTTATAGTATCGACCTCAGCTTTGGAAGCTGGGTTAGATATCGGCTGCATTGATGCAACTATTATACACAGCTATCCAGGCTCAATTCTCGCTTTTCGCCAAAGGGCAGGACGTGCAGGTAGGAAGGAAGCGGGATTATTGGTATTTATCCCATCGAAGCGGTCAATCATGGACTCTTACTACTCAAAACATCCAGAACGCCTTTTATCCGATCCTCCAGAAGTTATCAACTTTAATCACAATTATGAAATCATCTTAGAACAGCATATTCTCGCTTGCTGCAAAGAAAGTAAGCCAACACTAGCCCAAATTGCCCGTCATTTTGGTAGTTCTAGCAATGCGATCGCCCGACAGTTAATAGGTGATAATCAACTAATATTCAGCTACAATCAAAGACTGACAACTAATCGAAACCTCGGTTATGTCCACTCAAAAATTAAAGTTAGAGGCAACACTGACCAAAACATCAGTTATATCAATCAAGATAGCGCAGAAGAGTTTGAGGAAAGTTCGGCATCTTCTGCACTAAGAGAAGTTTACCCTGGTGCAATATATCTTGCTCAAGATTTCGACGGCAACCCCGTACAGTATAAATCACAAGAGCTAAATTTAACCGAAGGGAAAGCAATTCTCAAGCCAATTGAAGCAGCCAATTTATTTAGTCGTCCTGAAGGAAGCCTAAATTTCGAGGAAATTAAAATTGTCGGGGAAGCCAAAATTATCAATCTTTCCCAAGGGGCTGCTAGATTTACACCTGTTTCAGCCAAAATCAAAGAAAAAATTTATGGCTACAACTTGTACAGGCTGGAACAAAAATGGACTTGCACTAATAACAGATGTCGCAATTTCAATTTAAATTTACCTGGGCATTTACAAACTTGCCCTGCTTGTAAAACCCAACTGATTGAACGAGAATTTGTCGAACTATTGGAGGAAAATAAATACGAAGAATCACTTGCTCTTAACTACAATACATTCTGCGTCAGGGTTGAAATTAACGCTGATGCACGAAAATATTTTTCAGTTTTGGTCAAAAATCACAGAAAAGAAATACTTAATAAACAGAAATATATTACCAATGAGGAGAAACAACTATTTGAAAGCAATGAAACCCAAATTTGCGTTCATACTCTCGCTCATCACCTAATACTCAGTTTACCACTTGTCGAACATGGAGCAAACAGTCGAGATATAGATTTCATGTTAGTAGAAGTGCCGTCTAATACTAAGATAGTTGGCTATTTCTTTGATACTTGTGAACATGGTACAGGTATGTGTGATACCCTCATCAAGTATTTAGAGACTGCCTTGATTAAGGCAAAGTTTCTAGTCGATAATTGTCCTTGTAAATACGGCTGCTCTTCTTGTACAACAATTCAACGCTGCCCTGATGATAACGAAGCACTATTTAAATCAGTTGGGCTATCTCTACTAAAGGAAATAATCAATCCAACAGAGACAAGAACTATTAATCAATAGTTAAGATAATCCTATCCAGCTTGGGTAGGATTATTTTTTTAGTAATTCAACCACATACATCGCTTACGCACAAGATTGATGAAAGTTTTGAGAATAAGCGATGTACGTCGAACTATTAGCTGATTCACATCCAAACCCTAAAAGATTTCAAATTATTCACGCACCATCATATTTACTTATGGAAACAAATTTTCAAATAGGAGATTTTGTTGAGTCTAACAATATTGATTTTATTATAAATTATGCTGTTAATCTAGGATATCAGGTCAAAATATCTCATCCTGAAACCCAACAATATAATAAATATCCTCTTCCCAAAATCAGTGATGAACTAGCTGATTTGATAATTAATTATCCATCCGACTTAAAACTGCGAACTAATGGGATGGTTTTTGAACAAAGGGCATATTTAATGTCTAAGGTTTACGATGAAGTGTGCCAAAATCTTGAATCAAAAGCTCTTTTAAGAGAAGCAGAGTATTGGCTGATAAATTACGCACGAGAAGTAATTGCCAAACAATGTCATTACTTACCAGATATATTAATTAAATTAGATAACCCAACTGTAAGAGCAATGGCAATAGATACATTCATGCTCTGGCAACCAGATTGGAACAAGGCTATCTCTCAATATAAAGGAAGTAGATTTGAGGCTGGCAATAATGAGTTTGAGGTTATCAGCTACTATCACAATCAAAAAAAGAAGGGTAGGGAGGGGATAATGGTACTGTGCAAGGTAACAAAAACTATGAATAACTATCTTGAATTTCCTACCTTTCCTTGCAATGCAAACTGTACTCTTGGGACTTATCAAGTTGAAAATGCACTTAACCAAAGGTTAGCTTAAAACATAATCGCCATCTGAAATATTAATCATGGACGAGCAACAAATCAACTATTTCATAACAGGTATTTGTACGTTTCACTGGAATGCTGATTTTTATAAATTCTGTCAAGTTTGCAACTTTGACCCTAACCACACCTATTCAACAGAGAAATGGCAGCAGTGGCAACAATTTGTATCTGGTATCAAAGCGTTCGACCAAAATACACTTGTTAAGCTACTTGAAGCTGGCCATCAATTAGCACGACAGTCATAATCTCAAACCACTACGGTTACTAACGCACTCGTGCATGAATTATCGAAGTAATTAGCCACATGAATTCATGCACGCCCAAATCCGTCATTTGGTATCTTCGCTTGACAACCTACCCGAAGAATGGCGAATCGTCCCTACCTTTGGTAAACGTCCTCTAGGGAAAGAATGGGAAAAAAATACTTACTCTCCCAAAGAACTACAAACTGAACTCGTCCGCCGTCGGCTAAAAGTTTGGACAAATAACAGATTTATCACACCCACTGGTATAGCCTTGGTTTGCGGTTTCAATCATCCCCAAGGGTACTTAGTGGCTATTGACTGCGACGGGGAAACATCCTGGCGACAAATTATTCAGATTAACGAACATTCTGAACCAGAAGAACTCAACCACCTAACACCCACCGAAACACGCGAAACTCCTATGGAGTCGTTATGCGATCGCGCTCAAAAATATCTTCCTCCCACAATTGCATTTACCTCTGGGAGGAAATATCGCAGCCAACGCTTATACCTCATCCCAAATTCAAAAGCTTGCGATGTCAAATCTCGCAAAATCAAAACTGGGAAGGACGAACACCTGGAGTTTCGAGGCAAAAACCTAGCTTCAATCCTCCCCCCGTCCTTTCACCCAGAGGGTAGAAATTACAGATGGCTTCCCGGCTGTAGTCCATCTGAACGCCAAATAGAAATAGCTCCCGATTGGGTAATTGCCCAAATGCTTGCCAACCAGGAGAAAACAAGAAAGTTTAACCTAACCAAAGAAAAATATAACCGCAGATATGGGGTAGACAGGTACGCTCATTTAATTCCCTCAATAGAAACCAATATTCAAACCGCACTTGTGCTACTCGAAGTCATCCACCCTCGATTTGCAGATGATTACCATTCGTGGATTCAAGTTGGGATGGCACTTCATAGCGTTAGTCCCATTTTATTTAAGGCATGGGACACCTGGAGCCAACTTTCTCCTAAGTACAAACCAGGCGAATGCGCCTACAAATGGCAGTCTTTTAACAAGACAGGTATTACTATCCGCACTTTATTTAGATTAGCCAATCTCTCTTAATCATGAATAATCAAACATCACTTGACGAGAATGCAACTGGCTTTGAACATAACTATAGCAGTAAAGATTTTAATCCTGAATATCAGGATAATCTAAATTTAGAAGAAACATTAGATGAATCAGCAAATACTGAAGTTATAAGTCAATATTTATCTAGCGGGATAACTTTAACCAAAACCGCAATAATAACAATTCAGTTAAAAGCAAATTCTGAAAAAGCAGTTGTCACAATTGGAATTCAAGATGCACCTCCGATTATTAAGATACTTCCCTTAGCTGAGATTAAATCTCAGCCTATCATAAATAACTGGCTACAGGATTTAGAAAAATCTCTCCCAGAAATGCTAAATATTTGCAAACAAAGGATGGAAAAGCAGACTACAGAGCAGAATCAACAGGAACAATCAAGACAAGTACAAAAGCGTAACCTACCTGAAGATAAAGATAAAAAACCTGCACCTAACAACCAACTGTCACTATTTTAATTACCATGAAGTACATTGCTATTATCGAAGGACAAGAAATTTCTCTGGATGAGGCGATCGCCCAGGATGACAATACTCTCAAAACAGCTATTAGCGTCTACTTTCCAGAGTATGCTAATGCAGAAATTGAACGACAAACAACTGATGATACAGTTTCAATTCGTTTAGTAAAAAAAGCAGGTACTAAAGGAATTCATTTTAGAGAATTGAAAAACAGTTTTGAAGAAATAAATCCTGCACTAAAGTTAGGATGGCAGATAAAGCTTCTAGAGATAAACAGTCAAATTAATCTCGAAAGTTTAATTACCTTACAACCTGAGATAGATAAAGCTATCAAGCTCGGTCAATCTTGGGAGACTTACAGCGAAAAAGTTGCTCAAAGTCTTAAACAGCAACCTGCTATTACGAGTAAATATCCTGTACTGTAATCACAAATCTATAGCCGCTATAACTCGTAGCGGCGGATTAATTATGATTGGCAACATCCACTCATTCAAAATGCCTATTACTTGTCTAACAGCAGTTAATTATCTAGAAAATCTTTCCGAACGAGTAAATATCTTAAGCCTGTATCAAAAATTATTTCCAGAAAAATGGTTAGAATCAACCATACCTATTAATATACAATCACATCCAACAAGTGCTTACCTCGATAGAGAAATTGAATTTATTAACCTAGTGAATGAAAATTTATTCCCAGTAGAATATATCGATGAAATCGAGTTTAATCCCGAACGTGATAGTATTCTAGTTTCGCCACAAAGACTTGAGTGGTGGAATGAAGATTTCGAGGAATTGGTATACTCCGAGAAATTTCTATTGTCATTAATGGGGCAAGGGTACAATATCAGCCAATGGAAACTAAATTTTGGTTTTACTCCTGACTACATTGCTCCAGCAGAAGAAATTTACTTCGAGAAATTTGTAAAGCTGTGTCGTCGTTACAAAAGTCCTCTGCAATATTTAGATATAGCCATACGAATTATAGATTACTCAACTGAAAATATTTGGCTAGATATTACGTGTGAAACAAGCGATTGGCTGGAATGGACTTATGAGAATATCATATTTCTCGCTCAAAAGTGGCAAGAAGCCGTCTTGATGTTGGAGAAATCAAATGAGGTTAGCCATTTGTTAGAAACATCCCTTTCTGCTCGAAAAGCAGCAGTGAAAATTTGGAACCAAGCATCAAAAGCATGAATGTAGACACAAATATATTACCAATAATTAACTTAGAAAATGTCTCCCAAATCCTGCTAGCCAATATTCCCCAAGATGATTTACTAGGGCAGCTAATTATCCTCAAAGGACAGTTTATTTTAGTCGAACGCGAAGGCAAAGAATCTAAATATAAATTCTTGTCTCCTGAAGCAGTAGAGAAAGCCTTTACAAGTAAAACTGCCGCATCTGGATGGCTTTCTAGCAACACAATTTGGTGGGGTAAAAATCCAGAGGGAGAGGCCATTATTCAGTTTTACTCTCCCCAAAAATATCAAATTCAAATTATGGGACAGGAACCTGAAGTAATTACTGTACCAATGCCTGCATTCTTATTTGCTGGATGCGGTAGTAGATACTACCTGTGGGCAGTTAAAGGGAGGGTATTTAAACCAGACACACAACTGTACAAGCCCCCTATACCTAACATTTGGGAAGATTCTAGTATTTGCTTTGGGAGAAATTCTCTCAATATGTGCAGTGCTGCAACTATAAGCCAAGTTTGGGATCTGTTCTGGAAATCACCTTTTAACAAGGACTTATCTCAAGGCAAGTCAAAAACTCATCCCGATAATATCAGCAATCAGCTAATCAAATTACACGAATCTAAAGCTAAATCCTACCCTTCAAGTGACCTTGTTCCCGTTCATAGCTGGAAAGTCACAACCCCAGAAGACATTATCAATCATTTGTTCAGTTAACAATGAATCCTTTTATCGGTTATCACCTCGCTACAAGTAATAACTTTCCTCCCTACAGTCAAAAACTCCAGGAATACTGGCTGGCAGCAAATGGGCTTTTCTTGCGATCGCACCGCCGCGAGTTAGAGGTTTGCTTGCAAATTGCCCAAACTCAAGTGGCTGGACTCCAACCCCTTGA
Source organism: Nostoc linckia NIES-25 (assembly GCF_002368035.1). Classification (GTDB taxonomy): domain Bacteria; phylum Cyanobacteriota; class Cyanobacteriia; order Cyanobacteriales; family Nostocaceae; genus Nostoc; species Nostoc linckia_B. The sequence continues at coordinate 219,154 of NZ_AP018224.1, read as the reverse complement.
ACCCTACTTTCGTCTGAAAGTCCCAAAAGTACCCAGCCAAGCGATCGCCGAGATTATCAATGCTGCTAGTATCAACCCCCAACAGGAAATCCTATTCTACTTGGGAGTGACAAACAACCAATGGTGGTGTCACACACCACTGCAAACTGCGTCCTCTACTCATGTCTTATCTTTGGAAAGCGCACTTAATCAAAGCTATACAGATAGCTTGGTGGAAATGCACAGTCATGGAACTCTAGCTGCTTATCCTTCAAGTGCAGACAATCAGGAAGAAAAAGGCAAATTTCGAGTGTTCGCGATTATTGGCACGCTGAATACCATTCCCACAATTTATACCCGCATCGGGATATACAATCACTTTTTCGACATCAACCCCAATCAAATATTTGAACTGCCGTCACAGGTAAAATGCTTCAATTAACTACTTACCAACAAGCTTTACCCGTCTTACCTCGCAATCATACTCGTATCAACTTCGTCTTAGTGGGAGTAGGAGGAACAGGCGGGTTTCTTGCAGAAGATTTATGTCGAATTATTCTGCAACTCCAACACACTAGGAAAGAAATTAACTTTGCGATCGTCGATGGCGATACTGTCGAACTCAAAAATATCAGCCGCCAAAATTATCAACAAGCTGAAATTGCTCTACCAAAGGCAGAAACACTGGCTGCAAGATGCAGTGCCAAGTATGGAATAGAGATTACAGCCGTTTGCGACTGGTTTGAAGAAGACATGATTCGCACGGCCAGTTGGTGGAATACCCTAACGGTAATCATTGGCTGTGTAGATAACAGCGCCGCCAGGAGCAAAATTCACTCTGTTCTCAAAATCAACAGTGCAAATGAGCCAGCATCGCTATTTTGGCTGGATTGTGGAAACAGCAACTACTCTGGACAAGTAGTAATTGGAACGTACTCTAATTTTGATATAGTCCAAGCTTCCAATAACCCAGACAAACCTCAATTCTGGTTGCATCTTCCCTCCCCGGTGCTGGTTCACCCAGAACTGCTAGTTCCTCAGCCAGAAGAACTTACTGACAATAACCTTTCATGTGCAGAAATTCAAGCACGGAATTATCAATCGCTATTCGTCAATAAAATGACGAGTGCGATCGCAGCCCAGTATTTACTAGAATTAACCCTCACTGGGGGGTTGAAAAAGTTCGCTAGTTACTTTGACCTCAAAGCAATGTCAACCCGAAGTTTATATACAAGCATTGACCAACTCAAAAAATACTATATTCCGCAAACAAATTACCACAAATAGCTGACGCAAATATATCCCAAAACCTAAATTTGGGATATATTTTTATGAATCGTTTTAATCACAAAACACTTGAACTAGTTGAACAGAATCCAGAATGTTTATCAACGATAAATTATCGTAATCTAACTGTCAAAAGTGAATCTGAAGTTGCTGGCGGTCAGTTTCACCTCATTATGCAACAAATTGGGTTAGGGCTACCAGTCGAAGCTTTATTAAAGGCATACCCCCAAATTAATAACTGGGTCGATAAGGTAAAACCTTTTCTAAATATTTCTGGCAACAAACAATGGAACGCCCAACTTCAATATTTATACCACGATATTCTTCTCTACAGCGAGTGCGACCTCATTATCTATGGTGAAAATCAAGTAGTTGGGTTTGACTGGACAATTCAAAAACCCCCTAAATTTGAAATTCTTGAAAGCAAATGGCAAACTCAACTAAGGTTATTTCTCCTATACGAACGAACAGGAATACAATTGGAGCAAATTAGCCTGGTTTACCTGTTCGTTAACACTGATAGTATTTACCAGTTTACTTATTCTGAAGATAAACATTTGAATTTCAAAGCCCGGCTAGAAGAAACACTCGCTCCTTTTGTAGAAGATGATAAGGAGAAAAAACTTTTAACCCACAAAATGACACCTCAAGAAGCACATGATAAATGGTTAGCAAAAGAAATATCAACTATGGAATATTTAGCAGCAATTCCGGAAGTTGAAATATGAATCCAACAGAATTAAATATCACGAAAATCGAACTCACTCCTAACAGTGGTTGGACGCTCAATATTCTCTCGCGTCGGGTAGCAACTATTACTGACCCCTTGGGAAATAGAAAAACCAGCTATTTCGGGTTCGATACCAAAGAACAAGCCGAAAAGTTTAGAGATTGGCTTGTCAGAAAAAACAAATGTAGTAGTGCAGTTATCCGTCACTCAGAACGATTAGCTACTGAATGGGAGGTAAAAGCTTGGAATGTGCCAACCTCACTAATTCTTGAATGCGCCGTCAAAGATTTAAAGGAATCAAGCAATGCAACTATCTCTACTCAATCTACCCTACAACGATGATAATTCACCCATAGCAGATATTTTTAATATTCCTAACTTAGAAAAAGCAGAAGCCCTCCGTAATTTAGCTGCTTCCATGCAGTCAACAATCGACCAAAAGAAAAATCCTGCTATTGGAAATCAAAGGGTAACAAAGCATCGTAAAACTATAGCTCAAGGGATAATCCAAGAAGGAATTGAACTTGAGATTATACAGTTTTGGTTATTTGCGATCGCACAAATGTGGGAAGTAGGAAATATCCCACCAATACTACGCGGTATATCTCACAAATCGCAAGTAGAAGCCCTATTTAGGATTTCCCAAATGGAAGAAACAATTCAGAAAGTCCAAGAAAAATTGGCAGGCGAATATTACCAAGACTGGGTAAAGTCTTTAAGTCGCGCCGGATTACATACACCAAGCGAAATCATATCCGCAATAACAGAAATTCAACAGGTAGTAAAACCTGAAGCAATTGATACTACCAAGCAACTACTCAATAAGCTTGAGTTAGAAATCATTGGGTGCATCCCAGTTTTTATTATTCCAAAACAAATAAATAACAGGGAAGGATTGTTACAGAAAACGGAAGTCAGGAAGTAAGGGGACATTAGAAAGGGATAATAAAGTCATCAAGACTAGGTGTATCAATGACTCCTGAAGAAGAACAACAGATAAAAGAATATTCTCGTGCAATAGCAAAGATACTCTACAAAAGTACTCCGGGTGAGCAACGCACAAGTTTGGCAAAAATAGAAGAAGTAGTACGCTCTCAAATGCAGGAATATGTCATGCCAGAAGTAGGGGTTTTTTTATCGAAAATGCCACAGGAGAAAGCAGCGGATACAAACGAAAAATAAAAAGTATTATTGGAGAACTGCCAATTACAAACTCTCAAGCACAAAAGCTAGAAATTAGACCCCATAATCAATTGAGTCCATATCTAGAAGCTTGTTGTTTACGAATCAGCGCGTCGGTATCGTATCAACGTGCGGCAGAAGATATTGAATATTTAACAGGTGTAGAAGTATCAAAAAGTGTGCAGCAACGACTAGTGCATCGTCAAAATTTTGAATTACCGCAAGTAGAATCAACTGTGGAAGAATTGAGTGTGGATGGGGGAAATATCCGCATTCGTACAATCAAGGGACAAGTCTGTGATTGGAAGGGTTATAAAGCTACCTGTTTACATGAAAAACAAGCTATTGCTGCCTCATTTCAAGAAAATAGTCTTGTAATTGATTGGGTCAAAAGCCAATCACTTGCTCCTATCTTGACCTGTCTTGGCGATGGACATGACGGTATTTGGAAGATTGTCCGCGATTTTGCTGCCGAACACCAGCGTCGGGAGGTACTTGATTGGTTTCATCTGATGGAAAACCTACACAAGATTGGCGGTTCTAATCAACGGCTCAATCAGGCTAAAACCCTTCTCTGGCAAGGAAAAGTTGATGAGGCTATCACTGTCTTTGCTGACTCTCAGCTAAAACAAGCTTTTAATTTCTGTACTTATCTTGAGAAACATCGACACCGGATTGTCAATTACCAATATTATCAAGCAGAACAAATCTGTTCCATTGGTTCTGGTGCTATTGAGTCTACTGTCAAACAGATTGACCGTCGAACCAAAATTTCTGGCGCACAATGGAAATCTGATAACGTTCCTCAAGTCTTAGCTCATCGTTGTGCTTATCTCAATGGATTAATCTTTGCTCGCTAAATAAAAACTGGGATGCTCCCGAAATCATTGGGATGAAAGATGGAGATTTCTTTCCTACTCCTAAACTAGTCTGTCAACGGCTTGTTCAACTGGCAGATATTAAACCAAATTGGCAAATTTTAGAGCCTAGTGCTGGTAGTGGAAATATTGCTGAGTATATCACTGATACCTATCCTAATGTTCAACTAGAGGTGGTTGAGATTAATTACGATTTACGACAAATTCTAAAACTCAAAGGATTTAATCTCGTAGGGAAAAACTTTCTGGAGTTTAACCCCAGTCATTTATACAATGCCTGTATCATGAATCCTCCATTTTGTGAACTTGTCCAACATATCTACCAGGCTTGGAAGTTACTTGTAACGGGTGGCGTATTAGTTTCAGTTATACCTGAATCAGTTTTCTTTAATCGTAAGTACAAAACCTTCAAAGGCTGGCTACAAGCCAATAATAGCTATGTAGAAATGGTAGATAAAGATGCCTTCTTGAGTTCAAATAACCCTACAAACGTAGCTACTAGAATCATTAAACTCATTAAACCATAGTGTACTACAAACGCATGGCATACTGCCAAATTGATAAAACTAAATATGTCACTTATATCTTCCCTATATGGGAACAATATATGAGATACAAAATCCTTACACAGCAAGAGTTAGAAGTAGCACTTAATAAGTGCAAGCTTGCTGGTTGGAAGGTCAGTAATATCACCAAACTTAGTAATAAAATGCTTGAAATTAAACCCCAACGAACAAGGAGATAAATATGGCAATTGAAACTATTGCTTCTTATAGATTTATTCCTGGTAAAGACAGCCAAATAACCAGTTATGGATCTCCTGAAGAACAAACAGTCGCAATTCATAATTCAAGCATGGCATCTGTGTCACTGACTTTCACAACTGAAAACACATCTGTTCTTAGACAAATCATCATTAGTCTTCAGCAAATATACCAGACACTTATAAATACTAAAACTGAAATTATTCAGGGAGATACTTGCATTGACAGCTTTACAGACTTAAGGGGAGAGTGTGATGAAAAGTTTATCTAAATAACTAAGTATCAATCAATCTTTCAAGTCGTCTTAATAACAGACGACTTTTATTTTTTATAACGACTTTTTGCTTTACGCATTAAATATTGATTTCCATTAATTAAAATTATGGCAAGAAATCAAACAAAGCCTACTAATTCTGCTAGTGAAGAAAGCGCAGTATCCCAGTCTGAACCCCCTGAACAAAGAGTTCAGAATAGTACAAACATACAAAAGCGTAAATCAGCTATTTCTAAATTTGCAAATCCTGAGTACAATGCGCCGATTAGTAACATCTGCATCTGCCAAGTCATTAACCACATGGAAGCAGAAAAAGTCGGGTTGTTTATCAAAGATAAATACTTAGCAGCAATTAACTGGCAAGGACAAGAACCTACACACAAGCACACCTTCTCTAGTGGCACGCCAGAAATGGGAGTGTTGTTGCAATCGCCCAGGATGCACATTCTTGATGTTTCTCCCAGATATATTGAACAGCGCGATGACGGCAAAATTGTAGGAGTGTACGAATCACCTGATGGGTACGAAATGTACCAAGCACTTGGCAAAGATGCCGCAGTATTGAGACGGTTTTATTTATTGCAACTTGTTGATGAAAATAATAATAACCTGCACTCAGTACCAATTATCTTATCAATTAAAGGCGTTGCATCATCAAAATTTGGCGAGGCTTATAAACAGTTCCAACGCGAACTAGAAGTTGCATTCGCCCGATTTACTGATACAACTGTTGCTGAAAAACGTGCAGAGTTTCATCGCCTCGGTGTATTTCAACCCACCTTTACGCCATCTCTTGAACCTAAAGAAGCAGTCAACCAAAGGGATAAATCTTGGGTAGCAGTTGTCACTTCCTATAAATCACCAAACCCCGATGGAAGCGATTTTCTCGAATTCTTCTCAGAAGGCAAAGAAATCGATATCCAAACAACAATGCAGGCAAACCCCGAATTCTCTCACCGCATCGGTAAAACATCAACCGTTGTAGCAGAACATAATCGCCTGGTAGGTGCAGCTGATATGCCAGTAGCAGCACTTCCTCCTAGTACAGCAGGTCAAGCTTATACAGCATACAGTACTGAGATGGAAGAACTGCCCTACTAAAAAAACTATCTCATGTAACCGAAAAGGGTGCTAGAAATAGCACCCGTTAAAACATCATCTACTAAAAGCAAAATAACAAATGAAACTAAACATTGAACAATCTAAACTCGCAGAAATTCTAGAAACCGCTTATTTGGCAATCAGTCCTAAGCCCACTGACCCAATTTTAGGAAATATCTTACTGATAGCAAATGAAGATGGGATAGTATCAGCAACAGGAACAAACCTTAACCTCACAATTCATACTACAACAACCGCAAATGTGGAAACTTCAGGTCAGGTAGCACTACCAGCCAAACTATTAACTGACACTATTAACAATGTCAGAGGAGAAATTACTTTAGAGGTAGAAAACCAAGCCTGCATAATTACTCACAATAGCGGTAAATGCCGTCTGATTGGCGGAAAACCTGACGAGTTTCCAACTCTTCCCAAAGGAGAAAATCCAATAGAAGTAAATTTAAGTGCCAAGAAACTCCAAGCTGCACTTGAAGGGACACTCTATTGCACCAATGGTGACGAAACAAAGTTAGTTTTAACTGGTGTCAACTTCAAAATTGATACAAATAAGTGGCAAGCTGCTAGTACAAATGGTCACAAATTAGCATTAGTCACAGGAATACTTGATAGCGAATATTCTGACCCAATTGACTTTACTGTTCCAGGTAAGTCACTTGGCGAGTTAAACAAAATTCTCTCTCAAAGTGCCGATACAAGTGTCTGCAATATTCTTCTATCAAATAAAACCATTGAGTTTAGTCTTCCTAATACAAAGGTCATTTCCCGACTTTTAGAGGGAGAATACCCCAAAATCAATAGTTTGATTCCCAGAACATTTGAGTATGAATTTACATTAGAACGCAAGGGATTTGAGAGCGCACTGAAGCGGGTAAGTTATCTAGCCGAACGCAAGCAAAAGGTTGTCAAAATTCTCTGGGAATTGGAAGCTACACAGGCAACACTTTACACCGAAGCTACTGATATCGGGGATGCAGTTGACTCGGTACTGATGAAACCAGCAACTAATCATTCAGAAAACATCAGTATTGGATTAAATATCGACTACCTTATCGAAGGATTGAAGCACATCAGTACTGATGAAATCGTGGTGCGGTGTAACAAACCCACGCAACCAGTTATTATCTGCCCGATGGGAGGACTGCTCCATCAGCTGTATCTGGTAATGCCTGTAGAAATTAAGCAGGGGTTTGAAAAGGTAAATAACCAAAGTACAAAGACACAAGCCAGCACTCAACCTGAGCCTAGCACTGAAGAAGTAACAGATATAGCGCAGGCAACAAATGATAGTGAAAATTCTGAAACAGAAATATCATCTTTAGTAGCAAAAGATACTACTAAAGGTAAGTCAACCTCACGCTCGTCACGAACGAAAAAAGAAGCCGCGACTGCTTAAAAAATTAAACTCCTTATCAGTGCAGTTGGTAAGGAGTAAATAAAACACTTTTAATCATCAAAACTATGTACCAACCACTACATCTCAAATACCGTCCCCAGACTCTTAGTGAAGTCATTGGGCAAGAACATATTGTTCGCACTCTTATAAATGCGATCGCTCTCCAAAAGATTGCACCTGCTTACCTATTTAGCGGCCCCAAAGGTACAGGTAAAACCAGTACCGCCCGCATCATTGCTAAATCTCTTAACTGTCAATCAAGCAATGAGCCAACAACCAAGCCCTGTGGAGAATGCAATTCATGCAAGGGAATTACGGCATCTTCTTCTGTTGATGTAACCGAACTGGATGCAGCAAGCAATAGTGGAGTAGAACTGATCCGAGAGCTTATATCCACTACCCAATTTGCACCAGTGGAAAGTAGATTCAAAATATTCATTATTGATGAATGTCATGCCCTAAGTAGCCAATCGTGGCAAGCACTCCTCAAAACCATTGAAAGCCCTCCCCGTCATGTAGTATTTATCTTCTGCACAACCGAGTTACACAAAGTTCCAGAAACCATTGTCTCCCGTTGCCAAAAGTTTGACTTTAAGAAAGTTCCTGTCTCGCTAGTTGCAAGCTACCTAGAACAAATATCTCACCAGGAAAGTATCAAAATTGCACCATCAGCAGTTACCGCCGTAGCTAAAGCAAACAAGGGACATCTGCGCGACTCACTCAAACTATTAGACCAGTTAACCTTACTAGGTGAAGAGGAAATTACCTCTAACTGGGTTTGGGAACTATCAGGCACTATTCCCGAATACGATTTACTCACCGTCTGTGAAAATATCATCAAAGGAGAAATTACGGGCAATTTAGGCATCCTTCAAGATTGGATTGAATCTGGTAAACAGCCAACTGCCATCCATACAAGTCTTGTCAGTTTCCTCAAAGACTTACTTGTGTGCAAAACTAATCCCAATAGCAGACATCTTACACAGCTAGAAGAGGACACCTGGGAGGAATTAGTAAGTATCTCGCAGTTGTGGAATATCGACCAGATCCGAAATGCGATCGCAATCTTAATGGCACGCCAAAATCTCATGCGGGATGAAGACGCACATCTTTGGTTGGAAGCTACACTTATCGAGATAGTGCCAACCAACAAGGGTAGTCACCAATCACAACCCTGGAAAGATTGGAAAACTGCTCAAGATGCGATTAACTGGGGCAAGGAACAGTTACCCCACTTAACACAAGCCCAGTTACAAGAACACTGGCAAAAGCTGACACCTATTAATGGTAAAAAAGCACCTGCTTGGGTAGAAGCTGTCCAAAAGCTGCAACAAAAACAATTACAACAAGCTTAACTTTCAACAGGGTTATAACCATAGTTATAACCCTATATTTCTTTCTTCATTTAATTAAATAACCAAATAAATTAACATTTACTACCACAGCAGCATACGCAATTAAGTTGATAGTTAAAAATTAATATCAACATGAATTAGGAAAATCTCTAATTAATGAGTTATAACCACAGAGATTATGTGAAGAAATCTAGAGGGATAATCTTTGTCGATGAAGACAAACTAAACATTTATTGGAAAGACCCCTCTCCAATAAAACCTTGGCAGCCCAAAATACAACTCAAGCCGTATCAGGAACTTTCACAAATATTTGTTGATATCGAAACAGCAGGAATAAACCCATTTGAAAGCCGTATTTATGCTATTGGTTGTATGGATTCAAGGGGATATTCTACTATTTTTATGGATATCTCAGAAGCTAAAATACTGACCAAATTTATCAACCATCTCAGTAAAAGAAACCCAGATGTAATTTTCACATATAACGGGATGGCATTTGATATTCCATTTATTATTACTCGATGCAACTTGCACGGTATAAAACACCCATTTCAAGTTGCATCCAAATCTCGGACTATTCGTACCGCCCAAGTACGGGGTGAGCCACTAAAAATTCAGGAGGTGTTCATCCGAAATAGCCAACACGTAGACATTTATATATGTGTTCTGAGGTGGGATTTCATAGCCAAAAAGCTAACTAACGGCAGATCGCTCAAAAAGGCTGTATTGGACATGGGACTGCGCCAGAACGCTAGGTTAGTTCTTTCCTATGAGGAAATCCTCGGTTGTTGGAAAGATGGCCCCAACAGTAAGGGATGGAAACGCCTAAAAGAGTATCTTGTCTACGACCTCGAAGACACCCGGTTAATTGCGAATAGACTTGTACCCTCATACTATTACGAAGCACTAATTGTACCGGAAATGAATCTCCAGCAGCTAACACTTGCTGGTAATGGTACTAAATGGGAACGAATATTTGAGCATCATTATCCAGGTGATAAACCAAAACCCGATCGCAAGTACAAATTTCAGGGAGGGATGGCTTACTCTATTCCTGGACTGTATAGAAGGGTTGGATATGCAGATATTAGCTCAATGCACCCTTGGGCAATGCTAGACAAGGGTATTTGCTCAATTAAAGATACAGAACGTATTGGACTAAGTATTCTGCAATATTTGGTGAATGAAAAATTTAGGTTGGAACAACTTGCATCTGCTGGAGATATTGCTGCTAAGGAAAAAAGAGAATCCGTCAAGGTTTTAGCTAACTCCGAGTTTGGATTCTTCGGCACATCTGAACTCGCCTTCAATGATATGGAGGCTGCTGCATTAGTTACAGCCTACAGCCGAAAAGTACTCAAGCTCATGATTGAAATTATCACTCGGCACGGTGGTACTCCTGTGGAAGTTGACACTGATGGAGTGTTTTTCACACATCCCAACCCAGAAGAGGTACGTAGTTTACTTCAATCTCAATTGCCTAAAGGGATAACTGTCAAGCTAGAGTTTATCGCCGACGCTATGTTTATCCCCGAACGGGGAACCAAAAATTACCTTTTATGGCTTCCAGACGGGAAAATTATCACTAAAGGCAACTGGCGCAACCGCGATCGCTCTCAACTAGAGAAAGAGTTTTCTATTGAGTATTTAACCCTGCTAATTCAAAATGTATCAGCAGCAGAAGATTATTATGTACACATCAAATCCCAGATTTTATCAAAGGAATATCCAAAAGAAAAACTTGCAATCACACGCAAGATTAAAGAGGGAGAAAAAGGAATCCTCAAACTAGGAAAACCTGGAGATGTAGTCACTTACTATTACGGAATTAGTGGCATAACCAATATCAGCAGTAATGAGAATTACTCACGTCAATACTATCTTCACCTTATTGAGAAAAGGCGAGAAGAAATTCTCAAAATAGCTGCTCCTGCAACACTAGAAAGTAACAAACGTCAGTTATCTCTTTTCTAAATGAACAAAGTTGAGATTTTGCGTAAAACTCGATGTGACTAAATATAAAAGTTTTTCAAATTCATACATTCTGATTTGTCTGTAACTAATGAGAAATAAATCCTCTTCTCGCAAGCCCAGGCTTAATAAAAAGCAAAGGGCTTGGGTCAACTCATTCATGTCGTCTCATCCTAATGCCAGAGTTAGAACTATCTACGAATTAGATGGCGATCGCGTAGTTCAAATTGAGTGGTGGGAAAACACAAACCCAGTAATATTAGACCCAAAAACTTACATCCAAGGAATTATCAGCTACAACATGTGGGTCAAACTAAGAAAGTCTGGCGACCCCAGGAAAACAGCTGAGTTCTCTTATCGCATTAGCCCACCAGAAAAACGAAGCGCATCATGGCACTTAACAGGTCAACTCTCTTTAGAACTCCCCCAATGTTATGAAGTTCCAGAACCAAACAACCCTGTTACCATTAAACCAAAAAGGAGAAATACTAAAACCAAAAAAGTTAAAAAATTTCTTCAATATACTCTTCCTTTATCAGAGATTAGTGTTCAACTTCATACTACAAATATAGAAGATGATGGTGTTACTCTATCTGGACAAGAAATATTACTAGAAAACACACCGCACTTAAATTTAGATACTGGTAAAGACACTAAACTTCCCGAAGCTATAGTCAAAATTCTCTCAGAGAAACAAGCCGACTTAAAGGAATGGGAAACAGCTATTACACTATACGAGGTAGCTGGTTCTAGTGGAGTAATAGAGTATCTTCAACAGTTAGATTCTTGGCGCAAATACTTGGGTAATAAACCAGTAGATAACCATATTGATAAAGACTCAATTCAAAATTTCGTACAACCAGCACAAACTTAAGTAAAGTATTTACTGGTCACACATAATAAATACCAAGCAGAAAGAGTTAATACTAACTCTTCTTTTTTTAACCACTGCTTATAACTAACGCATGATAATTAGATGTTTATCTAATTTGTGATGCCAGTATACCTATACTACGGCGAAGATACCTATTCGCTCAATCAAAAAATTAACCATTTAGTGACTCAAAATGTTCATGCTGAATGGAAAGCTTTCAACTACATCAAGCTATCTGGAAATGAGAAAAATATTGCTGCCAAGGTTTTTACTGAGGTTATGACGTTACCCTTTGGAGAGGGTAATAAAATTGTTCATACAGACAGCGAGCATTTAATTGGAGGTTTATCAAATGAGGATAATAACCAAGGACTTGAAAATCAACTTTCTCGAATCCCTGCAAGTAACATTCTTTTAATTACTAGTAACAAAAAGCCAGATTCCCGCAGAACAGTAGTGAAAACTATCTTAAAATATGCTCAACAAGAAGAGTTTCCTCTCGTTCCTTGTTGGGATAAAAAGGGGATAGTTAGTTTGATAGGGAAGTATGCAGCTATCCATCAAGTTAACCTTACACCGGATGTGACCGATTATCTAGTCGAAGCAATTGGTAATAACACTGCACGAGCCGATAGCGAATTTGCTAAACTTGCTGTCTATGCAAGTGAAAAAATTATTTCTCTTGAGGAAATAAAACAATTAGTTAGTAATCACAATACTGACTATCAAAAGCTTACTATGGCTATGTTAAGAAATCATTCAAACTTGGCAATAGCGCAGGTGGATAAACTAGTAGATAGTAATGAACATCCACTCAAAATAGTAGCAACTCTTACGTCAGTTTTTCGTACTTGGCTAATAACTAAAGCTGGCGTAGAAGCTAAATTATCTGACACTAAGATTGCAGAAATAGCCGAACTGAAAAACCCTAAAAGATTGTATTACCTCAAAGATGAAATCAAGTTTATAGGCGTTCAAAAACTGAAAAACAGCCTTACCTTACTTTTACAACTCGAAACGGAACTCAAAAGCGGCACTAACAATTTAATTAGTCGAATTATCGAAATTTGCACGATATGAAAAACGACTTATTTACAGAAATCATCGGACAGCATACCGCCAAACTTCTACTAACTAAAGCAATTGAACGTAATCAAATTGCTCCCGCATACCTATTTAGCAGCGAAGTTGAGGGAGTGGGCAAAGGAAAAACTGCTCTGGCATTTGCAAATGCAATACTCTCAAAAGGAAGTCGCTCCGCGATTGCAGGAGAATCTAAACATCTAGACATCTTACAAATCAAACCAACCTATACCGAAAACACCTCCCAGCAGAAAAGTGTCCCTGCTATCCGAGTAGAACAGGTGCGCGAAGTAATTGAATTTCTCTCAACTAGTGCAGTCGAGGGCAAGCAAAAGGTAGTGATTATCCACGAAGCAGATATGCTCAACCCTACCGCCGCTAACAAACTTCTCAAGACGCTGGAAGAACCTAAAACTGGAACGTTTATTCTGATATCATCCTATCCTCAAAAGCTATTACCCACTATCAAGAGTAGGTGTCAAATCATACCTTTCCAAAGGTTAACTGATGAGGAGGTTATTTCTGTCCTTAAAAACCAACAGATTGAGGCAACAGAAAAAATACTAGCTATCAGTTCGGGCAGTCCTGGTCAAGCGATCGCCAATATTAAAATGTTAGCTTCCATCTCACAAGAAATCACAAAGGAACTGGAAGTACCTCCTGACGATATCCTCAACGCACTCAGTTTGAGTAACTCCATCTCAAGCTGGAATCACCAGACGCAGTTATGGTTGCTTACCTACCTGCAATACAACTGGTGGCAGAAATTAAAAAGCACTAAGCTACTAGCTAAATTCACCCAAGCAAGACAGCAATTGCTGCATCACGTTACGCCCAGAAGCGTTTGGGATAGCCTACTTCTGCCATAACAAAACCCACTCATTATCAAAAAGCACTGCCAGTTAGAAGTATTTCTAGCTGGCAATATTTGTTTACACATAAAAGTATGAACCAGCAACACAGTTTATTCGATGTCGAAGAAACCATCCGCAACAGTAAAAACCAAAAAGCTAGCGAAATATTCAACCCTAGCACTAGAAAGATACTTCAGTTACTAACCAGCCAAGGGATTAACAAAACTGTAACAGCCAGCCTACTCGATCTAGCAGGAGCAAGCCGTGAAATTGTTCAATACATCGCCGGGCCAATTGTCACTCAGCAGAACGGCTGGCAACAGACAATTCCCACTTGGGTTTGGCGCGCGATCGCAGTTGATAGATTAGATGCAGCTTTACAAGAGATAGACAAGGGAGAAGTAGGTAAACTCGCCTCTAGTAGCGAAGTTGTTGCACTGATGATGCCAATTGCTTTTGAAGTGCCGCTATCATCCGAATGGACAGATGTTTATCTCTGGGCAAGTTATGATGCCCTTGTCAGGCATAAACCTTTCAAGAATTTCAACTACGAAAACCTCTGGGAGAAGATTGGTATAACTCCGGTTTCGTATGACAAAATTCGCTCTGATTATGAAACCCTGGCTGCTGATATTCGTTCTCGTGTAGTCAAACACGCGGCGAAAGAGGGATGGGGTAAGAAGTCTTCAAATAACAACAAACACCCTGTTACAGCAACTTCAACTGAAAGTAATACTAAGATGGAGCAATTGTCACTGTTTTAATAACTAATTTTCAGAACTGTTTTCAACACTTCTCCCAAATTCCTTCCTCTCTTTGTCCGTGAGAGGAGGAAGTTCTTCTTTGTAATAAAAATTGCTTAATTTCTGGCACTGATTGACATAAATTCGTCTTGCTGAATCACTTGCTTTTAAGTCCTGACGCAAAAGTAATTTAAATGATTTTTCACGCTCCTTCAATTCTTTTGCTGCTACAAGAATTTCTAGTGATACGGCAGGATTTTCATAAGTAGAATAAAGTTCCTCACTTGATGAATAAACGCTTAGTCTATTACCAGCAGGTTGAGTTAGAAGTCGCTGAGTATTATACGAACGCCATAGACCTACCTTTTCGCGCCGTAGTGACTCAATTTCAACCTCACCAACTAGGTCTGGAGTACTGCGCCGCACGTAGACAAAACAAGCTTTATCAGCCGCTACAGTCAAACTCACTTTCACACCATTACCATCAAAATAAAACGAGTCAATTAAGTCGTTTTCTGCACTAACTTCTCCAAGCTTCTCTTTATTTGATAAATCAGGTAACACTTCTGAATTTAACGACGGCGTAGCATTATTAACATTAGCTGAGGATAATGAAGGCGTAGGTGAAGGATTCGATTCTATAGCTGAAACTTTATTTTCTTTTTCTGGAGATGAACATCCAACCAGTAAGAATAATCCTATAAATAAATATTTTTTCATAAATATAAATTTGTCTTTATTAATCCAACAGCAGAGTATTAATTATTGTTTTCCATTCAACCGACCTGTTTGATAAAACTCAAGCAGGTTAGGGAAAGTTTTTTGTAGCAACCAGTTCCGCCCAATTTCTGATTCGGGAATATTTGAAGCAGCCATGTAATAACCACTTCTGTAAGCAGCTACACCTAAACAAGCTTGTAGGCTGGATATAGTCCGTGAAGAAGCTGGAATGGCCATCAAATCTTGTATATGACTGGGATGATAATTTTGTCCTACCAGTAAAAAATGAACTAAAGTGTGAACCAACCGGGATAAAACCACTGTTCGGTCTTGCCAACGCTCTAAATGGGACTTGATACAGAAGTAATCAGGTAAATCAGCTGCTTGAGATTGATCAAGGAATAAATCGCTTTGGCTTTCGATAAAACTAGAATCCAGACCTATAAACTGTTTGAGAAAAACAAGCGTTTTGCCCCAACGTTCGTGTCCCTCAGTTTCAGCAGAAAACGCACCTTCTGAATATTGTGAGCCATACTTATGTTGTAGTTGGACAACAGCCTCTTGATTGATATCGCCATACCAATCAGATTCAGTAAAAAACTCTTTTAAAACATCTTGCAAGTAGATGGATGAAAACTCACTAATATCTGGTGCTTCATCATCAAAATCATGTTCATAAGTATCAATAAGAAATTTCTCTAACTCGATTTCTAGCTCTTGCTTTCTATTAACTGGTAGTAATGATTGAGCGTCTTCTAACGATAAAGGAAAATCTAAATAAGGATGACCTTTGGCTAAGTAAGAATCACCCAAATCTGCCAAACTTTCAAGCGCAAGAGTCCGGGCAAAATACTCATCTTGTGGGTGTACGCATATCCCCTCTAATTCCTTATCCACCAACATCATAGTAATTGCCAGTAGAGCAAACCATGAGGCATCGTGCAAACAAGTTGGTAAATCAGCAATTAAATCTACTAACTTCAGTTCTAGGATTTCTCCCCAAACGCCTATTCTAACGGTATTAGAAACATCACAAAAATGCTCAACCTCTTCTCCAACATATGTTTCTCCTAACCACGTAAGATTCTCGACTAACAAAGGTGAAGAGTAGTCAGGAGTTAGCTGATTTTGGCTGTCTTCATCGAACTGTATCCACATCAAAGCCAAGAGCATCAGCTTACAAATACTTACTCGCTTTAGGAGAAGATATTCAAGCATAAGTCATTACTTATAATTTTTAGATACATACCACGACATTTGCGATCCCACCATAACACAGGATAATTTGTCGTTCCTTAGTAAAAACCGCAATGCTATGAGAAACAGGGATAAAAAATAACTCACAAGTATGAAGCAAAAAGTGTGCTTTAGATAAAACAATTCGTCAAAATAATAAATCCTAAAAGAACTAATGCTGACGCAGCAATAAAAGAAATATATCAATTCTCGCGTTATGAACTATATCAATAAAGTCATGCTAGTTGGCAGATGTGGACAAGAACCTGATCTAAAATTTTTCGAGTCCGGTGCAGTTAAGGCTTCGATCTCTATTGCAGTAAGACCACCCTACAGAAGTGAACAAGCTCTTTGGTTTGATTTAGTCGCTTGGGGAAATCAAGCAGAAGTAATTGGAAATTACGTTCGTAAAGGAACCCAGATTGCAATTACTGGTGAGTTTGGATTTGATCGTTGGGCTGATAAAAATTCTGGTACTATGCGGCAAAAGCCTGTAATCACAATCAACACCATCGAATTACTAGGTTCACCCCGTAAGGAAGAATCTGCATCTACTTCTGTACCAAACGAAACACAGGCTGTAGCTAACGCAAATTTCTAGAAAATTACAAATCGCTTATGCAGTATAAATCATAGGCGATCAACCATCTAATCAATCTACAAACCAAACGAACATGATTCATAATACTGCAACTATTAATCTTAAGTCAGTGAACACAACCCACGACAAAGAAGGTTCCTTGATTGCTTTTGGAATTGCTGAATTCTATTACCGTTCCAAGGAAGGAGTCGTTACTGACGAGATACCATTCCGTTCCAAGGGCGCACCTGCTGTCGTCATCAACGAACAGGGGGAAGGCGTACATGGTACAGCAGAAGGATATCTTGATTTAGTGGTAGATAACAGGGGTGAGTACAAAGAAAAGATTGCCACATTCGTAATTAGAAACTTTATCTCAGCACAACCAATTAACGAACTCACCCAAGTTAGCAAAAATTCTCACTCGCCCGAAACTCCCGATTTTGCCAAGGAACTACTCGAAGACAACGTTACTTCTACAAATGAAGACCTAGACGAAGAACCCCCATTTTAGAACCAATTAACTGAATAATGCTAGTCCAGACAGGTTTACTGGTTTGAACTAGCGTTATTTTTTTTTCAAAAATCCAGAATAAAAATCCACTGTTTGGTAGAATCGCTGACATGGGTTCACAAAATCGCTTCATAATATATGTCATCAACCAAAATAATTGCCACTTTCAATCAGTCAGGCGGTGCAGCTAAGACAACTATTACACACAATCTTGGATACCACCTTGCTAAAAAACACCGTGTACTGCTTGTGGATATGGACCCACAAGCATCACTAACAGCTTTTATGGGATTAGGGGAAGTCAAGCTGCAAACTGAACAAACTATTTATGGTGCGATCGCTGAAGAAACTCCCCTGTATATATGGGAAAAACCTATTCACGGGATGCACCTTGTACCAACAAATATCCAATTGGCAGGTACGGAGCAAAAAATTTTTCATGACTTGACCATCGACAACCGCCAACGACTCAAGTTTGCACTCTCAAATGTACTTGACCAGTATGATTATATTTTGATTGATTGTCCGCCTTCTCTAGGAATCCTAAGCATTATGAGCTTAGTAGCTGCTTCACACGTTATTATTCCTGTTGAAACGCAATATAAGTGCTATCTTGGCACCAACCAACTGCTAGAAACAATTGCCCGACTCAAAAAAGGAGGACACCAGAAATTACAAATTGCCTGTATAATTCCAACCAAATACGATAATCGTAATCTTCAAGACACAGGAATACTGGAAGAAATTAAACAACAGGTTGAAGGACGGATACACGTTACTGCCCCCATTCCTAAATCAACAGCTTTTCCTGACGCAACCCAAGCACATCTACCACTTGCACTCCACAAGAAAAACCACCCCGCAGTCAAGATACTTGAAGAAATTACAAAATATATTACTAAACTATGAGCCAAAGACGCGAACTAGAAAAATTAACTGGACTGGATAATTTATTTGGAGATGACGAAGAAAAATCTTTATCTGATTCCACTTTACCCTTATCCCAAATTATCCTTCCGCCAAGTCAGCCCCGTCGCTATTTTGATCCCGTAAAACTCAAATCACTCGCTGACAGCATCAAGGAAGTGGGGTTACTAGAACCCATCGTCGTTAGAAAGATTCAGGATGACAAGTACGAGCTGGTCGCTGGTGAACGCCGTCTCAAAGCTTGTGAAATTGCAAAATTTGAGGAAATCCCTGTAGTCATTATTGAGTGCGACGACAAAAAAGCTCGTAAACTACGCTTAGTTGAAAACCTCCAAAGGGAAGACCTTAATACTTGGGAAGAAACAATCGGTATCTTAGAACTACTTACTCACGAACTAGAAATAGAGCAAGAAATGGTAGTTTCTCTTCTTTATCAGATGAATAATGAAAGTAAGGGTAACTCTAACCATAACGTTATGGTTAGCGAAGAAGCACTCGCTATACAAACAATATTTACACAGATAGGAAAGATAACGTGGGAGTCGTTTGTATCCAATCGCCTTCCCTTACTTAAACTACCTTTGGATATTCAAGCTACACTTAAAAATGGTCAAATAGAATACACAAAAGCACAAGTAATTGCACGCATCAAAAATGATGAAAAACGGCAATATATTTTAAAAAAAGCTATTGAAGAAAATCTCTCGCTATCTGCAATAAAAGAGTTGGTGGGAGATATTATTCAAACTCAATCAGAAAACAAACCGCAGTCTCCTCAGCAGCAAAACAAAGAAAGAGTAGGCAAAATATACAAATCACTGCTCAAGAGCAAAATCTGGGATGACGAGAAAAAAGTAAAAAAAGTTAATCGTCTTTTAGATCAAATTGAAGCTCTTCTAGAAGAAAAGAAGGAGGATGCTTCTATCAGTACTTAAATTTTTTTGAAGCAGAAACAAGACTCAAACCCAGACATCACCAAATATTTAAAAGAAGTCTTGGTTATGTTTACCAAGACTTCAAGCGAATTTATGCGATTGAACAAGTTTACACAACTGCTTATCCCAAATTGCTGAAAAAAGCTGCCCAAAGAGTTCCTGTTACTCCCACAGCAATTAAAAGGTTAGTAAAAAATTTGCCTAATTCAATTTCTTGTCCCAGTGCTTTGTCGTCTTGACCTGCGGTGAAAAACAATGACCAAGCTTGGTTGAGATTGATTTTTTCAAAGTTGGTAAAATCAGGTCGAAAAACAACTGGGCCAATTAAATCTTTTTTGGGGAAATCAAAATCAGTTCTCATAACTCTCCTAGATTAATTTTCTATGGGTTGATTGAATGTAATTTTTGAATAGTCGAAATTATCTACAAGCTTGTCAGCCATCCAATTAGGCCGTGTCCGGTGATTACTTCAAAAGCGATGAGTGAGACGAAGCCAATCATTGCTAAACGACCATTGAGTTTTTCAGCATACTCGGTAAAGCCAACTCTTGGAGTTTGGTCTACATAAACTTTTGGTTCAACTGCAAAGTTGTTAAGTTGACCGAGTTCGTTCATGGTAAAGCCTTTGCTTGTCATGTCTTTTTTCCTTTCGCTTGTTTATGTAACTTTATATTAATTTATGTAAATAAATATTGCAATAATGTTACAAAGACTTTGAGGTACGGTTTACCGTACTCAGCAACTGAGAAATATCGTATTGGTTAGAAAATCAGAAAATCCCGATACGGGATAATTAAGACAAAGACCTCTTTGCCAAAGGAAGAGATAAATTGAAATTAGGCCAACTCATTAGTCCTGGTAATGTTGTGAAGAGAGGGGTGGGACATAGCGTTGGCGGCGAAATTGAATGCTTTTCCAAAGCAAAACGCAACCGAAAACTAACGTTGACAGCAGAACAACACTCGCTCCAGAGGCAATATCTAAGTAATAGCTCAGGTAAATACCGATAAATGCGATCGCGGCTCCTAAAACACCTGAAATTAGAATTACATAGCCGAAGCGATCGCTCAACAATCGCGCAATAGAAGCCGGAATCACCACCGCAGAGATGATTAATGTCACTCCCAAGACGTTGAGTGTTGCTACCAGTAATGTCGCTAACATTAAAGCAAATAATGTATCCATTGCGACTACAGGTACACCATGAACCTGAGCAACTTCCCTGTCAAAACACCAAAACAGTAGAGGGCGATAAAACAAAAAAACTAAACTCAAAATTATAACGGTGACAGCCGTGACAAACCATAAATCGCTAGGAGAAACGCCGAGAACATTACCAAATAAAGCCGCCTCAAAGTTTTGGCTAAATTTCCGGTAGGTGCTAATTACGGCTACACCCAAAGCAAAGCTAGCGGTTGTAACTATACCGATAGCTGCATCTGAGTACACTTTGCGCCCAGTTAAATATTGAATGAGTAAGGCAGCTGCAAATCCCCAAATCCCAGAACCAATATAAAAATTGAGTCCCAAAACGTAGCTGAGTACTGCTCCTCCTAAAATTGCATGAGAAAGACCGTGAGCAATGTAACTCATGCGGCGAGTGATGATATATACTCCCATCACGCCGCACAATAGCCCCGCCATCATACCAACGGCAACAGCACGGCTGAAAAATTCATACTGAAAGGGTTTGAGCAGAAATTCCATTGCTTTGATTTGGGATTTACGATTTTCAATTGTGGGTGTTGTGGTTGGAGTGAGATTGTCGCAAAATCGGCGGCAAATTATCTTGCATCTGATGGCGTAGGGAAGTCCCTTCATTAGCAATCAAAATGCGATCGCTTTGGTGAAATACCACCATTTCTGCACCAAAGGTCTTTTTTAAGGTAGCAGGAGTAAAAACTTCACTAGGTTGACCTTGATCAATGATGCCGTGATTGAAACATACTACCCAAGGTAGATGCGTTGCCACAGAGTTGAGGTCATGGGTAGAAAGCAGAATCGTCAACCCCTGCTGATTTAGTTCAGCTAGCAGATGTAACAGTTCGTGCTGCACCCGCAAGTCGGAACTACTGGTGGGTTCGTCTAAGAGGACGATTTCTGGTTCTCCCACTAATGCCCGTGCAATGAATACTCGTTGTTGTTGTCCGCCCGATAACTCACCGATCGGGCGATGGGCGACATGAGCAATTCCCACTCGTTCAAGGAGTGCTTTGGCAAAAAGGCGATCGCGTCGTGAAGTCCAAGGCAGAAATTGTTTTTTGCGATAACGTCCCATCATCACTACTTCTTGTGCTGTGACTGGAAAATTCCAATCCACTGTTTCTACCTGTGGCACATACCCAACTTTTGGCGGCGCTGTTCCTGGCTTTAACCGCTTTCCTCGAAACCAAATTTCACCAGCCCAAGGATGAACCAACCCTAATATTGCTTTAATTAGAGTGGTTTTGCCACTGCCGGAAGGCCCAACCAAGCCAGACAATTGCCCAGGATAGAGGAGCAAATCGACGTTTGTCAAAACTGATTGAGTTTGGAAACCACAAGTGAGATTTTTAATTTCTAGTATTGGTTCCATGCACTAATTTAATAACTACTACTGAGCCGTTGTCGCGGTGGTTGCGGTTGGGCCAACGACATTGGTAGTGTTTAGCTTATCAACCAACTTGGGATTGCCCCCCAGATTTTCGGCAATGATTCGCAGATTATTTGCCATCATGCCAATGTAGGTGTGTTGAGGATTGGTATTTTCGATGGCATTAGCCGAACCAGTACCAGGTAATTCGTCATCAGCCGTGTTAGCGGTTTTTACCTTCGCTTCACGGGCAATTTGCTCTTCTACTTTGCTGGGGTATACCTCAGAACCAAAAATCGCAGGTACGCCCAGTTTCCGAATCTGGTCGATGAGTTTGGCAACGTCTTGTGCTGAAGGTTCTTTAAAATCCGAGGGTTGGATAGCACCAATGACCTGGAAGCCGTACTCTCTTGCCCAGTAAGCCCAAGAGTCATGGTATGTCAGGAGTTTGCGATTTTTGGCGGGGATACTAGCCACGACTTCTCTTGTTACTTTGTCTAGCGCGTCGAGACGTTGCAAATAGTTATTTAAATTTTTGGCGTAGTAATCTTTGCCCTCTGGATCTAATTGAGTTAACTGTTTAGCAGCTAGTTTGGCGTAAGCTTCAGCATACTTGGGGTTCACCCATAAATGCGGATTGGGATCTCCTTTTTCTTTGGGAAAGCTAAAGTCATAAATCCACTGACTTTCGGTAATGGTGTTGCTACCTAGTTCGTAGATGTTTGTTTGTTGAGGTTTAGAAGCTTTTGCGAGTTTTTCTGTTGGGCTTTCTAAGTGCAGTCCATTGACGATGATTAAGTTAGCTTTGGATAGTAAATCAGTATCGCTAGGACGTGGCTCAAAAGTGTGGGAGTCAGTACCTTCGGGAATGATACCTTTGACTTGCACGCGATCGCCTGCAATATTACTGACAATATTTGTTAGCGGAGCTACTGTTGTTACAACTAAAGTTTTACTTTTGGTTTGGTTCTGTACGGGTTGTACAGTCGCAGTACTTTCTGAAGGAGTTGGTGATACTGCTGTATTTTGAGGCGCATTACAAGCGGTGAGTGTCAAACTAAAGACTAGGAGCAACGCAGAGGTTTTCATTACTCAGACTTAAATAGTAATACTTTTTTGTTGTTAATTTATTTCTCAGTACATCTTTTTTCTGTTAATTAATGCAATGCCCCAGTAGGGGATATTAAAGCAATTTTTAGATTTTTTTAATATATATCTACTCCTAGAGCTAATTTGATTTTTAATTAATTTAAAAAATTATTACTAGAGATAGATTTAATTTTATAAAAATTAGGTTTTGCTACATGATATTTACATTTTCTGAAATTCTTGACAGTTGCTTGATAAATTAATAGTCAAGTCTTTGCTTGCCCATAAACCATCACTAATCGATTTCAAACCAACAAAAAAGTTAACAAAAACAGCTACATGGATTCCGAACAAAAAACTTTACCCAATCTCCAACATAGTTATAGTGAAGCATCTCTAGATGATTTGATGAAGCGATTATCCCGCATTGAAGGACATATTCGCGGTGTCAAGAATATGGTTGAGTCTAGCCGTCCTTGCCCAGATGTATTAGTTCAAATAGCTGCTGTCCGAGGAGCAATTAAACAGGTTGGGCGAATTATTTTACATGAATATCTCAAGGAATCTATTGCTCGAACTACTAATGAAGGAGATATCAAAACTGAAATTGCAGCATTAAAGACTGTATTGGATCGCTTTTTAACTTAGATGGCTCTTCATTACATACTATGCTAAATTACATTCACGATTATCATGAAACCCTGGCAAAACAATAAAAATAGGCATTATTTAATAACATTTTAGCTGTTGAGCAGTGTTTTGAGTTTTTAACCTAGATTTTTTCAGCAAGTTTTGATTGATGTTTAACTAATAATTTGACATAACAGGTACGGAAGAACCACTTAGATTTAGTTCTGTTATGCGGTGAAGTCTTACTTTTTAGTTGCCAGTAGTCAATTGTTAATGCTTTGGAAATGATTGCAGTTAGCAAATAAGTAATATACAAAAATGGGTCTTTTAGATAGAAAATCTGTTTTAATTCTATGACTGCTGAAATCTGCTTTATTTTTATTTAAATAATCTTGAGAAACTTTTCACATAGCTTATGAATGTGGCTTTCATGGTCAAATAGCTCATAAAAGTACTCATTTTATCACCTGAAAATATTACAAAGTATAGTGATGCCTAACAAACTTACGCAACTTGGATGCTTACTAATTTGCTTGTATTTTTTACTTGCGTCTGTGCCAGCAAAGGCCGAAACTCCAGAAGAATGGATCGCTCTGGGAAGGCGGGTACATGGAGGTTTTGGTAGTTACATTGCTCTGGGAATACGTATAGGATTAGATGCAATGCAGCGTCTTGATGCTAAACCACGCGACTTGGACATTACTTACCTTGACGGTGCTAATGCGCCCTGTCCTTGTGTTGCGGATGGTATCATGATTGCTACAGTCGCTACGCCGGGACAAAACTCTCTACGGATTCTCCCCTCTAAAAGCGACTTTAGCAACTTTGGTATTGTTCTAATTAATAATAAGAAAAACAGAAAATCACTGCGTTATGTAATACCAGCTACGGCTAGTTCTTTACTTAATAAGTGGAACCAGGAGCTAAATGAACGTCAGCGCTATGATGCAGTGATGAATACTTCTAGTGAATCTCTGTTTAATGTTGATATTAATAATAAAATAATTGAAAAAGTATCTAAGAGTTTTTAAAAGTTAGATTAAATTATTTTTTCTCTATATTTCAAAATATTTAGCTTTTAAATAAGGCTAATAAATATTATCTAAGCTTTAATATTTATATCTGTATTTAATAAACTTTTTCCTTATCAGACAATTGGTACGCTTTTTGAAAGCATGAGACTTAAAGAAAAATTATGTGTGTAACTTGCGGTTGCTCTGACGATGCTGAAGTCAAAATCATCAACACTGAAACAAATGAAGTAGCAGTAATTAGCTCACAAGATGAGCATCATCACCATGCTCATACTTCACATGAAGATACAGCGATCGCCCATTCTCACAATCATGATTCTCATCATGTCCACACCCACACTTTACCAGATGGCACTGTAGTCACGCATTCTCACAGTCATGATTCCATCTCAGAAACGTCTCAGATTCATGCTCAATTAAATAGCACAACTATATCTTTAGAGCAAGATATTTTAGCAAAAAATAATTTAATAGCAGCCCAAAATCGTGGATGGTTTAAAGGCCGCAATATCCTTGCTTTAAATCTAATGAGTTCTCCAGGTTCAGGAAAAACAACACTATTAACTCGCACTATTAATGATTTAAAACATCAGTTGTCTATCAGCGTGATTGAAGGAGATCAAGAAACGATTAATGATGCTAAGAAAATTCAAGATACAGGCTGTAAAGTAGTACAAATCAACACAGGTACAGGCTGTCATTTAGATGCAGCGATGGTAGAACGGGGTTTACAACAACTGAATCCGCCGTTGAATTCAGTGGTGATGATTGAGAATGTGGGTAATCTTGTTTGTCCCGCCTTATTTGATTTAGGAGAACACTTCAAAGTAGTAATTTTGTCTGTCACTGAGGGAGAAGATAAGCCGATAAAATATCCTCATATATTTCGTGCTAGTGAGATAATGATTCTCACCAAAATTGATTTACTACCTCATGTGCAGTTTGACGTTCAGCGTTGTATAGAATACGCCCAGCAGGTTAATCCTCAAATTCAGGTTTTTCAAGTTTCGGCGTTAACGGGAACTGGGTTAGAAAGTTGGTATAAGTGGTTATCAGAAAAGGTTAAAAATAGTTCACAGGTATATTCATAAAGTGAGTTTAAATTTCAATCTAGACAATTCATTTAATAGATTTACAATTTAGTGTCAAAACAGGATGCGGAAATATCTAGATGAGGATACACGAGCAAAATTTTTACGCTCCATTCATGATAGTTAATATCATGAATGGAGCGCAATATTTGAGCATACTTGTTTAAACCAAATTCTCCGAAAGATGGGGATTTTTGTGATTCTGCAATCCAGGAATATAGAGCAAGAGCAGTATTACTTTTTTATTGGAAAAATCCCCAGAACAGTCCTCCAAGAAGCCCATCTTTATTAAGGATTTCAAACAGTGCAGTTGCAAAAAAACCAATCATCGCCAAGCGTCCGTTCCAAATCTCTGCACTTGGTTGGAAACCCCATCTCCAACGAGTACCAGCGTAATAATAAGGCTCTTTAATTTCTGGAAGTAAATCCTGGCTTCCTTTTACCTCTTTTATTTCTTGCATAATTCGTTGCCTTTTTGATTTTGTGTTTGTACTTTATCTATCTTGTCTCCAATCTTAAAAAAACTTTATATAATCATCGTCTTCCTAACGATACAAAGAGTTACGTAAAAAAATCAAATAATTTACACCAAAAAAACAAACAATTTCTACCATAAGTTGACCACTTAGTTGTGTTATCTAACACAAGAGATAAATACAAACTTCATATTTTTGCCAAGATGAAGGGGAACATAACACGCTATAGCTAATATTCAAGTTATGTTTCTCATGTGACAGGGGGTAAATTTACCCCCTGAAAATTTCTAGGCAGTCACTACCTTGGGTTGAGGTTTAGTGAATAAATCAGCTAAATGATGCGGTTGGCGATCGCGCCAATTACCCTTACCATAGGCATACCCCGCGATTAATGGTAAAGCCACAGTCGCCTCAGAAAAGACCATTTGTTCAGTAGCTTTATCTACTTTGCCCCAAGAATGAGCCTCTTTGAGAGTAGAACCAGATAAAGCCCCATCACGCTCATCAGCAACGGTGACTTGAATTGTATACTTGTGCATACTCGTCTCAAATCCCAGCATTTCCGCAGCTACCACTGTATCCTGAGCGAAGTTTTTCGGTACACCGCCACCAATCATCACCAATCCAGTATATTTGGAAGCTAGTTTGCACTGCGTCAACTCCCGGAAGTCTCGCACCGAGTCAATGGTTAAATGAGATTCTGGAGAATTCCATTGATGATGCACTAAGCCAAAGCCAGCAGAACAGTCACTAAAAGCAGGGACAAAAATTGGTACTTGGTGTTGATAAGCAGCTTGCACCACAGATTGACCATAGTTTCCCCGACGTTCCAAATAAACCGCCATTTCCTGAATAAATTCCCGTGAAGAATAGGGACGCTTCTCTAAACCCTCGGCGATTTCTGCGATCGTCATGTCACACACCCGCAGCTGATCTTCATCAATATAGGTGTCATATATGCGGTCTATTCGTTGCTGTCTTAACACCTCATCATCAGCAAAGGGGTCGCCGACATAATGACGATAACCCAAAGCTTCAAAGAAATCTTGATCGACAATGTTAGCGCCAGTAGACACGATCGCATCTACCATATTATGAGTAATTAAATCATGGACTATTCCCTTGAGTCCAGCACTAAATAAAGACCCAGCTAAACACAGAATAATCGTACATTCTTTATCTTGCAGCATTGCATCATAAATTTTCGCTGCCCTTCCCAAATTTCGACCTTGGAAAGCTGTCTTACTCATAGCTTCCACTAAGCCAACAACATCGAAAGCTTTAATGTCAATTGGTTGCACGGTTTCTTGCAAAAGTTCTTCACGATTCATGGTAGATTGTCCTTTTTATTGAAAATTAAAATCATTCGGTCTGCATAGCATCTAGAAGGCAAAAGCCCATACTATAAAACTTCTTTCTTTTGCCTTTTGACTCCTTCAGAGTCACGCTCCTGCGTCGCTAACGCCACTTGCTTCTCCTAATCGGAGACGCTACGCGTAGCTTGCTTCCCCGTAGGGGTACAAGTCGGGAAACCCGCCCAACGCAGTGGCTCACTTTTTACTTTTGCCTTCTTGTACTAGGCGCTTCACAGTGGTCGTACCAGGACAAACCAGGATCAGATTGCCGTCTTTTATTTAACTTGACGTGCAATTCCCAGATACTCATGAGTTGGGTGAGACGATTGTTCAATTTTGCTACTAATGACTTCTCAAACACTACAAGTCACCCCGCAGAACTCAATTTACGCCAAACTAACAAGTGGTTGTTAAAACTCGCTCAATTTTCTCCAATGCCCAATCTATTTCATCTTGGGAAATAACTAAGGGAGGGGCAAAACGAATGACATTATCTCTAGTTTCTTTAGCTAATAATCCCTCTTTAGCTAAGGCTTTACAAAAACGTCTAGCACCACCGGCTTCGGGGTACAATTCCATGCCGATTAATAAACCTTTGCCACGGACTTCCTTAATATATGAACTCTGAATTGATTGTAATTTATCTAGAAAATATCCTCCCAGATGTAAGGCTTTTTCTGATAATTCTTCTTCTATAAGAACATCAAGTGCTGCAATTCCAATAGCAGCAGCTAAAGGATTTCCACCAAAGGTACTACCATGATCTCCTGGCTGAAATACACCCATCACTTCGTCAGTAGAAATAAACGCAGAAATGGGATAAAATCCACCAGATAAAGCTTTACCTACAGTTATACCATCAGGTTGGACATCCTCGTATTGATGGGCAAACATTTTACCTGTTCTTCCCAAACCTGTTTGGATTTCATCAAAAACCAGTAAGACATTATGATGGCGACAGATTTGTTCTGCTTGCTTTAAAAACCCATTGGGAGGAACAATAATACCTCCTTCACCCTGAATTGGTTCTACCAAAAATGCCGCAGTGTTAGGAGTAATCGCTTTTTTTAATGCTTCAGCATCACCAAAAGGGATAACTTTAAACCCAGTAGTTAAAGGCCCAAATCCATCTTGATATTGTTCTTCTGTCGAAAAGCTAATCAAACTAATAGTGCGTCCCGAAAAATTATTATTACAAACAATAATTTCTGCTTGATTTTCTGGTACACCTTTTACTTTATAAGCCCATTTACGAATGGCTTTGATAGCAGTTTCCACAGCTTCGGCTCCCGAATTCATGGGTAGCACTTTAGGTAAGCCAGAAATCTCAGAAAGCTTTTGATAAAATCTTCCTAATTGGTCATTGCGAAAAGCCCTGGAAGTTAGTGTAACTTTCTCGGCTTGTTTTATCATTGCTTCAAGGATTTTGGGATGACAATGACCCTGATTTAATGCTGAATAAGCTGAAAGAAAATCTAGATATTTTTTACCTTCTATATCCCATACCCACACACCTTCTCCTTTAGTGAT
Source organism: Nostoc linckia NIES-25 (assembly GCF_002368035.1). Lineage (GTDB taxonomy): Bacteria > Cyanobacteriota > Cyanobacteriia > Cyanobacteriales > Nostocaceae > Nostoc > Nostoc linckia_B. The sequence continues at coordinate 189,976 of NZ_AP018224.1, read as the reverse complement.
AACTACATCTAAAGGATGATAATTATCAGCACCATATTGCTGTTCTAGTTCAATATAATCCTGGGTATTCATAGTGTTGAAGTTGGGAATTCCCAGAGTTACGTTTGCTGCCTGCATATTTGCTCCTGATAGTTTTGAGAGGTTGAATCAAACTAGAAAACATCTGAAAGATTACCAATCGAATGAGACATTCAACAGGTATAAGCATAAATTTAAAAATCTAGCTTTCTCTTCGTTTTATAGTTCCCAATTGCAAGATGTTACTGACATGAGAGCAAAAAACTTACTCTCAAGATTAGTCAGTACATATCAAAAACAAGCAATATTATTCAATATTGTGGATTTTTCTAAATATCTAAACTAGCCAGTAATTATTGACCAGCTATTTGCTCATCTTCCAGACACGCAACTTGTGTAGGACATATGACTGCCTACTTTTAGTGAAGAAAACCAGTTGCCCACTCTGTCTGAATGTAAAATTTTACTGGCATAAAAACCGATAGTGTAAAGTGTAACGTTTTCTGTGGTAACTGTGTCTTTGTCTGCATCTTGCGGACAAAAAGTTTGATATTTTTATGAAATATCTTTAGTTAGTCAAAAAAAGCAATTTTTTCCACTGTTATGTGATTTAGACTATCATTAAATTCCTAGTCTTTCAATGCTGGGGAGGGGGATAATACCAACTCAAAATTCGCGCATTCGTCTTGAAGAGTTTGCAAGGGCAGGGGGAACCCTTTCAAGAGTAGGGATTTAAGTTTCCGAGAAATTATTGATAATATTCTCAATTATTCAACGGAGTTTTAAGGTTTCAGACCATGATTTGGGTTTTAAAACCCAAAAAATTGGTCAAATCTAAAAAACCTACCCTTGAGAGCCTACCCTGCGGGAATGCTTTCAGCGAACGGGTGAATCCTAAGGAGACGCTACGCGAACGGAACTAGACTCACCGCACGCAACTTTTGTCTTCTCTACGAGAGGCTGCGCCCGACGCGTTCGCGAAGCGTCTCGTAGAGAAGCGATGCCGCAGGCTTTACGACACGTTGCACGTAGCTTGCTTCTTGGCAGGAGGGAGCAAAATTCATGCATTAAGAATCCAGACAGGACAAGGTTTTGGGGATGTGTATCTGTCGCATTCTTTTTTCAAATTGGAATAAGAAAATTTCAGCGCCAAATGAGTACCTGTAGATCGCCCAATAGAAGTTAAATCCAGAGGTTGTACACATACTAAAGTTGAGTAGACACGCTCGTTACTCTTGTAATTTAGCGATCGCTGCCTCTGGATTCCAGTAAGCTCGTAGTGTTTGAATCTTACCATCTGCATTGATTTCAAACAGATCAATCCCTTCAAATGTTACCTCATGACCGTTTTTGCCAATGCCGCGTCCCGTCCATTTGACAGCAACTTCATTGCCCACAATATGCACAAACTCTTCAGTCAGTCCCACGCTTTCAAACATTCCGGCAATACTTTCAAACAACTGGCGAATTGCCGTATGTCCTTCTAAGACAGCACCACCTACCGGATCGTAATCAATCGCATCTTCTGCAAATGTCTCTAACCAGGCTTCTACATCCATTGCTCGTGTAGCTGCAAAGTAATTAGCAATTAAAGTAGCGATCGCCTGTGTTGAGATGGTTGACATGATAGTTATACTCCTAAATTAGCAACATCAGAGGTTTCCATTTTTAGTAGACGGGAGCCTAGTAGTTGAGCTAATGCCTCTCCTCCCTGTAGCATTACTTGGTTATGATTCCATTCCATCAAGGGTTTAATCAACAGCGATCGCACCCCAAACTTGTTCAATTGGCGCGTCAAGAAGCCAGATTGTCACAAAACGATAGTCTGTCATAGTCTTTACTGATACAGATAAGTTGTATTTATAAGTTTTTCAAACGCTTTTAATGGTGTTGAGACAGGAAGTTGCAATTAAAGCGGCGATTGCACTCCCGAAAAATCCGATTACAGGAGCTATTTCGTTGTATTGTTGCAGGAGTGATATCAAAGCAGTCGCTGCACCCATACCACCAAAATACAATCCTGTGCCTAAACCTGCCCACGCAGGAGGAACCATGAAAAGAGCAAAGGGGATTTGACTGGTAAACAAAAGACCAAAAGCCACTCCAAAGGCAACAACTAATCCCATTGCAAGTATACTTTGATGAGTTAGTAAAGCCAGTCCCATGAAAATGGCGATCGCACTTAAACTCATTTTCATCGCCTTATTAACACCTAATCTTAAAATAAATCGCTCCAGGAAAAGTCCACTTAAGCCAGATACCAGTAAAATACCAGAGCTAATGTACTCTGCCCCAATGCTCGGCAATATCTTGTGTAGTAAAACAGGAAAAAGTCTCAGTACCAGGTTCACTTCTAAACCTGCGCCTAAACCTACACCAAAAATTAGCACCGAACGTAAAAAAGTTGGTAATAGTTGATAACTTTCCTCTATAGGCAGAGTATATTGGGGTTTTGCTGACCATAGAAGCAATGCCCCAACTATCAACACAACAGATCCCAACATAAATGTCAGTGATGCCCCCAAATGTTGAATCAAGTTCCCCAATAAAGGCCCTACTGCTCCTACCAATCCAAACACTAAGACCAGAATGGTGGTAGCTTTAGGTAATTCGGCGCTAGGTGCAAACTGCATCAGCAAGGCAATGGCAGGGCCACGAAACACAATCATGGCAATGACCCATATAGTCATCAGCACAGGAATTAACCAGCGCAAACCGTTTGGTAACTCGCCCCCAAGTAACAGCGACACCACCACAAAGATAATACCTGCCAAGGTCACGCCCACGGCAATCATCGGTAGACGAGAACCAACTCGCCGCATTACTCGGTCAGAAATTCGCCCAAAATAAGGTTCTACTACTGCTCCTAGTAGTCCTTGCAGGACTCCCAAACTACTAGCAATACCTGCAAAGCCGAGTTTTTCTAAAATTCTGGGTTGATAGAAACCATAAGCCATCCAGCTAAAAATAATAGCTGCTATTAACGCTGCCAAGCCCCAGACTTGTCGCCAGAGAATTGAAGATTGAGATATACGCGATCACATAGTAATTCGTAATTGGTAATTCCCATAAAGTTAGGGTTTTATTGATTTAAAATGAATAGTCTGCTTATGTCATGTGGTATTATTTGCCAACTGATGTTGCCGCAATTTATCTGATGCTAACTGCCAATTTTTCGACTTTTGACCATAAACAATAGCCAAGCAACACTAATCCTGTGCCAAAAAATACTGCTCCGATAATCGTGACGACGTTACCCAGTGAACCTTTACTAAATGCGATCGCTCCAATCCAAAATAGCGGCGCACCAATCATTAACAATCCACCCGCTATACGCAACAGCAAGTGCATACGCATAAGCGATATACCTAGAAGCATAAAGCCGAATGAAAAGGTAATTATCGTGAGGAAAAAGACAATCCGGAAGGTCAATACAGGTGTTTCTAATGATGACTCTTCAATTTGCTCAATCATCTCTGGAGCATGAACAGCAAGATAAGGAACAATAAAAGAGTCCCAAACAGCTATTGGTAGTGATAGAGCAGTACCCAAAAAAGAGAGTAAGTAAGCTGTAAAACCCAATCTTCCTACTTCATCACCTAGATTTCTTGGGAAGGTATTCAAGCCTAACAAAATCAGCAGATAGGATACAAACCACATTACATGAACTGGAGTCCAAAGAGGATTGATAGCTCCTTGAGCATCATTTGATGGATGAAAGAACATAAAAGTACCGAAAAGTATGCCAGCGATCGCCAACACTAAACCACTCCATCGAGGGCTGAAGTTTAGCATTTTAAAACTCCTTATTTCCAGTATTTGTTTAGTTATAAATCAAGTTTAGTAACTTGTGATGAATTGAATTTATTACTTTTTGGAATTTCAGTCGGACAGGTTTTATATGCAGGTGAATTTTTATCAAAGTTGCATTTATAAATATAGTTTTCCTGCCAACTAAGCGGAATTTCTAGTAAGTCTCGCGTTCCAGTAATCCCTTGAGCTAAAAACAGCAAAAGTGCAATACAGTTGAAAATAGTGTGGATTTTTCGCCAGGTATTTGAGCGGTCTTGATAAATGTTCTGCACAATCGCTAGAGCAAAAATCATGAACAAAGCAGCAGTAATCCCCAAATAAAAATGAGATAAGTACCATTCTTCATCTCGCCGATAAACACCATCCTGAAAACCCAAAATCACTAAACCCATACTCGTCAAGCTGGCAAAAATACCTCGCCAGATAGGCGGTTTAGCTTTATCTAGCAGAAATAAAGAGGCTATGGTCACTGCATACATCAAAACGATTAATAGAACTTTTAACGGAGCTTGTCTCCAAACCTGATTAGTGAGAATATTGTCAAAAATTGGGCGGGTCATTCCCAACAAAGCAATCCCGACTACTGCAAAAGTTAACCAACGACCGAGTTGAAAATGCTCCTTTCCCACCACCGCAGGAATTTTGCTTTTTCCCTCAGTGGCGGTTTGCAAGCGACGTTGACGAGTTTGCCATGCCATTTTGACTACTATACCAATCAGGGGAAAAACGAAGACGATAGCAATTATCGGATGCAATAACAAGATGACATCTTTAAGATTAAGAGTCATACAGCACCTCTAAATTTTACATTTGGGAATGTTGGTAACTGCTACTCTGCGAGAAGGCCTTCGCCCAACGCAGAACCCGAAGGCTAACAGCTTGTTGTTAGACATCGCCCCTCAAAACAGGGTTGCTGAATAAAATTATGAAAATCTCTGCCACAGTGCAACCCAGAACAGTTTTCTTAGACACAAACGAGATTTTTCACTTAATTACTCAGCACTTGTTTGAGTGACGATTAGCTTACTAATACACTGTGCAGAAAGTAACTATTGAGATGAAAAAGGTTAAAACCTGACTGTATATACTTTCTTCTCTCTAAGCGGGCGCGTAAATAAAGAGACCATACCCTACAGGAAACCGCTTTACGTCTACAAAATCAACGAAAAGCTTACTCTGTCTTGATTTTGAATTTTGAATTTACGGCGCTACTAGCCTGGTTGCCTTTTTAAACTAGACCTTCAATATCCAAGCATCACGATTTTCTACACTCACAAAAGCAGCTGGCACAATTTCAATACCCACACCCAACGCTCTGAAAGTTGCACGAATAGCAGCAGCGTGGGCAGATTCAGTGGTGCCAATACTTGCTCCAACGGTAACTAGTTTGGGTGTTTTAAGCTTGGCAGCTTCTAGAGTGTAAGCGATCGCTGCATCTGTTTCCAAAGCTAAAGCCAATTTTGCAATGTTGACATCACTATCTATATTGCCCTCACCTTTTTTGATGTAAGACGAAACATCATAACTAGCTTCTGCTTTTACCGGAGTTCCACCTAGACTGGAGACAGCACCAGCTAGAACATCCCGATGTTTTTTATGATCTGCTTGGTTGCGAAGAGCTAAAGCTAGAACCGTTTTACCTACATCAGTATTAGTTAACTTGCCAGCTGCAAAACTATAAGCCCAAATAGCCTGATGCTCGTAGTAAAGAGCATTATTGAGAATTTTTATATCATTTTGTTTAGTAGAGCTTGAGCCAGCCTCCGCTTTTTCGGCAAGCAGAGGTAAGCCCAATGCACCAGCCACACCAGCTATTGCTCCACTTATCACTACCTCACGGCGAGAGAAGATTGAGCGACGAGCGGATTTTTTAGTTAAAGTACTTTGAAAGTCCATAATTTAGTGTCTCCGGGATGATCTGATGTTGAATTTACAGATGATGATTAGAGAATAGCCAAGACAAACTGTCCTTACTTTAGAAGAAACATCTAAAGAGGTAATTTCATAGCAAATTCTCTACAGCTTCGTAGAGAGCAAATAGCATTTGACTATTGCTCTTGCAAACTCAGCTGTTCATCTAAAAGATATATACGTCGAGGAATCTGATTTGGATCTATAAAAGCAGAACTTAGATCAAAAGATTTTTTCAACGGAGGATAAGGAGATAAAGAAAGTATTTTCTCTATGCCCCCACCCCTTTGGCTTTCTTAAACCTCAGCCGAGGCGAAATCAAGATATTCATCATCCATTGAAGTGCGGAAAAAGAACATACAGCCCCCTATTGTATGCGGCCCATGAACTGAACCTGGCTGGGAGCGAATGTAGTCCCCAGGGCCATAAACTTCACCTCCTACAACCAAATCGCCAGTTAGCATATAGATTTCCTCGATTGCCGCATGACGGTGCATGGGATAATATACCCCAGGAGCAGCCCGCAAAACTCCAACAATCTCCCGTTTGATGGGATCGAGATGAAAAATGGCAGTTTCTACACCAGGGGCACGGTGAGGCTGCCATTGCACATCTTGCGATCTCACTGCTAGATATGAAGATAGGATATTGTCTGGGGTTGGGGTCAGATTGGGATCAGACTCCAGCGGTTCCAGCTCTAAGCGAGCAAATAATCGGTCTTTCAAATCCTCTGCCATCGGCACAACAGGTGTACTGTATGGAATCGCTGTTGCTGCTATCTCGTATTGGGCTAATTCCTCGGCTAGTTCTGGACATTCTGCCAACTGTTGCTCAACCCATAGCCTTTCTGGCTCACTCAGTAGATTCAGCACATAGAGTGGAGCTAATTCACAGAAACAGTGGTTTTCAAAACTCATGAGCAGATTTAGCCTTCAACAAATCTTTTACTTTCAAACCTAATACTTATATCTTGCACCAAGAAAATTGATGTAATTTTATTACTCAGTAAAATGGCAAACCCCTTCATCTAGCGATAAAAACCAAGTAGCTTTATCACACATTTTTTTAATTTATCTGTGGTTGTACTAAGAGATGCCAGAACTGAGCCTAGACTTCAACATCAAGGGCAGACTTTAACTTATTTAAGCCTAACCGAATTCTGGTTTTAACTGTGCCTAAAGACATCTGTGTCTGAGTTGCTATTTGACTATGGGTTAGACCTTGATAGTAAGCTAATTCAATCACTAGACGTTGTTCTGATGGCAGTAGTTTCAGTGCTGATAACACGCGATCGCGACGCTCGCCCAGCAGTACCTCCTCAATAGGATCTACGCTCTGATATTGGATTTGGATCTCTAAAAGCTCAGTCGAAATTGCAGAAGAAGATTGACTGCGCTGGCGCTTTCGCAGGCGATCCAAAATCCGGCTGCGCGTTAGCACAAACAGCCAAGTATCCGCTCTGCCTTTAGCCGCATCATAGTTTTCAGCTATTCGCCAGACTTGAGCAAAAACATCTAGGACTACTTCTTCGCTTTCCTCAACCGATCTGAGACTTTTAAATGCTACAGCATAAATTATCTTGGCATAGCGATCGTAGAGTTGAGAAAGAGCAGTTTGGTCATGTTTAGCGATTCTGGTTAACAGTGAGGCATCATCGGCTATAGGTGAGGAATCCATCTACAGGTTCAGTTTTTATCTAATTACGAAGTATAGCGACCCTTTTGACAGTTTCCAAGTCTTGCTTGCTCAAGAGCTTAGTGGATGCTAATAACTAATTTTGGCACTCAACAGATCCAATTTCTCGTAGTGGTCGTAATCCTTAGTAAATAAGTTTCATATCTAGGAAACACAATAATATGTCTGCGACCAAAACGCCACAATACGATTTATTTTCACCAAATGCTTTAATTAATCCTTATCCTCTCTACAACATTATGCGGGCAGCAGACCCTGTTTATTACTCAGAAGCTTTAGGTTATTGGATACTCACACGTTATAAAGATGTTGAAGCTGCTCTGCGTGATGAGCGCTTAAGTGCAGATCGCCGTCCTTTATTCATCAAGCAACTAGGAGATGTAGATGTCAATTCAATTCAAAACTTTATTCATCTGACTTGCAATATGATGATCGAAAAAGACCCCCCAGAGCATACGCGTCTACGCAAGCTAGCTAATCAGGGATTTACTACACGGGCATTGGAGAGTTGGCGTTCGATTATTCAAGCTACGTGCGATCGCCTTTTCGATCAAGTCCAAAACCGTGGTTATATGGACATTGTTACTGATTTATCTGTACCGCTTCCAGCTTTGATTGTTGCTGAGATATTTGGTGTTCCGGAGGGGGATCGAGATAATTTGATTCGCTGGGCAATGGATATTGGAACATTTTGGGGGGCCCCTGGCGGGCATAATATCGAAGCCTTGGCCCGTAAAGCAGATGCTGCCTCAGTTGAGTTTACTGCATTAATTCGACGCTTGATTGCACAACGGCGGCGGCAACCAGGAACTGACATGATTAGTTTGCTGACTGTTGCCTATGAAGAACAAGGATTTGACACAGAACAACTTCCATCTCTATGTATCCTGATTTTAAATGCTGGTCACTTGACTACAACTGATTTAATTCCCAATGGAGTCAATGCTTTGCTTCAATATCCTGACCAATTGCAGAAACTGCAAGCAAATCCAGCGTTAATCTCTTGTGCAGTGGAAGAAATGATTCGGTTTGATACTCCTGCTCCATTTGTATTCCGGATTGCTAAACAAGATTTGACCATTGGCCATCAAGATATTCCCACGGGGAGCGCGATCGCTTTAGGACTTGGAGCAGCCAATCATGACCCGGAAAAATTTGACGCTCCAGATGTGTTTGATATTACCCGCTCACCTAACGAGCATCTTGGATTTGGACCAGGTGTCCATTTTTGTCTTGGTGCTGTTTTGGCTCGTATGGAATTAATGATTTGCTTTAATACGTTGCTGAGACGATTGCCCAATCTTCAATTCGATCCTGACAAATCTGCCATCCCAAGACACTCTAGTTTGGTTTTTAAAGGCTTTGATTCATTACCAGTAAAATTCTCAAGCAGTTGAGCAGCAAGTGTTCTAAATTTAGTTTGTCCAAACACCATCAACACTTTCCAGAAATTACCAATTCTCATGTTGATTGCTCCCGAATGCTAGAGCAACAGCCATACTAAACTTTAAAAGAGTCAGTTAGAAAGTACTGTTTTATGCAGCATCTCATTCTAACTGATTCTTTTTTTACTAAACTATTTTTGTCTGAACCTATCAAACATTCTCGTTCACAGCAATAAAGGTACTAGGGCGTTCGCAAGGTGTAAAGTTATACTTAAGCTTAACTTCTTCACCTGTATTATTTGTATTACCTTCAACAGATTTAGTTAGAGGTACAACCTCAGAGCGTATATAACCAGTTAGCTTGTCAAACTGAATAATCATGTGCTGGTGGAAAGCCCAAACATCCGCCATCCGATTGCCCATACCAGAAGATATTTCATCAGGTATAAAAATATTAGCGTGCCAGGATACTTTAATCCCCTCTTTCTGGAAGTAAGCATCTATTTCAGGACGAATGTAATCCGCAGTTCCTCCGCAAAATACCAGTTCTTCAATATCCTCATCCATCTTTGAGCGTAACCACCTAGCGATCGCACGCCAATATTCATCTCTAGCAAGTAATAAAGCTTTGGACATCAACTCTCCATCAAGTTGAATCTCATCACCTTTGCGCTTGCGTGAGAGTTTTTGCATCACCTGGGGGTCACAACTGGCTCCAGCTTCTATCAGTACCTCAATAATGTTGGAATTATCAGGGCTTAGTCCCGATGTTTTGGAAATCAAATTATTTACTAACCAAGACATACCAAAATTGCTGGTTATTCCTGCGCCAATCGAACCACTCCGAAAGGTGAAAATACTCGCGTTGCGATAGCCAAGCATTACATACATCGAAACAGGTACGCGATCGCCAAGCGTTCGCCTACGGTGGAAAAATATTCCACTACCTTCAGAAGCTGCATCATAACGAAGCATTTTCACCCGCATCTTACCTGCTGGTGTATCAAACCCCCGAAACGTATCCTTCAACCGAATTTGTAACTGTTCCTTGTCTTGCACTTCACCCGGCGGCAGCAGGACACTCAAGTAAGCTGCAACATCATTACCCAGGTTCAACTTCTCCTTAGCCAGCCAAAATGCACCGCAAATTTTGGGGATTGCTAGTTCGTATTTTAACTCCCTCAGTTGCGATATACCCCCAAACCGACGACGAGCAAGTTCTCCCAAGGCGAAATACTCATCGCCTATCCCTACCCAAGCACGAGATTCAGGACTACCTTCAGGTTGGACGCTTTCAACTGAGGCTTTAGCAACATCCGCTATTTCTGAGTCTAAAAGTAAAACAACAGGCTTTCCTTCTGGATACTCCTGAACGATAGCCTTGGTTTTACTCGCACCCATGTCAATCGTAATTACTATCTTTTTTACGTCTGTTTTCTCCTTAATTTTAGGCATATATATTGATGTTTTATTAACTTTTCCTATTGTTACTAATTTACCTGAAATAGAAATGATGCTGTAATGCAAAACATTTTCTTTACAGGAGTTAACAGGTTTTTTACATACAAAGTAAGTAGAGAAAAAACCATTACGATCATTTTCTTCTATAAAACTAATACCAAACCGAAACTGTAGATTCTAAGTAAATTAATGTATTAAAAATTTCTTCAACACACGCTGGTTAAATTACGTCCTGTATCATGAACAAATTACCCCAATCACACCCTAATTCTGTATCAACTAAAAGTTGAATTACAAAATAATATTTGTCTTTGGCTTGTCAAGTAAACAATGTAATTGTGATTATTGCATCCAGTATTACCTCAATCATCCCCACATTTACCTCACTAAAAGCACCACAATTGGGCAGTCTTGTACAATAACAATAACAAGGTATGTCCAATGGGGTTTATTACAAATTTGCTTTGCTGCAAAATTGTTGATTGCAACTTTTACAAATGAAATATCATGAAGGCAATTGCACCTCCGGAGTTAGAATGCGATCGCCTCTCCAGTTCGGTCAAATACTGTTAATGCATTCGACCACAAGCTTTGACCAAGTGTATGGCGAAATGGTTTAATCGAAACTTTGAATAATGCAGGTGCTTGGGCAAAAACTTCTTCTCAATGTGCTTTGTGAAGAGGTACAAAGCACTTCGTAGCAACAGTGCCTGCGGCGGGCGTAGCGATCGCACTCTAAAAAATACTGCCCACAATGACAAACAGGACAAAGGAGGGAATTACGTAAGTATCACAAGCGAAGGCAAAGAATACGCTTTTCTCTAACACCTAACAGCCATTCCTGATAATCCCTTTACTCCAGACGAAATCCTGCATCAACTTCTATTTCTGCCTTAGCAATTGGGTCATCCTCATCATCATTAAAGAACCCATCATCTTCAGAATCTTCTTCCAAAACATTTGACCCTACTGATTCTGCCGTAACAGGTAGCGAGTCAGGATTTGGCTCAGTGGAATCAAAAAAAGAAACCGAAGGGGGAACCAAATTAGTTGAAACAGGAGTTACTCCCACACCATTAGTTCCAATTGTTGGTTGTAAGCCAATCACACCCTGCGAGAAAATTCCACTATGAGGATTAACAAGAACTACCTGGGGCAACCCCTCCATCCCAAATGTCCGTTTCATCTTAATTATCTGGGCTTCAAGTTGCGCGATCGCATCATGGAGGGCCGACTGCAATTCCATACCAGATACTCCCGCAGCAGATAATGCAAACGGCAGGTAATACGCCCGCAGCGCCTCACATACTAACTCAGTTTGCCCTCGCTTCTTCGACTGGAGATAGCTAATTACTATCCCATCTTCAGTATCCTTATTCCGCATGATTCGCGCCAACTCAACAGAATCAGCAGGCTTACTCGCTCTTGCCATACCTTTACTTCTATATAATCTGCAACTCAAGCTTTTCAGTAAGCTATTTGTCAATACTCTTACTTTAACCACACTGTAGAATAACTTACCCCCGTATTTACTCCTAACTACCCCAATTAACACACTAATTACCCCAATTAATTAAAAATTAGGTCTAATTTTTTAAATAAAAATATGTTATTAACAGATAAATAAACTCTTACAATTCCCATGACTGAGGTATTCTGAGGGCAAATTGACCCAACTATTTCAGCATTAATTCAAACATCAATCGTCTTAAAACAAAACTCTACAACCCTCTCTGCATATGAATTTACATCAGTCCCGTTCCAAAATAAAGCATTGCTGTTGTCGCACAATCCAGAACTAAAACAAGGTATGTTCAATGGGGTTATTTTATCCTTATATTATTCGCAATAAATTTAGATTAATTGACAATATATTCAATACAATCGTTTATCATGTAGTTCTAATAAATACTACTTCTGTTTTATATTTACTTTTTGATGACTAATGTATGGTAAATGACCCCGTAAAGCGAACTAAATCTATCAAGGTATACCTCTTTAAGGAAGAGAAAACTACCATTGAGGAAAAAGCGATCGCCACAGGGGTAACTGCATCTGAGTATTTACGTTCCTGTGGATTAAGGCGGGTACTAATGGCAAAACCGCCCGCCGACTTGATAACTATCCGCGCTACTGCTGCAAACCTTAAAAGCGAACTGATGATGTTATCTCATTTAGCGAAAGAAACAAACAACCAGCAAATTTTGGATACTGTTAATAAGGCGATCGCACTTGTAGATCAGACCATCGCAGCTGCATTTAACCTAGACGTTCCAGATAAATCACCCTCAAGCCAAGATAAATAAGGCATTACAAGTTCTATAGCCCCCACTTTCAACTGTCTCAATTTGATTCCTGTCATCTACAAAAAACCTAATTTTCTCGACACGCTCAAGTATGTCTTGGGGAAAGATGATGCTGCGATTGTCGATACTAATATGATGGGAACAAAGCCAGATGAATTTAACCAGCAGTTTCTCACCATCAAGTACACTAACAAAGCAGTTAAACGGCAGTGCGCTCACCTCATCATCTCAATCGCACACCGCCCGAACTACCACGAGCATTTATCCAACAGTCAGTACAGTTATGTAGCAAGAGAATATCTCAAGGATATGGGATACTTGCCCAAAGAAGAATCATCTGTAGCAGCTACCAGTCAGTTTGTTGCAGTACGCCACCACGATCGCAACCACGAACACCTGCATATAATCGCCTCCCGGATTCGGTTAGATGGCAGCTTAGTTAATGATTCCTATGATTATTTCAACTCCCAAGTCTCAACTAGACGCATCGCGGCAGAACTAGGATTGGAAGTAACACCGACAACAAATGAAGCTGTGTCCTCTAGGTTAGAGGAAGAGTACGGAATAATTACACTCACCAGCCCCAACCGATCAAAAAGCATTAGAGCAGTCAACAGTAAGCACAAAACCCCAACCAGTAAGGAAATTATTCGCCAAGCAATAGGAGAAGCCATTAAGGACAGTCCCACCGTCTCTACGTTTATTCAACGCCTGGAGGAAAATAACATTGGAGTATTGCCTAAGATGCAGGGGGAAGAACTACTAGGCTTTACCTACATTCATAATGAAGTAAAAATTGCTGGTTATCAAGTATACAAACCTTATAGCTGGAATAAACTGCGGTCTGAATATGGAATCATGTACGACCCAGATAAAGATAAAGAAGTAATTCAACAAGCTAAAGCCAGAGCAATTAACCGCATAAATTGCAATATGCTAAGTAATAATAATTACTCAAATAGTGATAAACCTACTAGCAGCAGTGCAAGTGATAGCAATGGTGATACCGATAGTAACTCCAAAACACTTGTTAGTACATATACACTAAACAGTAATTATCCAAGTGAGATTCTAGTCATACAATCCAAATTGGAAGACAACCCCACATTGAAAGCAAATAACACTAAGAAAAAAGTTCAGCCGCATCCCCAAAAACAGTACCCACAACAGGATATTTCAGAAGAAAACGGTCTCACTGCTAAACAATTCCTGGAAAAGCAATCTTCCCCTATTCCTCCTTCTCTTAACCTTCTGCCTTCTACTCTCAAACATTTGCCTTCTATAATCACTGGCTATATGCTTGTGACCAATAACTTCCGTATCAAAGGACGGGAGTTGAGTGCCAGCTTAGATAGCAATAGTCTGAGTGTTTACCGTCATGGGGATAATACTCTTGTAATGCAAACCTGCTACAATCAGGGAAACTGGTATGAAGAGATACAAACTCGATTAACAACAAATGAAATCGAGCAGATTGAAAGCCTGCGCGTCTTTACCCAACAAGCATTAATGAATAAACAGCGATCGCAAAGAGGTATTGAGCAGTAGTAAATCTGCTAGTACAGAGAATTTAATCTACTCAAAATTAGGGGTAGGACTGGCGAAGACACTGTTGGCGAAGTTGTCACAAAGTGCAAACTAAACAGTTTAGGTTTTAAAAATTTCGTCTAGCAATCCAGGTTCTTTGTCTAGCTGGATGTGAATTTGGGGGCGGCTATTTGTGGATTTGTAGGGCATAAAAAATTGTTTTGTCTATTGGTGTCCATCCGTGAGAGGTTAAGGTAATCGCACATTTGTCAAGAGGGTGCAGGAAAAGGCGATAAATCCAGCTTTGAGACTGGCTTTCGGAGATATTTAACCACGCTTAAGTCTTGATTCTCTGGGGCAGCGAAGTACTTAATCGGGTCATCCGCTTTGCCTTTGCCATTTGCGACACTAAAATGGTACAAACCGCGAAATATCATCTCCAAAGAAATGCGGTCAAATGGCAGAGATAACTCGTCTGCAACCGCATCTCCCAAGTCAACTAAAACAGCATAAAATAACCAAGTAGCCCAGACTTGTAGCTTGATACCATTAATAGAACCAGTCCATAAATAAGATAGCCCGAGCAAGCGTTTTACTGTGTAGAAAGCTTCTTCAACTCTCCATCTTCGTCGGTATAAATCTGCCACAACATAAGGAGGTAATATTTGTGGATCGAGGACAGAAGTAACATAAGAATAGCTAGTTTTTCCAACCTTAATTTCTATTAAGCGTAAATTGAGTACTGGTGCGCCACGACGAACAGTGCCAAGTTGAATTAATCTGTCCTTAACTGAATGGTCATAGCTGAAAATCTTTAAGTACTTAATAGATGCTTTGGCTTTTAAACGAGTAATAAAATGAATTTCTTGGTTAATAAGTTGTTGTAAAAATTGGAAATGATAAAAACCTCTGTCAAGTAAAATCAGAGTTTTAGCAGTCAGTAAATTTAATAATGCCGATTCAAAATTAGTGTCCGATGCTGCTGGATTAGTGTGAAACCAAACTTCGACGGGTAAACGAGTTACCAAATCAATAACTGTACAAATTTTCCCGGCTAACTGTCCTGTTTTTAAGTCTTCCAGGCTTTTGAGCTTGCGAAATAATGCTTCTAATGTGGAGCCATCAGCTATCCAAATATGTTCAAAATTCGCCCGTGCAAACTTAACACTATCTGGCAGTGGTCGCTTAAGCCGTTGCTGCCAATTTAATTGTAACTGAGGTAGTAAATCTTTAAAGACCCGCTCAAATAATTCAGCAGGAAATTCCAAAAACCTTTGAGAAAGCGATTGTTGAGCAACTTTAGTTACATGACACCATAAGAAACCTTCTCTTGCCAAAAGGCGATTTAACTCTTGTACTCCAGGAACTTGTCTCCATAATAGTGTTAGTACTGCTGCCACCATGAACGATAAGTTCAAAATTCTATCTCGTAATCCTAACTGTTTGTAATATTTTTGTTGAGCAAAAATAGCTGGAGTCAACAACGCTTCTAATTGTTGAGAAATTGCCTCATTATCTATAGTAGGAGTATTATGTTTGTGCGCGTGGTCAGAGTTTTGTTTTTGTCGCTTGGGCATAATGGCAGACCAAACTTTTCATTACCTCATTTGATAATTGAATTTACCTAACAATGCTGCCCACTTTCTATGTCGTTACAATACTTTTTCATCTCCTATAAAAGTAGTTAAACATATTAAAGATAATGATAATCAAATATAGGGGGAGGAGGTGAGCGTCGCTCACCTCCTCCCCCTACCCTCAATACGATTATCATTCTTATTAAGAATATTTTGAGTATTTTAACTGATTGACAAAAGGCACTTTATTCTAACCTCTCACTGATGATTGGTGTCTAACCAATACTACTCGGTTAAGCATTTTGAACTCAGAATTTGGTTTGGGGAAAAGGTTAAAGGGGAAGGGTTAAAGGTTTTTTCTTTCCCTTTTCCCCTTCCCCTTTTCCCCTTAACCGACAAGTATTGGGTGTCTAACCATCAAAAGTACAATTTTTTGCGTTTATATTTATTAGAGGTAAATTAAGCCGTAAAATGTAGAAATTCGCTAACTTCAAGGCGGGTGCGTTCAACAGACAAGCTATCTGGGTTGATTCCGTGAAAGTCCAGATTCTTTTTCTCATAAGTTTTTAGCCTACCTACTGTGCTTTCGGCTAATTCCTTGGTTTTAGGAGAGCGAAAAATTTCGGGGGAGATGGGCATTAATCATCCCAAAGACCTTGAAATTTAGTAGATGCAAGTTCGGTGTAACGAACTGTGTGCTGAATGTTTTTATGTCCCAGGTAACTCTGAATTGTCCGAGTGTCAATACCTCGATTAGCCAAATAATAGCCCGTTCCATGCCTTAGCATATGAGCATGGACTCGGAAAGGTAGACCAGCTAACTCACCAGCCCGTTCAACAATGCCGGCGATCGTATCATGTGCCAACGGGCCATGTCGAGAAGACTGGAAAACGTAGGGACTAGCAGGATAATCTCTTTGAAGCTTGCGGAGAGAACGAATTTCCTCAGAGTAAAGAGGATGAGTAGATGGAGTACCTTTTTTAACCCGCTTCACGTAAATTGTACCACCATTCCAATCTATTTGTTCCCAGCGCAGAGATGCCACCTCTGCCACTCGCAATCCGTGACGATAGATCAACAAAATTAGGGTTGAGTCTCGATGAGCATGGCGACCCTTGGATTTTTTGATAACTGACCGCATCGCCTCGACTTCTTCTGGTAACAAATGCTCCCTAGTCCTAACCTCTGAGTATTTGTGAGAGTTAGGCGACTGACGCTCTCCTTTTTGAGTTTTACCAACTTTCGGTAGTTGGAGGAGCTGCTTGACCATGACCCAAACTCCTAAAAAGCTTGGGGTATACGAGCTGATTTTACCAACTTAGACACGAAAGTTGGTAAGCACAAAGACATAAAAACCAAGCCAGTCTTCTACAGAAATCTGTGACTATAAAGTAAATTTAATTACACTGATTTGCGTTTTTTAAAGCATAAGACTTTAGCGTATTGCCAGTTCGCTATCGACCTTAAATCCGGGATACCATTGCTGGAATTTGCCAACCCACTCATCATTTAAAACTTTAGTTCGGACTTGGATTAAGAGATGACTTCCTTCTGGAGTCCACCGCATCTGTTGTTTTTTAACGAATCGTTTGCTAATCACTTGATTGACGGTAGATTCTACAAACGAGCTAGAAATACGTTCTCCATTCCGGTAGCGTTCGCCATAATTTGGAATATACTGACCATTATTTGAGATGTAAGTTTCAAATTCCTCTAAATAGTCAGAGAGTTTTTCTGCTTCCAGGCTTGGTTCAGTATCATAATCATCTGAAGCTAATGCACAGGCACTATCCATTAAATCTTCAATTTTTGATAATGCTTTAAATACATTCCCATGCCACAAATACCACTTTAAAGAGGTCAAATCTTTTTGGATAGATTCGCTCGAAATACCTGTTTCTACATCTTCTTTAGTGATACCTTTGGCAATTTGTTTCATCACAGTGATCCGCATTGTGATGTGAAACCAATCGAGTATATGTTCTGCATTAGGGTTCAGATAATACTGTAGGTCACGAATACTTTCTTCACCATCTGATAAAAATGTGACCTGTTGGTTCATTTGCATCCCTTGAGATTTTAGCACCTCAAATATACGGCGTTGCGGTTTGGTATCGTAACAATAAACCATCCCAAAACGCTTAGATGTACCGTCAGCTTTTATACTCTTACCTGCAATAACTTGAAATTGACCTGCTGTTTGATTTTTCCTGTCATAGAAACGAACATATCCTCCATCCATCCCTACTACCAACGGTAAATCTGGTCTGGGAAGCCTATCCCAGTCTCTCTGGCAACCCTCGTATAACATTCCTACTTCTTCTGGTAACTCCGATTCCAAACGCTTACCAAGTGAGTGTAGATTGTTCCGTATAGATGTAGCGTTTATTTCTCCTTCTACTGGTAGTAATTCTTGTAATAATTTGCTAGACAGTCCATAAGACATTAGGGATGCAAATTTTGATTCTAGGTAGAGCAATTCGGGTGATGTACGCTCTTTTAGTAGGTTTGCTACTGGGTTAAAACTACGAGTTGTTTGCTCGCTACAGGCACAGTTAAATAATCGCTGACATTGCAATTTTAGTTTGCCGAAAGGTGTCCTATGCGTGATTGTCCGCTTATCTTTATGTAATAACTTTTTGCCACAATGTGAGCATAATTCTTGCTGTTTTTGATATAGAGCTATTTGTTGATTAACTATGCTGCGTTGTGTCTGAAGCAATAATTCTTTGCCTTGAGCTAGCGTTAGTCCTAAGTTTTCAGGCTGTAGATTACCCTTTTCAATTTGTAAAATTTCTTGAATTAATTGGGTTTCTCCTGATTCTGATTCAACAATTACTTGGATTTTAAATTTCACACTATCCCCTTGAACAATTACATCAACTCCCTGACTCCAGTAGCGTATTTTAGTAGATTTTGGTTGACTTTCTGACGGTCGAAGCGGTTTTGATAAACCAATAGCCAAGTTAGTATTTTGCTGGCTTCTTCTCTATCCATGTCAATCTTCTTGTTCTCCAACATTAAAGCAAAACGCTCTAATACGTCCCAAAGAAAAAACTCTTCCCTTGCTTTCATGAAGCCCCAAGGACCGCCACAGTTCTCTGGGGGACAAACACCCTTACCGTCAGTGCAGATTGGGTAAGTTTGGTTTGAATCTGGAGTAAGTATTGCTTCTACTCTGATTTGATGCCGCCACCAATAACGCCATGCACCCATTAATGGGCAGATACTGAAGTCATATTCGTATAAAAACTTTTCTTTCTCTCTCAACCCAAGGGACGAGAGTTTTACTTCACAGGCGCGATCGCTAAATATTGTTCCCCCTGGTTGGATAATCCCGTACTGCTTACCGTGGATGATGAAATGATGGAGGTGAATATCTTCCCACCCCATTGCCAGTTGGATCGTGTAATGCAAGTCTTCTATTGTGCTGTCGCTACTCACTTTTACCCGTCGCCAAATCATTGGGCTAATGCCCAACAGCACTACCTTTAATTGATATATGACTCTTTCAGCCGGATCAATCATTGAGTCATCTTACCGCGTCTTGTCCCTCATCTCCCCCGAAATTTTTCGCTCTCCTTTTAAATAAGCAAGCTTCTTCTATTTCAAAAGTCCATTCAGTATTTGATACGTAATAGTAATTTAAATCTAGAAAGTGACCAAATACTACCCAGACATCTTTTTTAGGCATAACTTTTATTTTTTTTGTCTATTTTTAATTTTATTTTTTTCATAATCGTAAGTAAATTCAGGTATTTTACTGGAGGATTCAATAAAATAAGTCAAGTAACTTTTAATAATTTTAATATCTTCCTCTAGTCGATTTTTAGTAGATTTTATTCGGGATAATGCAATGTACAAATAAGTATCGATTGAATCTTTATCAGTTCCTTCTGCAAATTATTCTTTTAAGTCTTCTAAATTTTCAATTGAAAAATCTAAATGGCTAATATGACTGCCAAAATCATCTAAATAGCAAGAAACCCTAGCTACAGCTTCTTTAATATCAGATGCTATCGTTTCATCTATGCACATAATCAAAAGTTAAATTTTGTTTCAAAAATAGTTAGCTAATTCTATAATTTTACTTTCTTGTGACATAAAAAAATACAATTGTAAAATTGGTGGCAAGTCAGCAATGATTTTCTCTTAATATGGTAAGAATTCAGCACTCATAAGCCAAGAGCCAGAATACAGAATTACCTCAGTATAACCCTGTTGTGTCATTTTAGGATAACCCAATCGCTGGAAGCCTTTCAGAGCTTTAACTTTCGGATTTTGGCTATAAATTTTAGTTTCTGTTAGAAAATAAAGGCTGAAAGCTTGATTAAATCAAAAGTTTAGAATCTTGCTTCAATTATTGTTTTCCGAGAGTGACATAACAGGGATAATTAATAGTTTGATTTGTCAACTTACACTTATTTTTTCTAACTATTTTGACGAATGTATTCTGACATAATTTCTAATCTTATTTTTAGAGAAGAGTAATTTTATTCATTTGTTTTTACAAATCACAGCGCAACAGCTTAATCTTGAAATACCCTCGTTTAAGTTTCTCACTTCCCCTGACTTCATAAAATTTATCTGGTTTTTGGACAATTTCAACCAGTCCCTGCGCTTCCATCTTCTCAAACAACGACTGCCACGACGCAATATCTTGCTCAGGCGCAAAAATTCTAACATCGTTTATCTCGCCCATAAGCCTCTTTGTTCTAGCTATATAAAATTATAAAAGTAACTAGAACAAAAACGATAACCCATGCCTAAGAAAAAATGTGGACTTGTACGTTTAGAATAAAGTTCTAAAATTTAAAATAAAGTCTTGAAATTTAAAATAAAGTCTTAAATTAACGGGTACAAATAGAAGTAATCTGAGATGAACACTCGGAGGCGTTGCACTCTTAGCATCCCTGAGTGAGAAATTTCAGGGTCAACAAACATGGTTAAGCGCAAACGCTTACTCAACGCAACTGACATTGAGGAGCATATCAGCCAGGGTTTTGGGCAAGGTAAAGGATGTGATTACAAGCCGTGGCTGGTAGTCCGGGATGTCCCATCTGTTGGAGTATCAAGCCGCGTCAAAGGTTGGACAACCGACCGAGTGCATGAATTATTTAGCCAGTTAGAGCTGCGCTACTTTTATCTTCTTGATTGGTCAGTGTTAGTTACAGATATTCGAGAACAGTACCCATTACT
Organism: Nostoc linckia NIES-25; assembly: GCF_002368035.1. Lineage (GTDB taxonomy): Bacteria > Cyanobacteriota > Cyanobacteriia > Cyanobacteriales > Nostocaceae > Nostoc > Nostoc linckia_B. Next base: position 169,083 of record NZ_AP018224.1, on the reverse strand, counting down.
GCCTTTAGAAGAGACACAAGAAATTGCCCAGCAATTGAATATCCGACACCCAGCCAATCCGCGAACAAAAGACCCAATTGTCATGACAACGGATTTTGTAGTGACACTTGGCCAATCAATAGGAGTCACAGAACAAGCTCGGACAGTAAAACCAAAAGAAAAATTGTCATCAATACGGGTATTAGAGAAATTGGAAATAGAGCGTCGTTACTGGCAAAACAGAGGAATTAGCTGGGGAATTGTCACAGAAAATGAAATCAGTAAAGCATTTGCAGATAACGTCGCTTGGATACATCCATTTCGCCACCCCAGTAGCCTATCACTAACAGAAATAGAGATTGAGCAAATCAGCTATGTGCTAACTCAACAAGTGATGCAAACTGATACTCCATTAGTAGCAATTACTACTGATTGTGACAACCAATTGGGTTTACCACCAGGGACAAGCCTTTGTGGACTATTCGCGGTCGGTTGGTTGCAGATACCATTGTCAAGACAGGACGAACATCAGCAACTATTTACAACTACTTACGGCGTTATTGGCAAGGTGGACAAGTAAAAAATGCCTTACTTCCTCGCTTTGACCAATGCGGTGGTTCTGGGAAGTTGCGACAGAGCAATCACTGCAAACGGGGTCGTCCAAACAAACTCACACTGGGGGAACAGCAAGCAATAGGTGTGAATGTTGACCAACAAGTCAGAGAATATTTTCGCCGAGGGATTCAACTGTTCTATGAAACCCGTAGTGGGAGAACACTCAAGCAATGTTATCAACTAACCCTAGAAAAATTTTTTCATCAGGGATATGAAACGATTAATGGTGTGTTAGTGCCAATCTTACCGCCTGCCGAGGAACTACCAACCTACGCTCAATTTTACTACTGGTACAAAAAAGACCGTTCACTGTGCCGCACACTCAAATCTCGTGTCGGCGAACACCGATTTAATCTTCGTCATCGTGCTGTTACGGGAAATGCGACCAACATTGCCAGTGGTCCCGGCAGCTTGTATCAAATTGATGCGACTATTGGCGACATTTATTTAGTTAGTTCATTAGACCGAAATCGGCTCATCGGTCGCCCAGTGATTTATCTGGTAGTTGACGTTTTCAGCCGTTTGATTGTAGGTTTTAGCGTCAGCTTGGAAGGCCCTAGTTGGTTGGGAGCAATGTTAGCACTGGAAAATGCCACTGCAAATAAGGTGAAATTTTGCCAAGAATACGGCATTGAGATCACTGAGGCTCAGTGGCCTAGTCATCATCTACCAGAAGCTATCTTGGCTGACCGGGGAGAACTACTCAGTAACAATGCTAATAATCTAGTAAATGCTTTGGGTATTCGAGTAGACAATACTCCGCCCTTTCGCCCAGATTGGAAACCTATAGTCGAGCGTTACTTTCGACTCAGTAATGACAAACTGATACATTGGATGCCTGGGGCTGTTCATCAAACTTACGAACGGGGTGACAAGGATTATCGATTAGATGCTGTTTTGGATCTTAACCAGTTTCGCAAGTTGATGCTGCTTTGTATCCTCGACCATAACAATCAACATCGATTGGATACTTATCCAGCTAATGAATATATGATTGCAGATGGTGTTGAACCATATCCGATTAACTTATGGCACTGGGGCGTTCAAAATCAAGGTTGTCCAAGGGTAATGCCAAGAGAAATTGTCAGGTTAAATTTATTACCAACTGACAGTGCCTCTGTCACCCATCAAGGGATTTACTATCGCGGGCTGTTTTACACTTGTGAACTAGCAGTGCGAGAGCAATGGTTTATCAAAGCCAGATTAGAAGGTAGATGGAAGCTCTCGATTGCTTACGACCCGCGCCAAATTGATACTATCTACTTACGTAATAAAGGTGGTAAACGGATGGAAGTCTGCCATCTTCTGCCCGTATCGAAGACTTTCACTGGACGGGATTGGCACGAAGCAACAGATTACTTGGCATTGAAACAACAACGTCAACAAGTTGCTCAAACCCGCAGTCAAAGGAGTCAAGCGGTTTTCCATGCTAATGTCGAGGAAATTGTTTGTGAAGCTAGCACTCAAACTGAGGCGGCACGTTGTGACCTGACTCCTCACAAGCGGGTGAAAAATATTCGCTCGTCACGGCAACTGGAGCGTGACCATGAGCGGCTAAGTGGAGCAGATTACTTTAGACCAGAAGTATCTGACAACGCCCAAACAGTTGTACCCATAGTTAGAGATAGTCAACTTGAGGGTGAAGAACAGGAGTATGTTCCACCCCCACAACCCTTTGATAAATTGCGTCGGTTACGTGAGGAGAGTTGGAATAATGACTCCTGAGCCTGCCCACTCGCCACATCTGCTAGTGTTTCGGGGTAGAGAAGTATTTGCCCAGTATAATCCAGAACAACTTTCTATTTACCGTGATAATCCTCTAATTGAGGCACTGCCCCCTTTATTAACCGAAGAACAAGCCTTCATTTCGCTTTCTTTACTTCCCAGATATGATGCACAAGAGCGATTGCTACCTAATCACGAGCGTCTGCACTTAATTCAGGAGGTATTGCAATTTTTTCAACCTCTGCCAGTACACATAGATTTAGAACAGCGATTTGCTCGTCTAATTCGGAGTGGGTATCGCGCCCGAAACCCTGCTAGCCGTGAGTTCTTTCATGATATCAGGCAGAAGGTAGAAGCTCTTGTGACTAACCAAGTACCACCTAGTCGCTTACGCTCTACTGCCAATGGCTTTACCATAATGGGTATGAGTGGTGTAGGCAAGACAACAGCCGTTGAATCGGTTTTGCAGCTCTACCCCCAAGTAATTAATCACAGTTATTACCGCAGTCGTGACTTTACCCTACGACAAATTGTCTGGCTAAAACTCGATTGCCCTTTTGATGGTTCTATCAAGGGATTGTGCTTGAACTTTTTTCAAGCTGTTGATGATCTCCTTGACACTTCTTACTACCAGCACTACGCCGGCAAGGGACGGCGAACTGTAGATGAGTTAATTCCAGCAATGGCGCGGGTTGCCTCACTTCATTGTTTAGGGGTGCTGGTAATTGATGAACTCCAAAACTTAAGCGAAGCCAAGAGCGGCGGACACAAGAAAATGCTCAACTTCTTCGTCGGATTAATCAACACAATTGGCTTACCCGTTGTTTTAGTTGGCACTTATAAGGCTTGGTCTGTTCTCAGTGGTGAGTTTCGGCAAATGCGCCGGGGAACAGGACAGGGTGATTTACTTTGGCATCCCATGCCGGAGAATGATACTTGGCAGTTCTTCATAGAATCTTTGTGGCGGTATCAATATACTCTTTACCCATGTCCACTCAACCCTCAACTGGCACATACTTTGTATTACGAAACACAAGGTATCACTGATTTTGCGATTAAGATTTATATGCTGGCTCAAATTCGAGCCATTACTACTGGTAAGGAAAAAGTAACAGAAGCTATCATTCGTTCTGTTGCCAAAGATTGCCTGTGCTTGGCTGCTCCTGTCCTTTCTGCTCTCAAACGAGGAGATAAAGTGGAGTTGCAGAAGTTTGAGGATGTATATCTAGTTGATATCCAACCTTACTTTCAAGAAGCTACTGAGAAATTAACGTTACAAGTTATTAATGGTAGTGTAAAAGAAAACACTCGTAATGAGTCTACTGTTGCTAATTCACAAGCTGACAGTTGCCCTAAAAAACCGCCACAAGCTAAACTCTCAACATCTTTTGGTAGCCAGTCTGAGAAACTTGATGAATCAGGATTGTCGGAGATTGTAGCGTTGGGAGTCAAGCAGAAGCTTGGTGCTTACGAATCGTTACAACGAGCAGGATTCATTAAAGCTGCAACAGAGTATCTTTTGGAGGATATTTCTGGATGATTGGCTTATTTCCCGACCCTTTTGGAGATGAACTGCTCTATAGTATGTGCGGACGTTACCACGACTATATGCAGTATCCGAGTAAAAATGCTGTAGCCATTGAATTACAAGGTTATCATGCAGCAAAGGCGGTAATTGATTTACCCTGGAATCTCGATAGGCTAGTTGCGGTATTGCCCAAAGGACATCGTTATACCGTAGAGCGTTTGGTCAATCGCCATACTCTGTTTCCCCTGTACAGTCCTTTTTTTAACCCGGAAGAACAAAATTACCGCCTACAATTAATGAGAAATTCTGGGGGTTCATGGTTCTATCAAATCTTTGGATTGTTCAAGGTTGCTATTCCATTTCCTTATTCGCTAAGATTTTGTCCTTTGTGTGCTGTGGAGGATGAGCAAGAATTTGGCGAACCTTACTGGCATCGACTTCATCAAGCTCCTGGTGTAGAAGTCTGCCCCACTCACCAAGTATTTTTGGTATCCAGTGATCTTAATCCACGAAGGCATCAACCAGTCTATGAGTTTGTCTCTGCAAAAAGGGTAATACAAACAATTCCCTCACCAACAGATGTTAATCTCAATAATTCTTCTCACAAAGTCTTGTTAACCCTTGCGACTGATACTGCTTGGTTGCTGAATCAGCCCTATAACTCTAATTGCTTGGAATCGATATTAAAGCGATATTTTTATCTCATCTCTCAAAAACTTGGTGCTAACAAAAATCGCCGGGACAGGGAGATGGAGTTATTAAGTTTGCTTAAGCAGCACTACTGTAGAGATTTATTACAACAACTTAAATGCCCACTTGAACTGCCGAATCCTCAGAAAAGTTGGTTGTTTAAGTTACTGCAACCCCAAAGCACTTGTAGTCCTGTTCACCATCTGCTGTTTATGCAATTTTTGGGCTGGAGAGCCGAAGCATTTTTTCAAATTCCTCTGGAAACTACACAATAGCTATAAATGCTATAGCGAGCTTCGATTTATGTAATATTTTAAGACTTTATTATTTTAGACTTCTGTAGTCTCAGCATTTCTCTTCATCAAAGTTTAGGACTTTATTCTTTCCAGATTCTGGAGATAAACACGTAAAATCAAGGTTTTGCGTCTCTGAAATTTCAAGACTTTATTTTAAACGTACAGGACTTGGATTTGACTGTGCAAGTATGATGTTGCACCCAGGCATAGACCCTGGCGACTGCTTAAATTACAAAACTTGTGGGAGTACAGTTGAACTAACCCCTGATGAAGAACTCGAACTTGTTCGTATCCGGGAAGAACAAATGCGCCAGTATCAAGAACAAATTCGCCTGACTCGTCGTTCTGCTGCCATTATGATGCTGATGAGGCGCGGTTGCCCACAGTCACCAGAATCGTTAGGTATTGTCTCCGCCGTCGAGGCGATCGCCACCACATTAGATAATATTCGTACTGGACTTACTAACTTCGACGGACAGTACATCGCACCACCTAGTTGCGAACTTCACATCTACAATGTTAAACGCCCCAGTGGTACGTACTCATACTATAAACTAACTGCCGAAAACGCAATATTTGCACCTTCAGAGAAAGAACAACAAGTACGGGTAATTCACCTCAGCCATCATAATGATGCGCGGTATATAGAAGCACAACTCGGTATCGAACGGCGGAATAAGTTAACCCAGATGCGAACACTGCTTCAGAACGCAAGCGCATTGCTTGAGGAAGCAACACGTCTACTCGAACAAACTACAGATATGAACAGTCCAAATGCTACAGTTGAAGTTTTCAACATCGATGAAATTATATCCATCGACTAATAAAATCAGCAAAATGGGAAAATTTACTTCATTACTGCCACAAAATATAAATCCTGTATTTCAGGATTATGTGTAAAGCTGCTTTATCTACCAGTGCGACGTAACCATTACAATCAAATCGCTCTGATAGGTATGCCAACAGGCTAAAAACTGACTAGGGAGAAGTGAAAAATGACTATAAGTTTTAGAGAATGGCTCAAACAATTTAAAAATCAAGATATACCTTTTGGTGATTTATGGAGTGATGCCACATCGACTAAAAGAGGAAGATTTCAAGATAATATTTCAGATTCTTGGCAGGGTAGCACTATAGAAAGCTTGATAGAGTTTATGGTTAAAAATGAAGCATCATATAAATCTTATAGTGTTCTTAATGAAGCTAATGAGGCGTATCATAATTATTTGGGTTTAGAACCTATAGAAACATCTAAATTGGAAGAATTAGAGAACCAATTTAAAGCTAAATATTACGCAGAACGTCTACAACACTATACAAGATTATGTATTTTATATAAAAATCCTACTTGAATCTTGCTCAGTCTACTGATAATTCAAGCTTTTAGGCAGTTTTATTTTTGTTCTAGTTACTTTAAATAAAAATAATAGCTAGAACAAAGGAGGCACTTAAAATTGAAAAACTACAGGAGAGTAAAAAATTAGGGAGGCATAAAATTATCAAGGTGGTGCCACACTAATTTAGCTTTCTGTCCCAAACTGCAAATATAACCACAATGGCAAACATGAAAAATGTTACCACTGATTTAGCGTTAAGCAAGAAGTAATCAAAAAGTTTGTATATTTTTTTCGACTTAAATTTTAAGACTACGTTGAATTAAGTCTTTAGGAACTATTTTTCAGTAATAATTATATTTCAGGGTATAAAAAAATATAGCTATTTGTTGGTATAAATTAGAAAATTGTTTAATAAATTATCAGTATAGAGAAAGTAAAATTAAACTCTACGGGTATTTTAGTGCCAAAAAGTGAAAATTTATCTTTAATTTTATAAGTTTAATTGTTCATATATGACAATTCAAGCTAAACATTTTGACACTAGATTAAATCAATGGATTCATACAGATGGTAATACAAATAATCTAGATTCGCTATTAAAGGAAGAACTTAATAACACTCTACTAGAACATTTCTTTCCTGGGGTAAACTTTTCGTTCGGGCATATGGACGAAAAGTCAACTGTGGAACAATTAACTAATCATCCTGAAGGTCATAAATTATTATTATCATCAAAAACTCGGTTGTTATATGGCCCCGAAGAATGTCTAGATACAATTAGACAACTATGCCCTGATAACAAAGATAGAGGTGCTTACGGGTCTATCTTTCTTGGTTCATGTAAAAATGCTGTCAATAAAGAGTTAAACATCCTAATAGTTGATGATAATAATGGTGAAAATGGCGGCATTATTAGTAATGACCAAGCATATCGGTTAACAGGAGACTGTTACGGACAAATATCAAAAGAACTGTATCACGAATTAACCAAGCATCAAAAAGGTGATAAATATCGAGTAATTCAGCACCGCTTCGGTTGGACTAATCGAGACGGAGATGATCAGAAATACCGTTTTGGTAAAGGTACACTACGCCCTGCTAACCTTGAGCAAATCCTCAATTATCAAGACTCCAATAACTCAACTAAAATTGATCTAATTCTTCCCTTATCTGCGTTCAAGGGAACTGATAAAGACAATCCTAATGGCCCGACTAAGCCTCAAATTAAACCCGGATTGTACAGGCAAAATATCTGGCTAGGTGAAAAATCACAATCTGAACTCGGCAAGACAGCTATCTCGCAGTTACTCGCTTCATTCCCTAACGGACTGAAAGATTTTACTGAACAATTAGAACTTGAAGCCAAAAAGCTTAAAGAAGCACAGGATGATCCTCGGCAACTTGCACAACTTTACTGCGAAAAGTACGAGAAGCGGAAAGCTTTTTTAGAAGAACAAGCAACCACACTAGAAGAACAAGCAGCAGAAGATCCAACATTAGCAGAAGAGTTAGAAACTTTGCGCGATCGCATTGCTACTGACTCGTTTATTTACAAACTCATCAAAGCTGATCTGCAAGGAGAGGGCCAACTTCTGGAAACTGAGAAAGTACAGCGCGAACTTGCCCGGTTCGTCCAAAACGAGTGGAAAGAAATCGCCATTGGCAAGACGTTAACGTTTGAGCGAGCAATGGTCATCCCCTGCAAAGACCTGCAAAATGGGGAAATTTCCATACCGCATTATCAAGACGGGGAAGAAGTTCTCAACTTCCGCTCCCCTTTCCTCAACTCAAATGGTCTGTGCGTCTCAACTAACAAAATTGTAGAAGATATCCTTGGGCCTGATGGTAAACCTCTCGCGGGTGCGATCGCTGTCTCGGACGAAACAAGCGATCGCATTTACAACCGCCTCAATGAGCAAATTAAATCTATCCTGCCAGAAGCTCAAGGAAAAAATATCCAGTTAGAAGGTATTGAAAATTACTTAGATCAAAGTATTAGTAAGCTCGAAACTCAAGATAAAATCGAGTTTACTAACAAATTTAACCAGTATATTTTAGAACTAAATTCAGATGGTTATGAATTAGAGATTCTCCCTCAAGAGTCCGAACAAGAGCGTCAAGCACGCGACTACGATGGTGATTGTATCGGCTTCGAGCGGGCAACTAAGTATCCTAACCTCACCGCCGAAGCAAAGGAGCGCAACCTTCCTGAAAACGCCTACGCTCCAACTGTCAAACTTAAAAAACAATCTTTTTACCAAGAAGATGGCAGTCAGCCAGAATTTGAGGAAATCGCCATCCACATGAGCGATGGCATTAGTGTGGGTGTTATAAACAATCACCTTACGGCAATTGAGGCGTTAGAGTCAGAAATTACGATTCTGAAAAACTTTGGTAGTGAAAAAGACTCAATTGAGTACGTACAGCAGGTAGCCAAACACTACGAAGATTTATTCAAAACAGAAGCCTGGGCAAAATCCAAGGGTATTGAAGGGAAGGAGATTCCAAGCAAGTATCGCAGTTACATGGAAGAGTTCATCAAAACTGTTGGGCAAGAACCCACCAATACACTAGTGGCGATGAACATTAATACCCAAATGTACCGTGAAATGATTGCTGAGGCAGCATTTCAAAATCAAATTGCAGTTGACCTTTTCAAGAGTGCCAAAAAACCTGAAATTGAAATTATTCGCAACAACAGTCGGATTCTTCACCGTGAAGTCAACTATATTAAGGATAAGAAAAAAGATGTTTATATTGACAACACAATTCAACCGACGGGATATTCACCTGTTGAGTTACTAATTGCTCAAACCAATCAGTATTTTGAAAAAGCTCGTCTCGAATCGCGTGAAATCGTTCAATTTCAAGCTTTATTTAAAGGGGTTGAATTTTCTCATGAACAGCGATTAAGAACTACCCTCATCAAAAAAGAATTCGACAAATCATTCAACCGAGCAAGTGAGCTATCTAAACAAAAAGAAACTGAAAAAGGGCCGTCTGCGAATATTACTCTTGCTAATGGTAATCAAGTAAGTATAACTAATCTTCTACAGTATGACAATGAGTTTATCTGGAAAGCTCATACAATTACAATAAAAGTATCAGAAATATCCGAAGATAAGCGTAATAATAACCGCCCGCATAAATATTTAGTTTATGCTCAAATTAACGATGAAACTGAGAATGGTAAACCCAAGTTTAGAAAATTAGGAACACTGGCGAGGGAGCAAGAAAATAAACTCGAAGAGATAGAAATTACACTTGGACAAGAAATAAAATCTAACAAAATATCATTCCAACCTGAACTAAGCGAAGGTCAAATTAAACTTCTTTACCAAAAAGCTTACGAAGTAGCAGAGGAATTTTATAATTCGATTCCAGAAGACCAAAAGCTAACAATGGCAGCTGCCACCTGGGCAGTATCAACTACTCGTGAGACTGGTAATGATAAAAGTAGCGATCGCCAAAATAAAGTTTCTAATTTCGCCTTTGCTGCCTTTCCTCAAGAGATTATCAGTCAGTTAGATACACTCAAGTTTACCGAGTTTAGTATCACTGGATTTGACCGGAATAGTGAGTTTTTTAATCAAAATCAACCTCAGAGTATTCGATTTAATCTAGCTGAAGATGGAAAAAGTGTAATTGAAATCCAGAATCAAGAGGGTAATTACGAATCATTCGGAAATATTGAACAAAGTAATGCCCGGCTACCAATTGGTACTATTGCTATTGGCAGTGTTGAAAAAGGTGAAGTATACACCACCTCTGTTACAACCAAAGTACCCGGATTACCAGAACTCACTTTCAAAGTAGGCGAAGTTAATAAGTTTGGGAATTCCCAAAGGTTTAATAATGAACCTGTAATGTTAACAATCGAAAAGGTTGACCTAATTCGGGAAGACTATACTATCTATCTTCAAAATAGTAATAAACCTGAAAAACTAGGCAATATTGATAAAGAATCAATCAAAGAAGGTATTGCTCAAGGCTGGCTAGCGGAAAAGCCTGGAAATGGGCAAAAGTTACAGCTTAAAATTCAAACTATCATCACTGGACAAAATGCCTATGCTATAGCAGAAACATCTCAGAAAAATCTGTTACGAATTAATATTACGAATCCAAAATACAAGAAACAGGAGATTAACAACCAAGCATTTCAAGAAACTTTAGTTCGTGCATTTGATAAAAAGCACGTTTATATTGCTAAAATTGCTGACCAATCACTCGGTATTATTGGTCAGCATAATGAACGTCTCGAAGCTGATTTAAATAAAGGGAATGTACAAAAACAGTGGCAAAGGAAAGAAAGTAGCACTGTACAAAAATTAATTGATACGGGTATTATTCGCCCAAACCAACAACGAACCACTATCCCTGTACAGATTACCAGTAATGAAAGTACTTGTAAAATAATTATTAATCCAGAAACAGTACAATATCCCGACAAATGGGTTAAACGCAGTCAGCTTATAAGTAATGAAAAGCCTGTCAGAGACGAGCAGCAGGAAAATCGCAACCAAATACTCGATAAAATTAACGAACGCCCTACAATCATGTTCCAAGATAAAGAGCAAAAATTAGTAGGGCTTTTAGGATTAGCAGTTGATGAAAATATAGCCGAAAAAACCAAAAGGTATCTCGAAAAAATAGGAGTATTATACGAACAGCTTCCTATATCACAAGCTCGGTTAGAAGCCAAAAAAGGAATGACTGTATTCGTACTTGATGAAACTACTATCAGTAACGAATTAAGACAAACCTTTATTAACCGTGCTGGTGGTCATATCAAAAGTGCAGATACACCCTCACAACCCACTCCAATCATTCCACAACAAACTGTATATTTTTATAATCCAAATCAACAATATACTTCCCCGGATGGAACGCTCTTAGAAACTAAAGAAGCTTTTGGATTAGTAGTTCCCGCACAAGACGCGATCGCTGTAGCCACTTGGTTAGAATCAAAGTCTACTGAAAGTTATTATTTGATTGAGAGTAACACAGCTACATTCATTTTTAAGAAAAATGAGATTAGTGGGAAAATAAATGAAGAATTCAATACTTTGCTGGGAGAACCTATTAATATTGGTGAAGTTGATGGTTTTGACCGCTACGAACAGCTTATTACAGAGTTAAATGAAAAAGTTGCAACTGAATGTAGTCTTTTAAAATTAAACCAAATTCCAAAAAAAAGTGAGTACAAAAAAGCTCTAAAAGCACTTCCCAACCGTCCAAAAGAACTCAATCAAGAAGATTCTCCAGTACCAATTGTTCCTGCTAAAGCTTTATCTGAAAAGAATACAACTAATATTCAATTGAATACTAACGCCACAGTTGCAGGAATTTCACAAGTCTATCAAAACGCGGTTGAGATACAAGTAGTAAAGAATACACAATCAGAAGCTAAGAATCAACCAATATTATTACCCAACTTGCGTCAAGCCGATCCAACTAAAGCTATCGAAATATTGGGTAAGGTAAGCGAGGAAAAAGTAGACCAGCTGCGATCGCATCTTGAAACCCACCTCAAACCCATACTTGAAAATGACAAATCTAACTATGCACCACTGAGACAAGTTGCATGGGTCGGTGCAAAATGGGATTTGAAGGATAAAGACTTCAAGCCAGGGGTACAGGACGACTCTTTAATGGAACTTGTCAAACAAGTATATCCTGACGCTGATATTGTGCTGGTAACTTATTCCAAGAACCCCGGTGCTGGGATCAACTACCACCGTGATGACTCCTACGCCGCGACGGAGGCCCGCAGCATCAATATCGGAAGTTCTGACTGGGGCTATCGCGCTGCTAAGGAACGAATGGCATGGACTAGGGAAGAAAATCAGGACGCACCATACCAAGAGTTTAAACTTGAGTCAGGTACAGTAACCCGCTTTAACTGCAAGAACGAACACGCTGCACTGAATACTGAGGCTGGCAGATGGTCTATCAACATCTGGTCAATTAAAAATGACCTGGGCAGAGAAAACAGCGTTCGCCAAAAATTTGAGAACTTCCTCACCTCAAATCAACCTCCGCGTGTGGTAGTCCAAAGCAACAACGACCTCACCATCAAAACTAACGAGTGGACACCAGGGGGAGAAATTAAAGTAGAGCGCAGTTATACCAGCCTCAGAGAAGTCACCCGAAACATACCCTCAAACTCTTCAAACCAACCAACTGTCGAAGAAATTATCGCCCTTGGCAATTCCACTGCGGCACGCGCTGCTAATCCTCAGATTCCAGACAACCCGACTATATCTGGCAAACCAGTACCAATGGTTTATTCGCTGCACCTGCACGGCGAAGCTGGCACAGTATCAGTTGATACAACCATTGATGCTATGCGCGGACATGGTAGGATACACACTACCAGAGGTGTAGATTACCAAAAAACTTATGGTATCAATGAGGGAGATATTGCGATCGCCCAAGGTAAAAACGGCGAGCAAGTTGCTTTTCGGGTAGGTAAGCAATACAAAATTACCACCCAAATGATTCAAGACCCAAGTTACCAGCAAGCCTGGGCGAGATGGGAGAAGCATTCACCAAAAGAACTTACTCAAACTCAAGCGAGTAAGAGTCAGGTATATGGCTTATTCATGGAGCCACTAGGAGATTATGTCAATGGCAAAATTGTTCCGTTCCCAACCATCCAAAAACAACCTGCAACACCAGTAAATATCAGCCCAGACTCTAAAGATGGGCTGGGAGTAGCACTCAGTCTTGCCACTGCACTAGCCAAAGAACAAGGCAGGCTGCAAAACGATTACCAAGTTTCAGTCAAAAATAATCCAGAAGCCCCCGCCGGGCAGTATGGAGTAGAAACCCATGTCCAAAAACCTCAAGGGGTAGCATACGCATCCGCCGAACACGCATTTAATCACCAAAAGCAGTTGCATCCATCAGTTGATGAATACCAGCTAATGGTAGAAGTGCTTCAAGCTAAACTCGAACAACACCCCCGGCTAACTGAGGCGATCGCCAAACGCGGGGGAGTCAATTGGTTAGAGAACTGTACAAGCATTACTAATGCCCAGGATCAACAGTGGCAGGGTAAGGGTAAAGAATCCGCATTTATTCAAGCCCTTAGCGAAGCGTATATATATGTAGTTGCAAAATCACAACAAACTACAGTACAAACCCAGCAGGACAAGTGCCAACAGACTGCTCTGCGGCCCACAAATCCGCTGTCCCAACTCGAACCTATAAACGCCGCCGTCGCTGAACACATGAAAAAAGACATTGCGATGGCCCAAATAGCTACCCAGTTTATCGGTAAATCAGCTGCACCCCCCGGTACACCTTCAAGCACTCGAAATTACGAGCAAGCATGGGGGGAACGCGCCAACACAGGAAATTACTCAAAAGAAGACATCATTATGGTGTCCGGCTCTGGCCCGTGGCGTGGAGTAACAAGCGAGCAAATTGCCCAAACATTTGAAAATCACTATAAACCCTTAGTTAATAAAGCAATAGCAGCAAAAAGCTCTTTTATAGCCGGAAATGCACAAGGAACTGACCAATTAGTTCAAAATTATCTTCAAGAAAAAGGGTACAAAGTAGAACAAACTTCCCAAGGATATGCAGTATTTAATCCTGTAGAAAACACCAAAGTTAGTAGCGATATTATTTCTACTAATACACAAGTATCAGATAACTCATTAATTTCTAACGACAAGAACATTTTTTCATCACAACAAAGCCAACAACCAAATATTAACCAAGCACTCGCATCACTTGCTCAACCCAAAATGCAGCAAGTTGGAGCGATGGATAGCATTATCGAGCGGATGAAAGCTAATACAGTGCAAAATCTCCAAGACTGGTATATAGCAGCTGAAAAACTCGGTAAATCAGACACATATCTCAATAGAATTCAGGAGATAACTAATTTATACATTCAAGAAAATATTAGTCTTGAGAATGCTTTTAAGGCAATGGAACAAGACATTAAAGAATTAGAAAAAGTTAATGAGATGACCAGTCTTACTCAACGTGTAGTTAAGACAATTGGGCAAGAAGATATTAATGGCATTATGACAGTCCAAACAGAAAAATATCAGATTGCTACTCAAACTCAAAACCAAACTTATCTAGTTAAAGATAAAAAGGATAATATCTTGTTATATGTCAAACAAGGAAAAACTCAAGTAAGTAACATTAGTGATGAAACATTACAAGATTTTCAAGTTATGAGCGATCGCATCAATAATGCACTCAAAGATGTCAAAAAAGATTTAGTAGAAAGGTAATTTTACTATGAAAGAACTAATCGAGTTTCCAGTAGAAGGTCTAACTCCAGCAATGCAAGCTTGTCTCCTCAAAGAATTAATCGCACAGCTTAATATACCTGATGAGAAATTTGAAGAATATGCAAAAAATCCTCCAACTGCTGAGGAACGACAAGAGGCTGTGTTAAAGTTAAATTCAGAAATGAATAGAATCAGTGAAATAGCGCAAGAGGAAGTCAAGTTAAGCTCCACAGAAATTGAACCTGTCAATTTTGTTAATCCAGTTAGTCCAGAGTCATCTTTACAACCCGAAGTAAGCCAGTCGAAAGAAAATACAATTGAACCAGACGTTCTAAAAAACTTTACAGATAAAAATGACGATAATAATGGCGACCTAGTAGAAGAATGTCAACACGATAAAGTACAATCTATTATCGCTAATTTCCAAATTCAACAATTTGTTATTCCTGTAATTTTAGACCGCTTAAATATATTTGGAAAACCAGACAAAGAGACAGAAAGTATCATTTATAAAAGTGAGGCATATACTGCAAGTCTAAAATTAGAAGAAGATTCACAAACTCTTAGCCTTGATAGAAATTCGCCAGAATCAGAAGCAAGTCAAGAAGCACTCCTAGCATCTCGTAATAATAGCTCAGAGAATTACTCTATCATCATCAATGACCTTACCCATAATGAATTTGAACGGTTTAAGGCTCTGTTCGATGAGCAACAAGCACGCTGCGAACAGAACCAACAACAATTCAAAAATCAGGATGCTCTCCAAGAGATAGATTAAATTAAATCAACCCAAAGCACACACCATACGAAAAAGCTATAAACCCCAAAATTAGCTTGTTATTAAAGCTCAAGGGAGTTTTGGGGCAAATAACAACCGCAACAGAAAAATAGTAAAAAGACGCAGTAAAGTCAAACAAACTTGTCGGGTTAACAGGTAATCTGCCTAACCCGACCAAACATAGCATTCCTATTAAAGACCAAACAATAATATTTTCTATCCATCCTAAAAGTTGATTGAAATTCATAAAAAATCGTTTATTACTCCCTAAATTCGATAAATACTATTAAAACTAAAACCGATCAATAAAGTTGCCTAGTAAATAGATTGCTTAATGAAAACTACACAAACCATCCAATCACTTTGTAAATTTTTTAAAATTAAAAATAAAGTTTTTAAATAAGCTGATTAATTTATAGTAACTGTAAAGATTAAGAAACAGTAAAAAGTAAGTGCTATAAGTATTATTATCAGGGACAATACTAAACCAAACAGTATGTAATATGAAACCTATTAATGTTGTCATCATTGAAAATGAGAACATATCTAGGGTCGGTGCGGCGACGATATTATCTGAAACTGGTAGAATCCAGGTATGTGGCCTTGCTAAAACCGGAAAAGAAGGAATAGAAATTGTTGACCAACAAAAGCCAGATATCGTGGTGATAAATATTGATTTACCTGATATCAATGGCACTGATGTCATAAGTTTAATTAAATGCAAACACACGTCAATTAAAATAGTGGTTATGACTGCAAATAGCAGCCGAGATACCATTAACGCAGCAATTAGTAATGGCGCAGACTGCTACTACTGTAAAAATAATGCCAGAGAAGAAGTAGGAGAAAGATTCATTGAAGCAGTAATGGCTGCATACAATAATGAATCATGGATTGACCCAACTATTAATCGCATTTTGATTGATAACCTTAGGTCAAATGACACAGCCGATAGAGATTCACTAGATTTGTTAAGTGATTTCTCTAATAAAGAAATTACAGTTCTCAAATTAGCGGCTGGTGGCATGAAAAATAATGAAATTGCTAATGTCATGTATGTTTCCGAAGGTACAGTCAGGTCATATTTACATAATTCATTTATCAAGTTAGGAGTCAAAGATAGATTAAACGCTATCCGGGAAGCTATCCGCCTGGGAATCCTCAGCTTTGCAGATATGAAAATTGAAGAAGAAGTTACTCAAGCAACCCACACAAGAGTCAAAACCAACCAAAATAGTCAAAAGGATACAGCTAAAACAAGTAATAAGGGATACAAAGGCTGGGTTGCCTAGAAAATTAATCAACTGCAATTATGCAGCCACCTGAATACTTCTTCTGCCGACGGCAAGTTTTAATGATGGCAGCGTTTCTAACATAAATACTACGTGCTACTTTACCTTCATTGGACTTAGCCCAATCCAGAAGCTTTTTATCTTCAGGTTGTAAAATAGCAGTTCCAGAAGCCGCCTGCTGAAAAGTTACACTTCCAGCAATAGTTTTGTATGTAAAAACACCAATTACAGATCCCAAAGCCAGTACAAAACCCAACACTCCCGCTACTTGTGCCAATCGCCAATTACTTACACCCAACAGAGGCAATGCCCCACCAGCTTGCTTAGTCATCTTAATTAGATCCTTAGCGGCTTGGGCGATCGCACTTTTTTGTTGCTGTATTGCCACCTTAGAAGCACTATTTAACTTATCGTCCACCATGTCAGTCCAACCCACCACAAGCGAGTCAAGCCTACCGGGTAGTTGCTGCAACGCAAATTGGGTTGTACCTAGTTCCGCGTATAGGTTAAACAAGGGGTCATCAGGTCGAACACCTAATTTAAGTATCCAATCAGTGACCTCTGCTTTCTTTTCTTCAGAATATTCTGCAATTACTTTTTCAACAACTTTTGCAATATTGGTCATAGGTTGTTTAAACAGTTAATTTAAAACCTCACTGTCAATTTGGTAAAGCTAATACTTACCATTCTTCAGATTCAATATCTTCATTTACAACAAAATCGGAAGGATTTTGTTGATTTGCACTTACAGAAGCTAGTTCTGTACAGTTTTTACTTAGCCCTAAATAATTAGAAGCAATCACACTAGAAACAACAGAATTTTTAAAATTCTCCGTCCAGTTGAATACTATCGAACGCTGAATAGTATTAAGAGGGGAGTCAGTTTCAATAAGTTGAGCATAGGGTAAACCAGTATCCTCAAGCAACTGGTAAAAGTCGTTATGCAATCCCCCCAAAACTAGCTCCAAGCCATTTAATTTTTTAATATCAGCTTGGAATCTACTACCTTCATAGTATCGAAATTGCTTGCCAAAGTAATAATTTTTGATAACAACATAGTCAACTTGACTACCAAAATGGTTGTATAAATCCTCAAGATAATCTTCAACACAGTCTTTACGGTGTGATATCGGGTGCAAGAAAGTAACACGATATCCGAGATGGTTAAGATTCCCTATCAGTGAAACATCTTTATCAAAAAACTTGAACTCTTGATGGTTTTGACCTGGCATATCTGTCAAAACTACATCAATATTTGGAAACATTTCTAAGTCCAGTAATAATCTATCCGAATCGCCCCTAGACAATCCCAAATGGTTTATTTCAAAACCTTTTGTTTTATACATCGATAGCTTGTTACGATAACCGTGGTAGAAAACACGCGCATTGCATTTACTTTTCAAGTACAATTCCAGCAAGAGCCTAGAAACTGTGGACTTACCCACACGAGCATCACCCGATGTAATTACAAAACGCTTTCCAAACATAAAAACCAAGCAACCTATTCAATTAAGCAGCTATATCTTCAGATGGTAAATTTGCATCTTGGTTTTTAGCTTTTTCTTTTTCTTCGTTTTCTCTAAGCTCTTTAGATTTTTCCACAACTGCTGGGTAGTAACAGTCATCTGGTTGTATATCAAAACCCAATAAATTAAATGCTGGCTTAATTTGCGCTTCAAACTCAGCAAGCCAAGATTTAATTCTTGACTTAATTACAATATTTGTTTCTTTATGAGTCTGACCTTCATTAAAGGTTAAAGCATGGCGGTCAAGAAAGTCATAAGACTTGTAGAATAAATCTGGCATTACAAGTTCTATTAGACCTTCTGCAAGCATATTCTGACGTAGGGAAGAGTCATTATATCGCTCAAATTTTTCTTCTTCACCATGAAACAGATTTTTGACAACAATATAATCTACTTGGTCTTTACAAAGTTCACGGAGTTTTTCTAAAACATTTATAGAGTCAAGAACTCTACTAATCACTGAAACCATTGTCACTCGACAATTAATTTCAGTTTTCAGAACTTCAAAAAATGCAAGCTCTTTGACATAACTTTCAAAGAAACCTCCAGATTGTGCAGGTAAGTCTAATAATGTGATAGGACAATCACCCTCATCTAGATTAATTAATAAATCGTCAGCACCACCTCTATGAAAAATATCAATATAACGTATTATAGGGCGGTAATCTTTTTGAAAATATCTTTCTATCTGAGGATTCCTTAAGTCAGCTTCATAAGCAACACAGGGTAAATTTTTATTAATGTAAAGTTGAAATATTGCTCGTGCAAAGGTACTTTTACCCACGCCACCTTTATCACCTGTTATAATTATCAGTCGCTTTTGAGGCTTACCATTAGTATTGGAAGAAGTATTGTTTGACATGGCTGGTTGTTCTTTATTTTTTCTGGTCATAATATTATTTACAAAGTAACTAAACTTTGTTGTGTTAGGTTAATGTCAATCTAAATTTTTAATTTGTAAACAAAAATCAATAAATTAATGAAATAAAAAAATCAGCAAGTATATTGCTCAATAAAATTTTTCTAATTTATTTTGAATAAACTACTTTAAGTATGTAACCTCTCACTCAAAAAACCAAGCAACAAAATTCTAAATTAAAACAACATTTGTTGATATGTAAATTAGTCATAAATTTTATATCGTTTAAAGTAACTTGACTTTCAAAAAAGGCATTATGATATTTTGAGCGGAAATAATCTATGAGTGAAGTACGAGCTGATTATGATGGTGCTTGGAAGGAAGGTGTAGAACAATATTTTGAAGCGTTTCTTGCATTTTTCTATCCAGAAATTCAAGCACAAATTGACTGGGAGAGAGGCTATGAATTCCTTGAGAAAGAACTTCAGCAGTTGGTGAGAGAATCTGAAATTGGTAAACAATTCGTCGATAAGCTAATCAAAGTTTGGCTAAAAGATGGAAAGGAAACTTGGTTGCTGATTCACCTGGAAATCCAAAGTCAAGTAGATACCAACTTCCCTAAACGGATGTTTTCTTACCACTACAGAATCTTTGACCGTTATAACCAAGAAGTTGTTAGCTTGGCAATTCTAGGAGATAATCAAGCCAATTGGCGACCGCAAGAATATAGTTATGGTCGTTGGGGATGTCGTTTGAGTCTTCAGTTTCCCATTGTCAAGCTACTGGACTATGAATCTCGTTGGTCAGAATTAGAACAAAGTGATAGTCCTTTTGCTGTACTGGTGATGGCGCACCTGCGGACACAAGCCACAACTCAAGATTTAGCAGGCCGATTGCAATGGAAGTTGAGCTTAATTAAACGAATGTATGAGTTAGGCTATAGTAGAGATAAAATCCAGCAAATCTTCCGGTTGCTAGATAGATTAATGACTCTACCACCGGAGTTATACCAATTTAATATGAAGCTGCATATAATAAGGAGAAGCCAACTTCTAAGTTTAAATAGCCATGAGCCGCCCGTTTAAAATTGAAATTGCAGAGAGCGAAGAGGAACTAAAAAAACGCCTACAAACAGCCAACTTGGGAAACCAGAAAGAAAAACTTATTATGTTGTGGTGGCTCAAAAGCGGACAAGTAAACAAACAGCAAGAAATCGGAGAACGTTTGGCAAGAGATAGTTCAACGGTCACGAGATGGTTGCAGAAGTACAGAACTGATGGGCTGTCAGGCTTATTAGAAATCAAGAAAGCACCAGGAGCAAAACGGAAAATCGATGATGCTGCGATCGCAGCACTTGAGGAGGAGTTAAAAGCAGGAAAAGGCTTTAGTAGCTATGGTGCAATAGTTGAGTGGTTAAAAAAAGAACATGGACAAGATATAGAGTATGCAACGGTTTATGCCTGGGTTCGATATCGATTAGGGGCAAAACTAAAAGTGCCTCGCCCTCAAAGCAATAACCAAGACGAGAAATTGGTATCTGAATTTAAAAAAAACTCGGAATCATTCTTAATTGTCTAGAAAAACATCTAGCACCTGGCAAATGTGTTCGCTACCTGTGCCAGGATGAAACTAGGGTTGGACTCAAAACTCTTACAGGAAAAGTGATTACAGCTTCTGGAGTCAAGCCCACTGTTAAGGTGATATGGCCAAGAGATAACTTTTGGATTTATGGTGCAATTGAACCATTGACTGGAGATCATTTCCTTTATGAATATCCAAAACTAGATGGCGAGTGTTTTCAACAGTTTTTGGATTGGCTATCTGTGCAATTAGGCTCGGATTATGCAATTTTACAGATTGACCAAGCACCAGCTCATACAAGTTCAGCGATTACCTGGCCAGAGAATATTATTCCTCTATTTCAACCACCATCGGCTCCTGAACTCAATCCTATCGAAAGGCTTTGGCAAGCTCTCAAGAAACCTCTCAAAAATCAACTTTTCTCTTCTTTACAAGCTTTACGCGAACGCATCCAAGAGATATTCGACCAACTTACATTTGAGCAAGTAATTTCTGTCTCTTCTTATAACTTTATCCTAGAAGCTCTTTTCTATGCAGCTTCACATTAAATTGGTATTAGACTTAAATTTTCAAGCCGAATTAGAGCGTTTTGAGGCTGAACAGCAAATGACATACATGACAAGCATAGAACGCATAGGTATAGCAAAAGCTACCCAGAAATATATTGCTCAAATCCTAACAATTCGATTTAAAGATGTTCCTACTGAATTAGTAGAAAAACTAAATGAATTATATGACATTGAGTTATTGAATCAATTGTTAGAAAAAGCCGTAACTACAGGTTCAATATCTGAGTTTGGGCAACAATTAAGTCAAGAAAATACAAATACATAGTTTTAAAGTTACACGGAACGCTGGCCGTATAGTCATAAATTCTAACTACCAGCTAACTTTGTTTGCTTTCAAATACAAATTAATTCTCCAATCAAATCCGCTGCTCGTTCTCCATATTTTTGTTGAATAGCGTCCCTGTACGGCAAGCAATCTTCACTTAAAAAGTCGCGGATAAATAGAGAAAAATTAAATCCTCTTTTCGAGTCCACATATTCTGCTAATTCAATATTAAACAATGATTTAAATTCATCCTCTCTTTGTTTGAGTGCTGAATATTTAGTTAAATTGTTGGCTTGGAAGATTGGTTCAACTGCTTGATTAAACAGTTTTTCCATTAAGATATCTTTCATATTTTCTTCTATATTTTTGTACCAAATTTTACTCACAAGTATAATAACTTCTGTAAAGCTGAATCACCTCTTTTTGTGCAGTTAAAATCCAAAATAACGAACATCTTACCGCCTGATGTCCCTCATCTTTCCCAAAATTTTTCGCTCTCCAACTCCAAGGAAAATGGTAGACACCCAGGATTGGCAGCCGCCCACTCGTTAGCTTCTGCAATTAAAGTTTCGTTACCCGAATCGAGGTAGAATTGCATTTTGGCACGTTGCTCTAAGCGATCGCGTTCTTGAGTGCTGAGAATATGTCCCGTGATTAAACAGTATTGGCGCACCTTAGCCTTAGCTTGGGTTAAAGCCATTAGCCGTAGTTTTGTCACTCGCTTGAGTTCCTCAATGCGGTAGGAAACATCAGCAGTCTCGTCACCAACAGATGCACCGTGCAAGCCGTTGTTGGGGTTTTGGAGTGGTTGTTCTAATGGAACCGCAGCAGGTATCGAAACTACACCCAGCCCGTTATCCTCCGTGTTAGATAAGTTTTGATTATCAATTTTTGACGACGTGCCGGAGCTACACAGGTATATAAAATCCTGATCAGAACTGAATTGATTTGATTGTAAAATATTTGTATGAACTGAATTCTCTAATTTAATACTGCTTTTATTTGAATCAATTTCAGCAGTATTAAAAGAATTTATAAATTCAAAATTTTCCGCAGGCAGGATGACAGCTGAGTCTGACTGAGAAACATCGGGTTGTTCAACTACCTCTGCTGACTCCAGCCCTTGGGGGGCTGTAGCAGCAGGAGGTAAACACCTACAAAAAACCTTCATATAAAAAGAATGAACGTAATTACTTATTCCACAAGGATTTTGAGTATCGTGTTTTACAAATGAGCTTTGAAATTCGTAAAATTGCCCGTTCTCGCTTGATTGATAAGGGTTTAAGCTATTTTCTGCCCAAGGGTCTAAAATGTAGCGTGTGGGATGCCACAAATGTAAGTGCTTTTGTAGTGTCTCTTGAGAGACAGTTTTGTTAAAGCGGCGTTTATACTCAGCACGTATAGCTTTTGCCCGTTCAGTAGCCCCTGCTGGTAACCCACTATCCCACTCTATTGCTGTTACTACTATCTGGATGCGTCTTTGGGCTTGTTGGCTACGTTCCCAGTTCTGCTGGTGGCGGCGGTCAAATAAAATTACGTTATCTTTGGGTTGATCGATCCTGCTAACACCTGCTATGGCTTCTGCAAACGTATTAGCGAATGTACCCAACAGCCGTTCCGGATAGCTAACGTAGGCACTGTACCATTTGTTACGAATTGTGCATTCTACCCAATGCCGTACTCTAGCTTCGATTTCATGTTGGTGTCGGCAATATTGCTTATAGCCAGGGGCGTTAATTGCGGTGGAGAGGCAAAATTCGACTAATTTATCGCCTCTTAAGTCTAGAAAGACGATTCCGTAGCCTGCAAAGATTTGTAGGAGGGTGTTTGTTTGTCCTTGTCCTGTCCAACCGATCGCAATTGTTTCTTCCCAGTTGGCACGCCACTGTGCAGCATCAGCAGACTCTTGCTTACGATATCTCTCCTGTGCAATTTGTTTTTTGGCTTTGTTTGCTACCCGTTTTAATTTGGTTAAATCTTGCCGACTGGCCGCGCGATCGCAATAGTCGAGGAAGATAGAAACGGAGTCGCTAATTGGTTGTAGATCATCATCAAGTAAAAATGACCCACTACCCGGTTGCATGGGACAACGGATGGCTTTGTAGTTGGTTATTTGTTTGGCACTATATGGTTTAGTGTTGGGGAAGATTTCTAGATGTCCTTGACGCAGGATAAAGCCTGCATTTCTCAAGGTAATTTCTAAGGCGCAGGCTAAAGCAAAGGTAGGCAGGGGAGATGCAAAGTTTAAAATCAAGTGATAACCACCACTAAAGCTGGACTGGAGAATGACGATATCGACTATGCCGATTTCCTCTAGTGCCGCTTTGATGCGATTTATGGATTCAATGTTATGGTAGTCGCCAAAACAATCTAAATCGATTGTGGCGTAACGGGTTGTGTTGTCAAAACGCAGACCTACTAATTTTGACTTATCTTGGTGCAGCTTCCACAGTTGGGAAGGTTGCAGGTAATGATCGATAGTGCGCCATGCTGGTTTTGCACCTTCTACTAAAGAAGGGGCAACTATCGCCCCAAATGGATGCCAAAAACGCTCTATGTAGCGTTTACCCAAAGATTCTGCGGGTAGGTGGGGTTTGATTTTCTTTTTTGCAGGCTGTGAAAGACTTAATTGGGGCCTGTTATCAACATTTGCCCCGAAATCTTCTTGGAACATGAGTGACTGTCCTGATGGTTTTAGTGCATCAGGTAGCCTCGCTGTTGGTCAAAATGTGTTAGCCTAAATTTGAAATTTTTGTTTTATTAAGAAGCGGTTGGTTATCCGCTTGTTGGAGGCGACTGGTAATCGTCTCATGGTTGAAAGCAAACAGAGGTTATACTTGTTTAGGCTTAGACATACGTAGGCTTAGGCTAAGATTTAGTCCAACACGCTTCACCAACAACAATGCGGCTACCCAACTTTTTTTTGAGAGCTATTTAAATACGTCAGTTCTAGCGAAGTTGTTACTAAATCTAGAAAATAGCTTTGGAATAAGAATGCAAAGCTAGTAACACCTAAAAGTGTCACCAAAAACTGGCAGAGGTTAGTACAATGGGTGAAGATGAAATTACACTCCACCAACGAATTTAAAGACAAAAAACAGTCAAATATATCCATACGAGTTCGGCACCCAAAATATGAACTCGTACTGCAATCAGTATTGAGATGCTAATCTATTAGGTAACGTTAAATTGTGGGATAAATTCTCTGCTAGATTAACTGCTCACAGCTACCTATGCAGCACGAATATTATCCTTTTTTCTATTTGTAGACATTTCCATTGCTTGCATTTGGCTCTTATAGTCCTCCCAAGTTTTTTCAAATACGTCAGACTCATACATCCGCAATAAAACCTCCTCTTTATCAGTTAAATTTGGGAGTTTTAACAACTCAGCTAAAGATACCTGAACTGGGAAAACATCACTAAACTTTTCCATTAAGTGAAGAATTCTTGCTCTCTGTTCCGCAGATGGTTCGTCTTGCAATTCTGCATCAATCTGTCGCGGACGTAGATTCACAATTTCTAAGTTCATGTTTACTAAATTCCTCAATCCAAAGACAACAAATTCATTAGTTATACCTATAACACGCCCCACAATTTCCAACTCTGTCCGCAGTCTTTTCTTAAATTGATATACTTGACCAACTTGGAAACGCCGAAACGGATTGCGATCGCCATTCCGCATCCAAGCGATACCATCACTTATACTACCTATCTCGCCTGCTTCAATTAGGTGTATAACCTGGTTACAGATATCTTGATTGCAAACAAACTTATAAGCTGCATCGATACTCCGGTTAAATTCCGCCTCCAGTGCCACAACTGCCTTAAATTTTTGCAGTTCCCTTAATTGAGAAATATATTCAAATACTTTCTTACCCTTGTGATAACTGCCAACACTTATCCTTAGATTCTCCGACACCTCTCGAATCACAGGTTTACCTTTCTTTAATTGAGAGTTACTCTCATCTATTGAAGTGTTCAAATTTGAATACTTCGTTTCATTCAAACGACGGGCACTTTCCCGTTGTCTTTCTTTCGCTTGGGGACGAAGTACGCTCTCCCAGTACTGCCCTTCGTGAAATTTCTGGTAATGAGTCTTTCCGCCTTCGCGGTGGAGATTAAAATCAAGCACTAATTTCAAATCTTCTTCAGGCGAACTAGACTCGACAAATTCTACTTTCACAGCAGAAATTCCCAACTGGCGGGCTATCTGCAAACGACACTTGCCTGCCAAGACGACATTTACACCAGTGCGTGCAGATACCTTTAAGGATTCCAAAATCCCTTTTTCTGAGATACTTTTTTCCAAAGCCGGACGATCCTCATTTTCACCGTATATTTCTATCAGCTTCGGATGAACTACCAACTCCGCAGGAGAAATATATACAATTGCCGGACTATGCACCTCAGACATATTGATACTCCGGGTCACAAATTGCCTAAAAAAGATAAGTTCAATTTTGAAAAGCTTAAGCAGAAAGTAGAAAAACTCAAGCAGCAGGACTGATGGCACTTTCTCCAGTGGATGAAAGTGCTATTATTAGAAAATAATTAATTTTTGTAAATAATGAACAATTAATTATCAAATAATCTCCCGAAGAGAATTTTCGCAGTAGAAAACTATTATTATTAACCCATTTAAAACCAATTTCATTGAAGAGATATTTTTTGGTGTTATTTTTGGGAAAAATACATCTACCGAAAGAAAGATTTGTAAAACTGGCTAAACTCATGATATGATGTCTCTAGTTAATTAAATTGACAAAACAATGTTCCGCCTTGTTTTACTAACAAGTAGGCTTGTTTTCTCCTCAAAGCCCTGGTGCAAACAGGGCTTTGGGTGGGTTTTTAGAAAAAATGAACGCTACAAAAAGAGTATATCAGGCTTCATTCCATTTGGCAAAATTGTACAGTAAAGAGGGGTAAATTTTTAGATGCCTCATCTTCAAATATTAAATTCTCTTGAAAAACAAGCACTAGAACACATAGCGGCAACGAGCAGCGATGAAGTTAGCAAAAGAGCGAAAATTCTGCTGGGGCTAAACGAAGGCAAAAAATATGTAGCTTTAGCCCAAGAGATTGGTGTAACCGAAAACTCAATAGCAAAGTGGAAGAAAAGATGGACATCAAGTACCATCTTCTCAGAAACCCAGGAGTCGGCGATCGCAAAAGCTAATGAAGTATTGGGTGTCAACGTAGGCAGACCTAAGAAGTGCAAAAGTACAGAGGCAAGCAAAATTGTCGAAATCAGCGAATGGAGCAAGAACCGAAAACCTAGTCGCTCAAAGCACCACTACCATATGCAGGTAGCAGAAGAAGCCGCTAGGAGAGGTTTACCAACACTATCGCCCAGAAGTATAGGACGCATTTTAGAAGCTCAACCTTAATAGAAAGAGTCATCAAGCAAATATTATCCTAGCCCAAGGGAGTAGTTTTGCAATCCCAGTTTTTACCGAGGCTTTTCATCACACTCTAAGCAAGCATTTCCACACACTTGACCACTTGAGCAGAGGTCACTTGTTGCGCGATCAGAAAATCAACGAGTCCATCAAGTTTTTTACGGTTGTAGACGGTAGAATAGCCTTGGATTCGGCGTTCTTTGCAGAACTGTCGCAGCTTCCGTGCACCTAAATCCAAAAGCTTCTCCCTTTCTTCCATAACATCTACCAGCACAAGCTGTCTGGCTTCATCCACAATCCCAGTTTCAACAACTGGCGGCGCAGTTTCAATAATCGAAGATTCTGGTTTAGAAAATTCTTCCCGAACAGAAACAGCACCAACACCAGTCAAATCACCCTGAGTATCCAAAACAGGCAACTCTTCAGAAATCACCCCAGTACTATTAGTAACTGGAAGTGATACTGATTGAGCAGGGACAAATATCACATAGAAGATTGGGAAGACCATCAAAAACAACTCGATTGGAAACAAAACATCGTTAACAGATTGCACAAAAGGCGATATTGCAAAAGCAGACATAGTGTGATTCCTCCATGAATTACTGATGGGCGGCGTTTAGCGGCTTACCACCCAGTAGTGGGGGAAACCCCCGTACTGAGTGAAAGCTTTTATACGTATCCCAAGCAATCGCAGGAGGAAGGAGGATAAATTGCCTTTTTAAGCAATTAGATGAACTCAGTTTTCCAAAATTTGCAGTTGTTAAATTGGATAAATTTAGGACTTACGCATTGACAAAATAGACAAGCAATGCAGAGATAGGAATCAGTATAAAACAGGCGATGGCTAACCACTCATGGGCTGGAAAGAGGGATAATTTATGCGGCGGAGCATATTTAGGGGTTCAGACCATTAGAGCGACTACCAAGCCATCTACTGCCAAGTGTAATCTCAACACTTATACGTTATTTCTGCTGGCAGAATCGAAATACACAGGCTGTAACCGTTTGGCAGACATCATGGAAAATTTATCTCATGATAGCGTCAACAGATTTTTGCTACGAGAGCGATATGAACCCAAAGATTTATTTGAAGAAATTAAATCAAACATCAACTTAATTGGAGGTACTTTAAGTGGTGACGATACAGTAATTGATAAGCCTCATAGCGACCCCCAATTGACGGAATTGATTGGTTACTATTACTCAGGCAGACACCATCGCACCGTTAAAGGAATTCAATTAATCACCTTGTATTACACGGATGTATCTTTTAAGTCAGTGCCAATAAATTATCGAATTTATAACAAGCAGGAGGGAAAGACTAAAAATGAATATTTACGAGAAATGATAATTGAGGTTTTGGACTGGGGTTTAAAGCCTAAAACCGTAACAACAGACAGTTGGTATTCCAGCCAGGAAAACCTAAAATTACTGAAAAACAAGCAATTAGGGTTTTTAACGGGTATAGCTAAAAATCGCTCATGTTCGGTTGACGGTAAAAATTTCACTCAAGTTCAAAATTTACAAATTCCTGAATCTGGTTTAGTAGTGTATCTCAAAAATTTTGGTCAGGTAAAAGTTTTTCTCAGAAGATTCAAAAACGAAACTCCCAGATATTACATTATGTATACCCCTGAAAAAGATGCACTTGTCTCAATTACTAGAGCAGAATTCAGGGAAATCCATTCAATACATTGGGGGATTGAATGTTACCACAGAGCCATTAAACAAGTATGTGGTATTGGTCGATTTATGGTCAGAAATACTGACGCTATTAGAACTCATTTTTTTAGTGCAATTCGAGCCTTTACACAACTAGAATTAATGCGCTCCGAAGAATTAATTGAAAACTGGTATGAAGTGCAAAGAAAATTATCTCTTCAAGTAGCTCGTGACTTTATTTTGGAACACTTAACTCAGAAGTTGGGATTGACTGCATAATATTCATTTTTTGACAATGCGTAAGTTCTAAAATTACCAGTTCAAGATACAGAAATTGCAAAAATGCGAAATGCGATTTTACCGACTTGCACCCGCAGCTTTTAGAAACTTCCTTATTCATCCCAGCACTCCAGATTTTTTACTCTTAAGGTAGTTAACGTAGCTAACCAAGTTGTAGTTATATCTAAGTTCTTGAGGAACGAAAGTTGAGTAGGGATGCAGCGATACACCATCACGACGAAAGCGATGACAGGGCGCATATATATCAAAAAAGATAGATATTTCATCACCATCAACTTCGATTTGAGCTATGCCCTTGAGTTCCTTTACAAACTCTAAAACTCGTCCTGATGCTACATAGTCAAAGACCACTACATTTCGAGTACGGAAATACTGAATGTAAGAAAGAAGTTTCGCTTCCATATCAAGCTCAAGCAGTCTGTCAGAATGTTTAAGCAAGATACCGGAATAGGAAAAAGAAAACCTACGGTTAGCGTATTCATCCCACAAGATAAGATTGCCGTAAAATTTGTAAATATTCGCTTGATTGGACGATATTTCTCTATTTAAATTTTCGACAACAGCATCATCTTCAAATGGAAATAACGCCTTACGTTCATCCCATTGTTTATCTGGACAGCAACTATGTTCTAAACATCCATATGGATGAATCCCACAAACAATATTATTGGCACCATGCAGTAACTTACACCCAGCACATACTTGTAAATAGCAAGAACTAAATTCTTCGCTATTAACTGCATTAATATAGCGTCGGTGTATATCTAAATGCTCCTCTAAAGCTTCATAAGGTAAAGGTTTATATGAGGAGAATGTTTGTCCAATTAATCTGTCTGGATCGGTTTCATCATAGATTACTGCCAAGTCGTCAATTTGCTGAGAACGTAATTCTTCGTAAAGTAGGAATTTCCGATATGGTTCTTCCTCAAATCTAGAAACAACCAAGCACTTTGAATCAGGATGTCCCTCAAAATTCATCACCTTGTAAGTGTAAATTAAAGGCAGACAATCAGATTTTTCAGAGTTCTCAGCTTTTGTTAATACAAGCGGTTTTATGTCAGCTATTTTTGCAGTTTCTCTACTCGAATTAGTTTCCTCCGATTCTTCAACAATGCTTAAGAAAGCACCGCCCAAGGAAGCAAGAATAATTCCGGTAAAGCCCAATACAATAGCACCAGTGCCAATATAGGCAATTTGTCCAGAGCGTTCTTTCTCAACTATTGGGAATCCGCCCCTAGCTAAGTACAATAAGCCCAAACCAGAAAAAGTTGCTATAGTGCCTAAAGCAATAGCAGTCAAAGACACCATTCCAAAAGCAGCATTAAGGTTTCTCAAGCCATTAAACGCAAACTTCTTCAACATAATTCATCCCTCCAAAATGCAGGTCACAAGATTTTTAATTACTCTCGCCCCGGCACAAATTGGGATTTGCTGAGAATTACACCACTAACCTACCCCTTACTCTATTAACAATTCCACAACTATTTAATAGATATGTACTCGTTAATTTTCAGTCTCAGTAGTAGTTTCATTCCCAATGGTGATAGCAAGAATCGAACTTGCTTTGTTGCTTAAAACAACAATCTAACCGAACTGAAATATCACCAAATCACAATATATAGAAATAACATATCTACTTTCCAAAAGTCCAAGTATTAGTTTCGTTTAATTCCAATTCTTCAAAACAGTTAGCAAAACCCGTAAAATGAAAACATCTTAGCGGCAGCCGAGATATTAATAGTAAAGAAAAATTTTCTAGTTTAGCCAACTGTTGTAATCTCAATAAATCGTCGCTAAAACTATCGCTAACAAAGTGCAATCTATCAAAATTATCAATCACAAGTAGTCTATTGAATCCTTCAGATAATTCGGTTACTATATTTTGCCAATCCTGCTGGTAGTACAAATCAAAACTCATAGAAATAACATCAAAGAGATGAGCCACACTAAAAGGATATTCAAGATTGAGATAGACAGATTTTAAAGTAATATCTTTAAGTAAACAGTTTTTAACAGTAAAAGTCTTACCAATATCCTGTTTACCCCATAAATTAACATTCTTGCCTGCTTTTAGTTTCCCAATCAACCAAGTATATTCTTTATAACGTAACATTACCATTATCCTTTAGATAAACTACAATTTGTTTGAGATTAAATGTGTGATTTTTTGATTGTGTCTTTCTAAACTTTTTCTAGAAAATTGGTTAGATACAATAAAATTATCTAATAAAAAATCAGGTGATTGTGAAAGTCTTAATAGCACACCATCATCACCACTACTGCGATGATAGTAATGAACAACAGGTGATTGGATAACTGTCAGGTTATCGTTACGAATTGCTCGCCCTGTAACTAGCCCATCCATAATAAATTTAGCGGCAGCAGCTACATTATCACTATCTCGTGCAAAATTTTTGAGATACCAATGAAACTCAATCCAAACTGTACTATCTAAATAAAATTCACATTCTCTAACAAATTCACCAATTAAGTTTGTCCAGTACTTCTTAAGTTCAGCACTAGCTTGCCAACTCGACCGTGCCTGGTTGATAATTTCGTTCATACAAGGGGGTAAAGGCATGGTCAGTTCAAATATCATCTTCACCACCATCTTTAAAGTTATTTAAAAATTTTTCGACAACGTTTCTAAATTTCTTGTATGATCTACCATCTTGACGGGATAAATTGAATACTGCTTTGACAATTTCATCAAGTTTATAGCCCTTTTGATGCAAATTCATAATTGAGTTTCTTGCTTCTTCGTCCAGCTGCACCTTAAAACTAAAACTGCCCTCAAAATCAGTCTTAGATTGCTTAGTTTTAGTAGCAGTAGTGGCTTTAAATTTACCATTATCATTACTACTACTCTCGCCATACAGACTAGCGGCAAATTCATCAAAGTCTAACCCAGATTTCCATGCTGTATAAGGATCGTTCTGGTTTTTTGCTTCCAAGAGTAATTGCTGAAAGTATTCAGGGTCTTCATCGTCAGCAACATATAAAGCTTGGAGTCGTAAAACTTCAGTCGTCTTGTACAAAAAATCACCGTATCCCAGCAAATAAACTGCACGCTTATCTTTATCGTCCCCAAGGATAATACAACTATCTTCAGGACGGGTTGTAACAAAGGCTGTCTTCGCTGGAAAGTTTGAGCGAATCAACGGGTCTATCACATTTTTGTCAGGTCGTTGAGTATATAACAATACATGAATCCCCGCACCACCCGCTTTTGCAAGCAACTTCATCAGCGCAGTCTCAATGCGATCGCAGTAGTTATCATCGGAAAGTAGGTCAAAACACTCGTCAATTAGACAAATCACTCGTGGCATGATGCAATCAGGTGCGAACCGTGAGTTGTACTGTGCGATCGTTTCAATGCTGCTGTGGCGCTCAAATTCCTGGTAGCGCAATTCCATTTCTTCGACTAAGTAATCAAGCAAGTTAGCGGTAGACTCTGCATCACGCGCAACTGGGGCTACAAGATGGGGAAGCCCATCAAATTTACCAAAGGTCACACGTTTAACATCTGAAAGTGCCAATCGCACAACAGAAGGGGGATATCGTCGCACTAAGTATAAGATTGCTGCTTTCTCAAACTGTGACTTTCCACCCCGCGTCCGCCCACCACCAAGGATATGGGTCACGTTATCGCTATAAAGGGGGATTTCGACATAAGTGCCATCAACATCAACACCACCAGGGATAGACACCGAATAAATATCAGGTTCGCCCTCAAAAGTAAAATAATCACGAAAATAAGCAAATTGTCTATCTAACCGGGGTATGTCAAATACAACTCCCCCAGGCACTACACTGACCATTGGCGCAACTTTTAAGCCTAATTCTTCACCAAGCTGCTGTACTAAGTCATTACCTATGTCTTCTACTTTTTTATAACTAACACCCCGTCCGAGTTTTACCCTAATACGGTTAAAAGTAGGGCCATTTTTGGCATCAATATACTTAGCATTAATATTAAAATCTTCTAAAGTATCAACTAATAGTTTTCCTGCTTGTCCCATAGTTAAAATATTTGAATTAACAGTCTCATTATTAGCAATTTCACTATTTAAACCTTTAGGCTCTTTTAAAATAATTGAGCCATCTACAGCCTGCTTTAAAGCTATTGGCTTATCCGTAGCACGGGCAACAAGCACTGCCGTTCTATAGCAATAGTTTTTAATAATTTTATCTTTAGATTTATTGGCTAAATCAGTAAAGTAACTAATTGGTTTATTATTTAAAAATAAATTATAAAGATTGTGCTGCACTACTTCATAGCCAATATGCTTGAGATAGATATTTTTGATGGACTCTATATATTCAAATAAAGATTCAATTGGCGAGCTACTAACTATCTCAATCATTTTTTGATACACGTTATTTTGCTCCCACTGTGATGGCATTCGATTGAGATGGATATATTCAAGTGCATAACGTACAAACTCGTACTGATTTAAAGTACAGTGTTCTGCACATATTGATAATATTTCATCATCGTTTGTACCTGCAATTACTGATTCGTATATTACCTGAAATAAAAATTCTAAGTTAAATTCAACAACTGGACGTGATAATTTTGCTCTAAAGTCAATCTGCTTTAAAACAGTTTCAGCATAAGAAACCATTATTTCAGGCAAAGCTTCCCTTACATTTTCTATAATCTCTTCATTGTCTAAACCATCCTGTTTGGCCTGTACAATTGCAGTCCAAAGCTGTTGTTTTTGAAATTCAGGATTAGTATTATTGTCATTGTATGGTAGTAACATTACTAAGTTTCACTTTCTAGAAATTTCAAACTTTTGTAAATGTTGCTGATAATAAGTTCTTAGTTGAGCAATTGATTTAGCATTTTGATTGTAATTATTACAAGGAAACGAAGCCCAAATTCTACCTACTTTGCATACAGCAGTATCAAACCTTCCTGCTTCAATGTCACTTAAAGCATTATTACGACGAATATATTCAATTGCCATCTTGTCCTGAGAAGCTGGACTAAAATCTTTTAAGTTTAACTTTGGCTGAAGATCATACCAACTTATATCCAACATTTGATAAGCACCAGCCGCAGTCGAACAAACATTTTTACCATTAATAGGAGCGCACTGTTTCTTTAACGGGTGCGTAGAAAAATCATTAAAAGTTCCGTTAAACACTAACTTGCGATAACTTTCTGGCTCACTGGTTCCTGTTTCTGCCCAACGAATTGTTGCTAAAAAAGCACTCAAACGTGGTGAATAAGGATGTGGTAAGTAATCTCTGGTACTAACTCTTCCTTTTAAACTATTTGACGACAATGAAGAAACACCAGTACTTTGAGAAATTGAAAAATAAATTCCCAAAGTAATTAAGGAAGCAGTTGACAAATGAATGGGTTGAAAACGGGATATAAATTGATGACGAGGACTGAAAATCAATCCTACTAAACCACCAACAATAAACCCAAATTTCCAACTATCAACTGCCTTACCGAAACTACGCACTTGGCAAACACTATCCGCACCCTTGGATACCAATCCACATGGCAGTGAAGCTACTCCGAAAGAAAATGCAACAGAGCAGGCTGCACCAACCACACCTGATATAAAAATCGGTACAATTTGCATTGCTCTTGCCAATAGCTAAATAACTTTCAACGATTAGCTAAATATTCTTGTAAATAAGGACGGGGATTCTGCGGTACACCATTAACTTGAACCTCAAAATGTAAATGCGGCCCCGTCGAAAACCCCGTACTACCTACTGCTGCAATCATCTGCCCACGGACAACTTGTTGTCTCTGCTGTACATACAGCTGACTGGCATGACCGTAGAGAGTAGATAAACTTCCCTGATGCTGAATAATAACTGCTTTGCCGTAACCATCCTTGTCACCCGCAAAAACTACTCGGCCAGCATCAACCGCATAAATTGGCGTACCCTTTGCTGCACCAAAATCAATTCCCCTGTGAAACTTGCGATCGCCTGTAATGGGGTGTGTCCGCCAACCAAATTCACTAGTTACAGGAGTACCAGCAGCAGTTGGAAAGGCAATTCGACCGTTATTTAAAACCTGATTACTAACAACAGTTCTAGGTAGTATTAGATTCTGGAGAGATTTAACTAACAATTGAGATTCAATCCATCCCGAAACCTGGGGAATGACCATAGCTGCAATTACAACTGAGGTTGCGATCGCATATCTCCAACTTTCACTCGAATTAGTATCGGCTGTCTCATCCAAACTAGTTACAGTCGAATTACTAACCTCCTTTTTACCGTCAGTTTCAAAGATTATTCGCATTGTCTCAACGCCTTTTTGCATTAGCAGGAGAAACCTGCCAACAACCAATCTTTGCACTACTCAATACTTCCTCAAAATCATTCTGAGCTACACGGCAATCAGGAGAATTTAGGCCATCTCCGGATGTTGCAGATTCCTTAACTTTAAGGGAATAGCGAGTAGAGACAGGATTAGAAGACATATTCACGCCAGGTGCAGCAGTAGAGACAACAGCTGGCGATAAAAATTGAAGCTTTTGTGCCAACGCCACAACATTACGCCAGTTATAAAATTGCAAATATCCCGGTTGCAAGATATCTGCAATCCACACCAGTAGTACGAACCAAAAAATTGCCTTTACCCACATTATTCCAATTGTTTAACCACAGGCAGGGCAAAAGAAGGAACTTCTTTGGGTACAACTTCAATCTTCTTCCCAGCTGCATATCCTGGCCCGGTATAACTGCCATTCAGGAGAAAATTCAACAGCATTATTAATAACCACACTCCTACAGCAGCGACACCCACAGGAGATTTAATTACATCAGATAAAAAATATACTGGATACCAGCCAAATCTCCAGGGATTTTGTGGATGCAACCTATGTGCTTTCCAAGTCTCAATATAGGGAATTTCTATCTGAGGAACTCTCGGCTTATAAGCAGTAGGTGCATTAATATACCTAACTTCTACAGGTTGAGTATCATAAGTGGTCATAGGAGAAATGTTAGGTTGCTGATTTACCATTCCTCCTTGCTGTACCTGCTGCAACATATTTTGCAACCGATTGGCAGGTACAATTGCTCCACCTTCAGAATAATCAACATCAAAATTACGGCGTTGATTTCTACTCATAATATGACCTCAAATTAACTAACTAGCTGGCGGGTTTATTATTTATTTGGGAGTTAGTATCTTCCCAAAAATCTTCATCTTGAAGTTGGGCGTAAAACTCCTCTGGAGATAACATTCCAGGTTGATTTTGTACTCCATCTTCAACAAACTGACTACTATCTACTCGCCCTAATCCAGAAACAGCAGAACGAGGAGAAAATTGAACGACATTTTTAGCAGAAAACTCGTTATTAAATCTCATCCCAGGAGGCGAAACTGGGGGGATTAAAGAAGGCTGAATATCAGTATTAGAAACACCAGCATGAAGTTGTTGATTGCTAGAATTTCCCAAATTCTCAGAAACTTCATCTGTTTCTTCAACTGCATTGTTATAGTCAGAAATTCCCCAACTCAAGAAACAAGCAAACCCTGCCAGAAATATAACTGCACTCATCCAATGCACTCCTGAATTGGGAGATGGCATCATCTCAACCGTTGTCCGAGTTGAACCTTCCAGGGTAGTACGAATAGGGGTACGTTTGACTGCCGCTACAACATTGAGCGAACACAAAGCTATGCAAATTATCGCAGCAGGAAACTTGACATACATGACATCACTCCCCTGATTTATTAACAGGCTTTCTATTAGGAATTGGATTAGGTAATTGCTTCTTCATTTGTTGGAGATATATTCGCCTTTCCTCCTCTTTCTGGCGTATTTTCTCGCGGATATCTGCCACCTGTGCCATCTGCTCTACTGGATCTAAATACCCCCGCGCCCGTAACAGCTGCGCCTGTGCAAGCGAGTATGGTTCTTGAGCATTCCTAATCTGAATTAGCATTTGATTCAGATCGACCGATGGTTGAGATTCCAAGTTTTGAGCGTAATCAATCGCCTCTAATTTACCCAAGATCAAAACAGCAGCAGCCCCAGTTGGTATCTTCTCCTCAACTTTCGTACCATCGGTTTTGCGGTATCCCCAGTAAAAACTATTATTTCCAGAAGCCGCTTCTAGTAAAACATCCAGCGAGTTGAACTTAACTATCTCTAGTGCTGGCATATAGTGAAGGCGGTAAAACCCAGATTTCTCATTAGCCTGCATTCTGGATATTTCACCCCGCAGTTGCTGTCCCCACAATGCCGCCGCCAACTGTCGCCAGCCTGTAAGAGTAGGCGCACCCTCTACAGAGGAGTAACTGGACAGATGGTCTATATTGTAGTCAGTACGGGACAGCTTTTCTAAGTACACTTCTCGAATTTGGGCAACTTGCGCCTTTACTTGCTGTACCTCCGATATCTGATTACTTGGAATTTGTTGCTTCCATCCAACCATTAATGCAACCGCCCCAATAACAGACAGCGCACTAACAGTCGAACAAACCGTCCACAGGGTAACATTTACCTTTTGTCTTCTTCGACTTGGTTGTTTATTTCGTACAGGTGTAGGAGTAAACATAATTTACCCCTCACGTATTATCAACAACCAACTGCAACTGAGGGCGCTTGTTTAACTCGCGGGCGATCGCAATTCCTGCACCACCCACAACTATCCCGGTTAGTAATAACAGAGGGTGTAAGGCAAGAGTAGCCCCCACTCCCAATAGCTGTCCTACCATCCCAGAAACACCCAAGTTCATCAATAAACCACCCGCAGTGTTAACCAAAAAGTCAAATGCTGCACTCATACCTGCTCCCTGGAAAACCAAATAACTACTAGTGCCAGAATTAAACCAACTAATTCACCTATGCCTACACCCACTAAAATTGGCTGGATGCTGTAAATCTCCTGTTTATCCTGCGTTGGGGGAATCGCTACCCATGTCCCAACTACAGTACCAGCTACTACCGAAAGTAAATTTATACCAACTGCTTGGGTAGATGTTTTTCTCAAGTTGAGTAAACTCTCATCTCGTATTCGATAGCAGATGGGTAACATCTGAGCTACTATTTCTTCTGAGATTGCCCGGTTTTCGGCTGCGAGGACTTCAACTGTCTCGGCGGCGGTGTCGATGTACCGATCAACAGTGGATGAGTCTCTTCCCCCCAGTTCACTTTGCCGAAAAAATCGTTATCGATGCGCGAATTGATTCGCTCTTGCGCCTGGTCGTAACCAGGCGAAACGGAAGTATTACCTTCAGCCAGCGAACTACTGCCATGAAAAACAAATTCTTCTAGAGCAAGTGTGGAAGATTCAAGCACCACTTTATGGCGTAATTCTCCTAACTGAATTCCCCTGTCTGCATCCCGGTAAAGTATTCCTACAAAACTATCGGGAGAAGCTTGTTCTGGATCTACGCCAAATCGCTGTTTAATATACTCGCGCTTATCGAACTTATGTTCGCCTACTTCTGATTTGCGATCGCGCATTGCAATCAAGTGCTGGGCAGCTTCTTCTAAAGACATACCTTCACGAGAAGCTATCTCTTTAAGTTGAACTAATTGCTGTTCAACAGTTTCGTCAAGCGTATCATTTGGCTGCAAAGCTAAATCTAACAACCGACAGCAGGTACGTACTACATCAGGCGACACCTGCAAAGTCTCTGCCACTTTGTTGATATGCTTCATTGCGTTCAATTCTCCTAATTACTGCTTGCACAATCGGGTTGTTTTTTTCTTCATCAGATATATGCTTGGTCAAAAAGTTATAAAGGGTTAAGCCATTAACTTTTTGTAAATAAGCATCTAAGCCGCCAGCAGGAATTACTTGCTGTAAATATTCCTTATACGTCAACCGCCGAATTTTAGTAGCAACGTAGAAAACATCAGCAATTTCAACTGTTGCTGCATCAAAATATCCTCCCCGCTTTCGCGGTTTTATTATACCGGCATAGGGATACCACTTTTGTAAAGCAGAGATTGAAATCCCGTATCTTTCGGCAAGTGTTTTTTGGGTGTAGATAACGTTTTCACATATCATCAAACTCAATTCCAAGTAAAAGACAACATCAATGAGAAGCGAATTGAACTAGCACATTACTAAATTGTTTGTAAATTAGAAATTAATTTACAAAATATGCCAGTTTAGTACAGCTATAGCTCAACTCAAATACATCTATAGTTCAACCTATCTCCGAATAAACTGCACAATAGCCAAGTTACATACTGCCTGTTGATAATGCAAGCACGTTTGTATATATGAGTAAAAAAATATAGGAAATGAATGTTTAGGTAAAAAGTTCTGTTATGGAAATATATATCGTTTATTTTTGATTAATGTAGACCTTTCCATATCAGACTTTGTACCCATACGAGCATGGTTTGGAGATCGCTAGTAAAGTTTGACTATTACCACAAAAGCTAAACAAACTCTATTCTTATAAAGATATAGCTTTTGTTACTGGAATGAGAGAACTTGATTGTCCATAGTAAGTAAGCGTAACGCAACGTTTAGCGCGAGTAGCAGCTACATGGATTAAAGAACGCTCTGAATTAATCAATGAATTATATGCTGCTTTATCAGCAGTATTAGATAATGCAGACTTTAACGGTAAAATACCATCATTGATACTGGCTAACACCACATAGTCAAATTGCAAACCCTTTACTCGGTGCATTGTTGCAATGCGAACACCTTGTTCAGACAAATTATCAGGCTGAGTACGTTTAATTTCTCGCACTTTGACATTAAGATTTTCAAGAGCAGAAGTATATTGTTTTACCAAAGAATTAGTGCGAACCACAATACAAACATTGCTTAAAGGAGTACCACTACTTTCTAGCTGCTGAAGATACGTGCTGATGAAATTCATTTCATCCTCGAAACTAGAAAATCCTTTAACTACAGGTTGATCTCCATGAAGTAAAGAACGGTATCCTTTAAGGTCATCTTGTTCCCCGTCTAAGTCATCGAAAGTAATGCCATCCAGCACCATTGTTGCCCACTTGCGGGTTTCATCGGTTGTACGGTAGTTAATTCTTAATTTATGGGAGCGACCGCGAATATCAATACCGCAGCGACTAAGAACAACTTTTCGACCATAAATGCGTTGGTGAGGGTCGCCAACTATAAAAATATCATTGCCGTCATTTTTCGGTGGAACTATTGCCCTAATTAGTGAGAAAACTGCATCGCTCATATCTTGAGCTTCATCTACGATTACAGCCTTGAAAGGTAAAGTTTCTCCTGGTTTATTTTGTAATAAACTACAAGCGTCACGCATTGCATCTTCAGCTTCTTTCCAACCTTTTTGTTGGAGTAATGAACGATATTCTTCAAAAACAACCCAAATAGCAGCTCGCTCGGCTCGATTGAGTCTTGTACCACGTCCAGTGCGGGTAACTGTTAAGTATTGCTTGAGGTTTGTGATTTTGTTAGTTTGAATTACCTCACGCCATTCATCCTGATAAAAAGCAAGTGTTAACGATGGAGATTCAGGTTTGTATTCGTAAGCTTTTTCCCAAAGTTCTGCTAATTGGTCATCGTAAACAATTTTAGTAGTAACACCTTCACTTTTTAAAAATGACGTTACCCAAGCATCAATATTCTCAACTCGTATGCGACGCATGGTTTCAGGAGAGCAAATCTTACGTAAGTTAGCTTCAATATCAACTGCGAGGTTGCGGGTGAAGGTTGTAAATAAAATGCGATCGCCTGAATTTGTAAATCTATTTTCTGCCAGCCATTTAGCACGGTGCATTGCAACTACTGTTTTCCCTGTTCCTGCACCACCTAATACTCGTACTGGCCCTTTCCAGTCGCGTTCAACCAAACGTCTTTGGCTGGGGTGAAGAAATACGCGCCATTTTTCTAAAGGTGCAGCTAGAATTTCTAACAATTCTGTTTCATTTTC
The DNA here is from genome assembly GCF_002368035.1 of Nostoc linckia NIES-25. Lineage (GTDB taxonomy): Bacteria > Cyanobacteriota > Cyanobacteriia > Cyanobacteriales > Nostocaceae > Nostoc > Nostoc linckia_B. The sequence continues at coordinate 128,535 of NZ_AP018224.1, read as the reverse complement.
AACAACTCGGAAGCGGCGTTTACTGTCGTCTTTTTCTAAAGCTGCATCAATATTATCTGTGTCGATAGTCTGTTCGCGGTTTTTATCTTGTGCTGTGAGAGTTTCTTCGATAGAGTATCCAGCACCCAACATTAGTAAAGCATCAGCTGCTTCTTCGGGTAACTTAGACACTAATTTATCGATATCTTCGTCAGTTACAACTGCACGAACTGCACCTAATAATTCATCGGGAATGCCAAGCCGCAATAAATATTTATCTGGTATGCTATCAAATCGACCAGGAATTTGTGGTATTCTACGACTAGAAATTTCTGCTTCAATTGCGCTTGCTTCCTCAATATCTATAATTTGTAATGCACCTGATTCTGGGTTAATTTTACAAACTCGGCGTTGCGCCCAGCTATAAGCATCATCATGGTTATCAACCCATAAAAGAATATAAGTATTGCCCTTATCAGGTTTAAAAACAATAGCTCTATACGACAAGTCAATGCGAACAGATTTTAGTCGAGAGTCCCTGCCGTTAATTGACTCATAATTAATACCAGAACTGGTTGGATCTTTCTTAAATTTTTCAACAAATACATTTACTTTACCTTGAATTTGTCGAGGTATCCTACTAAAAGCATCGAGAAAATCTGCGGATATTGCTAGTTTTGGTTGATGGTTTAACATATAATTACTTCCTTGGATAATCTCCTATCGCATTATTAATTAATATATTGGCTATAAAATGTTTCTGGATCAGCCATAACTTCACTAATAGTAGCTACTTGCCATCCTGCTGCTTTAAATAGCATTAAAGTATTATCTGCTGTAATCAAAACAGCACATTTACGTTTTGTCCAAGCTAACTCAGCCTCAGCAATTACAACTTCATTACTATCCATTAACTCATAACCAACTTCTGGTAAATCCCAGTTATGTTCTTGCATATAGTGCAACAGTTCTAATGTTGTCTCATCAAAAACTAGTTCCTCTAGTTTTTGCCAAGCTGCTACATTATGTTTAACCGTCGGTTGAGATTGAGCCTGGTTTGCTTTGGGAGGTACTAATGCAGAATTTAAACCATTGTCATTACCTTGAGCCGTCACAACATAACTATGGTCAAGAAATTGTAATATGTTGAAATAACGTAGAACTCCTATCCACGATTTTTGCAATTCTTTTTCATTTTCTATTGCTTTATCATCTAAATAAATAGTGATAAACGAGCCAGCACTATCTAGAGTTGAATGACGTTTAGCCTCTACTGAGATGTAAATTTCGACTAAGTTTTTATCAACATTTATTGCCTCAGAAACTAAACCTAACATTTTTCCAGTTTCTATGGGTTTAAACGCATCTACAACTGAAGAGTTGGTTTTATTTAATACTGCATTAACCCAAGATAGACGAGTATCCTGCTGGCTAAAACGAGCATTATCAAATTGAGCAGAAGTTCTCATCAGAGCAAAATTTTTCCATAAATCTCTATTTGGATTAACCAGGAAATTAACCAGCCAAATAAAACTGTTTTTTTGAGCAATCAGTCGTAATTCTCCGCATTTATATTTTTCATAAAATGTACCTTCTTTAGCCTTAAATTGCTGACTAGCACCCAGTTCTAAAAGGTCAACATAAACATCATTTTGCTTGTTTGAGAACTGCGATTCTACATCAGTCCAAGTTAAAGACCAAACGTGATACTGGTTGCTTTTAGCAATTGCCATACGTTGAAGAAAATCTTCAGCAATGCGGTGAGCATGGTATTGCCAACCGTCAGTAAATATAACTATCGGTTTAATCGCTGTTGTATTTTTAGCAGGATAAAAAACAAAATCTGCTCTGCTACTAACTTCAATTCCTTCGTTTCTGCCAAGTTCTACCTGTGGTTCGACGTTCCAATCTTGATTAGCAATTCTAATAAAATAACCAGCTTTACCATTAACTATTTCTTTACGAACGATTGTTGGTTCGTTATTATGGCGGTAGCGTCTTAGTGCTTCAATAAAACGTAATTCAAGAATACTATCAAATAAAGCATTAAGCTTAACTTGAGAAAGCCCTCCTTGAGTTTCAGTTAATTGCAGACGACGGTTAACAATAATATTAAGTAAATCAATCGCTGTCTTACGGCTAGTTTGATCTCGGTCAAAACTATTACGATAACCGTACAAGCAGTTATAACAGCCATCATTGCAATCGCAAGCACGTAAAATAACTAATGCTTGTTCAAACACAGAGAAAAAGTTATTTGGATCTCGTAGTAATTCGCGTAGATATCCCGTTCCACCGGGAATAGTGTCGTATAAAAATAGAAAAGGTTTGCGTAGCAAGCTAGGTGTATTTTCTTGCGGTTCGTGACTAATAAGGGTTCTGAGGTGGTCTACTTTACCCTTAAAGTATTGTTTTAACCCTAGTTGCAAGGCTGCAATAAATGAATGTAATTTTTTATCAGAAGTTAAGGTATCTACAGGTAGTAAGATTCTGATTGCTTCCGATTCAAATTGCCTAAACAAGTACAAGATATCGGTAAAATCATTTTCATTGCTATTTTCACGTCGAGAACAAGTCAAAGCGTGTTCTGGTTTTTCTGGATCAGTTTGAACTTTACCGCAATGGCGACAAATTTGAAAACCAGGACGGGGACGGTTAATTCCAGCGACTTCAAAATTTTCAGATTGGGAATTACCCTCCCCAAAATTGACTTCTCGAAAGGTGACTCGTGAAATAAATTCAAAACCAAAGGGAAATTCATCATCTTTAATTACAAAAGTCTTTTCCCGTGCTTCCGGTTCAAAATCTACCAACATTTGTTGAGTGAAAAAGGCTGGTTGGCGCTCATCTTTGTCATCACCAATACGGCTTTCTCTGGCGTTGGTAGTTGCTATAACTTGGCGTAAACGAATCATTTTGCGCTTACGTCCTGCATCTGACCACATCCTGTCCCCACAGCGTGGACAAGCTGGTTCTTTAGCTGCATCTAAAATAGTGAGAGCAGCATAGGAACAGTTTCTACACAAGCGCCACTCTTCAATTTGGGAAATATTTAAGTCGATTTGGTCAATTTTGACGCGGTTTCCCTCGGCATAAAATACACCAGAAGGAGCAAGTTCCCGCAAGGCGATCGCACCAGGACGTTCGTACTCAAAGGTAAAGGTTTCGTATTTGCCAGATGCACCATCTCCTTTGATATTCTTTTGTCGCCAAATAATTGACTTGAGCATTACACCTGGTTCGGGGAAAGCATAATTAGGTAGCAACCCTTCATCAGTAAAGAAGTTGAGGGTATTTTTATCGCTGATATTTTTCACTAACTCCATCAATCCGCCCCGTTCGCGGTGGAGTTCCGCTAGTTCTTCTTCGTGATTTTGACTCTTAGCAGCTTTTTCCTTATCTTTAATACGTCGCCGTAAGGTATCACTTTGGTTTTTTAAGCGTCGGCGTTCTTCCACTACTTCCTGCAAGCGATTGACAATGCGCCAACGCAATCCCCCTTCATCGTTTTCGCCTTTCTCAATAAATATTCTTAATTGTTCGGCACTACGGTGGGATATTTGATTTTGGAAGAGATCGAGAAAATCTTGCAGTAGTTCTAATTGTTGATTTTCAATAAAATTTAGCCATGTATAAGGAAAGCGAGTTAAATCACGTTGCTGGACGCTATCTAAAACAGTGCCAAATCGTTCGGGTAGTTGGTCTGGGGTGATACCTTGGGATACCCAACGGTCGAGACAGTAAGCAGTGAGTTGGCGTTGTAAAATTGCTGAAGCATCGAGGTAAGAACCGGGAGTATCTACCCCACCTGCAATCATTAACATGGGGTCAGCCCAGAAATATAAATCGTGGGGAGTACCGTTAGCGATCGCAGCGATAAAAGCATTACCATCTCGACGACCTGCACGACCAATACGCTGTTGGTAATTGGCTTGGGCTGGGGGAACGGAACACAATAAAACAGAAGAAAGCGTACCAATATCAATCCCCATTTCCAGGGTTGAAGTAGCAGAAAGAAGATTGGGGTCGTAACGGTGGCGACCTGTGATAAAGCGATTTTCTAATTCTTCGCGGACATCCCTTTCTAATAGTCCCGTGTGTTCTCTAGCAAAGATGCGCCACACTCGACCTTTAGAATATAAGTGGCGGTAAAAATCGCGGGTTTTTCGTTCTGATGGTTGATATTTACCCGTACACTTCGGACGCATACAAGGTGTATCTGTCCATAACGTCAATTCTTGTGGAGAAGCGGTAATGCTGTGTCCGCATTTATCACATTCAAGATGATGTGCTGTAATATCCAAATACAATGCTGTTTGTTCGATACCCCAGACTTTTGCGCCGTTACGTGTTTCCCTCACTCCAAACATCTCATGAGCCACCAGTTGATTTAAAACTAGGTTGTAAAGGGTTTCTACCTGAGCGACAATCAGTGGAGTGTAGCTAGAAAACAATTTAAAAGCCCAATTTTCACACCAAGTTACTTTCCCTGATGGTCGGACTAAGGCTTCAAAACGAGGAAAATTACCATTTTGGACAAAGTAAACGGGTGCAAGTGAGGATGGGCCAAACCCAGGCATAAATAAGGGTTGCTGCAACCGGAAGGTTTGACCACCGCTTTCAATATAATTTTCTGTTACCGAATGCAAAATACCGCCCTGTAGCCGCAGATGGTAAATTAACCCCAACAGAAAACGGTGCAGGGTTTGCCGATCGAGATTTTCTAGTCCGCCAATTTCGTTGCGAATTCGTTCGAGTAAGTTTAAACAAGCAAGATTGAGTAAATTACTATCAAGATAGATTGCACAGGTGTCAGTGCGTTCTAATGAAGCACCCAAATTTGTCCGCAAGCCAATTTCTGCAATTACTTCCCAATCAAGCCGTTTATTAATCAGCTCAACAAGGCTGGGTTTTGCTGTTCCTGCTTGTTGTAATTCTTCCCATTCCCGCAGCCATTCCAAATCTGAAGGCATAAACGTGGCAATGTAATCGCCATCGCCACCAATTTCATTACGCCAATATTGAGAAAAATCAGCCCGAATATCTGCTAAATTCCATCCTTTGGCTTTATTATCAAGATGCTGGCGTAAGGCACTTCTTAAGGTTGTGCGGAAGGTACGAGTTTCAAAAAAGCCTGCACGGTGCGCTGCATCCTGTACAGAGTCAGAGAAAGTAATTAGTTTGCGGTCATCATTGTAAGCTGATGAAAATAATGTACCAATTGCGGCACTAGCTAAACTCGCAGCGCGAGAACCAAGAATTGCTAAACCATCTTTACTACCACAGAAGGGGCAATCATGGTTAGAAATACGCCGGGGATTGCCATTTTTAGTTTTTATCGTGCGAACGATCGCATCTTGGTCTGGTTCAATAACTGAAATAAATTCTTCGCTGGCGCACTTAGAACAACGATGAGCATCTGTGCGGTTAAGGGTTAGACATTCTTTGCAAAGCTTCCAAGATAACCAACCTCTATCATTATCTGGATTGCGATGGGGGAAAATGTAGGTAATTAATGGGTCATTTGCGAAGTACGCTTTATAAAAGTCTCGTAGGTCACAAGCTATTTTATGGTTTGTTACTTGTTGCCTTAATCCTCCCCACCCCGTACTACCGCAATCCCGACAGTGTATCACTGGCAGAACACGCTCTTTTTCTTCTGATGCTTGGTCGTCAGCAAATACTAATTCGGGTTGCTTCTCTACAGTTCCCACCATCCGGCGCAGTTCTCGCAGCCAAAATTGCAGACGAATATTCACCCAAGGGACAAGTGCAACGTGCAATTGGCGGCGGGCGATCGCACACAAGGCAATTAAACTATCAAATAAAGCAGCTTGATAAATTGGGTCATCGCTATCTGGTAAGCGCATTTTCCGGCTGAGTTTTTGCCAAAGTTCAGGTAGGGCGATCGCTCCTTGGTCTAGAACTTTCAGCAGGTTGTGGACAATGGGCAGAGATTTCAAGCGATCGCCTAATTCAACTCGCCACTCATTATTATTAAATTCTTCGGTAATTGCTGCTTCAAACCATAGCTGATGTTGAGCGCAGATATATTCCTCGATAGTTTGGTAGTTGGCAGCTTTGAGAATTTCTAATTTATCTGGTTCGGGAATGGGGAGAGGATTAATGTAAGCATCAAAGAGAAATTCTCCACAAGTTAGCCTATCTTCTTCAACTAGGGCATTTTGGTCGAAGGGTTCGTCAAAAACAGTAGTTGCATAATTCAACATATCCCCTTTATTACCACTACCACCCAAGGTTGCAGAAGTCCCGACACAAGCTAAATGACGTTCGGGAGTTTGCAATCTAGCTTTGAGGCGGCGGATTAAACAAGCCAAATCTGTTCCCTGTGCGCCATCAAAGGTGTGAATTTCATCAACTACCAAATAACGTAGGGTTTCTGGTATATTTCCTGCCCATAATGGTTGGTCGCCTGGACGAATCAACAGGTAGTCGAGCATTTTGTAGTTAGTCAACAAAATGTCGGGGGGACATTGGCGCAGAATATTTTTGTCAGTGATGATATGGTCTTCACCCATCATCGCCTTTGGATCTCTTTCCGACTCGCCCACAAATAACCCAGCAGTTACCTTACCTTTTAATTTTGGGTTGTGCCAGATGAGACTTGCTAACCGCTTTGCTTGGTCGGTAGCAAGGGCGTTCATCGGGTAAATTAGCAGTGCTTTAATACCCGGTTCGCTTTCATGTTGGTAGCAGTGATTGAGGATGGGTAATAAAAAACACTCTGTTTTTCCTGAACCTGTTCCTGTAGCGACAAGGGTTGATTGATAGTAGGGTGCTTTTAATCGGGCGAATGCTTGTTCCTGATGGCGGTGTGGGGGAAATGCCATTGGCACGTCGGGGAAATAGTCTGCACCTGTAGAACCGGGGCGGAATGGTAAACCCACAGACAGGTAAGGGCCTTTAAATACAGCTTCCGGTGTTGCTAAAAAGCGTTGCATCAGCCCTTCAAATCCTGGTGACGCAGGGCGAAATTCGGTTTTGAGGAAGTCTTCAATGCTGGCACGAACTTCTGAAGCGACAACGGATGGTAGCATTTGTATTGATTACACCCAAGAATTATTTGTTATAAATTAAAGAATTAGATGAATAAATTATTATTAATTAAGTAGTTTCTGTAGCGTTAAAATACTTGTCTCTTAATGATTTTGTTTTTAAGGCTTTCTTTCTGTTAAGAGGATTTTTGATATCTTCAAATTGAATTTCTTGCTGAAAGTAGTCAGTTAGCCAATTTGTTTTTTCATGATTCACCGGCCATAAGCTTTCACCAACAATAAATTCAAAAGGAAACAATTCGGGTCTTCTTCGTTGTATATCAACAATAGCTTTTATACTATCTGGAGATTTATGCCAAAAGTATGGATGATTGAGAAAAAGAACTGTTGGAATATTAGTGTCAAGGTTAAAATTATATGTTCTATTTATTTCATCATAACTTTCCAATAAAAAATATGCAGATTGTTGGTTAATATGATATATAGAATATCTAAGACCTTTTGCCATATCATTAAATAATGCGCTTTTCGCTGTACCTGTTAAGCCATAGAGCCAAATATTTTCTTTATTATTGAAAGCATTAATGATTAAGTTAATTTGTTCTTCTCTTTCTACGTAAATTTCGTTAAGTTTTTGCCTTAATTGTTCTATTTTTTGGTTAGTCATTATTTTCAATTCTCCACATCATTATCATTATTAGCAAATCTTTTCTCAAATGCCTCCCAAGCAATACGGTAGTCTTCCTCTCTGTCGCAACGGTCAAAGGGGGCTTCATAGATAATGGTGCGTTCGATGGGGCCACCTGGCATTGTGTCATCTATGACTTTGCGTTCGACTGTACCTGTTTTCATGTCTTTGATGTCTTCCCATCCCTGTTCGCCTTTTTTACCTTTGCGGGGGAAGCCAACACCTACAAGTCCTTTGCTGATGGTAAATACAATGCGTCCGTTTTGGTCGTACCAAGTGTCTTTTTCGTATTGGCGCATAACGGGGAATTGGACGCGGTAAATTGTGATCAGTTCATCTAGAGTTAGCCCTAATGCCATTGCTGCAAGTACATCAATTTCGACTAGGGCTTGACGGCGTTCGTAGTCTGTACGGAGGGCGACGTTGCGTTGCCAGTGGGGAGTGAGATTTTTGAAGAAGTTGTTGTTTAAGCGAAGATTGATATTTGTCCAGGTATCTTGTTGAAATTCTGTTTGGTAACAAGTTTCCCAGAGTTCAGAGTAGTAATATGTTATACAGGAAAGTGTTAAAAGACGAATTAACAATAAATTATCAAATTTATTTTTATAAACAATTGGAAAATCATCTAATATTTGATGAAGATTTGATTTTCCTGTTAATTTTACTAAAAAGTCATAAATAACAGAGTAACTAAGAGCAGCAAATATTAAGAATTTAAAAGTAACTCTATTTGAAAACGCATAACTTTTACAAGCATTAGTATGAGTAGTATTCTTAGGTATGATTGTACCAATTAAAGTTCTCTCATTAGATGGAGGAAGCATACCTCTATATATTAATCTATAATATTCTGTGACTTTTTTGGGGTGATTTTCGCCTTCTTCGATCCATGAGACACTGGGAATTTTTCTATAGTATTCATTTCTGTCGCAGGCTGGAATATAATTAGTACGCTGAAGATAGTTTTCTGGTAAATTAGTTAAATCTAATACGTCATAATGGCTGTTTTGAGTACATATTTTCCTAGGTGTTTTATACAATGGTTGAGCAACATAAAAATGCGGGCCAGAAATTATAAATTCTTCTGTCAGTTTTGGAAATTGAGTATCTTTTTTTATTATTCCTTCATCTTGTGCATTTACTTCATTCCAGCAAGTTGAAGGTGTACTAAAATAATCTTCATGTAAATTACTTAACCGATAACTTTGTGTAGTAATTTTTTCTAGTGCATTTAATAAATGTTGTGAATGAAGCGCAGGAAGACGCGCATACAAAGCTGGAGTATTAGGTTCATCATAAATTTTAGCAAATATCTGAAGAATCCTATTATCAACGTAGAGAATTCTTTGAGAATGTCCTTCACTGTTCCACTGCCCTTTATTATTTTTTATTTCTGGTATTTTTCCATTACCATTATGTGCAAAACAAATATCAATAGTAAGGGGATTAAAAAGATTTGCTATACTTATAAAATATGGTTCTATAAAGTATTTCCCATAAACATTAATACTATATTTTGTTTTATGATTAATATCCAAAAATAAATTTAACTCATTTTGGAATTGAAAATGTAATTTCAATCTATGATAAATATTTTTCCTCAAAATTCCTCCTTGAGGATCATCATAAACACTTTCCTGGTGAAGAAATCCTTGAATACCTTGAAAGTTAGAGAATAACCAACTTTGAGGAATAAAACATTTATACAAATTTGCTTTTTGTCCTTCTAATAAAGCATAATTCTGTTTTGCATTTAAAAAGTTTTGAGAACCTGATGATGCCTCGTATTCAAAATAATAAGTAGAATATAGCTTTGGGTGCTTTTTAAATACATCTCCTTTCTTGGCTATTTTATCTAGTTCAGTAGAGGAAAAACCACGCAAATCGTACAAAGGTTCAGCATCTCCCATTACTCCACCTTGATCCCACTCTACTTTTATCCAAGGTGGATTTCCTAAAATAAAATCAAATCCTCCATTGTCTGCAAAACTATCTGCAAACTCTAATTCCCAATGAAAGAACCTCTTCTCTTCTGCAATCTTCGCAACTAACCCCAATCTCGGAAAACGTTCCGCCAATTTCGCAACATTTACAAACTTATAATCTTCAACAAACTTTTGAACTTCATTCTGGAGTGCAGTCTCAGGAAATAAAGGTAACTCTGGTTCAGCTTCAAACGTCATTTCCGTTTCACCCAAAATTACCGCCAATTCCATAAAATACTCATATCTTGACGGTAATAAATCAGCTTTTTCAATTTGCCAAAACCACAATGCACACCAATAGTCCATGACAAATTTCAATCGTCGGTAAGAACTAGAATTACCTACACCTTCAGATAATTTCTCTTGCGCTAAAATCTTATCTTTAATTTCCAAACTGCTATTTTGATGTGCATCTTCTTCATAACCAAAAATACTCAACGGGTCAGTAGTGCGTTGTCGCATCATCCGCAATTCATCAGTGTGATGTTGCCAAAGTTCATCTATGCGTTGAGATAATGTTACTAAACGGTCAACATCAAAATCATCATAGAAGGCTTTGCAAAATTCCTTACGCCAATTATTAATAGTTTCAATTTCTTTTGGTGCTAGAGACTTGATAACTTTATCTGTATAATTCGCCATTCCTGGGTCGGGTAACAAAAAGTGAAATACCGCCCTATCAGGTAACTTATCCCCTACCATCACCCGTTGCGGTTCATGGTCAAACCAGTATGGTTGTTTCTTCTTCCGGGGAATTAACGTAGTGCTGTACACCTGACGACGCGCACCAATAAGCGAGTTACCACAGTGCAATTGCATTCCAAACCAAGGTACAAAAGCTTTTCTATCTTCCGGTTTGTAAATACAGTTCAACCACAGGGATACCTCTGCTAACTCCACAGCAACCGGGTTTAAGTCAATCCCAAATACGTTGCGGTCAGCCAAAAACATCTTGACTTTCTGCTTTTCCTGTAAATATTCGTCGTGGGGAATGCGTTTATTTAACTCGTCTTGTTTTAACTCCAGATATTTCTCTGCTAACTGGTTAACAGCTTCATTCAAAAACGCTGCACTCCCCATTGCAGGTTCACAAATTTTCAACTTGAGAATATCATCTGCTGTCTTATCCTTAAGCAATTCCTTCAACGCATACTTAACCAAACAGCGCGTTAACGACTCCGGCGTATAATAAGAAGCTGAATTTTGGCGATCCCTTCCCGCTAATCGATAAATAAAACTACCTTTGGGGTACATTTTTGGCGTACCATTATTAAATACCCGTTCCGCCATTGTGTAATTTTCTAAATCTTCTAACTTGACGAAGTAAGCAACATCTAATTCGTCATAGTTATTTTTTCCGCGTTTGGGAGTTTCTTCTTCTACTTCTTCCTCATCATCATCGCCAGCAGAGGTTTTTGTTGTTTTTTCTCCACGCTGCACTTCATATAAATCAACCTCAGCAAAAAATCCCCGGAAGCACAGCAAGGATTCATACACAGCACCCAACTGGTTAATTCCCAATTGTGCATAAGAAATGCGTCCCCGACGCTTACCTTTACCCTCCCGCGATAGCGACATTAATTCAATCACTTCTCGCAGTACGCTATTACGAAACTTGACCCGATTCAGTAACTTCGTGCGTTCTGGGTCAAATAAATGACTTTTGAGTGGTGCAAGTTCAAAAGTGTTATCATAAATTTTTTCTTCAGGTAAATACAGAGTTCCCACATTACTTGGTGCATACCCTTGCCAAATTATTTCAAATAGTTTGATAAGAGAAGCATTAATAAAATAACCGTTTTTATCTTCTTCTGTCCGTAGTTCAACTTGCTCTAGTTCCCGCAGCGATTCCAAACTGTAACCTTCCCGATAAATTTCAGCGTTCATCGGTGCATATCCCAAATCTCGCCGTGCTTCAATGTAAAAAAGGAACAGCAAGCGGTACATGTAACGCAGACATTCAATTGATAATTGTCCCTCGTCTAATTGTCCAGAAAATACTCCTGTTCTCAGCTTATTTCTTACATACCAAACTACTTCATTACCCAAAATTTCAATTGACTTTCTGAGGGCGTATTTCAAATCATCGGAAACAGAAAAAGCATGACGGTGAGAATTTTCATCTAATTCATCAAGTAAAGCTGTACCCTCGCTAGGGCAGGTATGTTCTTTATGCAGTAATGTTGCAGTTGCTAATAAAGTATCTGATTCCTTACGTGAGAGAATTTCTGATAAATCAAACCGCAACAAGCGTGATGCGTTCCATTTGAAACGGTCAATCAAAATAATTTGATGAACGTTAGCAAGCAATAACCACCGGGGCGGCTCATCTTGAGAAAAAATATAATCAGAAATAATATCTTCTATCGTAATTTCAGACGAAATTAATTCTGCATTTATATCATCATTATCTTGTTCAGTAAGTTGTGCTTTATTTAGACTTAAATCTAAAATATCAATAACTTCATCGCCTTCTGGTAAAGCTTCTATAATCCAAAGTAACGGAGTGCCGTTACTTTTTTTGATTTCACATAATACGGGGAGTATTTGCCCTTCATCGAGAATACGTTGACTAGGTTCAATCTGATAACCTAAAACGCCAAAAAAATCAGACAACCATTGCTGTTCAAGAATTACGCGTTCTGTAATATCTTTTTCTTTATTAAAATTATTTATCAATCTAAAATAAGATGCAGCTAAACTTCCCAATAATTCAGGGGGAGATTTTGTTTCACTTTCAGCCGCAGCTTCTCGCCAGCGTTGAGCAACTCCCTTAATATCATCATTGAGGATAGCATCCAGGTAGTGATTTGAGTAAAACTCATTTTCATTAGTAATTCCTGTTAATTTACTCACACCTTAGCTCCCTGTAAAACTGCAATAATTTTGATATATGGAGCAGGTTCGGTAGTCATGCTATCTTCTACCCAACGCCAATAATCATTAAAAATTTGCTCAATCCTTCGTTCTGCTTTTGATTTTTTCTCTTCTTTTAAAGGAGTACCGTCTGCATAGCACAATGTTAATTGTTGATAATGTTGACCTTTGAGTTTATTTAAACGATTTAATTGTTCTTGTAGTTGAACATTAATTGAATCCTCAAAATTCTTCCGTGCTTTTAGCATTTTCTTGTGCGCTTCTACAACTGCTATCTCACGTAAATCCAAAAGTTTTTCATCGATAGGTAACATTTGATTGGGAATCGGCTCATGTCCCAATCCAGTAAGCTGTAGCGTTTTCTCAAAGTCTTCTATATGCTTAAACTTTTGATTTTGAAACACTACACTTACCCATTTATTGACTAGAGGTTGACCACGACGGTTAGGAATTATACCTGATATGACGAATATAACCTCATTTGTTTGTAACTGAGGTAAAACAATGACAGGTGCTTGATGCCTACCGAAAAGTGTTATTCCACGGTCATTTAACCAATCTACTACCGGATGCAGTTCCCAAAGATACTGAATCGAGGGCCAGCGTTCCTCAGATTTTCGTGATTCCTCTAGTTCGCGCATCACTTTATTGCGATCGCCAGACAAACGCAATGCTTGATTCGATGCAGGTTGAATTTCTCTTGGTAAACGCTCAAAACGCGATCGCAGTTCGTTGGGCATTGTTAACTCGATTAACAACTCTTCCTCCAAACTACGCAGCTGCAATGGAGTTTCCTCATTAACCGCACCCAACGCTGCTAAGGTGTAATGATAGTCATCGGGAAATAAACTTGGCATTTTCTGCATAGCAGCTTGTGCTTGGGGTTCCTCACTCACTTCTGGGTCATCGCTAAGTAAATCAGCAAACCAGTTATCCTCATCCTCTGTCTGCTCACCTGGTTGCAGGCGTGCGTCAAAAGTTTCTGCCGTTTCTCCCTGCTCAATTGCTTCGATAGCTGCGGCTGTCACCTCTACTTCCTTATCGGCATCAAACACTCCCATAAAAACAGAAGGGTCGCCAATATTTTTAATTGCTTGGTCGTCTTTCCTCACCAACACGCTAACAATGCGCTCTGCTTCATCAACTTTTTCGTTAGATGAACGAGTCAATAAATAGCGAATCTGTGGTTGTCGTTCCTGCCCGTAACGGTCAACCCGTCCATTACGCTGCTGTAAAGCCATTAACGACCAAGGAATATCAAAGTGTATGAGACGGTGTGAAAAATAATGTAAATTAATCCCTTCCGATGCTACATCTGTAGCTACCAACAGCCGGAGTTGAGATTTCTCATTACCAAATTCTTCGATAATTTTCATCAAATCAACATCTGGCATTCCCCCATCAAGGGTAGCGATCGCTTCTTCTGTTAGCTTCAAGTCGCGCTTTAAATTCTCCTTCAGAAAGCGCATCGTTTCCAAACGTTCCGTGAAAATTACAATCCGGTCTTTTGGGTCTTTACCCTTCCAAGCAAAGCCTCCATCTTCTGCTGTGATAATTAGTTTTAGTAGTTTTTGATATTTTGAGAAATTTTGATCGTTGATGGTTACTAAAGCGGCTGCTAAAGCTTTCAACTCATCAATATCACTACTAAAACGCCGATCATCAGTTTTTTCTACCCGATTGATGCGATTGCATACTGTTTCCAAACAAGCCATAGGGCTGGACAGCATAGCTTTTAGCAAAGTAGTTTTAAACAACTTACCTGTAGAAGCTTTCGCGTCAATCCCAGCTAATTTTAAGTTATCGAGAATTTCAAACGCTTTTTCTTCTTGGGGAGAAGCATTAGCTTCCACCGCTAAAACCTGTCGTTCTGGGAATTTTTTGAGAAGTTGCGCTACAACATCTTTTTTAAACCGCCGGACGTACAAATCTCGAATATCTTCCTTAGTGTAGTTCGACTCATTGGCGATCGCCGTTGGGTCGAGCATATTCATCAAACTAGCAAAGCTTTCTGCGCGTCCATCATGTGGTGTGGCTGATAGCATAATTAAACTATCGGAACGGCTTGCTAAACGGTCAGCCAATTTAGAACGTAACGAAGCACTGCTACCACGTCCCCGACGAGCAACGTTATGTGCTTCATCAATGACTATTACATCCCAGTAAGCCTGCTCGATATAGGTGCGGTATTCCCTGTCTTGCTTCAAGGTATCAACAGAGACAATAGCTTTATCGTAATAGTGGAAAGGATTATGATTGGTGGGAATACGAGAGCGAATGCGCTGAATACCCACAGAATCAAGACGTACTAGAGGAATAGTAAAACGCACCCAAAATTCTTTCTGGAACTGAGTCAGCATACTTTTGGTTGTGACAACCAAAATGCGTTTTGCTCGTCCCCGACGCATCAACTCAGCAACCAAAATTCCTGCTTCCAGAGTTTTCCCCAAGCCAACAGCATCTGCAATTAACAAACGCTGTCGCGGCATAGAAAGAGCTTTGAGCGTTGGATCTAATTGGTAAGGCAGCACATCCATTGCCGCTTCATGACCAATGTAAAGATTAGTATCAGTGGGAGTAGTTTGCCGCAGATGAGCTTCGAGAAAAAGCAGCGAATTCCTATAGCCAGGAGTATTATCGGATACTAAATTAGTATTTTTCGGGTCTAAAACTGCTACGTCTTCCTCAAGTTCTCTAACAAACCTTGCCGTGCGACCTTTGATAAAATCACTTACACCCACAACTTCTATTACCACAGAACCATTGGGTGTTCTTGAAGTGGATTTTACAAGCCATTCAGCATCTCTAGCAACAATCCGCGCACCAGGGGCAAGCGTTTCCATATCAGCCTAGTCTTTTTAACCTAAACGTGGAAGTGATTGTACATCACAGTCCAATGCTTCTTGCTCTGCTTGCTATCCTGAATAAGAAATTTGCCCTTCTGGAAATTTCTTTGGTGCATAAGATTGAGAGAAGTATTGATTAAGTAATATTATAGGCGTAACCGTTAAAGATACTACAAAAACTGTACGCAATACTTTATAACTAGAAAATCTGTAATTTTTCGTAGCACAAGATTTACAAATCTACGTGAAATACAACCAATGATCTGAGAACCTTCAGCAAGCAGGTAATGTGATCTTGCGGCTTTCATTTTGGGGAATACTAACAACGTAAAGCAAAACGGTTGCATCCACTTTTGGAAGAAACATAATTATTTAGTGCCAGAAACTCAACTATATGGGTTGTCTAAAAAATCTATCTGCCAAAACCAGATGCTCCCAGCACAACTTCCAAGGTGTAGCGAAAATGCCTTACTCTTTAGACAGTTGGAAACAGCGTATTGCATCACGTTCTGATTTAACCGGACATCTCATACATTTGACTAGAGAAGCAAATACAAATGGTAAAGAATTTAGCTCTCTTGAGGTTTTGATGAAAATTCTTTTAGAAGAGTGCCTCAACGGTAGTTCAACAAAATCAGGGTTTATATGTGGAAATAGAAAAGCTGTTTGCTTCCAAGATACACCACTATATCAATTAGCACAAAATATTTATTCAGACCAAGAGTATCGAAAGCAAAATCCTAATGCCAAGCTACGTTATGTAGGGATAGGGTTAATGTTTCCAAAAACATATATATATAATAATGGTGGGAGACCTGTAATTTATGATAATACCGAAGATGCCAAAGCTTATCTACCTTATAAAGAATGGTGGCGAATTGTTAAATTGGAACTTAGTGATGAGACTAATATTATCGACTGGACTCATGAGCGAGAATGGCGTTTACCAGATAATTTTAATTTTCAGTTAGAAGAAGCCATTGTGATTTTACCTAATACAAATACATACAAAAATTTTATTACCCTATGTCGTTCAATAAATCAAGTTGACATTTTGACAAAAATTAAAGGGATAGTTACGCTAAATGCCGTATTTTTTTAGTTTTATTCATCGCATATTTTAGATGGCTATTTATTACACCAATGAAAAAGTCATCAACATTAATAAACTAACTAATTCCAAAATTACTATTACGGCATCTATTACATCTTAATAACGTTTCACCCTGCCCAGTACAAGCTCCACAGTGAGGGCAAATGATGCGAATCCTTCCCGACTCTGGTGTTTCATCAGAACTGCACAACGCCGAAAGTAAGTCACGCCCTAGCAGTTGCTCTCTAGCCATCGCTTTCACAGCATAGGAACATTTACTTTCTGTTTTAGTTTGTCGCTTCATCTTAATAGGTTCTAGCTTTGCTGTCTTACCACGACAATTCTTACAGGTTCGCCAACTCCATTTGGCTTGACAGTTAGGACAATCACCCTCATTTTCCTTAAACTGCAAACACACATCACTCAGGTCATAACTGCACACTGGACAATATGAAGGATGGATGCCATAAACCAAATCGACTCCCAAGGTATGAAAGCGAAATAATCTCTGGAAACGTTCAAGAGTGCTTAAATCAAGTGGACTAGCTGGCATCATACCAACGCTACGAACAAAAGCATTACCATCAAAAGTGGAAACAAAGCGTTTATAATCATCCGGACTCATAAAGTTTTCGCCGATATTCAGCATTTTTTGAATTAAGTCTGGCGTAACATCTTCACTTATTTCTCTATCTCTTGGATCTGTGGGATGTACTAAGACGACAAAAGTCTGCACTTGGTTGTTGCGATTTTGACGCTTGGAAGTATTTCCAATTGATGAACCTTGGGACAAACCTGCATCATAGAGAGTGTCCACAGTCTTCTTAATTTCATCTTGATCGCCAAAAAACGCTCGCGCTAATGGAATCAGTACCAGTCTAATACGGGTTGGATGAGAAAACTTATGAGTATTAGTGTTAACTATCTCCCAGATCAACTCAACATTTATTTTGAAATTACCTAATTCGGGAGGCTGCACAACTGCTGTCCATGCTTCCCACTGGAGTGCTTGTTGAAAATTTAATTCTTCTGGAAAATTCTCTGGCTTCACTTTTGCAGTTTCAAACCCAATCCAGTGCAAAGCCAAAAGTACGCAGCCATGAATGTAATTAGCGTAATCTGATAACAAATCTCGCTCTTTTTCTATATTCTGCTGGTCGGGATTGCTAAAAAATCTGTCCAGCATCTCCCACAACTGGCGTAAACGCCGATAGTCTGCATCCATTTGCAAAATGTTAGTTGGTTTTAAAGGAGATATCACATCTGGTTTGCTAGATAAACTCTTATAAAGTACTGAGTCTAAACAACTACTAATGTCAGAATATAGGTGGCTAATTTTATCTTTTAGTGCTTGTGCTTGCTCGTATTGCTGCAAATAGTCTTGTACGGTATCTAGATTTTGCCAAAGTGCTTTCAATCGTTCTTCCCGAAAGCGATTATATTGGTATTCTGTAAATAAGTTTTCATGCAGCGTTTGTGTTTGGTAGTAGGCGCGGTCTATTTCTCGGAGTCTTTGTTCCATCCAGCGCAGCAACCTTCGCACTAGAGTAGCAACCACGCGATTTTCATAGAGGTCAAGGGTTTCTTCTGGCACTTCGCTTCTAATTTGTGCCGGAGTAATGCGCGTTGCAGTGCGAGATTGCCATAATTCCGGTCGAGATGCTAAATGCTCAATTGCATCAGGCGGAATACGCCTTGCTCTGTCTATGGGCATAACTCGACGCTCTACTATTAAAGTACGTCGGGGTTTGCTACATACCCTCAGTAAAGATGGTAAAACTTCTGCGATCGCCTCATCTAGTTCCCTGACATTTTTGTTGCTAAGGGAATCACGAATAGTACCAGGAGAGAAAAACGGCAACTTTAGTAATTGCTCTGTTGATATAGTTGGTTCTAGCCCTTTTGCTTGGTCGGCGAACAGTGCCAAAGCCACTTGCATTGTCTCATCTAATTGTGTTCGCAATGGCACTTCAAATTTATACCGCCCAATACTTCCAGATCCTGTACAGGCGATACGTACCGAACAGCACCCAAAAGTATCAACTGTTATGGGTAAATTACAGCTTGTTTCATTTGTACGGATGTAAGTATTATCGTTATTATCATTGAGCGTAATTTCAGTTTCGCCATCAGCAGGGGTGAAATTAATCTGTATACGGTAGTCATCTATACTCTCTAAACGGCGGCGTTCTCCCGATTGCAATGGTTCTAGGTTGCCTGTCCAACGATTGAGTAAAAAAAGATGTGCCATAATCTACCGTTTAAATTTGTTAATCTCACGTTCCAAAAGTTTTAAGGAAATCGCAGCACTTCCTAGTCGCGGGTTATCAGTAAAACTTACCTCAATAATGTCTCGTACTTCCTGTAAACCAGAACGGACATTTGGATCAGTACGGTTTTGTACCTGCCAAAGCAGCTTTCTGGCGATAAAGTGGTCTAAACCTTCCCCAAGTTTCCCACCCGTCGCAGTGTATATGGGGAGGAAGATAGAAAGTTGGTCTAACAGGCGTTGTCCGTACCCTACTTGAAAGTACTCATGCAATGCCAAACCAATAGTTCCAAGACAATTCTGTACAACTTCTTGGTCTTTTTGGCTGAAATTGGCGATCGCCTTTTGTACAGCTTGGCGAAAATCTGATATTTTTAGATTTGCTGGTTGTTTGGTATCAAAACTTTCTGGTTCAAAAGGTTCATCTATTTGCAAAACTTGAGCGCGATCGTAAACTTTACGGGTAATCTCATATGTAGATTCGTCCGTATTTGCGGTGCCAACAAACCAGACATTATCAGGGATTGGTAGCTGGACTGCACCGTTTTTCAATCTAATTCCTTTGGGAAGTTGACCTCCAGTAGGGTCGTGGTTTAGTAGTTCAATTTCTCTATCTTCTGGACGACCTTCCATAATTGAAAGTAAATCGGCAAAATAGTATTCCACCCGTGACAGGTTCATTTCATCCAAAACTATGAAATAAGGATGATTGCGGTAACGATTTGTGCCTGCTTCGTAGATTGCCCTAGAAAACTGAGACTCATTAAAAACGCGGAAGAAAGAGTTATAAGAACCGAGCAAATCAACTTTATCTCGCCAACTAGATTGAACTTCAATTCGGGCAAATTTACCACCAATCGCATAAGCAAAATATTCTGGCAGACTAGTTTTACCAGTGCCACTCTGACCTTGAATAATAATTAGTCTAGAAGCTGCCATTGAGGCAATAAAAGCCTGAATTGTATGTTTATCATAATAATGAGCGAAATGTGAGGTTTCAGCTTCTCCCATTTCTAACTCTTGACGGCTTGGTAAACTACCCATCCAAGCACGACTTCTAGCAGCCAATTCATTTAGATCATTAACGGCAACACCATCAGGTTTGTTAATAATATTTTCATTTTCTCTATCCATAGAAGCAAAATTACCAAACGCTTGTATTTGACTGGTTTGCAATTGACCAAGCATCCGTTTAAGTTCTTCTATTTGTTCACTCAAATACTGATTTAGTAACTTTAGAGTATCTCTCTCTTTGCGAAGCTGTTCTGTCTCCATCCTTTCCGAATGATGCTGGCGGCGGATACGCTCTAAGTCATCAATCCTCGCTTGTAAATCACGATACTTAGCTTCAAAATCAATTGCAGCTTCGGCACGTCTGCGAAGTTCTGCTAACTCTATTTCTGATGGATATTCCTCAAATAATTTTTCATATTCACTAATCTTATTCTCTAGCAGTTTGTTATCTGCTAAAATTTTTGCTGGTGAACCTGATATATTTAAGAGCATATTTTTATTGCTCTCTAATTCTCCCCTCAGCCGATGATTTTGCTCTTGAACTAATTGAATTTGGTGTTCAATAGATTCCTTTTCTTTTATCAACCTATTAATTGCTTCTTCTGAACAAGCATTTTCACGTTGGCTTAATTCTTGTTCCTTCTGTTGTAGTTTTTTCTTTTGCAAAGCTAACCAATTGCTTTCATCTTCTAAATCTTCTTCTCGGCGTTCAATTTGCTTAATTTGTCTTGACAACTTGTTATCTTCTTCCTCAAGATACCTTTCTTTATCGTCAAGTACCTTACGGAAATTTATCAATTCTTCTTCTTTCGTCTGGATTTCCTTAATTGTTTCCTCTCTTGCTCTTTGCCTATGTTCTTTGGCTAGAGTTTCTGCCTGTTCAATAATTCTATCTGCTTGATTTTGAACATCAATCTTTAATTTTTGAGCTTCCTTAATAATTTTTTCCGCTTCCGTTTGTGCGGCACTCAATTTTTTATCAACTTCCTTTTGTGCTGCCTCTATAATTTGTTGACGTTCTGCTATAATTTCCTGTTCTTTTTCTGTTAACCATTCCTTACGAGCCTTAGCTTCTAAATCTTTAAAGCCATTAATAGCTTGCACTTTCTGTTGGGCTAATTCCTGTTCTCTTATGGCAATCTCCGCTTCTTTGGCTGCGGTTATTTCTTTTTGTTCCTCTAACTGAAATTCTAGTTCATTGATTTTATCTTGGAGCTTATGAATATCCTGGGACTGTGCATTAACTGTTGACACATTTTGAGGAGTCACTGCAACAGCAGCAAGATTTTGAGTATTAGTTTGGGGAGTAGTTGGTTGCTGACGGTTCTGATTTGTATTTATATTTCTAGTTTTTCTACCCATTTATACCTCCTTTGAGAATTGGCTATTTGTTAATCGCCATGCTTGAATAACTAAACGTACAATTTGATATGTTTTTGTTACTAAATCCTCAACGACAATGCTTGGTTCCTTATGACTTACACCAGCATGAGCGCCAATTGTGTTGCGGATATGGGCAATTTTTTCTATGTCTGCTAAAAAATCTAAATGTTTTTTAAGTAAATATTCTAAAATACTACGATGTAAGCTGTTACGCCGACTTGCTGATAGTAAAAATGTCCCAACATAGGGTCGTAAAGAGTCTTTACCACCATCAAGAACATTACGGATTGCTCCTAACTTTGTAAATAAAATCCGCTCTGGTATTTCGCTTCCACCGCAGGCAACAACTGTATCTTTTAAACATTGTTGCAATGTATCCCTACTTTTATATGGTTCCAAAATATTTGTAGGAATTGTATCTAGTTGCAGTAAAGTAAACATTAACTGCTCTAAAACCCTTTGCGATCGCGTAATACTTGTGTCCGTCTCATCGAAACCACGTTCTAGAAGGATACGCGATTGTTCTAAGCGTTCCAATTCTTGCCAAACTTGCTGCCAAATTTTGTCAGGCACAGAGCCGACTTCAAATATTATTTTGTCGTAGGCTTCCCTTGCTAAACCGATCGGCTCAATTTCTCTGGGTTGCTTGCGTTTCCAAGCTTCACGACTCTTGGACTGCAAATGCTCTACAATTTTCTTACTTTCTTCACACTGGGATGAGGCAAAGTTCAATAGGCGTACCCAACGAAAACCATCTGGAAGGCCAAAAGGACAGCGTAGAGAAAATTGACCATCGGATGTTCCCTCAACAATGCAAGAAACTAGCAAATAAAACTGTTGCGGTCGTTTACTTAACAGACGCACACCAAAATTTTCTGTTTGCTCTACCTTTGTGTTATTGCTTTGCGTCAGAGTATCTGCTTTACTGATTTCAGTAAAACCATAGGCATCAGAAACAGCATTATTTGCTTCTGTATTCAAGCCATCAGCCTGAATTCGTTTTAACAGCCGACGCTGAGTTTTGATTGCCGATGTCACATCAGCAGCGTTGGGTGTAGGTAGTGTTTGCCGTATCCACGGAAGTTGAAAAGCTTGAGAGACATCTGAACGACTAGAGTCAGCATAGCGTAAGCTTTTAGTGTAAAACCAACTTAGAAGTTCACCGGCTGTTGCGTCCTGAAAAATCCAGCCATATTCTGTTTTCTCTTCATCCTCTTTTCCATCTTGCTGAAGAATTTTCTCTCCTTTATCAGTCAAGCGGGCTTTTCTGTCAATATAGCCCTGATTTTCTAGCTGTAACATGACATTAAACAGAAAATCTTTGTGCTGTCCCAGCATTTGTGCTTGATCCTGGTGGCGCGTTACCCCAGCATGGGCTAGCCGTAGTGAAGTTAGCTGCAAAAAGTCTAATTTGCGCTCTGATACTTGTGGCGCAGCGATTCTCCAACCATAAACAGGCCATAATATGTTTTGCTGTTGGTCAGTGAGCGCCTGCTGTTGGGCAAACAAAAGAATATTTATAGGTTTTGCATCTGATACTTGATTGCTTGGTGACAGTATCAGTTCGTCAGGCAAAGGTTCATCATCAAACAGCAATTCATCATCAAAATCAGACATCTGCATAGCCCTGCTCACTTCGACACAAATCAACAAAAGCTTTTAAGCTGCTAGAGTAAGGTGTGCCATCAGGACGCAAAGACGCAACACAAGCAGAGTCTCCTACTCCAATTAGTACGCAACGGGCGCGGCTAAATGCAACACATAGCCGATTTGGGAGTGCTGTGAAACCAAGACGCTTTTCAATAGATTCCTCCTGATTACTGCGAACGGTAGAAAGGTAAACTACATCATATTCCCGTCCTTGGAAAGCATCGACCGTTCCCACCCGCACCCGGCGCTGTAAATGTTCTGGCAAGCCGTGGCGAAGGTCTGCGATCGCCTCTTTGATAGCTTCTTCCTGGGCTGAGTAAAATGCAATCACCCCAACCATTCCCGTTGGTTTACTTGGGTCGAAATTAGGGTATTTTTCCGCTATGGAGGGAAGTACACGACGCAGTTCGCACATAATCCGGTCAACTTCCGCAGCACGCTGCCAGCTACGATTGCCAGCACGAGTTTCACCCCCAATATTTTTAGGTACATCTAACCAAGCAATGGGTCTTAGATTATACTGATTTGTATAATTCGGTCGTGATTCTGGATTGACAAAACTAGAGTTAAGGGGGCTTTCAGAATAAAAGCGATCGCTGACAAACTGCCCAATCGTCGGGTGCATTCGGAACTGATCCGTTAGCTGGGCAGTCCGTTCAATACCATCGATAGCGGTTTGTTTGGGTAGGGATTCCCAAAGTCTTTCAAATAAAGTTTTACCATATATATCCTTTAGCTTTTCATCCCCCTCCTTAGCCAAACTCTGCTCAATTTCCCTTTCTAAAACGTGAGGAAGTTGTTTGTGGTCGCCAACGAGGATAACCCGTCGTCCCTTTACCATTGGTATTAATAAATCAAGGGGATTTGCCCTTGCGGCTTCATCCACCACAACTAAGTTAAAAGTCCGGTTAGCCATTCCCAAATACTTTGAGTCTGCTTGCCCGCAACTGGTAGCTTGAATTGGTGAATATTTTCCAATCACTTCTCTGACATGGGCTGGATCTTCTTCTAAATAACGGACAAATAACTCCAGTGCTTCTTGCTGTCCTTCTACACTTTGGTCGCGGGCTAATTCAACTTCCTCGATCGCAGCTAGCAGACATTGCTCAATTTCTCGATCGGATACATCTTGTTCGGTAATCGGGGCGGCAAAGGGAATCTCCAGTAGTTGTTGGCGAATGCCAATACAAGCGTTTTGCAAAGAGATCCAGGGTTCCCGATAAGCTGTATTTTCTTCTGTCCAAGCAGCAGCAACTTCCACAGCTTCAATAATATCGGGTGAAAGATTATCAAGATAAGGCTCCAAAAAGCGTCTTAATCTCCGAGCCTGTCGATTGCCATCATCTTTAAAATTTTCTTCTGCTGTACACTGCTGATTTAATCTGCGTTCTAGTTCCTCCCTATCTTCCGTATCTTCAATCACTGGCTTGGGCTGAGTCTGCACTGTTGGAACAGTAGCCGCGAGACGGTCTAATTCGGCTATTCGCTGGGCCGATAAAAACTGTTCTGCCGCATTGCGAAAAGCTAAAATAATTTCACGGGTTCCTTCCCTTCCTCCTGCTGAAGTGCGCCAATGGGAGAGGCTACCTTTGAGTTGGTCGATGAGGGTGCGAGTTGCAGAAGGTTCGTTCTTTAAGTGCGCTCGCACAACCTTAATAAATTGATCGCCCCACGCCTGAATTACCTCAGATCCCCGATCTTCACCTTTTTTGCCTCCAAGTCGATCAACAGGAAGTCCTGAAAGGCTCATGCCTGCGATCGCATTATCCACTGCCTCATGCTGCAAACTTGTGACCAAAACTGTTTCCAACCCATCATTAGTATTACGCCCTTCATTAAGCATGGTCAGTAATGCCTGAATCACCCTTGTCTTCCCTGTTCCTGGCGGCCCCTGAATGACAGCAATATCTGGTGTAGACAGTGCAATGCGTAACGCCTTTTCCTGATCTGGCGTTGGCCCGGTTTCGCCAAACATCTTGCGTGCTGGTTTTGTAATTATCTTTTTTTGGCGAGGAATTGCCCTCTCAAAGGTTTTACCCTCAAAAATCAAGCCTAGATAAGGCAAGCCAGCGCGTACAGATTCCAAGGTCTTGAGCGCATTATCACGTTTTTTGAGTTTAGACTCCTCCAAAGCCATAGAGGGAGAAATTATTCCATTAGTGGGTGGCTCGTTATCGCTTTCCCAAACAACTGTGAGGCGCTTATTTTTCTGGTCGCAATCCACTGCTAATCCTTCTGGTTTAGCTCCATCGCTTTGTATTATTACTGGCAGTCCATCACCAGAAATATGCTCAACCCAAGGCTTAAGGTTGGCTGATGGTTCTAAGTTAAAAATTAGTAAGGTTTTACTACTGTCATCAGATTTTAGTTTTGGTCTGCCTTGGTAGGGTAAAGGTGGCAAAGATCCAAAACGCTCTTCTAAAATTCTTCCTTCTTCTGAGTTGTAATGCTTCCAACTGGCAATCCAACTATTATTTTCTCTAACAGCTTTGTCAAGGGCTGCAATTGCAGCCGAATATATAGTACTAGCGGCCGTTTTGTCGCAGAATTCTAATGATTGGCGCATTAAATAGATAGGGCGGCGATCAAGATTTTGTCCGCGATGTTTAACAATTCGTTTTGCTACCAGTTGTTGTTTATCATCAGTAAAAGTCAAATCAAGAGCGAGATCAGCCCCAACCACAGTAAATCCCCGTTCCAAATCTGGATCGCTAGCACCAGAATTAACAAACCAATAGCCAAATTTATCAAGCAGAAACTCCCGTTCTAAAAAGCGTTTCGCATCTTTAAACGTCTTTACTTTAGACCATTGGCGCATCACAACTGTCTCGATAAATTCATCAGTCAGCGCCACTTGCAACTGTACGGGAATTTCAGCCTCTGGGAGAGTAAAAGCTTGTCCTTTAATTTCAACTTCCTGGGCTACTGCTTTCATAATGCAACCAAGTATATTAACCTGCCCTGATTGCAATTCCCACATTAATACTTTGGCATCAGCAGAGTTTGGTTCAACTTCGATTACCGAATCAGAATCATTACTGTTGGGAGCTTCAAAGCCAAGAATACCTTCATCAATTCGTTGTAATTCAACTATTTTATCTTCCCAATCTGACTGTGCCGCACCTCTTTGCAGCAAAAAACGTCCGCTTACCTCTTTGCCAAATTTCAAGTCAAATAATTTCATCCTTGACCTCCCATGTGTGGGTAAGGATTACGCACCTTTGCTCTAATACCAGATGGAAAGAGAATTACCGTTTGATTGAATAGCCACACATAATCACCAGGAGGGCAGGTCTTTTTGTCTCCCGCAGCATCTTTAGTTGCCCAAGTATTTTGACTCAAATTTTTGATACCAAAAATTGGCTCATTATTACTATTACGCTTTGCCCCAAATTGTCCGGCATCGCCAGTTGCTTCTGGGTCGCCATTCACCAAGCGGTTAGGAAGTATCCTCTGTTCTTTATCTAAAGCTAGCCGATGGGCTTTTTTATTTCTGATCAATTCCTTGCGCTCGTCTTCGTCTAAATTATCAATAGCTGGATCGACATCAAAGAAACCAAGTTCAATTGGACGATCACTTGTTTGTCCGCACCAGTCACAAACGAAGGGCGTACCTCGCATTTCTGGTAAATAGCTAGTAGCACCACATTTAGAGCAAAGTGCGGTTTGATCCGCAGCTTCCAACAAGGCAATTAGCCATTCTTCTGGTAATGGTCGCGCCCAAGGGTCTGCTATACCGTTTTCAAAAGCTCGTCGGCTTAAGTCTCTGATTTTCCTCGTTAATACGCGCCCTAGTGGTAAACCCGCAGATGAGCGATTTTGGTTGTTGTCTCTGGAGTCTATAAAAGGCAGTTCTCCCCGGTAAGCCATTTCCTCTAATTCCGGCTCACCTTCAAGGACTTCATCTCCAAAAAAGGGATGATTTAGCACTAACAGATGAAAAATTGCCACTGCCAAAGACCAGCGATCGCAAGCATGATCGGGAAAACGAGACTCTTTCAAAATTTCTGGTGCAATAAACCCAGGACTGCCCATAACTTCCGCAAACGATGTACCCGGAACAATCAAGTTATCCGCATCGATAAGTTTAATAAGAGTTTGTTTGGAGTCTGATGATACTAGGACGTTTTGCCAAGATAAATCTACGTAACAAAGGCCATTGCGATGGATTTGCTGTATGCTTTTGGCTAATTGGGCAGCAATCCTCAAGCGACGACGCAATCCTCCTGTAGCAACGTGCCAATTAGTAGTAAGTATTTTTGGATACACTAATTCCGCCAATGGAATGCTGTCATTAACCCGCTCCATTACATAGCCGAAGTAAGGCTCATCCAAAACAGCACGAGGCAACACCAAGGCATCAACCTCTAAATTGCGGCGGATCAAAATACGCAAATGTTTATGAAAATCTGCTGAACTAGAGTCAGGCGGTTTGCGGACTTTCACAAGGATATTTTCATCCTCAGTGGTATATATTGCTCCTTGCATTCCTTGATTTAGTTGTGCCGCTAATTTATAGCGTCGTCCTTCTGTGTCTCGAACAACTGCACCTGATTTTGGAAAAGAGAATTTAGGCACTTTGATCCTTTCGGTTTAATCAAACGACAAATCATCGTTATCCAACAAATGTAGTGGTAAATTGTTGGTGGAGTTTGGGTTTTGAGCTACCGAACGTGCCATAACCGACATACTGACAAACCGGAAAAAGTCCATCAGCTTGCTAACCTCTGCTGCACGCACTACTGGAATTTCTGGATGATTTACGAAACGCTTGAGGACATCAAAGTCACAATCATCACCGATACCCAAGGCTAAACGCACTGCACGTTTACCTCTATCGGAATCTAAAAGCTTTTTTAATGGTTCTTCCCAATCGTCATTTGGTTGACCATCGCTAACTAAAACAAGAGTAGGAAGATAAGAGCGTTTTGGCAATTGTTGCTCATCCTGTAAAAGTTGTAAAGCAACATTGAAAGCGGCTCCCATTGAAGTTGTGCCAGCAGCAGTCAAAATAGGCATTTTAACCTTCTCTACAGGAGTTAAGCTGAGAATTTGTTGGGCATTGCTGGCGAATGTAATTATGGCAGTATGAATCTCAGAACGAGTATCATGCACAGTCTGGAACTTTTGGTGCATTTCTGCCAATGCAGCATTTAAAGTATTAATTTTTTCGCCTTCCATACTGGTACTGACATCAGCCAGCACAATTACTGGTAGCGGTCGCCTCTGTGGTAGAAAGTCACCAGGGTTGATCTGCATGTTCTGCTAATGGAAATAAGAATCTGTGACACTTGGTTTTAGTATTCCCATGCCTTGTCACAAAATTACTATTATGTTAACTACGTATAAAAACCCGTAAAAAGTCTAATATAACTTCACTAATTGCTATTAGTAATAATACTAATGTCAAAGCAGAATAAATGTGATCCTTCTTACCCAAAATTTTGTATTCCGAAAAATTCACCTGGTTGTAAGTAATCTAACACTCCATGAACTCAGACTAGCCGTAGGCTATTAGAAGCGTAAAGTTTTGCCAGTTCAAGTTCTGCTAAATTGCGATGTCTAGCGACAAGCCGCTTCGCATCTACGCAAAAATAATTTAACTGTAGATTTGGGTATTGGCCGCGTAATGCTAAAAATTTTTCTGGCGGATTAGTAACAATGTGGTAACAGTCAATTGTCGGAAGTTGGTAGCGCGTCAATTCAACTCCGTCAAAACCAAAAAAACTTCACGTTCGGCAAAACCTGCACCCAAGATAGCTGCACTGTCATCTTTACCTGAAACAATCGCTTCCCAGGTAAGGGGATGAACATTAGGAGTAAGTTCTAAAAGCCTAGCTCTACTAATCTTTAAAATATTGCCAGAACCCTTGTTTTCTAGGAATCTTACTGCTATAAAACCTCGTTATATTATGAAACAATCTGAGGACGGCTGATTGGGGTGATATCTTTACATATCAATATATGTTTAGTTTTGTAAAAACAGTGAAATAACAGATTTGTAAGGTATGTAATGAAATGTAATTTCGGTACATACTTAGAAATTTTCTTGCCCACTTAATTACCACACGCTCATTTTTCGCTAGGAAACTGAGCTTTAAAATAACCCAACCCATACAGCCTGACGAATTACCTAACTCTCAGAATCAAGGCTAGCTTCCAGTTCTTCTATAGAAATATCTTTATATCGTGCATATTCTGCGAGTTGCTGATTAATAGTTTCAAAATTGGCTTCTATCCTTGCGGCGATGATTTGGGCAGCAAACGCAGCAGGGGAACGACCCCGAAGCTTTGCCCAAAGCTTTAACTTCCGAAAGTCATAGGGGGATAGGGTAATTGAAAAACGAACGTTTTCCTCTGCCATGTCTAATACTTCTTCTAGCTGTGTCTTCATTAATGTACATCCTCTTTATTATCTCTGGCGATGGTCTAGTGATGCTTTAAAGAATCTATTTTGTTATTTTAGCGTTAAAGTTGCTTGACAGAGTCTCTAGAGATTCTCTAGAGTTATATTAATCTGAATAAAATTTACGTACAAACGAAAAGAATCTTGAAAGACAAAGAAAAATTGAATTTCAGCTTTGAGCCAAAAAGTTAAATATCAAGAATCTTTGACCTATATGGAATCTCTACCATGAACCACTACAGCACCCTCAAAATCCTCCCAACTCAAGGTTTAGAACCCAGACTATTGTTACGTTACTGCTTCGGTATAGCCGAACTTAGCCCCCCAGAACTTCTCGAAGAAGAAACCGACTCGCAATACCGCAAAAAATGTATCACTGTACTATGTGCAGTCTTAGGGGTACAAAGAGCAACAGTTCGTAAGTGGGGAAGCGATCTCAACTTTGACGGAATACCCAACTACTGCAAAGTTTCACTTGCTTACATTCACGCGACCGAAATCTTACCAAACCAGCTAAATAGCATCTTGACAGGAGAATACAACGCACCGGAAGTAGACGCTCAAACCTTTCTAGAAAAAATACTCCTTGAAGGGTTAACTGAAAAACAAATACTGCAAACTGTTTCTCACGCCAATTTTCGCGCAACTTGTGTCAAAACCCTCACGCAAGTATTACATATTGGCACCAAATCAGTCCAAGATTGGGGTCAAGATATGTCGTTTCACAAAATGCCCAAAATTCACAAGCACACCTTAGGCTATGCCTTGGCTGCTATATCCAAATCATCAAAAGCTTGGGACAAACAAGCAGCCTGAATTATTTGCGCTGACTGAAATAGGTAAGTGGTCTTTTAAGACCAACGAAATTAATGCAAAGTGAATCTTATCATGCCAGGAACTATCGCATCAATCCCTTACTCCCAAAAGCATCAATTAGATCCGAATGCAACCGCACATATCGAAACCAGCAGTCTGGAATATTTGCACGCCGCTTTCCTACTCTACGAATACAAAACCACCTATAGCAAGAAAGAATACCGAACCTTACTCGATACATACGGTTGGGATAAAGGAAGCTGTGAGGAAAAACGAGCGCTCAAAATAGCCGAAAACTTCCAAGAATTTTTAACTTGTCCTCAACACCTAGCGGCAATTCCAGTAACAATACTTCTCAGGTTGTGTTCTCTTCAATACAAACCAATTATCAGTCAGCTACAGGATTATCCAATTGGGGGATTGACCTGCAAACTGGTACTGGAGTTAATCGAAGAAAGGAAAGCCCTCCTTAAAGGTCAAAAACAGGAACAACAAAAGCAGATATCAATCTGGCGCAGAACTCCAAAAGGCGATCGCTACTGTCAATTTCCTCCTCAGTGGGAAGAAGATCACCAAACAGGGGTACTCACACAGGAATTGATTGACGGATATGGACTACTCCCTCAGCAAATTCTCCGCGCTGCGATCGCAGATTATCACGCCAAAATCAAATCCCAAGAAAAAGAGCAGCCCCAGGAAGAGACTGCTGAATCTGAAGTGGTTGAGTCGAGTATGCTTCCACAATTAGAAACATCCCCAACAGAGAGCGAAAAAGCTATAGAAGTTAACTCTAGGCTAAAACAAAAGGAACAAACCAGCACCAGTAACGCTACAGAACAGCAGCCAGTTGGGGAAGAAGTATTAATGCTGGCAGAAAAACTCAAATCAGCTACCAGTTATTATCAAATTAGAAGTGCTATATACAGGCATCTGGCTGTTAAAGATGAAGCTTGGAAGCAGCTTTCCCCAGAAGAACAGTTAAGAATTAAAAGATTATTGTCCCAGGAAGTATTAGCTCTAACAACAGCCAGAGAAGCAGGTTTAATTATTGACTACTATGAGTTAGAAACTGGCTGGTTTCAAGTATTTATTGCAGGTGAAGATAAGCCTGTAAGCATTAGTAAATCAAATGTAATTAGTTGGGTACAAGAACAAGAAAGACTCAACTGCGTAACTACGTAAACCACTACAATCAGCTAACGCCTCAGCTTTCAAATTAATCTAAAAAAGCATAAATGGAATTGTCAGGAAAAATACCCTCAATTCCTTGCTGCTACATGATTGAGCTATCTCGTCCGCTTGGAAATGAGAAACATCAAGCTCGTTATTACTTAGGTTCATGCGCGAACCTCAAGAAAAGATTTCAGCAGCATCTACAAGGATCTGGAGCAGCATTTACTCGTGCTGCGATACAACGCGGCATTGAATTCAAAATTGTTTACGTATGGAAAACGTCAAGTAAACAAGAAGCCCGTCAGCTTGAAATTCAACTTAAACGATATAAAAACCATGCACAATTATTAAGGAGAGTGCAAAATGCCAAAACGAATTCGACAAAAACTAGGTAGATACCATTTGAAACGTAAGTTACGTGGGAAAGTTTTGCTATCAAAGGTTACAAGCTTTAGTTGCTATCAACAAAACCATCAAGAAAAAACCTGTACAACTGCAAGGAAATTCATTCGCAATAACAATATTCAACCACCATGCGTTATCACGGTACTCAAGATATCGGGTAGTGAGGAAAAATTTTTCTTGTCAAACAATGGACTGTTTAGTTATAAATATGCAATTGAAAATCACAAATTATTTTCACCAGAAATAGCGTCAATCGCTAGTTAAATCAGCTATAGTTTGAATCTTATAGCCTGCCATATCTGGCTGGCTAAAAACGAATACGACTTACTTGATTTCTACATTTGTGGAAATGAGCTTTCCAATTATTTTAACTAGTTACATCTCCAGTTGATTTAATCAAATGTATTAATTGGCAAGAAAATAAGTCTCTGATGTATAACAAGTAAAAGCACAATATAGTCTTTCCCCAATTAAGAGAGCAATCTACAACGCCGATTTTCGTACCGTTACTTACAGCGATAGCCTCCTTTCAGCAAAAAGTAGGCAAGCGATTGGGGAAAGTTTTACTTGGGAAAAAATTGTTGCTAACTGAAGCATCAATTATGTAATATAGCATTCCTAAATGAGTTGTGAAATTAGTTGTGGAGGGAGGCAACAGGTAATAGATTTTTTTCACAAATGATTAATGATTTAGGATTGCTATAGCTCTTTAGATAACCTTATACCTTAAGTAGGGATCTATAGCCTAGTATTTGAAGCCAGTTGCCCCAAAATAAAGCAAGAAGTAGCGGAAAAGTCAATTTGGTACAATTGAGTATCCCCAAAATTATCTCTAAGAAACAATTCATCTTTCATAGGTAGGTTCGTTCTAAGAAAGCGATTAAAAAAAGGTTCTCATTTGCACCTGGGCATCCTGGTTATTTCTAAATGCAAACATTTTTACATAAAAACTCATATTGTTTAGTAATAATTATTTTGAGGGGTAGTTACCTTGCAATCTGTGACTATAACTGTTCCTGATGTTCTTGGGGCAGATACGCGAACTATTGAGGCTTTCTACAACCGTCTTCAGGAAACTAAGCCTGCTCAAGCATACGAAATTGATATGAGCCAAGTGAGTTTTATCCGTCCTTACGGTCTCTTGGCCTTGGTAATTGCTGGACGTTATTTGAGGCAGGTTTCGGGTAATAAAATATTGCTGAGCCGTATGCAGCTAAAAGTTCATCAGTATTTGGAACGGATGGCTCTGTTTGAGATAGAGAACGACTGGTTTGATGTGGACAGTCCACTACAAGAGCGATGGAACCGAGATCCAAGGACAGCTAATCTTTTGGAATTGACTTTGGTTTCTACTATTGAAGATGTCAGTGCTGTAGTTTCCCGCGCTGAAAACATTTATAGCAGATGGTTATCAATTTCACACATAAACAACTTGATCAATGTACTATCTGAGTTATGCACGAATGTTTTTGAGCATAGTGGAGACAGATATGGCTGTGTTCTAATCCAGAAATTTGAAATTCAGGGACAAGCCGTCGTTCGACTAGCTGTGGGGGATCTTGGTTGTGGCATTCCTGGAAGTTTAATTAACCACTGTAAAAGTAGTGACATTAACGATACACTCGGCTACTTAATCGAAGTCATGCATGGAAAAACAACCAGGTCAACAGGGCGTGGAGGTCTTGGATTACGCCAAGTAGAACGTATTGCTGGTATGACTGGAGGCTATTTATGGCTACGCTCTCATGATGCCGCTATTACAAGCTTTGGTTCAGGAAAAATACAAGGATGTGCAAATTTAGCTTTTATTCCCGGTACTCAAATTGCAGTAGAACTGTATTCAACTTGACAAGAAGGTAAGGAGTAGTTAGCATTTAGATATGCGTTCACTGGAACTTAGTGAACGGTCACTTATTAAAGGTGAAGATTGGAAAGGAAAGGAGTAATTAAGATTTTAGACGTTGCTGATCTGTTCAAGGACTTAGAATTCTCAGGCCGATTTTTTTTAACACGGCAGAAAGGAAACCAAGCTTTTGAGCGGCTAAAGCATTATGTTCAAGAACAACCAGAAGGTAGTGCCATCCTTTTATCTTTTCCTGAGAATCAATTGATAGACGTTTCGTTTTTAGATGAAACGATTATTCGACTACAGGAAGATATGAGTCAAGGGCAGTGTCCTAGTAGCACTCTTCTACTTCAAGGATTGACACCGGATACAATTGCCAACTTAGGAGCAGCTATTGAGTTTCGACATCTCAAGCTAGCTTTTCTCGCAATTGAACCCAACGGACAGTGGGAGTGTGTTGGGCCACTAGAGTTAAGTTTACGAGAAACGCTCAATTTGCTCTCAATACATGGCAGTTTGACTGCACCTAAACTTTCAGAACTGCTCAAATTAGCTGTCAACTCAGCGAGCAATCGCCTCAAACGTCTCTATGACCTTCACCTTACTCGACGAGACTATGAGGTAACAAATAAGGGGTTGCAATACACTTACTACTTCTGGAAATGGACAGAGTAACAGCCTGTGTAGTGCGGGTAAATGTTGTTCAAAACTGCTGCTGTTCAATAAAAACAGTACACCAGAAGTACTAATAAGTTTTGAACTTGCAAATTAAAACTCAATCTCATTAATTCAGCCAATGCACAAAGTCATCTTTTACCCAGTACAAAATGGCGACACAAGCCAAATCATTCTGAGCAATGGTAAACGCCTATTGTTTGATTACCGTCACCTAAAAATTGGCGAGTACGAGGATGAACCCGCTATTAACCTCAAAAATCATCTAACAATTGAACTAGCAAATGCAAAGCTAGATTATTACGATGTCTTGGCTCTCACCCACGGGGATAATGATCACATTTCAAACAGTACTGAATTCTTTGAATTACGGCACGCTGCCAAATACCAAGGCAACGGACGAATCAAAATAAATGAATTATGGGTTCCAGCAGCTATATTACTCGATACCAACACAATTGGGCAACGGGGAGCAGAATTTGTCATTTGGCGACGAGAGGCACAACATCGCCTTCTCGAAGGCAAGGGTATCCGTGTTTTTTCTAAGCCAGAAATGCTCAAAAGTTGGCTTGCGGAAAAAGGGCTGACACTTGAGTCGCGTCGGCACCTTATTACCGATGCTGGGCAAACGGTTCCGGGTTTTTCACTTGCGAGTGACGGAGTTGAGTTCTTTTGCCATTCACCATTTATTAAACACGTTGATGAGGGTGACGACTTACGCAATGATGCATCACTTATTTTCCAAGTTCGCTTTGAAGTTGCAGGTGTCCAAACTAACTATCTGGCTGTAGGAGACTCAACCTGCGACGTACTAGAAGACATTGTACGCACCACTAAATGGCATAACAACGAAGATCGACTGAAATGGAATCTGTTCAACATTCCTCATCATTGTAGCCATCATGCGCTTAATTCAGAAAAAGGAGATACGGAGACAATTCCTGTTCCTTTAGTGGAAGAACTTCTTCTGTATGGCCAGCGAGAAGCTTATCTGGTCAGTTCAAGTAAACCGATAAACAATAATAGAGAAGCCTATGAACAGAAACAACCACCCCATATTCAGGCCAAAAATTGCTACGAGCGTTATTTGAAACAGATTGGTGGACGAAGATTTATAGTGACTATGGAGGAGCCAAACCTTCAAAAACCCCAACCTTTAGAATTCCAAATTACTAGTGGAGGAGTAAATTTGAATCCTTCTACAAGCTATGGAGTTAATATCATTGTGTCTTCTCCAGCACCGAGGGCAGGTTAGATGTCAAATGAATACATCGACTTTGGTGAGCCTATTGCCCAGATATCCGAAGCTGCTTTGACAATCCCAATCTCACGCCGTGTGTTTAGAGCTTGTTCTACACACAAATTCTTTGAGCTTATAGAGTTAAGATGCATTGTTCGAGAAGGACAACGAATTGCAGAAATGCTTGTTGTTGATTGCACTAACGATGGTGTTCCAACTAAAAATGAAATTGGTATCCTCTATCGAGAGCGAATTGGGTTAATCTTCTATTCTGAAGATGCCAAAATGCCTGAAGTACGAGCGTTACGACAAAATTTTCCTGCAACGCCACACCAGAACCATGTAAATAAGGGCGAACCTGCTTCACTGTGTCTGTATTTTGAACCGTGGGAAGTAATTGAGCGCTCTTGGACTCCTCAAAGCCATTTGAATCGAGTACTTTGGTGGCTTGCCGAAACTGCTAAAGGTACACTGCACCATGAAGACCAGCCCGTTGAACAGTTTTACTTCCGCAGCCCTTTTGAAATTATTTTGCCACCGGATTTTGATGAAAAAATCCAACAAAATGACCTTTTTCTAACCGTAAAACGAGTAGAAGATAGAGTTCTTTTGGGATACTTTTTGCAGACCTCTCAAGAAAAAAATGTCCAACTAGGGTTAACATGCATAGTTCTTGCCCTTCAGCCAGTAACTCACGGTGCTGTTGAACACTTTCCATATGATTTAGGAACTCTTGACGGACAATTTGCAGCACGGGGAGCAACTCTGTTTAATCTACTTTGTGCGGAGATCGAGCGCATCGTGGGCTGGGAAGGAGTTTCTAAAATAGCTGACAGTCAGACACTCCTCATCCTTCAAATACCCATTCAACGAAATGACAGCACCAATGTAGAGCGGAGCGAGTATAAAGCCTTTTACATCAATGTTAATCTTGGGCAATTGGGTGAAGCATGTGGCGTATTAACTGATGGCAAGGATGGTAAATATTACAAAATACCTTCATTAGTTGAGATTGCAAGTTCGTTTGATGATTGGCGTTCTATTGATATTGGGCCGATCGAAGTTACATTCTCTTTAACTAATTCAGCTGCACGACAGGCTTCTGGCATTACTACAGATACTGCTGAATTTTCTGGTGTGCTTGCAGGTGTTGGGGCATTAGGTAGTGTTCTTGCAGATATATGGTATCGGGAGGCATGGGGAACATGGACATTTGTTGACCCTGATTACATCAAACCGCACAATTTAGCCCGACACACTACTAAATATTTTCAGGTTGGTCAGTTCAAAGCAAATGCTGTCAAACAGATGGTGGAAGAAATCTATTTTCATGGTTATGCAAAGGCTTTCGCCATTGTTGACAGTGTAACTAACTGGTCAAATGTTCAGTTAAAAACATCTGTTGAAACGGCAGATATAGTGATCGATGCAACAACGACACTCGCAGTACCGCGCGAATTGGCGATCGCTCAACTCAAACGGGCCGCATCAGTTTTTCTAACTCCATCCGGACATGGATCTGTCTTACTTCTTGAAGATTCAAAACGTGATATCCGAATAGACGGACTGGAAGCTCAATACTACGGAGCGATCTTAAATAATGCTTGGGGTGAGCAACATCTCAACGGACATAAAGGACACCTCTGGGTTGGCGCAGGATGCCGCGACGTGTCAACAGTAATACCAACGGATTTACTTCAGCTTCACGCCGCAACCCTTGCAAGACAAGTTAGGCTCACACGAGAGCAATCTGATGCTGCGATTTTAATATGGCACGTTGAGCCACAATTAGGAATTATAAGCGCTGACACAGTATCCGTTGCAGTACCTTTAACTATTTTAGTTGATAACTGGAAAATAGTCTGGAACGTTAACTTGCAGGAAAAGGTTAGGCAGTTT
Organism: Nostoc linckia NIES-25; assembly: GCF_002368035.1. Lineage (GTDB taxonomy): Bacteria > Cyanobacteriota > Cyanobacteriia > Cyanobacteriales > Nostocaceae > Nostoc > Nostoc linckia_B. The sequence continues at coordinate 91,275 of NZ_AP018224.1, read as the reverse complement.
CGTTCCGTAAATCTTCCGAATGAGACTGGTGGTGTTTTGCTTGGCTACATAGATCAAAAGTTGCAGTCCATTTTTGTTGTCGATATTCTCCCTGCTCCTCCAGACAGTCTAGCTGATTCAAGCGGATTTACACGTGGTATTCAGAAACTTAAGGAGCAGATCCAGTCCGCACAGACACGCACAGCTAATATTGTGTCTTACATTGGTGAGTGGCATTCGCATCCACCAGGAATTTCAACCAAACCAAGCAGTCACGACATCAGACTTTTGAACTATCTTGTGGAGACCCTCAAGTATGAAGGGGTTCCAGCTGTCATGCTTATTGTTGGTGAAAACCAAGAAACATGGTCAATAGGAAAAGAGTATAATCGCTGAACAATTCAAATGAAATATGCTAGTTTCTTTTGCATTTATTGATTCAACTTTGCTTTTTATAGTAGCGTACCAAATCAAATAGTAACAGCGTTAACATCTCAGCATTTTAGTAGAAATAAAGGTTTATTACTGAAAATGAATTAGATTTGGACAATAAATACATTTTGGTTTAAACAGTAAAATAATGTAGGAACGAATATATGCTAATAGACTTTATAGAAAAAAATTTTGATGATTATAACCGCAAAGCTCGGTTAACACCTGCATTGTTTGCGGGAATGCCGATCGCGCTAATTGCTCTTACATTGTTTCCAGACAAAGTTTGGTCTTGGGGAGGGGTAATTAGTTTACTGGCTTGGTTCGGGGTGCTAAGGTTATTAGCACAACTTGCTCGCGATATGGGTAAAGCTAAAGAAGATGAATTGTATACTGCTTGGGGTGGTAAACCTACAACGTGTTTATTACGGCATCGCAATGCTCAAAACAAAGTAGAGTTAGCTCGTTGGCATAGTAAACTGCATGATTTAACAGGTCAACCTCTGCCAAGCCAAAGCGAAGAATTAGCAGATCCGCATCTAGCAGATCAAACTTATGATACCTGTGTTCGGTTCCTAATTGCTAAGACGCGCGACCACAGCAAATTCTCCTTGCTCTATGAAGAAAATTGCAATTACGGTTTTCGACGAAATCTATTAGGAGTAAGACCCCTCGGAATAATTACTTCATCCTTCGGTGCGCTTTTTCTTGGAACCCAGTGTGCCTTTAGCATTGGATTATTTGGCATTTTTACAGAATGGCAAGCGGGTAGGCCAATTCTAATACAGAAAAGCTTGCATTTCTCTAATTGTCCTCCTATGACACTCGTTTACCTGTCAATAGATCTAATTTTACTTATTGCTTGGCTGTTATGGATAAATTCTAGTTGGGTAAAGAGTGCAGCTGATGTATACGCTGCTAGGTTATTTGAATCTTGTGAGAATTTACCTTAGTCGTAGAAAATATTGATCCCAAACTATACTCTATCCGTACTTTCTATAAAACAATACCATGCATAGGTTAAATTTTTGGCTTAGACTAACTTTAGTTACGATGCTGTCGGCAATGGTTTTGTGTCAGCAACCAGCTTTTGCATGGAATAAGGCTGGACATATGGTTTCAGGAGCGATCGCTTACAATGAACTCAAGCAAAGCAATCAGCAGACGATTGATAGAATTGTTGCCATTTTGAGAGAACATCCTGAATTTTATAAATTTCAAAAGCAGTGGAATTCTCTAAAGAAATCTAATATTCATTCTGAAAATAAAAACTTGTACTTTTTTATGTGGGCTGCACGATGGCCTGATGATGCTCGCGATAATCAAAAATTCAATCACCAGAAGTGGCACTACATCAATTTTCCTTACGAGCCTGGTAGCTCTTCAAATTCAATTCCAACTGAGGAACCAGGTGAAGAAAATATTCTCTATGCTTTTAAAAAAAATATTACTATTGTTCAAAGTAATGCAAGTAACAGTGAAAAAGCAGTTGCAATATGTTGGCTATTTCATCTAGTAGGAGATGTGCATCAGCCATTACATACTACTAAATTAATAACGAGTCAGTATCCTGAAGGTGATAGTGGTGGAAACCTTTTCTACATTCGAGTCAATCAAGACAGCCAAACAATAAGTTTGCACAAGTTTTGGGATGGACTGATTCTTGGATCAGAAAATTTTCAGACAGTTCGTAACACAGCAATAAGGCTAAGAAACACTTATCAACGTCGTAAAATACCAGAATTAGCGGAAACTCAATTTGATAACTGGGCAAAAGTAGAAAGTTTTAATCTGGCTAAACAACAAGCGTATCTAAATGGAAGACTGTCTGGCAGCCTTGATAGAAATGATGGAAAGCTTTTACCACCAAATTATGTTGCTAATAGCAAACCAATTGCAGAACGTCGGATGAGTCTGGCGGGCTATCGTTTAGCTGATTTGCTTAATAAGTTATTCGCAGAGCGTTAAACCTGATTCAAACTATTAGAAAACACCCCTGGCGATTTATTGAAAGTGTGATGAAGGAAGCTGCCTAAGCGCGATCGCACCTGCTGCTTAGTGTTGCTGGCTCTTCAATACCCGTAAAATCAAACTTATTTGATTGAAGGGGTGAAAAAGGATCAGAGAAATGGATTCCGATGAAGACTAGTTTTCCCAGTCAGAAGTCGAATTTGATTCAAATGCTGATAAGCCTAGCAAGCAAGTGCGAGATTGCAGAGATTTGTAGTGAGTTGCGGCATTAAAAGTTCAAGGTTCTTAATGCCTGATTTATCTTTAAACCCAGAGCATGAATATTAGTTCGTGCTAACCAAGCATTTAATCAATTACGGCTAGAAAAGAAAGGAGATGCCAATAGTTTAAAGATAACGAGCGAGCAATTCCTGAGCAACTTGCTTGTGTTTTTCTACCAATTCCTTTGGTGTAAGGAATTGAGCGCTACCCATAAAGCGATAAACCCAACGGCTAAATTCCGCCAGCGATCGCGGTGGAAGTTTGAGACTGTAATCAAGATAGCTTGGTTTTCCATCTGGAGTTTTGGCTCCAAAAGAAATTTTCTGGCTTTTATGGCGTTTTTCGCCTTCTTGGATAAACACCATAACATCAGGGAAGAAGCGCACGGTTACGTTAATAAAATCTAATTTGCCCTGTCGCTCTAAACTTTGTTCTTCTTGTTTACCTAAATATAATCCCCAGCCATTCTCCAGTAGTTCATGTGCGACTTGGAGGCTTTGCCATTGTTCTGTTAAATCCCGTCCTTTAGAGCCAAGCAACTTAAAGTGTTCGGTAAACCTATCCAACCTTGAAGTAGCTAAATGTCCACTCTGGCAATCTTCATGCAATAGATACCAAGCTACATCTGAGTAGATAAGTTGTAAAGGATAGATATTTAAAAACTCAGTAATACCTTGTTGATAAGCATTGCGACTGCGATAAATTTCTATTGCCTGGCCCCGAATAATAGCGATTTCTAGCTGTTCTAGTTTTTCAAAAAGGGTGCCACGATACTTACTGTCAGCCATCATTTCTTCCGGGTCGGTGTAAATAATAGCTCTATTGATTTGCGCTCGCACTGGATACACAATTTCATCCGCTAAGTTCAGCCCCCGCAATCTTCGCATCAATATCTGGTAGATCTTATTAACTTGCGGATCTTGTTGATACTTTGCTTGCGAACTCAAGGCATTGAACGCAACCTGTAGTTCCATCAAACTCATTGCACCAGTTCCCAGGTAATAACCCCAACGATATATGCGGCTGTCTAGGATGTTGTAGCGACGCAATGTCCGCAAATCTTTTCGCAGCGTGTGTAGCGAATAAGTCGGTAAATCAATACTGCAATCACGAGCAACTTCTTGCAAGCGCAGTAATACCTCAGCAAGTGCATCGTGAGAATCTCCAGATTTTGGTTCAATTGAATCATTTAAATCACTACTACCTACTCCGGGATAACGCACAAAAGTTGCAATTAGTAGCATCAACCGTTCAAAGGCCTGGAGGTCAGTGTATGGATGAATAACAGGCTTCTTGGGCATTTTAATTTGTCAAGTAAAAGAAAATATTCAAGCACTACTGAGATTAATCTCTCAAAGCCTTACAGGTATTCTTGTTTAGAGTAATTTTAACTAATTAAATCAATACTCGCATTTATTGGAATCTCTGAAATGTCTTTTGCTACTATGCACTTTAGATACGATAAGTCAAACAACTCAAGTTACCTTATCCAAATGAAAACAGCACTAGATCGAATCTCTAAAATGCTTTTAAGTACAAATCTGAATTTTATAGTAAAAATAGTTACTTAAAAATATTTTTAGGGAACATTAACTATAGAGATATTTTTTTGTCAAGGCAGCAAACGAACTTTGTTAGTTGTCTAGTTAGTCAAATTTAAGTATCTAACTCAATAATTTTGCCAGGTTAGTTATCTACCAAACAATGACTACTTTTAATTTCTCTCAACCAAGACATACTCAACAGCTTTGGCAGAAAATTTCATCATACTGGTCTCATTCCAATCGTCCCAAAGGCCAGCGATTTTTAGGTAGCGTTCAGATTAGCCAAAAAGCCACCGAGGAAGTTTTAGATATTGTAGGCTACAACTTGAGAAATCTAGATACAGTTACTCATCATAAGTTGCATAAAATATTTGATGAACCTGAACAAAATTGGCTAAAAATTATAACTTTTGCTCTATCAGAGTATGCCTACTATTATTCAAGTGTTGAAGAAAAATTTTGGTATGGTTTTTGTCAAAAATTAAATATTTTATGTAATCAAAGCCTAGAAAATACACTACGTCAGCTTGTAGGTGAAGGATTTGACCTACTGGGTATTGTCCAAGCTAAAGGAGGATATCGTTACGTATCAACCTTATGGTTACAGAGTGGTATCCCTCAGCAAAATCTCACTCATTTTTCTCAGTTAGTTCAGGAATTCTCACATGAGTATGGATGGTGGGAAATTGCTCATAGTTCATGTGAAGATATTTCCGAAGAACTATTATATTTTTGTCAGGAAAAGCATCCTCAATGGGGTACTCTGATTAATTTTCTCAAAGCTAGTTGCCCACAGAAGGAAGACGAGGAATTTGAGCCAATTGCCGGGAAGCTACTTCAAGGTATTGCTATTATTGCTGTTGAACTTGAACGTCAAGGAACATTACCTGAAGCACTGCAAGATCACAATGAGCGCGAAAAACTTTTGGGAAGCTATTACTTACCAAATAATTTTTTCTTGAGGGATTGGAACAGTCTGATTCAAGTTTTAACTCCTAAACAACGTCGTTTTGGTAATAGCCGTAAAATAATTAGCCGTCGCCAAAAGCCTTTATCTTTAGTTTTAGATACTGCTGACTCCTTAAATATACAACTAGTGCTGCCAGAGCAAAACCTTTGGAAGAAAGGGTGGGATAACTTGGGTGGAACTTTCTGCCAGATTCCAGAAGCGACTTGGGAAGGTACTATACCCTCAAAGCCAGGACTAATTATTCCCGAACAAGTTGTAGACATCAGGAATGTGGCTGAACTATGGAAGTGGCAACTGTTAGATCACCGTAGCAAAAGCCTAACTGAATGGAGACTTGAGGGAGTAGCCAGCAATTTTCCCTGTTTAATATTTGATGCTTGGACAGGCGATCGCATAAATTTAGACTCTGCTAATCCTAGCATTAGGGGAACCAAAGAGATTATTTTATTTGCCCCTAAAGGTATCAGTCTAGACTTTGGTAATGGTATTGAAATCCTAGATAGTTGTGTACCATCTAGTATCAGAGGCTGGCAGGGTCAACAGCTGACACTTATCACGAAAGAATCATCAATTGCTTTCATAGTAAATTCTAATGAAGAGATTACTACATTTCGATCAATTAGCTGGAAACCTTCTTCTGACGAACAGCCAAGCTTAAGAGGACTGAAGCTGAAGGGTAAAAAATCAGTTTATCTAGAAATTCCCATTTTCTGGTATCCGCCCATTGAAGGAGAAATATCCTTAAATATTTCTATTGAAAATATCACCCATCAAAAAACACTTATTACTACAACTGAAATAGTACACCCAAGCGATAGGTGGCAGGCAATTCCTCTTGATAAATGGATTACTATACCAGGTAAATATGAAGCCCGCTTTTGGAATCAATCTCATCGATGGTCATATAAATTTGAAATTCAATCAAACTATCAAATAACTGGCAAACCAGAGATTAAGAATTTAAAGATTAGTTTGGTAAATCAATCTCCAATAGCTCAATTACCAATTTTATGTGATTCTGCTGATAAGTTCTGGGCAAAAGAAATTCAACTAGAAGGGCTTTTACCTCTAGAAACTATCAGTTTATATTTATACGATAAACAGGAAACTATATTTTCTCAATGTCAAGCAGATTCACTAGGTTTTTTATGCATAAACCTAGCATCTTTCTATAATTTATTATCTCCTAGCTCTAATTGGTATGCTTTAGATTTTCAGAGGTTAGGTGAGGAACCGCAACATTTAATAAAAACGGAAATTTCTCCCCTTGTAATTAGCTGTACTTGGGCGAATCAAGCAGTTCACCTATCTGGTTTATTATCTGGCGAAGTTTATTCCCTATCATGCTGGAATTTACTTTTACCTGAAAAAAAACCAGTAGAAATTAAAATTTCACCAGTTTCGTTAAATGAAGATAAAATTACTGTTCTATTAGCATTGCCACCTGGAATTTATCACATTCAGCTAATAGGTTCACGTAAACTACGACACAACCTTGGTTGGTGGTGTCGTAGCAATCAAAATGATTTACCTGATGAAACTTTAGAAAATGAAGATTTGGCAGATTACTGCTACACCATTCTGGATAATGAATCTGTTAATGATTTTATAAAATCTGCCAATAAATATGATTATGACCCCTATTTATTGCAAACAGCTATTGATAGCCTAAAGAGTTTACCATTTTATCTTCCAGAATGGTTACAGATTAATTCTCTTAGAGAGAAACTCCAAGCTCTTGTTGAAAATCTAAAAATCGAGTTAAAAAGTCAGGCAAGTACGCAAGAAGTAACAATATCAAAATTAGCGAATACTGGCAATGTAGCAGCAACTCAAGAAAATTGGTTATTAATCAGGTTAAGAAATCCTAAAAAACGTAATTTTGTTTATAAACAAGTAGAAATAATGATGACCAAGAATCATCAAATAAAAGCCAATTTAAGTATTCATATTCCTCAACTATTTATTTTCAGCGACATTTTGTTACTGGAATATAAAAATATAAAAGATATTAAGATTTATCTACCTCAAGAATATATTAAAGAAATGGAATATGTAACCTACAATGATGCTCAAAAAATCTTAAAGAATTAAAATTATGTTAAATGAAAAAATTACTCGACTACTCAGTAATCATCGTCATTCCGGTAATCGAACAATCCCACAGCCTTTAACAAAGCATCAGATTGTTTCGCTTTTAGTTTCAAGTCTTTCTCCTAACGAATCTCAAGAAAACCTAACAGATACAATTCAAGATACCCTAAATGAATTGCAAGCAGAAGGGGAAGTGCTAGCAGGAAGACGCAACCATTACTGTATGGCTCCTCCGATGGTTTTGGCTCAAAATAAAGAAGATTTGAGAAATTTGTTATTTCGGGGCGATCGCGCTTATTTGACTCTGGCTCATCAAGTCCTAGAAAGTCAAAAAAACCCTCAAAATCCCTTACTATTGCGCCCTAAAAGTAATCATTTTCATAGAATTAAAGACCGCCTAAGTCAAGCTGGTATTCGGTTGCTGACTATTTCAGATAGTATTGAAAATTTACCAATACCAAGAAGACCCTTGAAATCGGAGTTGCGTTCAACTTGGGCGGAAGACCCTTTTTCTATTAAAAATTGGCAAAATGAAAGCTACATTCAGCGATACGTACCCTGTAATGAAGCGCAGAAAGAACGTTGGCGCAATCCGAGTCGCGAGAGTATCAAAAACGAAGATATATTGCGCTTGCCCACAGATGAATATCTCTGGTTTGAAGACCAAAATTTTTATGAATTAGAGCCAGATTTAGCTATTTTAGCTATGTTTTACCAGGACAAACAAATGGGATGTCCTTTAAAAATTATTTGGGATGAACCTCCAGGAAAGTTAAATTTGCAAGGTGTCTATCTTCCCAGTACCTATGCACGGTGGTTATGGCATATTTCTGAGTCTGGAGAAGAATACAGAACTCGAAATTTTCAATCAAGAAACTGGCCACTTGTCAAAGAAGCATTTAAACGTTTAGGAGCTAAATTAGTATGACTAAATATCTAGATCCAATCGCAGCAGTTGAACAACCCCGTGCAGACTTTATTCGCTATTTACTTACAGCTTACCCCCTACGCGATCCCCATCTCCGCTACGGTTTTAAGCAATTATTAGAGCAACCTGGAAACCTTTGGCAACATCCTTACCTCGAAGGTTCCCAGCCATATAAATCAAGTCTTAGTATCAATGATTTGGTCGAACAAGGGGTTTTACACCCTGATATGGCAACACTATTTATACCTAGTAATCGCCGTTTGTACGAACATCAAGAAAAAGCGATCCGCGCAGTTGTGGAACAACGGCAAAATATAGTCGTTGCAACTGGTACGGGTTCGGGAAAAACTGAGTGTTTTCTGACACCCATGCTTGATATGCTGCTGAAAGAAGAAGATAATTTATCGCTTGCTGGAGTGCGGGTACTAATTTTATACCCGATGAACGCTCTGGTAAATGACCAAGTTAAACGTCTGCGGCAATTATTATGTCGCCAAAAGACGACAACCAAAATTAAATTCGGATTCTACACCAGTCGCACCGAAAAAGACAGAGGTAAAGCAATAGAGTCATTAAGAGAAGAATTCGCGGCTTACGATCCAGAGGAACTGCGGCAATTATTTACCTCGGCTGAAATAGAATCTATAAAACATGAGGAATTAATTGATAAAGCTATTGAGAAAACTAGCCGAGTACAATTACTCTCAAGAGAAGAAATGTGGGAAGCACCACCCCATATTTTAATCACCAACTACTCCATGCTGGAGCATATGTTAATTCGACCCAAGGAGCGAGAAAAAATTTTTGAGGCTTCAGTAAATACTTTCAAAATGTTAGTAGTAGATGAAGCTCACACCTATGATGGTGCTAAGGGTAGCGAAGTTTCTATGCTGTTGGAGCGTTTTAAAGCTTCTATAGGTGTGGAAGAAAAAGGTAAAATTCGCTGTATTGCTACCAGTGCTAGCTTAGGAAATGCTTTGGTTGATGATAAAGTTCTTGCATTTGCAAGAGAGTTTTTTGGTGAAACTTTTAGTCAAGTAATTCGCGGTCAGCGTCTCAATGCCAAAGACCGATTAGGCAACCCTTATACCCTACCTGCTGCACTTACTAATGAAGAAATTCTACAATATTTAAGTATTATCGAATTACCACAACCAGGTTCTCCTATTAGTTCTTGGTTTGACCCACTGAGCGCTATCATCCCCGAACAACAACTAAAAATAGCTGAATCACAAGCTGATAATGATATTCACAAATTCCTCTGGTTTGCTCTCAAGGGACATCCCTTAATACATCGACTGATTAATATACTTTGCCGCGAACCTAAACCTTGGGAAGAAATAGTTCGCTCTCCAGAATTATGGGGTGTCAATCTGCCAATTAAATTAGATGGTAGCGTTGATGATACAGATGCAGAAGTTGCTCTAGCTCATTTGCTGCAAATAGGCACTCTCGCTCGTGCAAATCCAGATGATTTACCTTTACTTCCTGTGAGATTGCATCTTTTATTTCGTAGTTTAGAGGGACTTTATGCCTGTATTAATCCCAAATGTTCGGGAGCAGCGCACGACCCACTTTATTCAGAGCGTGAAGCACGGTACGGGCAACTTTATTTGAATGAGAAAAAAACTTGTGAATCCTGTAACTCTCCTGTATTAGAATTGGGTAGTTGTTCTCAATGCGGTCAGAGTTATGTATTTACTCAACGCCAAGATTCGGGAGAACTAGAATCTCTACCCAGATCAATTCAAGGATTAAAGGATAATACCAAGATTTACACTTTGACTTCTGGTAATTTAGACAGTGTAACAGAAGAAGAGGAAATGGGTGAAGATGAAGAGGAACAAGAATCAACAATCATAAAAAGTTTTAAATTTGAATTTCAGAAACATGGCTGGATTGGTAAAGTTTCAGATGAAACGTTTACAAACAAAGTAACAGCACAAAATGAACTTACTTTAGCATGGCATCGCCAAAAAAATGATAAAGATGAAGGCGGTTGTTATTTAAATAGATGTGCTGCTTGTGGTGCTGGAACTGGGCGCACTACTTTAGCAATTAATCGATTCGTGACTTATACAGATGGACCATTAGAGGCGATGCTTGACAGTCTCTTTGAACTATTACCCGAAACAGAAAAGACTGATAAAAATTCTTCAAAGCGGAAATTACTTACCTTTTCCGATGGTCGTCAAGATGCAGCATTTTTCGCCTCAGACTATCAACGTACCCATACCGAAATGCTGTACCGTCAGATGCTTTGGCAAGCATTTCATCAGGTAAAAAACGCTGAAGGTATTACATCTGTTAATCAAGTAATTAACCAACTGAAAGCAAGATTTTTAGAATTTTATATTCCTCATCCTGACCGAAAATCTGATGCAAATTATAAAAGTTACCGTCCTAACGATCCAGAGGAAGAACCTAAAGATAGAAAAAATAAAATAGATGCAGAAGATTTAGCTCAAAAACGAGCTAAGGAAATATTACTTAGAGAATTTGCTCTCGTTTTGAACCGTCGTTCAACTTTAGAAGCCTTTGCATTACTAGCTTGCCATATCGATTTAGATGAACGATTGATTGAACTGGTTGCGAGTCATTTTGGAATCACAAACGATGAAGCAAGGATTTTTTTAACAGTCCTTACAGATATTATTCGTCGTGCAGGAATTGTCAGCATTGAAAATTCATCTTATTATTTCCCAGAAACTGGAGGGGATAGCCGTCGTCCCGAAATGGTAGATGCTCAGGGTAAATCCAAGAACTATTTATTTTTGAAGGATAAATTAGACGATGAAATCAAGAAATTTAAAGATTCAATTTCATTTATGCCCTGGAAAAATGGGAAATTAAGAAAGCCATTCAATCGGCTAGGTTGGTATTTATCACAAATATTTGGTGAAGAAAATATTCCCAGCAAAGAGGATTTTTTATGGCTCTCCCGTCAGCTTCAAGATTTTGGCTTACTTGTTCCAGCTAAAAAGGAATATCAACTTAACTGGGGACAGTTAAATATTATTCAAACACAGGAAGATTGGTATCAGTGCAATTGCTGCCAGCAGGTTTTTCATGTTCCAGGTTTATCAAAAATCACGAAGGCGACACTTAACGTCCAAAAATGTTCAGCTTATAAGTGTAAAGGTACTCTTGAACCTTACACACCGAAAAAAATTGAACAAACTGCTGCCGAACATTACCAGCAATATTTAATTAAGAAACGCTCACCTTTACCACTGCGATCGCAAGAACATACAGCACAGCTAGGTGTTGCGGAACTAGAAAAACGCGAAAATCGTTTTCGCCAAGGTCGCATTAATATGCTCAGTTGTTCGACAACCTTAGAAATGGGTGTAGATATTGGTGAGTTGCAAGCGGTGGTTCTTCGCAATTTCCCTCCCCATGTTAGCAACTACCAGCAACGAGCTGGACGCGCTGGACGACGCACAGATGGTGTAGCTATTACTTTAATGTATGGGCAACGTCGTCCCCACGACCGCTTTTATTTTGAGCAACCAAAAGAGTTAATTGCTGGTAGCAATCAAATCCCCAAGCTTGATTCTGGTAACTTCCAAATACAGCAGCGTCACATTCATGCTGAGTTACTAGCTGCATTTTTACGAAAAAACTGGAATCTCAGTGCAGAAGAAATAAAAATAGCAGAGTTTTTGGATTTACCACTAGAAAATCCTGCTTCCTCTGAAAATTTCGCTCCTCCTGCTGAAGCCAAGATTTGTAAGTTACAACAATGGTTAAATAGCAATGAAGCAGCAGAGTTAGCGGTGCAGTGGCTAACTCGGTTAGGTAGCTCTGAAAGTCAAGCAGCTATAGTGCTGAGAGGCTTTAAAGATGGGATTGAAGATTTTCAACAGCAGCAACTTCAAGATTGGAATAGTTTAGCGGAAGATATGCTTGAACTACGAAACCGCATGACCAACCCATCTGAAACAAAAAATTTAGAGAAAATAGCTAGACTTATTGCTGGGACAAAGCGCGAACTTGATAAAGTTGGCTCTCGTCGCTTACATGACGAACTAGCCCAAGCCAGTATCCTACCAATTTATGGTTTTCCTATTGACGTAGTTCGTCTTTTGACTGGGGAAAGCAATGAGTATAATTCAGCACAAGGTAAACATCGACTAGAACGCGATCGCCGACTTGCTCTTGGTGAATATGCTCCAGACCAAGAAATAATAGTAGATGACCGAATGTACAAAAGTGTTGGCATTCTCAAACCAACAGAATTAGAACAAAAGTTCTATTGGGTTTGCCAAAATTGCAATCATTTTTTAGATGCTAATACGGGAGATGAACCAGTAGAATCTTGTCCCGTTTGCGGTGATGAGCCATCCTCACCTGCGGCTAAAAAAATGAAACTTTACAAAGTTCCCAAAGCATTTACAACTGATTGGGAAAAACTTCCAGAAGTCACCCCATACATTAAACCGCAGCGTCAACCAGTATCTCAGATTTTTTTAATAAATGATGGAGATTTATCAGAAACCTTACCTCCACAATTGGGTTTGTATACTCTTACTGTTAGCAAAGGTGGAAATTTCTTTTTAGCTAATCAAGGTTCCTATGGTAAAGACAAAGGGTTTGATAGAAAAGGATTTGCAATTTGTAGTACCTGTGGACGCGATTTGAGCGATTTATTACCCAAAGGAGAAACGAAAAAAAGCCGAGGTAAAAAAGGAGCCAATAAAAACTCTGCAACTAGTCAACAATCATCGCAAATTCCTCATACTCATCCCAGAACTGGAAAACCATGTTCTGGCCGCTATACATTGATGCATTTGGGACATGAATTTTGTAGCGATTTGCTAAAAATTGTTTTTGATTCCAAAACCGAACCTACACCCCTGTTCGGCGAAGATGGAGAACGCGAAGATGATGGCGAAATTTTTACCAATACAAAAAATCGCAACCGAGGTTTAGAATTTTGGCGTTCTCTCACCTATGCATTGTTAGCAGCAGCAGCCCAAGTAATTGACGTACCGCGTACAGAATTAGATGGGCTGTTTACGCCTCGTTCGGACAAACGCGCTAACATTATTATTTATGACAATGTGCCTGGAGGGGCAGGATACAGCCGTCGCATTGCCGAACGCTTTGATGAAGTTTTAAAGACAGCATTAAAAATAGTTTCATCATGCAACTGTGCAACTAGTTGTTATGACTGTTTACAAACTTACTCTAACCAGCCATTTCACAACCAGTTTAACCGTCATTTAGTGGCAGATTTTCTGAGACCGATAGTTGAGCAGGTCAGTCCGGATGAAGAATTACAAAAATTTGCTCCCAACTCCAACAGAATAAGTTTGTCTCTCATAGCAGATAACTTACCAGCAATTTGCCGAGCGGCTGCACCAGATACTTTAATTTATTTACCCAAACTCACCGATGAGTTTGGTTTAAACAAAGGTTCAAACTTGTCTTGGTTAAATCTGCTTACAGATGCAGTTTATTCCATGAGACCGACTAACAGGCCAGTTGAATTAATAGTAACCCATTTACCAGACCCCAATGCACTTTCAGATGCTTCTTTAGACCAACGAAATCACCTCAAGGTTTGGCGAAAACGGTTACAACAATTGATAGACCAAGGTTTAGTAAAACTTTACCAGGCTTCTGCTGAACATTTCCCTGAAAATTTGCATAAAGATGTCCCAACTCTCTGTTTCAATAGCAACCAAAGTAACCGTATTGCTCTGTCATTAAAGCAATGCCCAAATAATAAACCACAGGTATGGTTTCAAACTCGAAGTCCAGAAGGTGTTGAAACAGTTGTTAGTCGGTTAGAAACATTACGTCAACAAGCAAGACTTGTCCAAGCATCTGAGTTAGAAGACCTAAACACTACCGTAATCTTCTTAAACCCCTCTGAGCAGGAATGGCGCGGCGACTTCAGCATATCAGAACTTAGAAATAAACTGAGATTAGAGACTGCTTTATCTGGAAGCAAGGTGACGAAGATTATCTACCGCGATCGCTATCTGAGGGAACAAGGGGCTTCCATTTTAGTTGAATTATTAAAATGGGGTGGATTTGATACTCAATCTCATGTCGAAATTCTCACAACTGAAGATAAGGATGCTAAGAACGCTTTAACCATAGAGAAAGAGCTTAAAAAAGTATTTCTTCAACTCCAACCAAATGAAAATAATTTGTTGGTTCGAGTTAAACGCTCAGTTGATTTCAAACAATGGAGTCACCTTATTCCTCACGGTCGCGTTCTGGAAATCTACCGACAAGACGGACTGCATTATCAAGTTATTTTTGACATTGGGATGACCTTTTTAGCAAGAGAACAAGGAAAATATCGTGTTAGATTTACCACTTATGTAGTAGTTGAGAAAACCATTTAAGATTTGAGGATGGCGAAGAATAGGCGTTACACAATTGGAAAAGCAACAGGTCAGTTTCAAAACAGCTAATCACGGGAAAACCCACAACTAAAACTAGCGCATCTCAATTTATTGAGGCTTATTTTTGGTCAAGACAATTGTTTTATAGCGAATTTCAAAAACCCTCAACATCTTCTCCTCCCAAACTACCTGAGCCTTCCCCAAAAATCCAGTCGCTATCACTGTCGGCATTACCTTCCCCATCCACCTGAAGATTTAAGGAAGGTATTAGCTGTTCAATTTGGCTTTCAAGTCGGGAGATCGCCAACGTTAAAGAAGCAAGTTGCTCCCTATCCTTCTTAATTTCATTTGAAATCCCCACCCGCAATTGATTTAACCGCTCTTGGAGGGTATGTACTTCCGATTTGGTCGCAGAAGGAATATTCACTTTCTCTTCCAGGGCGGCAATTTGAGCTTTCAAAGCTTCAATTTCGGCAGCAGTTGCATTATCTGCACTATCGGGACTCTCTTCCACAAGTGCTTGTTTAATACAATCCAGCACAAACTCCTTAAAAGTTAAGCGCAACTCCTCAGCACGCTGCTTGGCCTGCTTCACCAACTCCCGGTCTTCTTCAGACAGAAGTTTTATATTTATCTGCGGATATTCCACCAGTTCCTCGCGCTTTTGTTGTGGAGAAGTGATTTCTAACCAGTTCTTTAACCATTTGCTTCAAGTTCTAATATTTACTTACTCCCCCCACCTCCCCATCTACCTCTACTTCCCCTACTCTTCTCACTACCATCATCGCATATGGGATATCCGCGGATATACGATATAGATTATTTTCAATGAGTAATTTTGTGGTGCTTGGGAAACAACTATCATAAAGATACCGGGAATTACAGTTCTCGGCATCATAATTATCAGTGGGGGTTGGGGAATTTTATTATGGAAAATTTACCCGTCAAAAGCGTGGAATCACTTGCTGTCGAGGTGGTGACTCTACCGCTTGATGAAGCTCGTGTTGCGCTTGTGGATTATTATTTTCCCAACCGCCAGAAAATTAGTTCGACACAGCAGCTAATTGAGCTATGGGTGCATTCTGTCACTATCAAAAGCGACCAAACGCGACGGGCATATCGGCAAATTGGTTATGAGCTTGTCGATTATATGCAGTCGCGGTTTGGGATATCTGATTTGAGGATGGTAACTTTATTCCACCTACACGCTTATCTGGCTTGGCTCAAGGATGAAAAGCCAGTACGGGGAAAGAAAAATACTTATGGAATTAGTAAAAATACTGCGGCTAAATACACGGCAGCGATTAAAAGTTTGTGGGAGTGGGGTACTAGAGCTTCTATTGGTTATTTTGCTATCGACTTGGGCAAGGACTTAAGCATACAGTGGGACGATAAGCTCGCAGAGCGGATTCTCTCGGAACGCGAGATTGCTAAGTTGGAAAAAGCGGCGATTGAAGTAGACTTGCAACACAACACTAATAAGATGCACTGGTTGCTGTTTACTCTCATGTTTTACAGTGGGGTGAGGGCGGGAGAAATTGCCCGGCAAACTTCTGATTATGGTAAGCGCGTAATTACGCCGGGGTTATTTTGGCGGCAGTTTCGGGAGGATGGGGATTGTCTGTTGTTAACTGTGACGGGGAAACGAAATAAAACTAGAACCATTAGTCTCGATCCGGAAACTAGTGCGGTGCTACTGGATTACCGTGGCGATGCCAGCAACGATCGGCCGGTGTTTCCTAGTCCCAGCCGGCGGGATAGGGGTAAACCTTTAAGCGATCGCGGGTTGCGACTGATGATGGAGGAAATTTCTGCTTGTGCGGGAATTAAGTTCAGTGCCCACTTTCTCCGCCATACCCACGCAACGCTGGCTAAAAAAAATGGAGCTTCTGATTTTGACTTGCAAGCAGATTTGGGACACGCTTCCCCGGCGACAACTGCAAAATACATTCACCATGTCGGGCGTGTTGGGACTTCTCACGCACTGCGTAGAAAAAGCAAACACAGGTGAAAAATAAAAAAGCGTCTCACTCCAGAAGGCATAGCCTCCGCCGGGCGGTTCGGCCATCGCACTCATACGCTCATCATGATAGTGTCAAGGTAGTTATCAAGATGGAAACACACTCAGTTGTTCGGTGTCCATGACTAGTTTACCTAGATATTACCTAGACATTACCTAGATATGAGCAATACAGGGAGAACAAAGAAGCTAGCATCTTTCAACTGTGACCAAAAGATGTGGGAGCAGTTTATCGCCCGTTGCAACTCGAAAGGCACGACGGCAACAGCGACGCTCACCCGTTTTATTGAGCTATACCTAGATGGTTCTCTAGCTGACCTTGATGCAATTGCTGGTAATGAAGATAAACGTTTGGACTCTTTAGAACAAAAAACTGAAGAGATAACAGCCCAAATGAAACAATTTGCTGAGGCTATTATTAAAATTCAAAATCATCTCAACAACCAACCGAAGCGGCGGAATAAATCGTACAACAACAATTCATATTATCAAGGGCAAACTCCTCGAATCCAACCGCTAACGGAAGAAGGTTTAGCTTCAAGACTTGGTGTAAGTGTAGAAACTATACGCGAGCAGCGAATTAATCTGCCACCACCGCTTTTTGTGGCATGGTGCAAGAACAAGGATCGATCGGGTATAGGGTGGCAGTTTGATCGGGATACAGGTTTATATCATCCACCAAGTTAGTATTTTATTAATTTTAAGAATTTCTGAATTTACACTGATTCGCTCTGTTAATGCGATCGCGGGTAAGAAAAAGAATAGGGCTTTAGTTCCTCCTGGAGATAATGCCGATCTGCACTAACACTACGGTGCTGGCTCGTGTACACAAACAAAACTTCCCTCCAGATAAGAGATTAGAACCAACAGAGCGTTCTGATTATTTTGTAACTGAAAGCTAAAATTTTAATAATGTAGGGGTATATCTGACGAAGCAATGCAGGGAAATGACCGAACTATATAAGGCTGGAATCATTGAGGTAACAGAAGCCGAAGATGAGGATGAAGATTTATTTGAAGTCGCGGTGCATTTTGACGGCGATATTTTTCTTCCCAGCGTTGTTTTTGAAGGCAAAGACTACGCATTGAGGCAAGCTAAAAAACTTTATGATTGGCTAGAAGCTAATCCAAAAGAAATTAAGGGTGAGCGACTACGTTGGCAATCATACACAGTTAATCGCGAATCTTTAAGAGAATACCCAGCTTGCTATTTACCTTACTACTACTCAAGATATGAGCAAAGTTTAGAAGTTTCAATTTTTGAGCGAGACCAAGAAGCCATTGCTTATGGTTGGTTGAGTGCTGAACCTTTACCTTACTATGTGGATAAAGAAGATAATTTGGTAGTTATTGGAGAAATTTCAGATGATGCTGTGCTAGCTGGTTGGCATAAAGCCACTGATATACGCAGTCACTTTTACTCTTTTATTTAGTAGTAAAATAGCCGTTATAAGCTTTAAGAATAAGTTAATAACTAGGAGCTTTAGGTGCAGCGAAAAATCGAATTAAAAAGAGGTAGCGATAACACATCTGTTGAAGCATATTTGGTAGATTTAGGACAAAGACACGTTGATGATTATGTAAATGATTGGGTCGAAAAATTAAGGTTATTTACTCAAGAAGATAAATACTGGGACTGGATATTTAAATTAAGATATATTGCTAATCAAGCAAATCTTGAAGGTTATGCAGTTGAGTGCGAAAACACAACTCAAGGATTAATGATAATAGAAACACAAATGCACGGTTCCCGGTTGAATATTGGTAAGAGACTAGTTTATGTTGATGGTATTGCAACTGCCCCCACTAACCGAATTGAAATTCAGCGTCCGCCTCAATTCAAAGGTGTTGGTCAAGCACTTTTAAATTTCGCCAGAATTAGAAGTGTTGAGCTTGGGTATGAAGGTAGAGTTGGGTTGCATTCTTTACCAAGGTCTGTAGGATTTTACGAAAAACAAAATATGTTTAACTGCGGGTCTGAAGAAGAATACGATAATTTGGTTTACTTTGAGTATGGTGTATTGAGACGAAGATAAGGTGAAAATTTATGAATCATCAACAGCAAAATAATAATTCTCAGGTGAATGAGCCAGTAACAACCCAAGAAGCTATAGATTTACTTTTTGGTGAAGGATGGCTCGATGAGGCTGTTCGTATCGAAGATGAAGCCAATTGCACTATTGGTGCTGGTCTGGATTGGGGTAATGCACTACCACCTTTAATGCTCAACCTTCCTTTATTTGGTCGCCTATCAACGCTGCGTGTATCACTTAACCGTGAAATCAGGCTAATAATTGAAACATGGGATTTAGGTGTAGGTACAAAAGCGGCAACAGAGACTGCAAGGAGACGCATTAAAGAGCGGTTACTATCTCCTGCGCCTGAGCTATTACCTCACTTAGAAGCCACCCTACTGCAAGATGATTTATACGGTGAAGAGTTTATATCTAACCGTGAAGCTCTCAAATCACTACTTGCAGTACTGCTTACTGATTCTGATAGAGCAGAAATTGCAGAGACAGCTGCTAATTCAGTACGCGCACAAGTTATGTCGCAGGTAAATTTTTCCGAAAAACTTTCTGCTTAAATACTTAATATAAAAACAACAATATTGCATCAAATTCATCAAAGGAGCAACTGCAAGAGTAGTAGATCATCTGCGTCAATCATTAGCTTGCTCCGCTAGAAATCCGCACCGATATCAAAGACTTATATTTTATTTTTTGGCGTAACCTGCATTGTTCAATTACAATAATCAGTGCATATATATCCTTTTTTAAAAGTTAAGAGTCCCTTAACTACGCAAATAAATTTATAAACAAAACTGAATATAAAAAAATTAAGTATATTATGATAAACATTAACGATATAATCAAAATTATTTTTGTGTAACCCAAAAGGACTGATTAATGACTAGCAAAACCCGCAGTCGCTATTCTTCAAACTGGGATACTATCGCACTTGAGGTCAAATCAAAATCCGACTGGAAATGCACGCGCTGTGGTATACAATGCTTACGCCCAACTGATAAAAGAGATGGGTTAAATCGTAGAGAACGCAGTATTAAAACTTTAGTGGTTCACCACTGGAATTATCTGCCCGAAGATAATCGAGTCGAGAATCTCGCGGCTTTATGCACAGCTTGTCATCTGCTGTTCCATACGCGACGACGGGGAAACATATCACCAGGACAACTATCTTTGTGGTAGAAAAGCCAGTGGTTAAAGACAAATCAGTAGTAGATAGTTATGAGAAAGGTAAAAAATAAATATTATCTTTCTAAGTCAATATCACAACATTTGCTAACGCAATAACTTCATTGAAAAATTGAAGTTGTATAGACATGAAAACTACTACTAATTCTAATCTAAAAGCTAACAAAAAATTAGTAACCTCTGCCCAGCAAATTCAACAAATAAGCACCTTAATAAGCGAGGCGGATTACTACGACTATGAAGCAGAATTAGCACAAGAAAAGTCAGATTACTATCACTTGCGGTACGGGTACTAGATTCAATCTCCCTTCAAGCATCAACTCTTCCTAGTCAACAAGCAGTAGCAGGTAAATAGGTAACTGCTACTGGCTTTTCATATCAAAAAGTAAATCATGACTCAAGCAATTGAACGCGAAATCAATCAACTCACGCTCAAAGAGTTAAGCTTAGATGCTGCTAAACTCTGGTCACAGATAGAGGAAGCAAGCGAGTTAGGCAAAGAAGGTAAAGTAGAACAACTCGTACAAGAACTTATGGGTGTTCAAGATGGTATCGAAACCAAAATTGATGCGATCGCCTGGGTAGTTGACCAGCTAAATCTTGACCTTGAAACCTGGGAAGAAAGAAAAGTGCGAGTAGCCGAACTCCACGACCAGGTAATCTCACGTCGTAAAACTCAACTTGAACAAATCAAGCGTACCCTGATCCATCTACACGAGATTGGATTAATCAGTGACAAAAATATTGGTAAGGAAAGGGTAATTGAAATCAGGGATAACCCGCCCAAAGTCGCTAACTTACTAGTAGAGGTAGATGATCAAGATTTTCCTGATGAATTTAGAGTTATTAAGTACCAAGCTAATAATAAGGCAATTCTTGAAGCCTATAAATCTGGTAAAGATATTAGCGATGTTGCTGAGATAACTATTGGGAAACAGGTACGGTTTAAGGTGCAATCAGCTACTAAGGGGCGCAACAAGAAAAACCACAACTAATGGCATACGCCTCAACCATGTAAATCAAACATAGGTAGATCCCATCATTTTACAAATATATCATCAAATGGTTAAGAGTCAAATCTTAATCATTTTTATTTTTTCTAAAAACTATACCTCAATTTTAAACTTATTAAAAAAATCATCAAAACTTTGCTTTGATTTAAAATCAGTGAAGATATAATCGGTAAAACAGTAAATATCAATTTTAGCAACAGTAACTATACCGGGCTAAGTACAAACATTGTTACGATAGGTTGGTATATTTAACCTTCTGTAATGTGGTTTAGTAGGTAATTGCAATTGATTATGTATTTCCTAATTTCTAACTATCAAGATGATAACTCGAACTAGCCTTAAGTTTAATCTTAAGGTATGCAATCATCATAAATAAAATTTAATATTAGCTATCGGGAGACATCTTCAAATGTCATATCATCAAAATCGAAGTATAGTTATCCGTAACGCTATTATCAATAGTTTGTTTATTATTTGGTGTTTAGTTTGGCGTACTGGTTTGGGGCTAACCTTTTTCATCATCTATGCTTCCCTGGGCTACATATATAACTGGCCATTCTACCTTCCCATTTCGATTATTTTGGGATTTATCCCTTGGGGCTGGAAAGTGCAAGAAGAAAGAAGGATTAGAGAAGAAGAACAAAAAGTGAGGAATTTGAAAAATCAAATTGGGGATGGTGTTATCTATGCCAAAGCCGAATCAAATGTCGAGATAAATTACAGGGGAGTTATCTTTCTTAAATCAGTACTTGGTCTATTTATTAGCGGATTTTGGGGAATAATATTTGGCTGGAAAGTTATTTGGAATATGATACTACAGTTAGTTGGTAATATTAGAACAGTTGTTAAATATATGTAGAGTGGCATCTTTATCTAAGTAAACCAAGCGTAAGATATTTCACTACTATTACACCATTAATTTATTATCGGATCTTTACTTCAGAGTAAATTTCCACAAGCTAACGCTTTGATATAAACAGAAAGCTGGCATACCGCTTCATCAAATAACCAGTTACTAGTTATATCAACAGGAGTTAAAACAATGGAATTAGCACAGTATATGCTAACAGGGCTTCTCTACATTCTTATTTACGGATTTTCTACTCTCTTCATTTTACAATTCTTGCTAGAGATATCTATCGCTTTTGAAAAGCACTGCAACTGCACTACATCCATAAAACCCACTGTAAGTAAAATCGAAAACTTAACTGATCAATCCAAACTTCGGATATCTAACAAAAATCAAGGATCTACAAACAAACATATCACTGTTCAAGAGTTAAGGAAAAGATGCTCAAAAGCTGGAATAAAATGGAGTTACGCTATCCAAGTATCTAAAACAGGCAAGAAACGACATCTCAATCGAGAAGAAATGTTAATAGCCTTAAACCAGATTAAACAGTCAGCATAATAAAAATATAAACTGATAGTAATTAATTTTATTATCAGTTTATATACAATGGACAAGTATTGTATTTGTTGGCGAAGAAAAAATTCTAGTAAAGACGCATCACCCCTAATTTTCAATCATCCAAATTCGAGACAAGAAGCAATGATGAAAGGTGATTATGGAGAGATGGAATTATGGGATAACCTAACTGCTGCTCAAGCAGAAGTAAAAAAATTTAACCACAGATATCCCAATCTTTTCTTTTGGGTAAAAGAACCAAATGTCAAATAATCATCCCTACAAAATTATTCCTGACAGAATTACCAAACTAGCAGAAAACCAGATTTTTGTATTTGGCAGCAACACAGAAGGAAGACATGGTGCTGGAAGTGCTTTATTTGTGCGACAGTACTGCAATGCAGAATACGGTAATCCCCAAGGACGACAAGGACAATCCTGGGCGATGGCTACGCCCGCCCCTGCCTACATATTTTCTTAAATTTTTTACCTTAGTTTTTGCAATTTAAGCATCGTCATACATATCATTAGCCACAAAAAACCGACTCCATAACCGGCAATTATGTCCGTAGGCCAATGGACTCCTAAATATAAGCGGCTGAGACCAATAGCAGCAATTACAATGACTGTCAAACTGTAGATAACTTTGGCAAACTGAGGATAGTGAGTTGCCAACTCATAAGCAATGAAACCATAAAGCACCATAGAACCTAGTGCGTGACCACTAGGAAAACTAAAAGATGTTTCAGAAATCAAGCGATGCCAAAGTTCAGGACGAGGTTTAGAAAAAAACAACTTTAGCCCTGTATTTAAAATCAATGCCCCCAAGCAAGCAAGTACAAAAATTTTTGCATCTTCTCGATAACGTCGCCACCAAAGTAATAACAAAGTAACTCCTGCAACCACAACTACAGTTTTAGGATTACCAAGATTTGTAATGAACAACATGAAATTATCTAAGTTGGGATTGGCAAACTGATGTAGCCATAACAAAAAATTAGTATCAAATGCAAAAGCCTCCCGCTCTAAAACCTCTTCGGCTAATTTTGCTAAAATAAAAAGAATCAGCAGACAACTAACAAGTCCAACAATACCAATAGCAGCAATTAATGTAACTAAACGAGGATGTATATAACGCAACCAGAAATGAGAAAGTTGTCGTAGCATATTTAAATGTTATTCATCGTCAAAAGACCTAGCTACTGCTAGCGTAGGTCGGCGGAAATACAGTTATTAGCTAAAATCGGGAAAAATTTTTCAAAATAAGCATTGGTTTTCTACTCAAGTGGATGACGTACTTTTTTCTCCTTTCGCACAGAAAAGAATAGGACAAGTGCTAGCAAGATAAAAGCGATCGCTGACGCATATTCCCTTGGTAGTGAGAGACCACCATTTTTGATTGGCTTAGTCAAAAAATCTCCGAAAGTGGCTCCAAAGGGGCGTGTAAAGATGAACGCGAGCCAGAATAGGAGAACATCGCTCAACTTTGTTATGTAGTGAAGGGCGATAACAACGCCAATGACGCTGGCTGTCACCAATGCGCCCTGAATATAGCTCAGTCCTAAGTTGCTGGTAAGAAAGTCACCAAAAGCTGTTCCCAAACTGTTAGAGAACACCACAGCCAGCCAATAGGTTGTCTCTGCGTCTTTCCTAATGATGGGATAAACACTCAAGTCTCGATCTCGGTAGTACCAGATAGCAAGAACGCTTAACAGACTGGCTACCAGAATCAGCGATCCCATTGCGTATCCCAGCCCGAAAGATCGATCCATCAAGTCTGAAACTTCAGTCCCGGCTGTGGTTGTAGCGATGATCGCCACCCAATAAAGGGCTGGACGATATCTGTCTCCTTGAATTTGAAAAAATAAGAGAATAGCTAGGATGGCGAACGTTACAGCAAAAGCTATGTAATACCCCAGTCCAAGAGTCATTGAAATGAAGTCACCTGCGGTCTCGCCGAGCGTCGTGGCGATAATCTTCATAATCCAGAAGTAAATTGTGACTTTTGCAACTTTGTTCATTTATGTTTCCCAAAAAATACTAAGTCATCATTGGCAGTAAGAAAAGCTCTAAGCTATGTCGCATAGGCACTACAGCTTTAAAAGCTATTGAACAGTGAACAGATGAGTCAGGCGAGCGCAAATTATCAATCTTCTCGGTCAATTGGCACTAAGCCTGATTTCTTCCGCTTCAGGCTTAAGTAAATTACGAGGCTGATAATGATACAGAGGAAAAGCATACTTGTTCCAACCGTACCATAGCCAAAACCACCATTTTTAGTAGGTTGAGATAGTAAATCACCTACTGATGCTCCAAATGGACGAGTCAAGATGTAAGCTAACCAGAATGCCAAAACTGCATTCATTTTCAAGTAAAAATAACCACTAGTTACGATTGCGATCGCCGTTCCAAATACTAATGCTGATTGTGCATAACCTAATCCCGAAGACTCTGCTAAGAGGTCTCCTGTTGAAGTACCCAAGGCAAATGTCAGTAAAATAGCTATCCAGTAGAAAAGTTCTCTTTTAGCTGTGTTGATGGAGTGCATGGCTAATGTCTTTTCGCTGAAATACCAAAACGCAAAAACTGCCAACAATAGACAACTAAAAATTATGGTAGTTGTCACCAAACTAACTCCAAAATCGTCTACCAATCTATCAGTAATTAATGTCCCAACGATACTTATCAAAACGACAACTAACCAGTAACTCAGTGGAGCATACCGTTTTAGCCTAAACTGATTTATAAGTGCAATCAGTAATAAGCCGCTCATAATATATGATGTAATACTTAAACCCAAGTTGAGCGTTATTGATAAAAAATCAGCCGCAGTTTCGCCTACTGTGGTTGCCATAATCTTAATAATCCAGAAGTAAATTGTTACTTCTGGAACTCTATTTAAAATATTTACCATGATATTTGTTATCCTTGATTTTCGGTAGAAATGAAATTAGAGAATACGCGATAAACCTATTTTTCTAGCCTAAATTTAGCGTCCTTAATAACAAATGTCCTGCTATTTATCCCAAATTGGTGACACAACTACTTATTCTGTCAATTTTTTCATAATTTGAATTATGGGCAGAATGATTAAACTTTACACAGCAAAAGTCAAGAAAAAGTCAAGATTTGATTTTTAATGACGTTTATTTCTGAGAAATAGACTTAAAATAGCTAAAATTTCTAATTCAAAGTGAATTATGCTATTTAATATTTAATCTACAAAATTCAATTTAATCTTGACTATTTCTGAACTTTTATTACCTATCGTGAAATTACAAACCCAGAATTTTAGGGATTCTACAAGTATGAAAACTTCAACAAAAATCATTTGTGCAGCAGCTTTTGTTGGTATTTTGGGCTTTGCTGGATTGTCGAGAGTTGTAGGAGCAAAACAACCACAATCTTCAGTAGCAGTTGTACATCAGCATCATATTGCTACCCAAGTTGCCCAAGCCAGTGATGGTGATGGTGAAACAAACGATGATGTACAAGAACAGCAAGAAGCAGCAAAACTGCAACCACTAGCTAAAATTACAGCAAAACAAGCTAAGCTTGCAGCTGAAGCATCCAGAGGAGCTAAGGCCAGTAGCATCAAACTTGAAAACGAAGATGGCAACTTAGTTTACTCTGTAAAAATTGGTCAGCAAGATGTGAAAGTTGATGCTGGTAATGGCAAGGTTTTGTATGCCGAAAATGACAATCAAGAAGATGAAAAAAATGAAGCTAATCGTCCCAAGAGCAGTATTCAAGTTCCAGATGCTGGTGATAGTGAGCGCGAAACCAATGATGATAGTAAGTAAGTCGGGAGCTTAATTAAGTAAAAACTGTTTTAGCACATACTAACTAAATATCTAATACACAGGGATTGATGAAGTTAACCTTTATCAATCCCTAATTTATAGAAGCTGGTAAACGGACATTGAAACAACTACCAAATCCTAATTGACTAGTGACAGTAATTAATCCACCGTGACTTTGCGCGATCGCTTGAGCGATGGCTAATCCTAAACCAGAACCACCAGAATTATAAGAGCGTGATTTATCTGCTCGCCAAAAACGCTCAAAAACTTTGTCGATATGCTCTGGTGCAATTCCTATGCCTGTATCTTGCACTTTGACATAAACCTGAGAACCGACACGAGTGGTTTTGATTTCAACCACGCCTTTTAATGGTGTGTAATGGAGCGCGTTTTCAATCAAATTAGAAAATAGCCGCGTTAGTTGAACTGAATCACCCATCAAGTAAAGATTCTCTGTTAGCTGAGAGATCAAATTAATTTGCTTGGCTCCAGCTTGAGGTTTATAAAGTAGCAATAAGTTTTCCAAGATTGACGTTAAATTAAGACGGGAGCAATCCCCATTCGGAACTTTATCGGTACGTGCCAAGAACAGTAAGTCTTCTGTGAGGCGAGTCATCTGGTTAGTAGCACTGGCGATCGCCTGAAACCTTTCTGCATCTTTTGGCCCGATTTCCATAGGATATTCTAACGGTAACTCAGCATTAATTTTGATTGCCATTAAAGGACTACGCAGTTCATGGGAAGCATCAGCAGTAAACTGTTTGAGCCTTTGAAAACTCTCCTCAATAGGTTGCATCGCTTGACGAGTTAGGAAAATGCCACCAATCCCACTAAGAACCAAAGTTATAAGAATTCCACCGCCTAATCCCCAGTCTAATTTTTTGAGATTTTCATCAAATTCTTCTAAAGATTGACTCACCCTCACATACCCAACCAACTGATTATTGTCGCTATCAATAATTGGTATAGTTGCAGCTTGGATACGAACTTTGCCGCTCTGAACTTCTACCATTTTGCTTGGTAATAATGGTGAGTTTAAGACAGTTTTTCCTTGTTGAGTAACTAAATGACCTTGAGTATCAAACCACTGTAATGCTTGATGACGAGCAATTAGGTCTTGTGGATGAAAGTCACTTTCAACTTTCAGGCGACCTGCCTCAAATTCTATATTTGCAGCTGCACCTTGTCCGATAGCTGTGAGTTTATCTTTAATTTGTTGAGTCAGACTATGAGCGAAAACAATTCGGACTGCGAGCGCAAATATTCCAAGTAGTGATGCAAAAACCACCAAGTAAGACAACAATAAACGATATCGAATTTTTTGAAACACATTTTTATGGATAGCAAATTATTGGTTATTAACTAAATTTTAGGATGGTATACATATAAGTAATGATTGAGACCAATATTTCTAATTAAGCTATTTTACTGATGTCGTAAACGATAACCAAGACCATAAACATTTTCAATCAAGTCTATTGCACTTCCAGCAGCTTTGAGTTTATTCCGCAAGTTTGTAATATGAGTTTTTATACTTCCTTCTCCCGAAGATTTATCAAAGTCCCACAGCTTGTCAAAGATTGCTGAACGAGTCACAACTTGATTTGGATGTCTCAAAAAATATTCTAGTATCATGTATTCTTTAGGTGTTAACGACAGAATATTTTCTGCATAAATAACCTGTTGGCTGGCCGGATCTAATTGCAAATCACCGTGGATTAAAATTGATGGGCGTATCTGCGGACTTCTTCGTGCTAAAGCTCTGATACGTGCTGCTAACTCTTTTAGCTCAAATGGCTTGACCAAGTAATCATCAGCACCAGCATCGAGTCCAATAATTTTATCTCCTGTTGTATCTCGTGCTGTCAGCATTAAAATCAGAGCATTAGATGAAGCAGCACGTAAACGCTGACACAAAGTGATGCCATCTAATTTAGGAAGCATTAAATCTAATAAGATTAACTCGTATAATCCTGATTGCGACCATTCCCACCCATCAAGCCCATCGGTTGTGATATCTACAATATGGTGTTGTCGCCTTAAATACTCGGCTAATGGTTTAGCAATGCGATCGTCATCTTCAATTATCAAAATTCTCATAATACTTCATCTCTTAACTTATACAGCTTAGTAACATCAAGTTAGGAATGATTTTAGTTACAAACTTTTACAATGTTATTAATTATAAATGATTTGAATTATTGAACACTAATAACAGTGCTGCCATAATTCACCAGCTAAAATACTTGCTGGTAAAAGTGCTATGCCTACTGCTAGATTAAGAAATCCAAATGCAGTACCTCGTAATGCACCTGGAACTTTATGTGCTACCAGTGCTAACAATACGCCCTGACTCATACCCAAATGCAAACCGTACAGAGCAAACAAAACCCAGACTTGCCAAGCAGCTTGAACAAAGGCAAAGCCCAAGTAAACATTCAGCATCCTTATCAATAAATTTCAAATTAACTCAATACTGATGAACGCTAATGGCTCTCATCAAATTGTCTCGAAATATTTTTTCACATCCTTAGTTTCTTCTCTGGCCAAGATAGCCTTGGCGGTAATCACTTTTCTTTAATCTGGAAGCTTGACGTGAAGACCACTGACGCATAGGAGTAACTTTCTCTACATGAAGTAGCTTCTGGCGATAAGTATTATTATCTGTCAGTTGGGCGATCGCACCAGCAATAAATCGAGCGCAGCGTTCTGGCTGAGATGAGACTTGTTCTTCTGCAAACCGGATAACCAGCCAGTTTGCATCGACAAAACACTTATTTCTATAGTCATCCTCGCCGATACAGTGAGTGGGCTTCCCAGTCGCAAATGAGATAGGCTCATCAACCTCCAAGTCTATGTGTAAGCCAGTATTTGGTTCAATCAACAGAAAATCAGCCGTAAATGGTAGTCGATGCCCTGGTGGAAACATCACCTGCTGGGGAGAAACAATTTCACCAAAATAATGTTTGAGAACATTTGCAAACAGCCCCTCACTTGCCCCAATTGGTGCATCTCCTTGTCCAGACGGAAAAACTAAAGGGGTAAATAGTTTTTTGTCTTTAACTAACTCTGGAATAACAACGATTGGATATTCCGGTGTTTTGGCCATAACTGAAAATCGAAAAACTTGGGAAATCAGAACTCTTGGCAATTATCTAAATTCACAACACCATTACACAATCAACAAAATACTGAAAAGAAACCAACTTTTTTCTAATTTTTTGGATTTAGAAATTAGAAAATTATCAGTTATCGTACAGCATATCTTCTAGATAAGATTGCTTCTGATTACGCTACAAGCAACTAAGATGAAGTCTAGCTTTGAGTATCTAGAAGACCTGCTTGCGGACAATTATCCAATCATCGCCTGTGAATCCCCCCTCCAAGAACGTCACCGCTTCCTCATTCGTCTTACTACTTCCTGTCAGCAAGTAGGTAAAAAAATCTATATATGGAATTTAAGCGAGGACAGTATTAAAGAATTAGTCGTAAGTACCGAAAATAATCTTATTTTTCAAGAGTTTCACGACTATAAACCTTCCATCAAACAAAAGACAGAAGACTATTTTCAAGTACTCAATTTTTGGAGATTTTATTCTGGCACTGGAGTATTAATCGTTGAGAATATTTTTCCTTGGTTAAAAGAAAGCATAACTAAAGATACTGAATTTGTTCTTCTATCAGAATGGATTAAGTCGTCGCTAGTTAATCTCAAATTTCATACAAAAAATAGCAATAAGACTACAATATTACTAGGAGCCAATGCTGAGATAGCAAGCGAAATAGCAGCAGAAATACCCCTTTGGAGCCAAGAATTACCAGATACACAAGAAATTATTGCTAATTTAATCAGCAGTAATTTATTTCCTTTAATTTATACTGAACAAGACTATTTAGAAATTGCTAACGCTAGTGCTGGTCTGTATATTTCTGATATTATCTCTTGCCTAACCGATATTAGAAAAAATCATGACTTAGGAAATTCCAGTGAGATAGCAAAGCTTCTACTAGCAAAAAAAATTCAACTGCTCAACCGCTTGTATGACATCGAATTCTTACCTCCACCAAAAGTCGAACTTGGTGGGTTAGAACTCATGCAGCAGTCATTCAAAAAGTTCAAGCGATTGCTTACCCCGCGTGCTAAACAATACAATCTGCGCGTACCCAAGGGAATTATGCTTGTGGGGCCACCGGGGACGGGAAAATCACACTCAGCAAAAGCCTGTTCTCAGAATATGGGTATTCCCCTCATTATGGTCGATTGGGGCAACTTTAGAAGTTTTGGCAACCAAGCAGAACTGAAACTCAAACGCTTGTTGCGACTGGCAGATAGGCTCAACCAAGTAATTTTGTATTTCGACGACTTTGATAAAGGCTTCGCCGGGGATGATGACCTCGCCAAACGGCTGGCTGGTCAGCTGTTGACGTGGATGCAAGAGCGCACGTCAGATGTACTGGTCATCGCATCAGTTAACCGCATGGAATGGCTGCCACCCGAACTCACCCGTGCTGGACGGTTTGACTATTTATTTAAAGTAGACCTGCCCAATAATGGAGAAAGATATAGTATCTTCAAACTGCACGCTGCCCGGTTTGACGAACGCTTTCGCAATGGCGGCGACCCCTGGAGTGAAGAACAGTGGCGCAGAATTCTTAAAGCCACCAATCGCTGTGTAGGTGCAGAAATCCAGACAATTGTAGAACGCGCCGCTAGCACCATATTCTGCGAAACAATAACGGAAGATACCTACTTAGAAAGCCAAGTCCCCACACTTGAACTAACAATCGAGGCATTACTAGAAGAACGCCGTCAGATTAACCCGCTTGCCATCCGCGAAGCCGATAGAGTCGAATCGATGCGTAACAAAGCTGACCAACAAGCTTTACCTAGTAGCCCCCTAGACGAAAGCAAGTTTGCTGTTGGCAACATTGATATTTTCAGCTAGCACACATCATAAATCAATTCAAAGTTTCATCATGTTTGGACGAAAGCAAATGTAACCAAAACATTTCAACTGTTCATAATGCTTGCCATTTCTAAACACTTTACTACCTTATTTAGCTAAAACTATGGAAGTCACAAGACAAACTGCTCAAACCAACATTCAAACTAAACAATCACAAAATCCAGAAAAAAGCCTATTTTACAAATTCATCAAATTTATCAAATTTGTTGGGCCAATTGCTGGTTTTACTGCTGCCCTCTCACCCCTACCGCTATACTTTTGGACTCGCCAGCCCCAGTATTTACCTATTGGCGCGACCTTTACCAGTAACAATCAAACAGTTCAACTCGAATTAGCTGACGATAGAAAAGAATATGCCCACGGACTCAAATTTCGTAATTCGATTCCTGAAAATCACGGAATGTTATTTGTCCTCAACAAACCTGAAAAAATTAAACTTTGGATGAAAGATACGTATATTCCTTTAGATATGATATTCCTCCAAGATGGAGTTATCAAATCAATCGTAGAAGCAGCTCCCCCTTGCAATACCAAAATCTGTCCTAAGTACGATTCAATCTATCCTGTTAATCAGGTTATCGAACTACCTGCTAACAGTACTAAAACCCTCAATCTCAAAGTAGGCAAGAAACTTCAACTCGATTTCAACACAAATAAAACGCAGAATTAGTTGACGGAGAGTTTATTTGTCACAACAACCTAGCGGTAAACAACCGTAATTACACTACCTTATATATCAATGTTTGACCCCCGATATAGGCTATATCGGGGGTCAAACATTATGAAATAAACCACTGATTTAATTGTTGGAAGTTGTCAAGCAAATTTATCCGAGTTTTCACTGAATGATTTACTGAAAAATATAGTGTCTAAAAATAGAAAATTTTTAGATGATTTCACGGTTATTAATCCCATAAAATAATTCCACAAGTGAGAAGTTGGAGCAGATATTTACTCCAATCAAAACTTTGGTAAAAAGCAGTAATTCGACCTTAGTTACCTCTACAAAGTTTCATTCACTAATTTCTGAAATAATCTTTTTATGAAAATAGACTACGAATCTGATTTTGGCAGCGATCGCATTCCTTCCAACGAAGAATACGGATACCCCGCTTCCACCCGTCGCAAAAAGCGCAACTGGAAAGAGAACGCTAGCATCGCCGGACTAATGGCAGTTGGTACTGGCTTGATGATTGCAGATATCTCACTCCACCACATGGTGATGGCATCACTCGCGTTTGGAACTGGCATCGTAGCGTTACTACCCAAGGAAGCAAACTTGCTACTTTCCAACTTTGAGAAATGGCAGCGCAAGTATGGCATCAATATTTATACTGTTCTGTTTTGCTTGGTAGGTGTAGTATTTATGTTGGACATTGCTACTGCACCTGCAAATGCTCAGTTCATGCAAAACGCAGAGGACTTCTTCACAGAGTATTTTACTGGTGTCAATGAAGATATTATTAGGTACGTATTCGCTGTACTGCGCGGTTTGTTCCTAATTTACCTGGGTATTGGTCTTATTAGGGTTGTTCAAGCAGCCAGAAACGACGAAGATTGGCAAACGATCGCCCGTACACCAATTATCGTTGCCCTCACAGTTGTAGTCGGAGACTTGCTTGCAGGACTAGTAACAGGCTGATACGTCACTCGTCAAAAAAGCCACCACGAGTGGCACAATTCCACAAGTGCCACTCATCAAAATTTCAAAAACTGACTTTTGTCTTTCGTAATAATGGGCAGAGAACAGGAATTTCGTACTGTCAACCGCGTATTAGGAGAACAGCCACGCCTTGGGCCATTTCCCGCCGATCAAATTGTTCCTTGGAGTGCGATCGCTCTCATCTCCTACATGGTAGTCAAGGGTTTTATGCAAGCTTCCTGGCTGGCAACCGGAATTGTAACTGCTTGGGGATGGGCAACCTGGTGGACGGTAAGTGCCAACAAAGCTTTTTTGGGTAAGTTTGTCGGCACGCCCCGCATCACCCGTGGCTATAAACCTTTTGTTTCTCTCGTTAATCCTCTACAACCTCAATCCCAGAAAAAGCACCAGCTGAAAAAACTCAGATAAAGCTGCTCCAGTAAAAAATATCACCGAACGAAACTACAGGCTATGAGTTCGACTGTCTCAACGAAAACAAAGGACAAAATTGGTAAAAAATCCCTCGATACCGAACAATTAGGTGTTGTCAAAAATCTGACACCGTTTGAGGATATTACTCATTTAGCCGGGATTGTAAGTATCTCGCTTGCTGGTCGCAGAGATATCGGCGCACTCATCCTCCAGAAAAAAGAAGATATTCAAATCAAGTTCTGCTTCGACGTACAAGAAGTCCACCCATCTTTACCAGAAGAACAGATTCTCCCGATTTTTGAAAATATTGAGGGTGGACTCAAAGAACTTCCCGAACGCGAAACTTTAACAATTCATCTTGGTTCGTTCACTGATGATTTTCTCCGACAGCAGGAACTAAAAAAGATAGAGGATAAATGTGACCTAGAGCAATTAACTTTATTAGTGCGATCTGAACGTCTGCGGGCAAGAGAACTCACTAAAGCAGGAACTCGTAAAAATAAGTTTTTACGTTTCTGGTGTACCTATAGTGTCCTAGCTTCTGAAGACAGTCGCTCAAATGATGCAATTGAAAAAACTATCAAACAATTGCAAAATGCCTGGTTCCAATTTACTGGACAAATTCACAGTGTTCGGCAAGAACGAATCGAAACAATTTTACGGGATAGTTTTACCTCTGGATTTCAACGGTGGGAACAACTTTTGACAAACTCGATGGGGCTAGCAGTACGAGCAGTCACAAGTGAGGAAGTATGGTCAATTCTTTGGAGTCAATTTAACCGTAGCGATGCACCCAAAGTTCCCAATCCCCTCATATTAGATGAAGAAGGACTTCGAGAAGTTCAAACTAGCGATTTCCACATTCGCCACCTGATGCTGGAGAATGAAAAATCTGTCCCGTTTCTCGATCGCAGCTGGGTAAGACTGCAAGACAGGTATATAGGTGTTCTTCAGTTTAGCGAAAAGCCCCAGGGTTGGGTGGATGAATACGCCCAGCTTCGATACCTCTGGGAGGTAATATCCAAAGAAAAAATCTCGGACACTGAGATTATCTGCCAGCTATCTAAAGCCAACCAGGGACTTGCCAAAACTGCTCTGCAACGAATTACCAAACAGTCAATTACCTCTAGCGCCATGTCTTCCGAGAAGGGGTCAATTGACGTAAAAGCCAATATGAACATTGAGGAGGCAGTTAAGGCACAAGAAACTATCCTCAGAGGCAGTCTCCCGATTCATACTGCTGTTGTTTTTTGTGTCCATCGTCACAGTCGTCAAAAACTTGATGAAGCTTGTCAATACCTTTCTAGCTGTTTCTTGCGACCTGCCGTAGTTGATAGAGAAATCGAGTATGCCTGGAAAACATGGTTACAATGTGTACCTGTTGTTTGGGAAAATCTACTCACAAGACCCTTTAACCGTCGCCTCCCTTATTTCTCATCAGAAGTTCCCGGACTCATGCCGATAGTTAGAACGGCTACAGGAGATAAATCCGGGTTTGAGCTAATTGCTGAAGAGGGAGGAACTCCAGTACATCTTGACTTGTACAAGCAGCACAAAAATCTCGCCATTTTTGGTACTACACGTGCGGGTAAATCTGTCTTAGTAGCAGGTTTATTAACACCTGCCTTGGCTCAAAACATTCCCGTAATTGCGCTTGATTATCCTAAACCCGATGGTACTAGCACGTTTACCGACTATACCAAATTTATGGGAGAAGAAGGAGCTTATTTCGATATTAGTAAAGAATCGAATAATCTATTTGAATTACCAGATTTAAGGGGGTATGAGCCTGAAGTTATTAAAGAAAGGATGACTGATTTCAAGGAATTCTTGAAATCCACATTAATGATAATAGTACTAGGGACAAATCCTGTAGGAGTAAGCCCGACAACAGTATCAAATATTGAAAGTATCATTACAATCACAATTGAAACTTTTTACAACGATGAAGATATCAAACTTCGGTATAAGCTAGCATTAGAAAATGGATTGGGAACACCTGAATGGGCAGATATTCCCACACTTAAAGATTTCTATAATTATTGTTCGCCTGGATTTATCAAGCTCGATTCCATCACCAATAATAGTAAAGAAATTCTCGATGCTCTTGACCAAATCAGATTGCGATTAAAGTTTTGGCTAAATTCACGAGTTGGGCAATCAATCGCCAATCCATCTAGCTTTAAAACTGATGCTCGATTGCTTGTATTCGCACTGCGATCGCTTGGGAGTGAAGCCGATGCCGCAGTCCTCGCTCTGAGTGCCTATTCCGCAGCTTTACGTAGAGCTTTATCATCTAAAGTATCAATATTTTTCTTAGATGAAGCACCAATTTTATTCAATTTTGAGAGCATAGCAGAGCTAATTGGTAGACTCTGCGCTAACGGTGCAAAAGCAGGTATACGTGTAATTTTATCTGCCCAAGAACCAGAAAGTATTTTCCAAAGTAAGTCTGCTTCTAAGATATTTGCTAACATCACAACCCGCCTGATCGGTCGGATTCAAACATCGGCAGTTGACCCATTTGTGAACAGGTTTAAATACCCTTATGAAATTATCTCACGCAATAGTACCGAAGCATTCTTCCCAAAACGCGAAAGTATTTATTCACAGTGGTTACTTGATGACAATGGCAAACTTACTTTCTGTAGGTATTATCCTGCTTATTGCTTACTTGCAGCAGTAGCAAATAACCCGAATGAGCAAGAATTACGCACTCTATTTCTCAATAAATATGCCGATAATCCAATGCTGGGTATGGTGAAATTTTCAGAAAGCTACATACAAATGCTTCGGGGAGATGAGTTAAGTCAAGAAGCACAACAATTACTGGATAACAATAATAATCAGCAATTAAAGTCAGCATAAATTATAGAAGAAAAGCTAAGAATAATCTGTATTTATAACAATAAAAATCAATAACTCATAAACAAGTGGCTTAACTTTAATTGCCACATTGATTATTTTATCCACCAAAAGTATGAAACCAAAATTCAAGTTTACTAAGAAAGGAGTAATAATCGGGTCAATAATTGGTCTGGTTACTTTACTCGGTACAGCACCCAGTTACGCCTTTTCAATTGACGACTTCTTCAAAGTTTTAGGTAAATTCAACAACTATTTTGAGGAAACCAAAAAGGAACTTACCTCAGTAACTAATAAATGGGGTGGGATGAAAGGCGAAGCTAAAACTGCTATTCAGACTGGCAGTATGGATATGCCAGACCCAGTAAACTCAGCCGAAAAACTCAAAGAGCAACTCAAGAGCAAGGGTAACTGGAATGAAAGCAACACAGTTGAAGCTGCGGTCAGTGCAGCTAACGAACTAGAGAGAGAAACCACCCGCGCCACGATCGCCAGCGTCTTAGGGGAAGTCGGACAAGAACGTACCAAAAATGAGATAGAAGCAACTGAACAAACTGTAGCCGAGGCCAAAGAACTCGCAGAATCTGCACAACCAATGGATGCTTCACAAAACATCCTCAAGGTCATTGCTGCCCAAAACTCGCAAATTGTCTCAATGTTGGGTCAATCCCGCATTGACGGACTGCAAACACGGCACGATGCCCAGCAAACTAACCTAATGCTATCTCAACTTGCCGAACAAGGGGCAAGCGATCGCCGTCGTCAAAACCTGATGATGGACGGTATCAGCGCCCAGTATATCGAAATCAGTGGGTTTAGCAGTCTCAAAACTACTGCGGGGCAATAATTCACCCTAATTAGTTGGTCATCTCTGCAATTGAGATGACCAACTCTCTATCAGGTACATAATACAGACCATGTTAGAACATCTTGTAATTGCAACTGACCCATTCTTCGGGCAAGACATTTTAGAAAATGCGTCAGCTGGAGCGCAACTAGTAGCAGAAGGGTTCAATGAACTTTGGCAAGAAACCCTCAACGGCAATTTGTACGGCTCGATGTGCAAAGTTGGTCAGTTTTTTGCGATCGCTACACTTACCCTTTTTATGGTTGAGTTAGGCAAAAACTGGATAAATCAAGAAGATATGAAAGCCCTCTCCAGTTGGATATGGCCCATTCTAGTTATCGGACTATTAGCTAACAATGGCACTTTACTCAGAAGTGGAACACTCGCCATCCGGGGATACATTAATACTGTTAATAATGACATCCTGGAATTTACTGCTGCCGGAGCCAACCTAGAAGTAGCATTCAACCGCGCAGTCGGCAATATTGCCCTCCAGCAGCAAGTAGGGGCGGCAATGGAAAGATGCCGTTCCATCCCTGGTAACACGCAAGATTCAATCACCTGTTTGCAACAAGCAGAAGCAGAACTCAAAACCTCTGCGCCCGATCTATTTAAAGGAGAAGCCCCCGATAGCGGTAGTTGGGAATTTAACCCACTTCAGGCTTTATCTGATGCCAAAGACGCGCTCGAAAATCTCTCCCCTGGTCAAATCGCCGAAAAGATTGGTAATACTATCACCAGTACAATCGGTTCAATGATCACCGGATTTGTCGCAGTTATCCTCCTCGCCCTCAATAACGCTTACCAGTGGGGTATAGAATTCACGATGCTTTTAACTGCCCTACTTGGCCCGTTGGCAATAGGCGGTTCGCTACTCCCCTTTGGCGCAAAACCTATTTTCGCTTGGCTAACTGGTTATTTCACCGTTGGAATGGCGAAACTCTGCTTCAACATGATTATTGGTTTGTGCGGACAACTTATCGCTAATTCCGAACAAAATCAACCGATGATATTTCTGCTTTTTGTTGGGTTAGTTTCTCCTATCCTGGCATCTGCATTAGCCGCAGGTGGTGGAATAGCTGTTTGGACAGGATTAGGTAAAACAGTAGCATTTGGCTCTGAAATTGCAGCAGGAATCGCTACAGGTGGAGCAAGTACAACTGCTACGGTTGCTGTCAATGCCACCAAATTTGTTAGTTCCAAAATCAAAGTTAAAAAGTAATTAACAAATAAATATGCTTAAACCTAAGTCTAAATCTCAACCAGCTCGGCTCCTCAGTTATGGCCAATCTACCTCCACACCTATTGCAATGGCGATCGCCGTAACAGCAGGAGGAACTATCTTATCTACCCTATTGCAAATAATAAATATTGGCATGATTGCTAGCACAAATCATCATGTCAAAGGCATGACGATAGTTCAACTCCAAGATGGGTCTATTTCACCTGGTAAATTTGCTGCTCCCAACGAACGCGAAGCCGAAACTATCAAACGCTTTATCTCAGATAGCATGATTAAAATGTTCGGTTGGAACGGAATAATCGAAGCAACAGAGAATGGTGAAAATGTCACTAAACCTGATAGGGGAATAGATATTCAAACAACAAAAAATAGTAGAAAAAAAATTCCTACTAGAGCCTGGGAAGCTGCATTTGCACTATCTGAAAATCAAGATTTCCGGGCAAACTTTCTCAAGAAATTAGCAGAAATCGTTCCAAGTGGTGTATTTAACGGTGAAGTTCAAGTTTCACTCGTCACCCGCCATATCTCTGAACCCAGAAAAATCAAAGATGGGCAGTGGGAAGTCGATTATATCGCAACGCTCGTCAGCTTTAATAGAAATGAAAACCAAGGCAAAGGAATCGCCTTTAATAAAACAATTACTGTCGAAGCTGTCGATACTCCCAAATTACCAAACAAGCCAACTGAACTCGATAAAAAAATTTATTTAGTACGAGAACCAGGTTTAGAAATTACTCAAATTGTTGATTATAACCTCGGTAAGAAATAAAAATCATTAATCAAGCATAGAACTATGTTACAGCTAGAAAATGAGGCTTCCAATAAACATATATCTTCCGTAAATAGTCTTTTACCAATCGATAGTGCAGAAGAAGATGAAGTTGAAAATTCACAATTTGAGGTGGTTGAAGAAGATGAAACTGAAGTAGAAGACCCCGCATTAATCCAAACTAAACATGACTTTGTTACATCTCCCTGGTCAAGGTTAGGAATTATTGGTGGTGCATTTGGTGCTGGGT
Organism: Nostoc linckia NIES-25; assembly: GCF_002368035.1. Lineage (GTDB taxonomy): Bacteria > Cyanobacteriota > Cyanobacteriia > Cyanobacteriales > Nostocaceae > Nostoc > Nostoc linckia_B. The sequence goes on along the minus strand of NZ_AP018224.1, from coordinate 52,257 downwards.
TTCTAGTTATATTTGTTGTCCTCAACGGCATGATGAATGGGAGTGGTAAAAATGCCAAAAAACCAGAATTAACTACTACTCCAACTCCCACGGTTGCTGCATCTGAGAAAAAAGAAGGCGATGTTTATGCCAAACTTGCCCTCGCCAAGCAACAGGAAGAACTTGATGCCCTAAATGGTCAAGCTAACACGGGAGACAAAGAGGAGAAAAAAGAAGCTACTGAAGAAGAACAAGCCAAAAACCGAGAGAAAACCCGTTCTATTCGACAACGAAGGGTAGTTGCTCAAGAAACTCCGCCTACTTCCAGAAGACGTGTATACCGAGAAGAAACACCCGAAAGTGTTAGACCAACACGTAGAGTAGTCGCCTCACAGCCAATACCACCCCTGCGTCCTAGCGCTCCTCTGCCAAAATTTGCTAAACAAACAGTTGCCAGCAACCAGAGTGTCGCCAAAGATCCAATAGCCGAACTCGAACGCCTGCGTAACCTGGGTTCGGTTGGTCGAGTTGAGTATATGCTAGCCAGTACCACTGTCAGTGAACCTACAAACACAACATTACCAGAAGTTACAGGTAAAACTGAAAAAACATTACGCCCAGCAGAACAAAATAGCGATCGCTCCCGTCGTCGCCGTAGCCGACGCAACGAGAATACCGAAACAGTTACCAATACTCCTAATCAAGTTGAAGAACTGCGCCCGCGTTGGCAACCTGTAACCACAAATGACAGTACTCTAGAGTATAGCAATACTGATGACAAAGATAACAATCAAGCCGTACCAGTTATTTATAGCTTCTCGGTGAAAGAGCCACAAATTAGCTTAGAACTTGACAAAGAAAAGACCGTAGAATCCAGTTTTGCTAGTAATAAAGAAAACGACTCCACTCAGCAAATCAAGCAAGTTGCAAATAACTACCTGCCAGAAGAAGCGCAGATACTCCAAGAAACACAACCGCAGTATTTAGTTGTCGGTTCGTTTGCAAGTGCAACCCTGGTAACTCCGCTCGTTATGCCCCAAACCAGTAATAACGCTCGTTCCCAGGAGCAGACAAATACATTACGGTTTGTCGCCCGGTTGGACGAGCCGCTTTACAGCAATACTGGCGAAATAGCCATTCCCGCAGGAACGCAGGTAACTATCGCTATGATTTCGGTTGATAGCACATCAGGTGTGCGTGCCGAAGTCACGGCCATCCTCAAGGACGGCACCGAATATCCTCTATCACCTGGAACGATATCAGTTTTGGGAGAGGCGGGTTCACCCCTAATCGCCAGACCTTACGACGACAAGGGATCTGAAATTGCCAAATATGATGCCACATTAGGGACAATAGCTGGTCTTGCCAAGGTAGGGGAAATTATTAACCAGCCGGATGAAGAAGTCACAGAAGATTTGCCTTTAGGTGGGACAAGAACCCGCAGTCGCAATAATAACCGCAACCTGGGAGCTGCTTTCCTTGAAGGTGCCTTTGGCAAACTTGGCGAAACAATCAGCAAGCGGACAGAACGTGCTACTGACGAAATCAATCGCCGTCCCAATGTTTGGTATGTGCCTAAAGACACCAAAATCACAATCAAAGTCGATAGGTCAATCAAGCTGTGAAACTAAGAGATATAGCCGATTTTAGTTTAAGTAAGCCTTGGGCGATCGCCTTTGGTGGGTGCCTTAGCATCGCCACCATGCTTGCACCAAACCAACTTGTACTAGCAAATACTATCCGTCAAGTTGCAGCGTCCCAGGTATCAGGGGAAAATGCTCAATTACAGACAGTTAAGGTCTGGCCTGGACATGGGGTATCAATATCGTTCTACAACACCAGAGAAATTATCAAGAAAATCTGGCTGGATGACCCATCTAGGTTTGTTTTTGATGTAGACGGATGTCTTGAGGGCTTGGGTAAGTGTTCTGGAAACAGCACGGGTGCAGGACTAATTCACATTCGCCGCATCGAGACAGTTAAGATCCCCGGTTTACCACAAGCTCCTTACGGGGCGCACATGACGGTGATTACCGAATCTGGCTCAACAAGGAAAAGCTATCACTTCCGGATTGTAGCGGGCAGTGGCACACCAGAGTACAGCCAAATTGAAATTATTGGCGACACTCCCAGCAAACCTGAAGAAGTAAAACCAAAGGTTAGTTACACCGCATTATCTGATAGCAGACATATCGCCAAAGGAATGCAAGTTGCTCTAAAAAACCAGTGGGTTACGACAGACAGCAAGCTTTGGAAGCGTCTGAACCAACTTGTTGAGTTGCGATCGCAAGGAGAGGAACTTGTCGTCGCCGCCAGCACCGCCGGAGTATCAATGCAATTGGTTGAAAAACTCATGCTACTGGGTGGAAAGCGCTTGTTATAAATACCACCACAGCGCAATAACCCTCTCACAACAACAAATCTAGGTAAATCAAGCTTTAAATAAATAGTGATGTATAACGAACATCTGACCGCTAACAACCAAATTTTAGATACTACACCAGAGGTCACTGCGATTGTACCAGTGAGAGCTGCAAGCCAGGAAACTACTCACAACAAAACCAACCGAGCGCTTGAGTATCGGATGGAAAAATTTAATAAATTACGCTACCTAATGGTTGCAGGACTTATTGCAGGGCTTGCCCTACACGGATTAATCCGATATGGAGGTAGCTATAATATCGGCAGTCTCCTATTCGGCGATAAAGCTGTAGCTCAAACAGTTTCATCGAAGTATTCAAATTTGAACACTTCGATAAATAAGACAAAACAAACCAAACAGCCACAGCCGGTTGCAACAAAATACGTCAATGGCGCACCTACTCCCGATTGGAGCAGTATCACGTTCAGAAATATGAAATTTGGCGGTGCTGGCAGTGTCGAATTCCCGAATATCAAAAACCCTGGTATGAAGGAGACACGCACCTGGAGTGCCGGACAAAGCCTTGCCGAAGTCATGGAACTGGGTGATTTTGAAGCAACCGAGTTCAATATTGAAGATTTCACGCTTGAAGATATCGCTGACATCACGGGCATTCAACTCAAAAATCTCAAACTGTCAGATGTTGAAACACTCGATTGGCAAACACTCGAAGACCTCGCCGAAGCAATTCCTAATTTAGAAGATTCAGAAGTCGGAGCCATCCCACCAATTCAAGAACTAGTGACCAAAGTTACAGGCAGCACCGCAAGCTACCAAACTGTTGGTGAGGTGCTGGACAATTATCCCCAACTGGGAGAAGTGGAACTTGGTGAGTATGTCAAACTTGATAAATATAAACTCACCAGCATCCCTGGTATTGAGGATGCACAGCTAAAGGACTTTACTAACTGGCAAAACACAACAATTGGCAAGATTCCGGGATTAGCTGATGTACCGTTCGATCGGTTCCCCAGTGTTCCCATCCCCGATGTTAGCTTTATCGGCAAAGTAGACTTACCCCTCGGTTCCCTTGAAAGCGGACGCTGGAAGTCAATAAGTGGTAGCTATCAAGCTGGGTTTAATGTCCCGTGCGAGAAAACCTGTGGTCACATCGAAGTTTCGGGTAGCGATATTGTGACTGGCGCACAATGGATGTCCGGTAAAGACCAAAAAGTTAAAGGCGGATTTGGCATCTTGGGCAGCCTCAACGGTGGAAAAGAACCTACAGGTCGCCACCCCTTTGGGAAATCATTTAAACAAGTCATCTGGGACATTAACGAAGCAGACGGCAGTATCACCACCGCGATGTTCTTCCGTATCTGCAAGCGGGGATGGGTTGACTTGGGCTGCTCGCCCTACTTCATTGGCCCAGTTCCCTTCTTCACCTACCGCGAGATAGACCCAATTATCCTTGGTACACCCCTCACCGTACCAAAGAAGTAAAAAGTAAAAAGGCAATCATAGAAAAATTTATCCTCTTTTACTTTTGACTTGGAGAGGACACACCAGATAACTAATGAAGAAATATGCAACTTCACTTCACCGCATATTTCTTCTATTTCCTCATGCAATTAATACAAATTATTATGAATAATTATCTGTTTGCAACCGCTAAAACTAAGACAGTTAGAGAAGTAAAAGCTGCTCATAAAAATAGCAATACTGACTTTAGTAAGTATACAGATAAGTTCATGTCAACTCAAGGTTTGGCACTGGCCGGGGGAATTGGCTTATTATTGCTTTTACAGCTTTTTAGTAATGGTAAAAAAGGCAAGCTTGCTACTAGCTATTGGGGTGGAGCAAAGGAAACCGCCCAAGCTAAGAAAAAAGCCCTTAAGCAAATCGTCGCTCCTAAATGTGATAGTGCCAGTTTATATATTGGAGTACACAAATACAAGGGTCAAAAATTACCCCAGGGGAGTGGGGGAGTTCCAGTTTATGTACCCGATGTCCAACGGGGAACTGCTGTAATTGGCGCACCTGGTAGTGGTAAATCATTCTCGGCTATCAACCCGATGATTTACTCAGCAATTGACCAAGGCTTTGGTATAGTATTATACGATTTTAAGTATGCCAGTCAAGCCAAAATTGCCAGTTATGCCAAATCCAAGGGGTATGACGTACATATCTTTGCACCGGGATTTCCTGAATCAGAGGTATGTAACCCAATCGATTTCTTGCGCGACAGTAGCGATGCTGAAACCGCACGGCAGTTAGCTACGGTAATTAACAAAAACTTCCGCCTGTTAGGTAATGCGTCTGAGGATGCCTTCTTTGGCCCCGCCGGCGACCAGTTGACGCAGGCTATTTTAATGCTAACCAAAGAGTTTGGCGATGCCTCCGGCGGGCATAGCCATCGCGCTGATATTATGACGGCTGCGGCAATACTTTCTAGCGAGAAGATGGTCGAACGCTTGATGGCAGCCGAACTAAACCCTTGGATTAGGATAGCTTTTGGTCAATTATTTAGCTCGGCTGGCTCAGAGAAAACTGTAGCGGGTATTGCTGGTAGTGCTTCATTGATGTTCACCCGCTTCATGGCAAGGGGTACATTGGGATGCTTTGTCGGTAAAACAACCTTGCCCCTGGAGGTAAAACGCAAACAGATGATTATCTTCGGGTTAGACCGCGAACGCCGCGATGCTGTCAGCCCCCTAATGACCAGTATTCTTCACATGGTAGTTTCCCGCAGTATTGCCAAAAAACGCAAGGAAGACGGCCCATTAGTGGTGTGTCTTGACGAGTTGCCAAGTATCTTCCTTCCAGATTTATTTAGATGGCTTAACGAATCTCGTTCCGAAGGATTCTGCGGTATCCTGGGTTGGCAAAATATGGGTCAGCTTGAAAAGATTTATGGTAAAGAAATCTCTAAAGCTATCCTTGGTGCGTGCGGTACAAAATTTGTTTTTAATCCTGGTGAAGAAGAATCAGCACGATTATTTTCTGCATATTTAGGTGAAGAGGAAATTAAATATAAACAAAAATCTCGCTCAACGGGAGGAGGTAAAGCCAGCACATCTATCAGCGAACAAGAACGGACTCGCAAGCTATTCGAGCCAGCCCAATTCCTCAAATTACCACCTGGTAAATGTCTATTTATCAACCCGGCTTATAGCAATAAAAATGAGGGTTCAGTACCACTATTAAAAAACATCAAAATCCCCAAATATATCATTGGATTAGAACAAGAAAATGACACTAACTGGGATAAACTCATCAAAGAGCTTGCTAGGAAAAGTACCCAGAAAAAACCCACACAGGAAGATTTAGATTTACGAGTCAAGGAAGTAGATCGGAAGTTTCCTATCCCACAAGCACCCGTACATGCGGGCAATGCACCGTTACCTGTTGATGCGTACAAGAGCTTTTTCTAAAAACTTTAAGTTTGATGACCAACTGGTTTTTATAAAGTACAGTCAGACTGTTTGAATTTATAGATTATTTTCACCACATTTAATATATGTTTGACTCCAGACACACTCAAATTAATGAATCATATTTAGGTACAGCCGATACTGCAATTCAAACAAGTCGAGAATTAAGTAAAAGCCTAATTAATGCACTTACTAAGATAACTAAAGTAATTCTCGAAAAACTCAAAGAAGCTCAAGAAGCAAGTAAAATTGCCGTTGAAGTTGGCAAAAATATTTACAATCTTGTACCTGATGAATCTACCCCTGGTGCATATAAATGGGAAAAGGTAGATTTAACCAGCCAAAGTATAAAAAGCAATCAAGAAACTAATATTGTGTTAATGCCCGATTTATTAGTAGAAGGTCAATACACAATAGAAACTGAACCTTTTACTGACTATCAAGCACAAACAATTGCTGCAAGATTAGTAGAAGATGTACCCAATTTCAATAGTGATTATCAGCAAACAAGTGATAATACTCTGAAAATTACAGCTTATCTAGAGTCAGATGGTTCAGAAAAACAAATCGTCATTTACGAACAAAATAGCGAAGGTAAATGTACAACTAATCTCGTCACTGAAATACTTACTCCAGATGAAATAATAAATGTGGCAAGTGAACCACTAGTTAAGCTACTACCTCCATCTGCTGACACTATTAACAATCATCAAGATACAAAAGAGTTATTATTTGATAATGGCAAACCAGATATAACAGAAGTAACTCCACCAGTAGATAATTTATCAGTAATACTGAACGAAGATAATCAACAACTAAATTCGGAAATTGTAACCACACCAGTTAATTTGTCTTATGAAGAAGAAGCTGTGGTCAGTTTTCTAGATGATATCGATATTAGTAATCCACCCGACTTTGACTCCCCACCAGATGTAGATTATTATCAGTCTCCTGTAGCCAAAAACTATCCTGAAGCAGTAGATCAGACACTTAGCGAACAATCTGAAACTAACATTCAAGCAGTCGAATCAAATACTTCACAACAGTTCCTACAAGATAAAAACAGTAAAAACAGTTCGTCTATCAATCAAGAAATCAACTTATCTGTTGAAATAGAGGTAGTTAACAGTTTTGAAGATGATGTGGTCAATAATCTTCAAGAAGAAATCGCACAGTCCGAAGCAACTATTCAAATTCGACGGATAGTTACTAGTAACCATCAATCTCAAAATCAAGCTGGAGAGGAGATAAATAAAAATGTAACTTCCAATCAGTTTTTTGCACAAGAGCCAGAGGAACAAGCAACTAATAATCGAAAAAAATATGCACCTGAATTTGCCTATCAAGAAGTAGCTAATTCTCAAGATGTAGAGCCAGCAGCACAACAGTGGGCGCGTCAGGTTGAAGTACCTATTTATCAAATAAATAATAAACAAGCGCGGGAAGAACGTTACAACGGGGAAAATAAAGACATTGCTGAAACTGCGATCGCAATATTAAAAAAATACGGCACTCTTGAACAAGATGGTTCACGTATTTACCGTAGCGATACATTTGTGATTCGCCAACAGGCACACACTGTTAGCATTCACCGCCGCAGTGATGAATTATTTGGGTGGGAGAACTCTTTGATGGATTTTAAACTCAACAAAAAAGAGGAACCCAAAATCACGAAAAAGCCTACAGAGATGTTACCTGTTGAACGTCAGGAGTTTCTCATAGTGGCAGAATACTTAGGCGACAATGGCAAGCTACCTGACCTCAACAATGCCGATATCCGTGATGTAGCAAACAGCTTGGGAAGTCTTGCACCTGCCGGCACAATTAAAACGCTGGAAGTATTTAAACAAAATGAGATGTTGCACACCCTGAATAATGTCCTCATCCAGGCTGATAAGGAAGAACTTACAGTAGGTGAATTTACCATCAAGCGATCGCGCAACCCCGAAAAAAATCGAGCCAGCTTGCAATTATTTAAAACTACCGAAGAAAAAGGTACTCAGGAACTTGTCCGGTTTGACCTAACTAAAACCGAAGCTGGCATTACCAAAGAAGTCAGCAAGATGAACATCTCTGACTACGATATTAACCAAATTAAGTTTATTGCCCAAAACGCCAGCAAACTCAACCTGGAAAAAATTTTTGGTAACGAACAATCTACTCCCACCACCGCATCTGCACCCAAAAAACGAGTAATACAAGCAGTTGGCGATCTGCCTGTCACAGTTCACCCTTACATCGCCGAGGAATGGGCAAATATGGTCAAGCATGGTGGCCCTGACTGGGGAGGGGCAATGAATCAAGGCAATGAAGAAATTCTACAACGGATAAATGAGAACAACGGCAAGTTACCAATTGCCGATCAGCGAGAGATGTACTTCAAGATTATGACCTATAAGGCAACTGAGGCACAAAAGCAAGGAGAAACAGTCGTCGGTTTTGTTCCGCTTAAAGATATTATGAATGACTTACAAGTATGGCGAGGAGAAGAAATTCGGCAGCAATATACCCCTACTGAACACATACCCTCCCCTCAAAAGCAAACTGTCGCTGCTGCTGCACCTAAAACCAAGTCAAGAGAAGTTGAACTATAAATTACCCGTCACCAAGTTTGCAAAGTTGCATTGGCAATATAAAAACTTCGGTTTAGAAGTTACGCAAATTTACATCAGTTGCAAATTTCAAATTCAACAAGCTTTTCATTTATTTTAATGATTATTTTATTGTTTTAAATAACACAATTTAAGGAAAAATTACTACGTAAAGCTCACGCAGATACTCAATGTAGTATTTCAAGCGAAAAATCAAAAAGTGAGCTTAACATCTGAATTAAAAAATAGAAATTCACCTATCAGGAGATGGTTTGACTCTAGAATAAACCAGACAGTTATTAAAATGATTACTAGCCATAACCAACTATTAGAAAATCAAGAAATTATCAGGCCAGTTGATGGTGTAGATTTTCCATTAGGAGGAAATGCGATCGCCAAAGCACTTGCCAAGTATTTAGGAAGCATCTATGAAGATAAAAGATGCTTTACTAATTGTCTTGCTCAGGTTGGAGCCAAAGTCCTCAAAATAGAATATGCTTTCGACTATTGCATTACAAATTCCAACTCACTTGAAGAAGAAGCTCTAAAGTGTATGCTACTGGGTGCGTTAGAAAATTATGCACGCAGCCGTAACATACATGAAATTATTCAACCTTTTCTACAAGGAGAAAAAACCCTTCGACTTGAACCAGAATATTTCAAAAAATGGCTTCCTACTATTCAAGATACATCTCAAATTATCGGTATTTTACCCCGTACTTGGCAAACTGTAGCTAATCAAGTGAGTGGAAATATCACCTGCAATGCTTCATACCCTTTAAGTGAATATCTTGGAGGTGCTGATTGCCAGATAATCGCTGGAAATACTCTTATTGATGTACGAACAACTGCCAAGAAGCGTCCTTTCTCTGTAGAAAATTTTTACCAACAAATTAGTTATGTTCTGCTTGATAGCAATGACACCTATCGTATCAATCAACTAGTCTGGTTTTACAGCCGTCAACAGTCGGTATTCTTCTATCCCACTAACAAAATATTCCGCGACTTGCGAGCAACAAGAGAAGAATTTAAGAAAATGATTCTTGATAATTATGAAACGAATAGACTAGCAGAACACCATAAGTGTTTATATCTTCCCCAGTAAGGATAAAAATATGATTCAAGATTTTCAACTTAACCCTAGCTTCAATATTTACTTTGATGGTATGGAGTATCACGCCAAGATCCACTTTGATGATGCTTTTGAAACTGAAGCAGAAGAAATTGCAGCAAGTGATATTAGCACTCTTGCTACTAAAGTCTCTAATCGTTGGCGGCAGTATCTTCTAAGTATTGCAAATAAATACAAGCAGTAATCGACTAATTAGCCCTCTCCAAGCAGAGGGTTAACTTAACGATTAAAATTCAAAATTTGCTCGTTTAAATACTATGAAAATAGGTTTCTATCCAGTATTGGGTAAGAGTGATTTTGTCAGAAGCAAGGGTGAAAAAATCCCGATTTGGCAGTTGCTTGAATATCAACCTGCGGGCTGGCTATACTCACTCGCTACAAAAGCAGAAATTGTTCCAGATAGTCTGATTATTCATGACTGCGGATCGTTTAACTACCGCGACCAAGATATTCCTACTCTCAACGGTAAATATGTTGATGCCCACTGGTCTATCCATAGATATCGAGAACGTTCAAAAGTCGGCGATATTATTGTTTGTCCTGACCATTTACTTGTAGGAGAAAACATTAGAGAACGGCAAGAATATAACCTTCAACAAGCAAAAACATTTATCCAACTTGCTAAAACTTATCTTCCCAATAGAATCCCCCTAGCAGTCATCCACGGGCAGTCTCTTAGTGAACGCCTCGAAGTAGCTAAATATCTTGTGGGACTAGGATACCGCCATCTCGGTATCGGTGGGCTTGTTCCCCAGGCGAGAGAGTATTCGACTAACTTATACATTATCAAAACAATCACTGAGGTTGTGCGTTCACGAAGTGACTCGGAACGAGTATCGCCGTTCGCGAAGCGTGTCCGACAGGACAAGGCGGGCGTTTCGCCATCGCGCAGCGACTCCGCAAGAGTATCGCACGAGCCAAATATTCATCTACACGTTTTTGGACTATGTTCGCCCCAGTATGCCAAAGCTTTTACTCAGATGGGATTATCCTTTGATGGTTCAACTTTTATCCGAGAAGGACTAGGCGGTGGGATGTTCGTCAGTCATGAGGAAAAACTAATTCGGATGCCAGCCTACTGCACGCCAAAGTGCAACTGTCATGTTTGCAGGGTTCTCCACCGACATAGGATTGACCCTCGGCTAACAAACAAAGGGCGGACGCATACTATGGGAAGAATCGCCCACAACCTCGATCTGGCGATCGGCACTTACAGAAAATTCATTCCCAAGGAAAAAATCTACCTGGTTGCTGGATGTGGCAAGCAGCTTCCCTACTCTGCTGCCGCCAAAGACTTATATTGTTCGCAGCACTTTCAAGCTTGCCGTCGCTACGTAGAAGAAAAAGAATCAAGATGGTATATCCTGTCACCTTTACATCAAGTTCTTAACCCAGAAACAATCATCAAGCCCTACGATAAATCCCCCTATTCCTTATCTCATCAGGAACGTATACTATGGGCGCAACAAGTAGCAGAAAACCTCATACAAGTTGCGTCTTTGGAAATAGAGTTTGTATTCTTGACGGGCAAGCTTTACAGACAGGAGGTAACACCCATTTTACAGGCGAAGGGATACGAGACAAAAGTACCCATGCAGCACCTAGCCATTGGACAACAACTTGCTTGGATAAAGAAGGAACTGGAGCAAGAAAAACAGCTTGTTTTAAATATTTAACCCAGCAGTAATCACACCAAAATGAGTTATGGAGACTACAAAGCGAGTAATTAATATAAGTGGAAAATTCGGTAGTTGGACTGTAATAGAAAAACAAGGAAAGCAAGTATTGTGTAAGTGTGATTGTGGAACCCAAAAACTTGTCTATAGTCACACTCTCACCAATGGTCGCTCAACTAACTGCGGTTGTAAGAAAAGAAAAGAATCTATCCCAGTTGGGGCAAATTTTGGGAGACTAACAGTAATATCTGATATAGAAGTTAAGGGGAAAAGGGGTGAACTACTCCTCCTTACCTTATGCAAATGCGGAACCCAAAAATATGTTAGTAAAAATAGCTTAAAAAGAGGGCTTACGCAAAGTTGCGGATGTTTGCAACGGGACAGCCTCAAGATCGATAAAACTATCCACGGTCACTGCAAAAGCCACGAGTATAACTCCTGGTTACACATCAAGCGTATCTGCTATAACAAGAACCACCATCAGTACAAATATCATGGCGGGTGCGGAATTGAAGTTGATGCATCCTGGCGTGATAACTTTACCCAATTTCTAAAAGATATGGGATTAGCACCCGAAGGAACAGTTATATCTCGTATCGATCAAGAGAGTGACTTTGCCCCCGGAAATTGTTTATGGATACCCAGAAAAGAACATTATCGTCAAATACATGTATTAAGAAGAAAAGAATTCTTTATTTCTCAAACTTTACCTAAACCAGTCGTTACCAATAGTGAGATTAATGTATCACCAAACATTGTTCGAGCAATTATCAAAGATCATGCCAATGGTGAAGCCAACATGAATAAACTTGCTACACAATATAAAATTAGCACTCAAGACGCAATAAATATTATCCTTCACCACGTTTAACTATCAATTTATTTTTAATAAAAGTGCGCCCCAATTAAAAAGGCGCACTTTTTATTTGATAGCAACTATTTAGTTTTAAAACACATATCAAATTAGTAGATTAATTACCACAATTGTTACACATATCAGCAAGGTAGACATTGATGACGAGTGATTCAGGAAATAATCACTAATATCTAAAGTGTTGTACCTGAGTATAAAGTTTGACGAAGTTATCAATTAGCTGAACAAGCAAAGCCTTAAGTCAAAATTATAAAACTTGTACATGATAATACACAACGACTCTTATATCTGGTTTCATGCAGGACAAACTGCTAGATGGGGAACTATAAATGCGATTAAAGCATTGCCATACCTAATGATTGCATACCAAATCGATGGACAATGGTACAGTGATCCCTATTTTTCACAATCTAAAAACTTAGAATATAAACCAGTAATCCCTATAAGTTCAGCAATTATTCATATACCAAAAATAACAGTTGAGTTACAACCAATTGTTCAATTATGTGCTGGATTTAGGAACAAAAGAATTCATAGTCTTTGGGTGGTTAATGCTCCCGAACAGGTATTGAAACATATATTAGAGTGCAGCCAATGGGACAGTATATCACTCAAGCAACTACTAGCAACTTTGCACGAATTAATTCTTTATGGCTATGAAGTCAAAATACTTCCCGCCAAAAAGGAAACCATATCCCCTATCGAATGGATGGAATAATAATGAATAATAGCAACCAACAACTCACACTTTACTATCCTTGTGTAGTTCAGTTTTTAGATCAGTTTGTACAGACAATATCACTTGAGTTTTGGATACAGAATCCAATAAACGAAAAATGGAATCTAATACCATTTAAAAATGGTGATATCAGTATCTCGAATTATACAGATGCGACAACATCACAGATAATGAAATATCTCAATAAAGAATATCCGTCTATAGAAGATATCAAGAAGGCAATTAAGACGTTCAAGGCGATCGCGTAAAACACGTTATCGCAAAGCGCGATTTCTCAATAGAACTCGCCGTGAAGGTTGGCTACCACCGTCACTAGAATCTCGGATTGATAATATTTTGACTTGGGTGAATAGGTTGCGTCGTGTTTGTCCGATAACTGCTATTTCTCAAGAGTTGGTTAAATTTGACTTACAAAAGTTAGACCAACCAGAAATCCAAGGTGTAGATTATCAACGTGGTGAGTTATTCGGTTTTGAAGTTAAACAATATCTGTTAGCCAAGTGGCAACATCAGTGTGCATACTGTGGTGTTAAAGATGTACCATTACAAATCGAACATATTGTTGCTAAATCCTGCGGTGGAACTAATCGCGTTAGCAATCTGACACTAGCTTGTCAAAAATGCAATCAAGCTAAAGGTAATCAACCAATTGCCAAGTTTCTCAAGAAAAAACCTGATTTGCTAAATCGTATTTTAGCTCAAGCTAAAAAACCTTTAGTTGATGCTACTGCGGTCAATGCAACTCGTTGGGAATTGTACCATAGATTACAACAGATTGAACTACCAGTAGAAGTAGGTAGTGGTGGAAGAACTAAGTGGAATCGGGTCAATAGAGGAATTGATAAGTCTCACTGGACTGATTCTCTGTGTGTGGGAGCGACTACGCCAGAGAAACTAATTATCAAAAATATCAAACCTTTGTTGATTAGTGCCAAAGGTCACGGAACTCGTCAACGCTGTCGCCCAAATAAGTTTGGTTTTCCCAAAGCTCATGCACCTTCAGCTAAATACTTTCAAGGTTTTACCACTGGTGATATTGTTAAAGCTCATATCCCTACTGGTAAATTCGCTGGAAGATATACAGGCAGAATTGCTATTAGGTTTCGTCCTAGCTTTGTTTTACACACTTTGGATAAAAAGTTTGATGTTCATCCTAAATACCTGAAAACCATACACAAAGCTGACGGTTATGAATACAAATAATAATGTCCATCAGGACAATTCTTATGTTGGCAGAAATTCACCTCCCGCTAAACGAACTCATTATAGCGGGAGTCCCGTTTCCGCATCTGAGATGGGCAATGGATACAATTTAGAATCAATTCTTAAATCATGGGATGGCACTAGTAACGTCAGCTACGGTAGTGGGGAAATCGCACATCAACAATTAGCACTAATGCGCGTTCTTTCTGAACTATCCCAAGGTTGGTGGTTTTGGGATGAAGATAAGGATACTGTCGTAATTTTCCAAAGTTATACTTACAGGGGAATCGCCTGATTATTGGGGCTGGGAGTCTTGCGATCGCTGTAAAAAATTTATTGGTGGCTTAAACTTACAATTCTATATCGCTGTTCCGAATCGGAAAAAACTGATATTGCTTTTGTTGTGCAGCAGCTATTTCTGATGGAGTATTAAATACAGTAGCCTTTGTACCAAGTTGGAGTTCTTGGTATAAAGGCACACCATCACCATCATTATCGCTGAGAAGAATTTTGGTCATGATATGAGCTGGAGCAAGTTGTGCAAGGCGATTGATTACATTAGCAACAAATTCATTGGATGCTTCACAGCTATTGAGATATCTAATAAAAACATCAACTGTAGCTGCTGTCATTTTTGCAGGATTTTCTACTCCAGTCTCGGCGATAAAATCATCATAAATGACCTTCTCTTCATCAGTAAAACTTTCCGAGTGAGCCTGTATAATAATTAGTTCAATTTGCTCTTGCTGCTGGAAATTTCCCATAGTATTTATTCCTTTAATTAATAAATTAAATATAAATTATCCACAGTAAAACTTGTGTTTTATAAAAGAAAATGTAAATTTAAATCAAATACAATATTTGAGATGAAATTAATAAAATCATAAAAATCACCGTCCAGCTCGAATTACTGCATTGCGATCGCCTACACAGAAGTTCCTAACCCAGCTACCAGTAAATTGTCTACCAGACGTTGACCGATCGCTCCTGACACTACTCACCCAGTTTATTCCACTTTCCCTGTCCGATGTAGCCATGACCCTCGCCGAGCCGGATTAGTCTGGCTTGATTCTGAACGTAAGTATTTATTGTTGCGAATAGCATAAAACACTTTTCTTGTACTACTGAAGTTGAATGTAAACAACCAAGCTTAATCCCAGTTCCACAAGAAATGAAATCAAGATGAAATCTCTACTCCATAAGGACTATAGCCTAGAGAGTTATTTTTTACATGGCTGAAGCCATTCCAAGTCTCTAACCACAGCTGAAAAAAATTTTCCTTCCCCCTCTTGACTCTCCAGTGAGATGGAGATTTCACAATGTAATTACTCACCGTTCGCGTAATCGGGGATGAGTTTGGTGAAATAGATGAAATAAGAGAGAGTATCAAAGCAGGCGATCGTTTCCCACCGCCCTGGTGCTAGGAAGTCCCTTGTGCAGGGTGTAACAGTTTAATGGTAAGTGTGAGAAATGGCACATTTACCCCAACAAATCATCTCAGAACGAATTGACGATGTTGTTCTGCTGCTAGAGGTGATGAAAAAAATGGGACTACCAGAAATCCTTAACCAAAATTTGCCACGTCACTGGAAACAGGAAGGACTTGATTGGGGATGGGTAGGTTGCATTTGGTTATCGTATATCATCTCACAGGGAGATCACCGAAAAGTACGTGTTCGGGAATGGGTAGAACAACGACGCTACACCATAGAGCAAGTGTGCGGAATCAGCATTAGAGAAACAGACTTTACAGATGACCGTTTAGGAATACTCTTGAAGCGGTTAAGTAAGCCCGAAACCTGGTCACAAATAGAACGTTTTCTCACGCAAAACACCATCCGAGCCTATGACTTAACGGTGGAGAAAGTGCGTTTAGATGCAACAACAATCAGTGGACACCATCTCATCAGTGAAGAAGGTTTATTCCAATTTGGACACAGCAAAGATGACCCGAACCTGCCACAGGTAAAACTGATGATGGGGATGATTGACCCATTAGGAATGCCCCTTGTTACCCAGGTAGTATCTGGAGAAAAAGCAGATGACGGACTTTACGTTCCCGCCTATCAACAAATTACCGCCACGTTGAACAAGAAAGGGTTGTTGTTTGTTGGCGACTGTAAAATGAGTTCACTATCGACACGCAGCAATATACATATTCAGGGAGATTATTACCTATGCCCATTATCCTTAGTTGGTAAAACTCCAGAACTTCTTGCTGGCTGGATAGATGATGCTGTTGCTGGTAAATTTCCACTTGTGGATATCAGGCGAACCAGTGTTCATCACAACAGTGAAACCAGCCAAGACCTGGATGCCCTGGAAACAACTATTGCCACAGGCTATGAGGTGTGTCGTCATGTCGAGGTGGTTGATGAACAATTGCCATTACTATGCTGGCAAGAAAGGGTGTTTGTGATTCATTCACAGGCACTTGCAAAACAACAAATTCAAGGATTAGAGACACGACTTCACAACGCACAGCAGAAGTTGATGGCGTTAACTCCACAAAAAGGTCGCGGTAAACGACAAATCAACGACCTACAGGTTTTATTGCAAAAAGCTACAGAAATTTTGCGCCTTCATCGAGTCGAAGGCTTACTGAGTTTCGATTATGAGTGCCAGGAAACTGTTGAAGAAACCTACATTGGTCGAGGTCGTCCCACATCTCGCCCCAAGCAAATTACTCGAAAAACTAGGTATCAAATTCAGACTGTTATCCGCAATGAAGATGCTATTGCCCAAACTCACAAAACTTTTGGCTGGAGAGCTTTTGTCAGTAATGCTCCTAAGAGTATGTTAGGAGTTGAACAAGCTGTACTGACTTATCGAGACGAATGGATTGCTGAACGTGGTTTTCATCGCCTTAAGGGTGCGTCACTTTCGATTACTCCCATGTTTGTGCAACGTGACGACCAAGTTACCGGGCTGATTAATTTACTGAGTCTAGCCCTACGTTTGCTGACAATTATCGAGTTTGTTGTCCGACGGCAATTAACTGCTATTGAGGTCAACTCTCTTGCTGGACTGTACCCCGAACATCCAAACAAAAGGACTGCTCAACCTACTGCTGAACGCTTGTTACGTGCTTTTTCTAATATCACTTTGACGATTATTGAAGCCCGTGGTCAGCGTTTTGGTTATGTTCCTCCTTTAAACCCTCTACAACAGGAAATTATTAGTTTGCTTGGTCTTCCTCCTGATATTTATAGCAATCTTGTAGATAATTCCTCTTAGTCAAATTCTATTACGCGAACGGTGAGTAATTAGTTCATAAAAAGAGAGTTAAGCATGACATTTCAACTAACAGTTCCTAACATGGCTTGTTCTGCTTGTGGAGAAACGATTACAAAAGCCATCCAAGCAGTTGACCCCACAGCTCAGGTTGAGGCCGATCCGAAAACGAAGCTGGTCAGCGTCGAAACCCAGACAACCGAAGCAGCAGTAAAAGAAGCAATTACAGCTGCTGGCTATTCAGTGGCATGACATTGAGCTTTCCTGTTTTATCAAGACAAATGAGTGTTAAGGAACCAGAAAAATGGAAAAAGCCACACTGAAGCTGCGCGGCATGAGTTGTGCATCTTGTGCCAGCAGCATTGAAGAAGCAATCAGTTCTGTCCCAGGTGTGAATGAATGTAGTGTGAACTTTGGCGCAGAACAAGCAACAGTTGAGTATGACCCTAGAACGACTGATGTACAAACCATTCAGGATGCAGTGGACGAGGCAGGTTACTCTGCCTATCCACTCCCAGAACAGAATTTGATGGCAGGAGAAGATGATACCGAGAAAACAACACGTTTGCGAGAATCGCGTTATCTACTGCGGAAAGTGATTGTGGCTGGGGTCATAGGTGCTGTGTTGGTAATCGGGTCGTTACCCATGATGCTCGGATTAAATTTGCCTTTGATTCCGACATGGTTGCATAATTCTTGGGTACAGCTGGTGCTGACAACCCCAGTGCTGTTTTGGTGTGGTGCCGATTTCTTCAAAAACGCTTGGAAAGCTTTAAAACGCCACGCTGCCACAATGGATACTTTAGTTGCTCTCGGCACAGGAGCAGCATACTTATATTCTCTATTTGCCACAGTTTTCCCTAGTTTCTTTGTGGCTCAAGGATTAAAGCCAGATGTCTATTACGAAGCAGCAGTTGTAATTATTGCTTTAATTCTTTTAGGAAGATGGTTAGAAAACCGCGCCAAAGGACAAACTTCAGAAGCAATTCGTAAGCTGGTTGGTTTGCAAGCGAAAACAGCACGTTTGATTCGTAACGGACAAGAAGTTGATGTGCCGATTGAACAAGTACAGATTGACGATGTTGTGCTTGTTCGCCCTGGCGAGAAAGTTCCTGTTGATGGGGAAGTGGTTGAGGGAACATCCACAGTTGATGAAGCGATGGTGACTGGCGAAAGTGTACCAGTGAAAAAGCAACCAGGGGATGAAGTGATTGGAGCCACCATCAACAAAACTGGCAGTTTTAAGTTCCGGGCGACAAGAGTAGGTAAGGATACAGTGCTGGCACAGATTGTCCAACTAGTGCAGCAAGCCCAAGGCTCGAAAGCTCCCATTCAAAGATTAGCAGACCAAGTTACTAGCTGGTTTGTACCGGCGGTGATTGCGATCGCCCTCCTCACCTTTATCATTTGGTACAACATCATGGGCAACGTCACCCTAGCACTAATTACCACAGTGGGGGTGTTAATTATCGCTTGTCCTTGTGCCTTGGGTTTAGCTACACCAACTTCTGTAATGGTAGGCACGGGTAAAGGTGCAGAAAACGGCATTTTAATTAAGGGAGCCGAAAGCTTAGAATTAGCACATCAGATTCAAACAATTGTGTTAGATAAAACAGGCACAATTACCCAAGGTAAACCGACAGTTACAGATTTTGTCACAGTTAACGGTACGGCTAACGGCAATGAAATTAAGCTGATACAACTAGCTGCCTCTATAGAACGCAATTCGGAACATCCCTTGGCAGAAGCAGTTGTCAGATACGCCCAATCTCAGGAAGTGCCATTAGCAGATGTTAGAAATTTTGAAGCTGTCGCTGGTAGTGGCGTACAAGGTATCGTTTCTAACCGACTCGTGCAAATTGGTACACAACGTTGGATGGAAGAGTTGAGTATTGACACTCAAGCCTTGCAACAAGACAAAGAACGTTTAGAATACCTGGGTAAAACAGCCGTGTGGTTAGCAGTGGACGGCGAAATCAAAGGAGTGATGGGTATTGCTGATGCTATTAAACCCACTTCCACCCAAGCTGTGAGAGCGTTGCAAAAACTCGGTTTAGAAGTTGTGATGCTTACAGGCGATAACCGCCGCACCGCAGAAAGTATAGCCCATGAAGTTGGTATAGGGCGCGTTTTAGCAGAAGTCCGCCCCGACCAGAAAGCTACTACAGTGCAGAAACTACAATCAGAAGGCAAGATTGTCGCAATGGTGGGTGATGGTATCAACGATGCACCAGCTTTAGCTCAAGCCGATGTCGGTATCGCAATTGGGACTGGTACAGATGTGGCGATCGCCGCTAGTGACATCACACTCATCTCAGGCGATTTACAAGGTATAGTCACAGCAATTCAACTGAGCCGTGCCACAATTCGCAACATTCGCCAAAACTTATTCGTAATTGCTCAACTAGGGCTAAAAAGAGAGCCGTTAGTAGAAAGAGCTTTCTGGATAGCTTGATAAGCAGTCAAACCTTGACGCTTGCCTGTATTAACAACAGAACGAACAGCAGCAAACAAATCTCGCCCCCATTGAGAACGGAAGCAATTTGTTACCTTGCGAAACACCGTACTCATGCGAATAGCTTGCTCACTGGAATTATTCGTTGGTGGAATCGAAGCATCCTCAAGGAAAACAAACAAGTGATCTTTGATAGAACCATAACGTTTACGTAGACGGATGCCATCATCATGATCTGGCTCTAAATCCAAAGCTTTTGCCAACCTTCGTTTCAAATCACAACGATATTGGTAAAGCGTTGAATTGCTTAATCGTTCACTTCGGCGGTGAATGACAAAAGCTCTCAACAATAACTTCTTCATCGTTGGTGCAAAAACGGTGTCACCCGCATCAATCGCATACTGGCAATCACGCAATTGGTGCGCTAGACAAACCTGCCACTGATGCGCTGGATGATTTTTTTGGGCACTGAATAAGTCTGATACCCAAATATCAGGGCGATGTTCTCCCAAAATTTCCTTAATTACTCCAGCTCCACGACTAGGACGGATAACGTGCAGACAAACTTCTTGGTTCTGGAAGACCCACTCCCATTGATTTTGACCGTTGACTCTGGCACCTGTTTCGTCTGAACAAATTAATTTTGAACGCTGCAAGCGTTGGAGTATCTCTGTAACTTGGTCATCTAAACGAGTTTTGACTGTCTCGAATAAATTAGCGATCGCTCCTTCTGATATCTCTAGCCCAAAGACTTGTAAAAATAGTTGCGATAGTCGTTCGTAGCTGATGGCATGGGTATAGCGTAGATAGGTTGCCAAACTTTGAATTGAACTGCCAAACGGGGAACCAGGTTCCATTCCTAATGGCACAGGTGCAACATAGTCTTTTTGACAACAAGCACAGTGACCACCATACCGTTCGATTCTGCTGATAATTGGTCGAATTAGTGGTAGTTCTATTTTTTCGTAGATTGCAAGCAATTTTTGCTGTTCAGTTCTAACTTCCTCCCCACAATGGGGGCAACTCTTGACTTGTGAAATGATTATTTGGTCAGGATTCGGGTGTAATTCTCTTCCCCCTCCGACTCGTCCAACACTTGCTTGTCTTTTTACCCCTTGTATTTTTGAAGGTTTTATGTCCTTCTTGAATCCAATTGAAGGGGGAGTGCTCGAGTTTTTGCTTGTTTTGGTCGGTGATGAATTTTGATTTTTGGCGGCTTCTAATGCGGTTTTTAGTTTTTCGATTTCCTGCCACAGTTCCACTATCAAGGCTTCTTTCGCTTCGTTCGATAGTTGCTTTAGGTCAGGCAGTTTTTCCATTCTTTCAGCTAACCTCTATCTTTGCCTCCTGTCAAGGGGGTTGAGCAATTACACTTATTCTTCGCCTTCATCTACAACGTTGCTGGCATTCCTATCGCCGCAGGTATTTTATTCCCTATCTTTGGTTGGTTGCTTAACCCTATCATTGCCGGTGCAGCAATGGCATTTAGCTCGGTTTCTGTTGTCAGCAATGCTCTACGTCTACGTAACTTTCAACCTAAAACACTTGGCTAGAGGAAATGGTAATGCTCAATAAAGTGATATTTTTTGGCAGTTTAGCAGGATTTGGATTTCTGCTTGGTGTAATTTCAGGAGCGATCGCATAGGAGCTTTTTCAATGATGAATAAAACAGCAATTATCGGTAATATTGCAAGTCTAGGAGTTGTGTTAGGACTTGCTTCTGGTAAAGCAATCGCCCAAGTATCCCATGAAACCCACTCATCTCAAACAGAGTCAACAAGTCAATTTCAACGCATTGAACAGCCGTTAGGAAACAAAGTTGCAGTTACGCTTGGTGGATTGGGGCTGATTGGCTTAGAACTTTGGTGGTTCTTGCTCAGTAAACCCAAGTCCCAAAAGGCAGTTGCAGCAGGTGAGGGTATTCAGGAAGTAACCGTCACCGTTGATGGTGGATACGAGCCAAGTCGGATTGTCGTGGAAGTAGGAAAACCCGTGCGGCTTTTCTTTGACCGCAGAGATCCCAGCAGTTGCTTGGAGCAAGTGCTAATTCCAGACTTTCATATTGCCGTAGATTTACCGCTCAATCAAGTGACCGCTGTGGAATTTACACCCAAACAAGCCGGAAATTATGTCTTTACCTGCGGCATGAACATGTTTCGTGGTGAAATCCGAGCCGAAGCTTCAAACACTCAATCAACAGCTTTAAAGGAGTATGAAATAATGGCAGAACCTCAACTCAGTTCCTCAACTTCAATTCACCAAAATGAAACAACCGTAGAAATTCCATCTTTGCAACCGACTGTAGAGCAAGGAATTCAGAAGGTTACAATCAAAGTGGATAAAGGTTATACACCGAATCATGTTGTCGTGAAAGCAGGGCAAAGAGTTCAACTTAACTTTTTGCGCGAAAATCCCAGTAATTGTCTTGCAGAAGTATTAATTCCTGATTTTGGCATTGCTGCCGAGCTACCACTCAATAAATTGACATCTATTGAGTTTACACCTGAAAAAACAGGCGAATATGCTTTTAGCTGTGGCATGAATATGTTTCATGGTGCGATCGCCGTACAAGCAGGAGATGCTAATCAAGAAAGAGCGTCTACTCAAGTCTCTAGATGAACGATACATGCGATTTGTAAGCATACCGAAAACTTGGTATTAACTAGGCAAGTCAGTTTGATCCCTTAAATAGCAAATAGTTAGCAAAATGATACTGTCTCTGCTTGACTCTCCAGCTAGCTGGAGAGTTTAAGATAAGGTAAATAAACTTATTTAACATGGAGCAGCTAAATATGCTAGTCCAAGAAGAGCCAAAACTCATTGGTAATGTTGCCAAGTCTAGCGGTGTACCTATTAAAACTATTCGCTACTATGAGGAGCTAGGACTACTCAAATCATCAGCAAGAACGGAAGGTGGATTTAGATTATTTAACTCTGATGTTTTGGAGCGACTGGGCTTTGTTGCATGAAAGAAAAAAAAGACACACCAATCTGGTACTAGAACAGAAGTTAGTTGTCTACTTTGTAACTGTCTGGCTTGCCCAACTGGATCATGCGGTTAAGGGCGGCACACTGTAGAAATAGCTCGACAGCTTGATTGTTAAAAAAGCGTCGTCGTAACTTACCACCAAAAATGGTTTTGAGTCGAAATATAGCTGTCTCGGATAATGAACGGCGATGATATCCACTCTCTTGTTTCCATTGCTTGCGCCCAACTTGATTCACTCGTCGCAGATTTTCATCTCTGGGATGGAAGTGTGTTTCATTGTTGGTGTGTTGTTGGATTTTGGCGTTGCTACGCGGTGGAATTATGGCTTTGGCCCCGTGTTGTGAAATGGTGTCGTAACAACCTTTTGTATCATAGCCACCATCACCAGATACTTGTTCTATCGGTTGCTCAATCTGCTCCAATATGTCAGGCAGTACCTCGCAATCAGCCATATCATTAGTAGTCACCACCGCACCCAGAATTTCGCCGCTTTCACAGTCAACGCCTAGATGCAACTTCCTCCACGTCCGTCGTTTTCCTACTCCATGTGTGCGGACTTTCCACTCACCTTCACCATAGACTTTTACACCAGTTGAATCCACTACCACATGAACAGCTTTGTCTTTTGGGATAACTGGTAGTTCCACAGACAACTTGCTCAAACGACGAGACAGCGTGGAATGGTCTGGTACTTCTAGCTCAATTCCCATGAGCGTGAACAGCGATTCTAAAAACCCCTCTGCTTGTCGCCCTGGTAAATGAAACACCGATTGGATTGTTCCCATAGTGGCGATTGCCACATCACTGTAATGATTCGATGCCCCCTTTTTCCCGGTTTTTTGCTGATTGCGCCACTGCTCGATGATTTCTTCGTTCACCCAAAAAGTTATACTGCCTCGTTGCTTGAGGGCAGCATCATAAGCGTTCCAATTCTTAACTTTGTACTGGGCTTTCGTCTTCATATGCAGGGTTAGGCGGCTCGAAAACATCGGCTATAAGTAAATTTACCATTTTGCCTATTCACGCAACAACGCCGAGCGACTGCACTTTATTAAACGCGCTCAAAGCTTAGGATTAAGCTTGTCAGAGATTAAGGAATTTTTAAATGTTCATGATGGAGGGGAATTACCCTGTGAGCATATAAAAATTAAACTAGAAGATAAGATTAAAGCTATTGATGAACAAATTCATCAATTACTTATTTTGAGACAAGAATTATCAGGATTAGTTTCTGGTTGGGAAACCATACCTGAAAATCCTGAAAAAACAATTTGTCCTATTATTGAAAGAAATTAAACAATCAAGCTGTTAATTTAATTTTTTATCAGTATATCAACGCATTAAGCTAAGTTGATATACTGATTTTTTATTGATAGAAATCAATTGATAAAGAAATTAGTTGTTTTTTTTAATTTTACCTATTGACTCTCCCATAAGCTGGAGAGATTAAACTAATTTTAGTTGAGTAGATTAAGTATATCTATTCAACGATTTTCAGAAAATTAGTTTCCCTCATTAAGGAATTTAACACTATGACGCTGCAACTAACAGTTCCCAAACTGGCTTGTTCTGCTTGCGCGAAAGTCAGCATTGGATGAACTGCTGATAGTCAAATATTCATTTTATAAAAGTCCTTCTGCTTTTAGGAGAGATGTGACTTGTATGAGTTTGCTTTTTCTGATTCCACTGACGATTGGTTTAGCAGTTAGTTATCTGTTTAAAAATCCTACTGACGACATGGCAGAATTAACAAGTTTATCTACAGTTGCTTGCCTAATTTTCAGTTTAATATTAGCACCTTGGCAACTCAAAGTTGTGGTTCTAATGCTTGCGATATTAACTCCCCAGATTAATTAAGACTTTTGAATAACTTCAATCATTAAAAAATGGAGCAAAATCAATGAATCGATTTCTGAATACAATTGCTATAACTACTACTTTGATACTAATTCAAAGTTGCTCCTTATTACTTAGAGACGAAGGAAAACCAATATCTGCTGACACAGATCAGCATGAAGAACATTCTATGGGTGATATAAATCACAGAGAACATTCAACAAATGGCACAGGTGATGGGAAGAAAGCATTTACCCAGGCAAAACTTAAAGTCCCAAGCATTATTACACCTAATAAAAATATTCCGATAGTAATTGGTGTTCAAGATTCGGATGGGAAAGCAATAGCAAAGTTTGACACTTTCCAAGAAAAGCTCATGCACCTCATTCTTGTCAGTGATGATCTTCAGTTTTTTAGTCATCTTCATCCCACATATAAAGAAAATGGGCAGTTTGAAGTTACAGCCAGTTTTCCGCAAGCAGGCAATTACACATTTTTTAGTGACTACAAACCTGCTGGTCAAACAGAACAAGTCTCAGTGTTGAAAACACAAGTTCCTGGAAACAGTATTGCAGCCCCAGAAATTAACCTAAATCGCAGTAAAACGTTCAATGATATTAAAGTCAATCTTGCTGTTTCTGAACCTACTGTGAAAGTGGGTAAAGAAGTCAGTTTAATGTTTAAATTACAAGATGCTTCTAACAATCAACCGCTTACAGACTTGCAGCCATACTTAGGAGAAAAAGGACATTTAGTTATCCTGCGACAGTCAACCTCATTAACAGCAGCAGATTACATTCATGCTCACGCGCTAAAAGATGCTCCTGCTGGACAGGTTCATTTTATGACTAGCTTTCCTCAACCAGGAAAGTATAAGCTCTGGGGTCAGTTTAATCGCAATGGCAAAATCGTCACAGCTGATTTTTGGATCGATGCTGTTTAATTTATACCAAATAGAATGTAACAATACTATCTTTGGCAACTTCGTATTAGGTAAAAAATCTTATTTCTAACTAACTACGTAAATTGCGATACATCAATTTCAATAGAGAGATAGAGCGATGCCTACGGCGGGCTGCGCCTACGCTCCTTAGTGGAGCAACATCCAAAGGTAATTCAACTGTAAAAGTGCTGCCTTTACCTAATTCGCTTTGTACATTTATCTTACCTTGATGTGCTTGAACAATAGCTTGAACAATGGCTAGTCCCAAACCAGAACCACCAGTGCTACGAGAGCGATCGCTACTTACCCGATAAAAGCGATCAAAAATTCGCTTGAGTTCGTGTTTTGGAATTCCAATGCCTGTATCTTGAACTTTAATTATGGCATTATGTTCGCTGCGATCTAATAGAACTGTTACTTCCCCTCCTCTGAGTGTGTATTGAATTGCATTGACAATTAAATTAGAAAACAAGCGATAAAGTTGGTCAGAATTACCCATAATATTTAGGGGCTGATGCACTCGTATTAAAGATTTCAGCTTTACCCCTGCGGCAGTTGTCATCGCTTCAAATTCCTCAACCAAATCGCTAACAATATCATTTAGGCAACAAATTTCACGTTGTAATTTTTGGGTTTGTCTATCTATACGTGCCAACATTAATAAATCAACAATTAAAGCTGTTAGTCGTTGATTCTGACGCTGTATAGTCTGCAAAATATCTCGTGTCTCTTCTTCATCTATTTGCGGCATTAAAAGTGCTGATTCCACCGTTGCACCTGTTGCAGCTATGGGAGTTCGTAATTCATGTGCTGCATCTGCTGTAAACTGTTGAATTTGTCGATAGGATTGATAAATTGGCTGCATAGCTAATCCTGATAGCCACCAACTAGCACCAGCAATCATACCCATTGCAACTAGCAGTCCTAATACCAAAATTAGTTTTACACTATCTAAATAATGATTAAACTCTTCTAAACTTCGCCCAACTTGCATATACCCCCAATCTTGATAATTTTGAGTATGCAAAGCTAGAGTAATTTGATGGTAATCTTTGCCTTTACTATCTTTAAGAAATTGCCAAGTTTTTTGATTAAAAACATTAGGTAATCCCTTTGGATAATAACCAGCATTAGCAATTAATTTCCCGGAAGTATCAAAAAAACGTATATAGTAGCTAGTTTTAGTAACGATACCGAGAAGATGACGTTTAGGATGCAGCTGTTGTTGAATACAATTAGTAGCCCCAGTTCCACAATTATCTATATTTGGAAATAATTGATGCGCCAAAGGTTCCAAACGTCCAGGTGACTGTAGTTTGAGTTCGATACTGTCGTGCAGTGTCCCCGCTACAGACTCGATTTCACTGTCTAAAGCTACTACATGGGCATGGAATACTGCTCGATAAAAACCGAATGCACATAGGCTTAAAATTAAACCCATAACAATGGCATAATATAGAGCCAAACGAATACGAGTGAGCCGAAACAGCTTATTGTGATTCATTAGTGAAATTAAGACGATACCCCATACCGTGCAAAGTTTCAATTGGGTTAAGACAGTCGCTATGGGTGAGTTTGCGACGTAACAAACGTATTTGCGCCGCCACTACATTGCTACTGGATTCCGCATTAACTTCCCAAATTTGATTGCGAATTTGTTCAGTAGTAACAATCTGGTTGGGATGCTTCATCAAATATTCCAATAGTTGGAATTCTTTATTAGTTAAAGGAATCGATTGCTGTTCACCCGTAGTATTTTGTCTGACAACTGTACTGTTGCCATAATCTAGAGTCAAGTTACCAACAGTCAATTGTTGGGGTTGAAAATGCGGAGAGCGACGCTGCAAAGCTCGCAATCGTGCTAGCAGTTCTACCATACTAAATGGTTTTACTAAGTAGTCATCAGCACCTGCATCTAGTCCGGCAACTTTATCTTCCATTCTATCTTTGGCAGTTAGCATTAAGATAGGAAGAGGATTGACTTTGTAACGCAGTCTTTTGCACAATTCTAAACCAGTAATTCCTGGAAGCATCCAATCGAGAATTGCGACTGTATACTGTGCCGAGCTATTTTCTAAGTAAGCCCATGCTTCAGTACCATCCATTACCCAGTCAACTAAGTACTTATGTTGATTTAAGGTGCGCTTGATAGCAGCCCCTAAATCTGGCTCATCTTCGACTAGCAGCACCCTCATATCAAATTGAGTAGTAAAAGGTTCGTTGTAAATTTGTGATGTCAGCATAGTTTGCAATAGGGATACCCCTATAAATAGGTTGACATTTAGATATGAAATTAGGATGAAATTCTTAAGAATTAGAATTAAGCTATACAAGACCTAACAGTAGGCTAGTATTTTAGCGATACATAATCAAACAGAAAAGACTCAGTAGACTAACTTGCCTAAATAGGGTGTGAACTTAGTTTGAGGAGTTATAGAAACTAAGTTTTGCAAGATATCTATTGAGTCAATAATAATTTTGACACGTAAATATGAAATCAAGATGAAATTCCGACTATCTTAAGAAAATTGATAATATTTGTACCGTTAATTAATTGGCAAACAATTGAGGTTAGCCTCTAATTTTTAATTACAAGTGAAATGTTATACCAATATTTTTTGCAGACAATTGTAATTCATATATATGTATTTAAGAGGATTTTTTTAAGTTAATGCTGCGTAAAAGATAGAAGTAGATTAAATGACAATAACACGTATTAATACTGATTTTAATAAAAGATGAAAGACCAAATAAAAAATTTCATCTTGATTTCATCTTTCTACTTCAAGATAAAAAATAGGTCGATTCCATAGTGGACATTAATATTTTTGTGGACAGGACTTAAAGGTTTACTTAGGTAGTTTTCAATAAAACTTGATTGATATTTACTTTTGGTCAAATTGAAACAGATTTAGGCAGTGATGAGCTATACAAGCAATCTTCACTACAATTCTTATCGTCAATTAAACAATGTAGTAGTGATATTGCAACTAAAAATCCGAGCGAGTGAGGAAGTTCATGCAACTCTGATAATTTCTACTACTTTCTGATTTCTTTGGATGATTAATATGAATCAGCTTGCAAAATCTTCATCATTTGAGAGCGTTTCAAACTCTCAGTGGAACAATCATAGTAAATGGAAAAATACTACGACTGCTGATGTTACCCAGGCAATAGGAAATGTACCGATTGTAAAACTTAGAAATATTTCTCCTGTATGTCTTACCTCGGAATGCTTTTTGAAATTAGAGAGCTGTAATCCCGGAGGGTCAATTAAGGAGAAAAATGCAGTTTACCTCGTCATGCGTGCGGAGGAAGAAGGGCTTCTTGTGCCTGGTGGTACGATCATCGAGTCAAGCTCAGGAAATTTCGGTGTTGGTCTAGCTATGGTAGGAGCAGTCCGAGGGTATCGAGTGATTATTGTTGTCGATGCAAAAACTGCTCCACCGTTTAGACGAATGCTGAAAGCATACGGTGCAGAACTTGTGGATGTACCGCTACATGAGGCAGACGAATCAGGCTCGATGCAGAAGGCAAGAATGAAACGAGCGCGTGAACTTGCCGCGACTATTCCTAACGCTTGGTATCCATGTCAGCACTTGAATCCTTGGAATACTGAGGCACATTCATACTACACTGCGCGGGAAATTGAAGCCCACTTTGCTGGTGAACTTGATGCTGTCGTGGTTGGTGTTAGCACAGCGGGACAAATAATGGGAATAACTCGTTATCTCCTACCGCGATTTCCAAAAATACGTATTGTTGGCGTTGATGTCGAGGGTTCAGCGATCATGGGAACGCCAGCAAAACCATACAAAATGACAGGTATTGGGTTATCGTTCTTTCCACCTAATCTGGATCTTTCAATGCTTGATCGCGCTTACGTGATACCAGAGGATCTGGCCTACTCTGTGTGTCATGCACTTGCACGTCGTGAAGGATTGCTTCTTGGTGCATCAACAGGGGCAATTGTGGCTGGTGGCTTGCATCTAGCGCGCTCTCTTGGTGCTGGTGCGCGGATTTTGATGGTTAATCCAGATCGAGGGGATAGATACCTTGAGACAGTCTACGATGACCATTGGCTTTCGCGTTATGGATTTATCCTCAAAGAAGGAAAGCATCTCGATAATGCGATCGCCTCACTGACTCCTGTGTATTTTTAGTGGCTTATCATCATACATTGCTGAAAAATATCATGAACACCTCACCCCAACAGGAACAGGAAAGTAATAACACAGCTTCAGGGCGATCGCTATTAATTTTACTCGCCCAGTTTATACCTCTTTCCTTAACTGATGTGGCAATGACTCTCGGCGATCCACTCCAGACTGCTGCACTCAGTCGCCTAGCCTTTCCGCAAGAGACATTAGCTGGAGTTGGGGTAGTCAAAGGAGTTGCCGTATTTCTGGAAAGCCCCATTATCATGATTCTTCATGCCTCAACTGCTCTTGGAGGCTATGTCGCATCTCGGCGCGCACTTTGGCAATTTACAGTAATTGCGGGACTTTCTCTGAGTGGCATTTTTCTTTTACTCACTTGGGAGCCTTTATATAACTGGCTTCTTTTAGAAGTATTTGGCGTTAGCTCATTTATTGCAGCGCAAGGAAGAACTGCTTTTCTTTTGATGTTCCTGTGGCCCTTCGTTATTGCTTGGCGACGATTCTTTCAGGGGTTGCTGATCCGCGCTCAAAAGAGTGTAGCTGTAGGATGGGCAGGTGTGGCGCGATTGACTTGGGTAATTGTGGCGCTGACAGTGGGAGTCAGCCTTAGAAGTGACGGGGCGTTTCTTGCAGGTATCACCATGATGGGAGCCATACTGATTGAAGCAGTACTGGTCACATGGTTTTGTTTGCGTCTTGGTGCTATTTCTATCCTTAACCAACAAGTAAATTTTGAGACTCAGAAACTGCCTAAAACCTTTGGTGGAGTCGCCTTTTACTATCTTCCTTTAGCCTCAACAATGCTTATTGTTTGGGGTGCAAGGGTAATACTCCTAAGTCTCATTGCTCGCTCATTCGATGGCAGTCTTGCACTTGCTGTGTGGCCCGCCGCCTGGGGGTTACTTCTTTCAATCGCCAACGGTACACGTATGATTCAACAAGTGGTAATTTCTACTTATGAAGAAACTTCTAGGCGAACACTTATTGCTTTTGTGATTCTTGTCGGTTTGGGTTTTACTGTAATACCAATTTTTCTTGGGTTTACGGACAAAGGATTGCTACTACTTGGCCAGTTTTTGGGAAATAATTCATCTCTTGTGGAAGCAGCTCGTCCGGTTGTACAAATACTGTCATTTTTACCCTTGCTCCTGGCATTGCAAAATACGTTTCAAGGACTGCTTATTCACCGAGCAAAAAATTGGTTCATTAACCTTGCAACATTAGTTGCCGCAGCTTTTACCCTGATAGTATGTGCAAGTCTGATTTTTACTAGACATAGCGGAGCTACTTCAGCAGCGTATGGAATGCTTGCGGGTACTGTCAGTGAAATTATAGTGCTATTTTTTGCACTACAACGCAAATAAGAGAATCAAAAGACAAACAGTACTTTTGACCCTCTATGTTTTTTTCTGATTTGTTAGTTCTTCAGGAACTGAAACTATATTAGAATCTCCAGTTGATTGGAAAGCCAAGCAGTCAATTTATATTGTCTAGGTCAAGGATAAGTCTGAATCTGGGCTGTACCAAGTGGAATTTCTTGTGTGAATCCAACTTTCTTAGCATATACTTGGTATTGCCAAATTTCACTATATCTTGGAGTATTAACTCCTTTCATAAAAATCGATAGCTTCATCTCAGGGTTTATTGGTTGCGAGAAAGCTACTGTGGTTTTTTGTCCATTAATAGAAACTGTCGTGGGAATTTTCTGCCCTGATTGATTTTTCACCTCAATTCCCTTATTAATTTTCACTCCTTCAGGTAAATTAATCATCAGTTCTGCCAGAGGTTTACCTTGCACATGAACTTCAAATTTATGAGTGGCATCTGTAGCATAAACATAATCAGGAATTGCAACACTTTTGACTAGATGGGAACCTCTGGCATCTCCTGGTTTTCCACTTGCCCATACAGCAGGAACTGAAGATGCGATCGTTAGAGTGAATGGCTGCTACATAAATCATTTTTTTCATTTTGATTATCCTCAACAATTAACTTGATTTACTTTCTATTTATCAGTTTGGCATTTACTTATGAAATCCATATAAAATATCATGTTGCTATCTCAACTTGTAGCTTAATAGAGACGAAACGAAGCTACACCTATA
The DNA here is from genome assembly GCF_002368035.1 of Nostoc linckia NIES-25. Lineage (GTDB taxonomy): Bacteria > Cyanobacteriota > Cyanobacteriia > Cyanobacteriales > Nostocaceae > Nostoc > Nostoc linckia_B. The sequence continues at coordinate 20,545 of NZ_AP018224.1, read as the reverse complement.
GGAATTTCTGCATCAATGCCAACCTCTTTAGCCGAGAAGCTGTAAATAGAACCATTACCAAGATTTCGTCTTTTTATTTTGTTAAGGTCAATATCAAATTTAGTGTTAGGAGCAACTGGTTCGGGGAAAGCTAGTAGTATTGTTTTACCGTTAACAGATACGTTAGTATTAATCTTATGGTCATTTTCATCCACAACATCAATATTGTTAACGTCATTACTCACAGTTACATTGTCTGGAACTCTGATAATTAGTTGGGTAACAGCTTTACTATTTTGGGGAACGTGTAACCGGAAAGTATGTCTAAAAGTTCCCCAGCGCGTGGGAGGGAATTGTGTATTTCCATCAATATGGGGAACCCTACTATCATCTGTTCTAGCACTTGCATAGCTAGGAGCAATAATAGCTGTACTACTCAGAGCCAATACAACAGCATAAATTAATGAACTCTTCATATTTATCTCTAAAATTCTTAAATACGTTAGCTAAATTACAGGTTCATTCTTTGTAAATGAATCTGCTCTTAATAGATACATCAAAACTTGAAAAAGCCGTATTTAACTACCCCCCTTAATACAGCCGTTAATCAAGAGAAGTAGCTAGTTACCTTGCCCTTATCAGGTTCAAATTCTTGGTGATGTTTTTGCTGAAGAGGTATATTACCTCTATCTACTAGCATGACAAGTCATAATGAAATCAAGATGAAATTTCAGCAGTTATCATTAAAATCTACAAATAAATTAAAATGAAGGAAATTGAGCTTCACCTATAGGAATTTCTAGGTCACTACCAACGACTTTAGCCGAAAGATGATAGGTGGAAGTAGAACTAAGAATTGGTTGTAGTACTTTGTTGAGACTTATTTTCAAAATAGTAGTGCTAGAAGTAACTGGTTCAGGAAAATTTATAATAATTCTTCTACTATTTACAGAAAAATTAATCTTAATTTTTTGACCTTTATCATCTAATATATCAATATCATTACTTACAGCTACTGTAGATGGAACGTCAATAATTAGCTGGGAAAGAGCCTTGCCATTTTTAGGAATGTGTAGCTGGAATGTCTTTTTAACAAGTTGCCAACCAGTAGGAGCAGATTGCAAATTATTCTCAATATTAGCAAGCTTATTATTATCCGTTTTTGCATTTGCATAGCCAGTACAAATTAGAGCTGCGATAGCCATACTACATACAGCAGCATAAACCAGTGTTCTCTTCATCTCAAGTTTTAAATTAACAAACTATGTCAACTAGATTGCAGATTTATTCTTAGCGAATGAACCTTTACAAAACCAGCTTGACAGGTCACTATGAAATTAAGATGAAATTTTTAGTAAATTTCTACAAAAATAGTCGATTCAGCCTATTTGATAAGCTTTCAGCCCATCTCATTGCCCCGCCACTTTGTTTTTGGCAATTAAGACTCAAACACTATAGACAGTTCTAAGCTATGTATTCACTTTTTCGTAAACAAATAAAGTTTTTATAACTTATTATCCAGAGTTATTACCATACCTAAATGAAATCAGCATGAAATTTAGGCAATTCATTAGGAAGAAATTAGCATCGTATCATTAGGTAGATTAGATGCTCTTATATCAATAATTGCCTAGCGTGAATTATAAGAAGCATAACTACAGCTTCATAACTAATTCACTTATTTAGCTAGGGAGAAAATTATGACTACAACTACAAATCTACTCTTGAAAGTTGCATTGAAGCCTGTTTAGAATGCTTGCGTGACCGCGATCGCCCTTGCTGATGCTTATGTGTAGTATCTGCGAGTATGGTAAAGAAACGCGATCGCTAACTAAGTTGAACAATATCGCAATGAATATGTTTCGTGGTGTGGTAGAAGTCCACTAGTAAAGTAATAATAAACTTTACCTTTGAAACTAATAATTCAGCTTTAGATTCAAGGTACAGACGATGCATAGCGGCAAAATGCATTTTGCTACTCTTAACCTAACACTCTAAAAGTTCAAGCCTTTCTAAGTCATCTCAAATGTTGTGCTTTCTTACTTGCCAAAAAATAGGAATTGCTGCAACTTGGATAATGACTGAAAAGACAACTAAGGAGCCAACAGAGCGATCGTAAAGAATTCCCATAAAGGCACTACCTAAAAACCAAGATAAGCCATAGCCTGCACTAAAAATCCCATAAGCACTAGCACGTTTGTCCATCGGCACCATTCCCGCAACCGCAGCTTTCATAATTGATTCTTGCGCCCCCATCCCTACACCCCACAAAATCATTCCCAAAAGGGCAAGATTACTGTTACCTAAAAAAGCCAACGGGGGAAATAAACATGACATCAAAACCGCAACAATGAGGATAGAAATCCCCCTACGGTCAAACAGTCGCCCAAATATTAGTGCAGCTATAGCATCAACTCCCATAGCGACCGCATAAAGCAAAGGAATTGTATTAGAGGAAGCGATCGCTCCTTTCTGCAAGTGGTAGGCAATTAGAGGAAAATCTGCATAACCCGCAGCAATTAAGGCTACGGCACTAAGATAAATCCAAAAGACTCGCGGTAATCCCTCTCCTTTGAGTGTTGCTGTGTGTGCTTCAAAATCACGGGGATTTGGGTAAAGCCGTTGTCCGATCAAAAGCACAATTAACCCTAAAACTGCTGGCACAATCAAAACCGCAAAGCCACTCCGATACCCTCCTTGTAAATAAAGCACTGCTGCTACAGCCAGTGGCCCTATCACAGCACCAATCTGATCCATCGCCTCATGCAAGCCAAAACCAAAACCCCTGCCAACTTGACTAGCAGCATGGGAAAGTAGCACATCTCGCGGTGGGGTGCGAATCGCTTTACCTGTGCGTTCAGCAATCATCAAAGCTGCTGCGACTTCCCAGCGTCCAGCTAAAGCTAAAAGCGGTACAACTGCTGTATTGATAAAATAACCGAATGTGGTAATTCCCCAGTATTTTCGCGTCTGGTCACTGAGATAACCAATAACTAGGCGAAAACCATAGCCAATTAACTCCCCTAAACCCGCTACCAGCCCTACCACAGTGCCACTAGCACCCAAAACTCCAAGATAAGCTCCCGTGATGCTACGCGCCCCTTCATAGGTTGCATCAGCACATAAGCTAACAAAGCCGAGTAAAATTACAAACTTGAAAGCTGGGGTTTTAAAAAGGCTTTTGATATTTGTCATTGTAGATAAAGGCTGAATCCTAATTTAGCTCAAACAGTTTTTAGTGTGATTTCTATAATCGTCTAACATTAATTGTTTATTGATTGGCTGCTTTTCTAGCATTACCCTAAAATAAAAACGCAACAGCTTACAAGCGCTCGTTCTCGAATAAGTAAAACTTGTGATTCAGCGACTAGCTGTTGCTACCATCAATCCCCATATCAATCCAAAACGAACCTTAGTAGCACGACAAATATTAAAACCTGCGGATGTAAGTAGCTCATGAAATTTAGCTTGAGAGTAACACTGCTTGTATACTGGATCAAAAATTTTCAGTATTATGTCGCATATTTGACATACTAAATAATCTCTGCACCAATCTAAAATCACTAATTTCCCATCCGGCTTCAGAACCCTTTTCATTTCTGCTAATGCAGCGTCAGGGTCATCAAAATAGTGAAACGAACTAGCAGATACGACCACATCGAAACTGTTATTTGCAAAGGGTAATGCTAAGACTGACGCGTTGTAAAATGAGACATTGGGATAGTTACAAAATTTTTGTTTAGCCACAAGTAGCATCTTGTCTGAAATGTCTACTCCGACCATCTGCTGCATCGGTTGCTCAGTTAGAATCAGCCGCTCAAACTCCCCTGTCCCACAAGCGATATCCAGCACAACATCTGATGAAGATATCTGCGCCCAGTTTTTGAGAAACGACAACGTATTCGCAACGTAATTACTCCAGCGTTGATCGTAAATTGCCGCTAACCGATCGTACTGCTTACGAACTTTAGTTTCGTTCATACTGATACCATTTACCAAATAAAAGATATAAATAATTTCTCCTCTACCCCTCTGCTTCTCTACTCCCCTGCTTGCCTAAATGTATCAACCTTAAAGTGAAACGGTATGCTTCTCTAGCTTCTTTAATAAGCTGAAATAGTGTATTCCTAAAACTTCTTAAGGTAATGCCCTTAGTGCAATTTAAATGTCCGATAATTTATAACTTAAAACTTAGGCAAAGAATGAGCCAATTTCAAGTAAGACGTATTGAATAACGCTCAAGCTTTGCCTAATTTAAATACTATTCTAGTTTTGATGACTTTACTAGCAGCATGAGTTAACGATTGAAGTTAAAACGCCCGTTTGCTTTTTCACCTTTAATATCCGCAGTAATTTTTACCTGATACTGACCAGTTGCTTTTTCAGACAGCACAGCCGTATAGTGTTTATCATTAGCATCGTAAGTTAGAGGAACTGTCTTTTGTTTTCCATCAGGTAGCTGAACTTGGGCCGTTACTTTTGCATCAGGTACTGTTTGGTGATTGTCACCTTTTAGTAAGTATAAATCCATGTGAGTTGCGCTTGTTTCTTTCTCAGGAACAAATTCTAGGTGATAACTTCCTGTCTCTACAACCTGACCTCCATGAGATGCACCATGCTTGCTATCTGTTTTAGTAGCAGGTGAAGCTGAAACAGATGGGTTTTGGGCGCTTGAGGTCGAAGCAGCTGGACTATTTTCTGTATTAGCTGCTTGATTATCGTTACTGCAAGCTCCTAAAAATAGTAGCCCCACACTCCCAAAAATAATCAAGCCAGATTTAAGTGATTTCATTGATTTATTCCTCATCAAAAATGCATTGTTAATTGAGATAATGTTTCTATGGCAACCTAGTCTTTGCAAAAACTTTAGTTCCTCACATTTAATTTTTAAAATTTACTAAAGTATTAACTGATACGAGATAAAAAACAACATTTTTTTTCATACAATTGACTCTTGATTAACTTGAATATCATACATTCTTGTAGTCTTTTTTGGAACTAAAAATTTCCCAAATAAAGAATATAAAGCCGGTAAAACTAATAGTGTTAAGGCAGTGGAAGTAAACAATCCACCTAACACTACCACAGCCAAAGGTTGCAAAATTTCTTTACCTGCACCAGAACCAATTACTAAGGGAACCATACCTAGTGCTGACGAAAGTGCTGTCAGGAGAATCGCTACTAATCTTTCCATCGAACCATCAACAATTACTTGTTTGAGTGGTATTCCCTCTGCTAGGCGATTGTTATAGTTATCCACTAAGAGTAATCCGTTGCGAGTAGCTACACCAAATAAAGTGATAAAACCAACCATAGAAGCAACGGAAATAATACCACCACTTAAGGCGACGGAGATCACACCACCAATTAATGCTAGTGGTAGGTTAACCAGAATCATCACGGTGGCGGGAATTGATTTGATAGCAAAGTAAATCAGTACTGAAATTACAGCAAAGGCAACCGCACCTGCAATAATCAATATCTGCGTTGCTTGTTCCTGTGCCTGAAACTGACCGCCAAATTGGACATAGTAGCCTCCAGGAAGTTGAATTTGTTTGACGCGATCGCGTACATCTTTAATTACCGAACCCAAATCCCGTCCCGCAACGTTGGCAGAAACTACAATCAGCCGAGAAACATTTTCGCGGTTTATAGTACTTGGCCCCGTGCCATAATCAACTTTAGCAACCTGGGATAAGGGAATTTTCTGCCCGTTGGGTGTATCCACTAGCAAGTTACCAATCACGTCTAAATTGTTACGATAGCGTTCTTGCAACCACACGACGAGATTAAACGTTTGTTGCTTCTCCAGCACTTGGGAAACTGCTTTACCGTTCAGTCCAGTCTCTATAGTTTCTGCCAGTTCCCCCACAGTTAGCCCATAACGAGCAGCTGCATCGCGGTCAAATTGAATTTGAATTTGTTTAACTGGGACTTGGGGTTCAAGTTGCAGATCCACAATGCCGGGAATACCATTCATGGCGGATTGTACCTGTTTTCCAAGGATGCGGAGTTGTTCGAGTTCGGGGCCGTAGATTTTAACAGCGATCGCACTCCTTACGCCTGAAAGAATATCATCTATGCGGTGTGAGATAAATCCACCAATGTTGGTTGCCACACCAGGAAGTTTTTCAAACTCTTTACGGAGTGCTGCAACAGTCTTGTCTCGGTTCTTCGCTCCGGCTTCACTAATCTGCACATCCAATTCGCCAAAGTTGACCCCTGCAACTTCTGGATCTCCTTGAGCAAACCCAGACCGCAAGGCAATAAAATCGAAGCGGCGATCGTTTTTAAGCGCATCCATCACCGCTAAAGCTGCTTGGTCAGTTGCATTTAAGGATTCACCTGGTAAGAGAACCATTGAATTGACCAAAGAGCGGTCTTGGAACTCTGGTAGGAAGACTTTTCCTAACCCTGGTAAAATAATCATCGATGCAACAAAACCCGCGATCGCAAACCCTAAAACCACTTTGGGGTAACGAATTGAGAACTTTAGCCCCGGACGATAAAATTGATGTGCTTTGCGCTCTAACCAAGTTTCTGTACTCGGTAAACGGCGATTTGCCAGCAGTAAGGCACATAATGCTGGAGTCAGTGTCAATGCAACTAAGGTAGAAGCCAAAATCGATAGCAAATACGCCATTCCCATCGGTGTGAAAATACGACCTTCTACCCCAGACAGGACGAAAATCGGTGCAAAGACTACGCCGATAATTACTGTAGAAAATAGAACACTAACACGCACCTCGACTGAGCCGTCAAACACGACTTGTAAAGGATTTTTCGGGTTGCCTGCTATCTGGTTTTCCCGCAATCGGCGGTAGACGTTTTCCATATCAACGATCGCATCATCTACCACAGAACCAATGGCAACCACTAGTCCACCCAAGGTCATTGTGTTGATACCCTGTCCAGTCCAACTCAGAATAATCATGCCTAACAGTAAGGACAGAGGTAAGGCACTTAGACTAATAATTACCGTGCGCCAGTTCATCAAAAAGATAATTAGGATGACTGAGACGATAATGATACCGTCGCGTAAGGCTTCCTCAACATTTTTCACCGAAGCTTCGATAAATAAATCTTGGTCAAATGTTTTAGTAACCTTGACATCCGGTGGTAGTCCTGGCTTAATCTCCTCCATTGCTGCTTCCACAGCTTTGACTACAGTCGGTGTATCTGCGGCAGGCTGCTTAGAGACAGTTAAGATGACTGCTCGTTTGCCCTGAAATAGTCCATCTCCTCGTCTTAGTCCTGGGCCAATTTTGACCTCTGCTACTTGTTCCAGTAATATGGGTGTTCCTTTAGTCGCCTTGATAACCGAACGCTTGAGCTTATCAATTGACTCGATCCGTCCAATTCCCCGAATCAGTGTTTCTTGGTCAGGAGTAATCAAAAATCCCCCTGGCACATTGACATTAGCATTCTGCACTGCTTGGGTGACTTCTGGCAGGGAGACATTATAAGCTTTGAGCTTGTCTGGATCTACCAACACTTGATACTGTCGCTCATCGCCTCCGTAGAGAAATACGTTACTCACCCCTGGTACAGCCAGCAACCGATTTTTTACATCCCAGTTGACAACACGCCATACCTCCATCATGTCGGTGGTTTGGGAGGAGAAAGCGTACTTAACTGCCCATCCCAAGGGCGAGTTAACAGGCAAGATTTCCGGCTGCTCAACTCCTTGTGGTAGTTTCACCCCTTGCAATCGTTCTGTCACTAGTTGACGCGCACGGTATATATCAGTGTCCCAGCTAAAGACAGTTTTAATGGCAGAAATCCCAATGGCAGATGAAGAGCGAAGAGATTCCAATCCAGGTGTGCCATTAATCGCACTTTCAATTGGGCGAGTTACCAAGGACTCGATTTCTTCTGGTGCTAAACCGGAAGCTTCGACTTGAATTTCTACTTGCGGTGGAGCAAAGGCAGGAAATACATCCAGGGGCATTTGCGTTATCACGCGCAATCCCCACAGACTGATGATTATAGAGGCAATAACGATTAGCCACCTTTGTGCGATCGACCATTTAACAATGGAATTGAGCATTTTTGAGACCAATCAAGGGTTTTTTGCTTGACGATACAGTGAATCCATCTGGAAGAATCTGTAGTTTTGACAGTTTGGCACTGTATCTAATGTCTCAAATCAAGATGAAATCAGGATGAAATCACGGTTGAATATTTGTGATACCGTGTAGCTATGATTTCGATTTGGTCGCAGTTAATATCATCGAGGCTTAAGAGCTTTATCCGAAGCTGCACAAGGAGAAAATTTGTATCCGCTCTCAAACAACATTTGGTCAGGCGTTACGATTTGGATTCATTAAGGGTATTAGCAACTTTACTGCTGATTCCCTATCACACCGCTTGAATTTTTAACTGTTCTCGCTTTGGATGTTATTTTGTTGAATCAGTCCTCGATTGCCATAGGCATCAGCTAAGTTGGGATTGATTTGTAGTGCTTGGTTAAAGTCTGCGAACTCTTGCTGATGATTGATGGTAAGCTAAAAATTCGACAGATGTTACTGCAAGTGAATGTATCACCTTTGCTAGCAAATGCTTTTACTCCTTATGAACAAACCTTTTTTGAATTAAGTTGAGCAATAGAGGTAAGTGATGGGAAAAGTAAAACGTAGCGGTGGAAAAGGGTTCGGTAAACCACCTAAGCCACCAGATCTCGATAGCTCATTCGATTTTGAAGAATTAGTTAACGGCAATCAGATTTTAGTAGCGAACGTAATCACCAATGAAATTAAAGGGATTGGAGATGCCTTTACATTTATAAAATATAACGATCTGACTAACGAATCCTCAGATTTTAGGTCAGTTATTGCTACCGCATTTGACTCCTCATTGATTAAACTGGCGAAGCGGCGACGAATTGAAGAAGGCAAGGGTTTACTAACTCTGACTCCAAAACGTTATCGTCAAGAATGGGGGCTTAGTGATAATTCTGACGGTGAAATAGTTTTTAATTGGTGGACTTTACCAGAGTTGAAAGTTGCTCAAGAAAGGAGCTACATATTTGGTGGAACTCGAATTCTTGCTAGATTAACGGAACCTTTAATTATGCATTCTCAAGATAGGTTTCCAGTTATCTGTCATGCTGTGCCACGTACAAGTGGAAGTGACAAGGTAAATTATATGCATCTGATGTTTACTGTTCCACTCAGTTCCAGCGAAGCAGCAAAAATTCGTAGCATCAATATAATTGAACGTGAGACTACACCTTTAACAGAACTTTTACCTCCTAGTTCCTAAAAAGCTATTTACAAATAAATAATACAATGTCTAAAATTCGTGTTGGTAATACTGTAGTTAAAAGTAATGAAAAATTCAAACAAATACAATCAAAAGTTTTCACTAGTTATGGCTATCAAAAAGTGAACGATTTTTTGCTCAATGATAGCAGAGATTTTAGAATTGTATTTAATATGTTATGGGAAAAATATCAGAGTCAACCCCAAATTTTTTATGACTCTACTTTAATAAAGGTATTAGAACAATCAAAATCATTTAAAAAGTTTATATTAGCTGTTAATATACAAACAATCTCTCAGATGAGAATACCTTTTGATAAATTTTATATACCATGCTTAAAAAAATGTTATCAAGATTATGAGACTCATAGAGAGACAGATGCAAGGGGTTGGGTAGTTGGTACTGTTGCTTTTCTTGGTGCTACTTACCCTGAACGCCGAAAATTTTTATCAAATTTAATTGACTCATTAGATATTACAGAAAATATTAATTCAGGAAGAATTATCTATTTAGATAAGCATCTAGCTCTAACTTATAAACAAGATGATGCGAAAAACCAAGCTTTAGGAGAATTATTGTTTGCGGCAAGACATTCTGAAGGTTTATGGTCTTTTGACCAAACAGATGTTTTTGTACCTGTAAAATCTTTACGTCAAGCTAAAATTGCTTTAGCTAATTATCAAGGTCAGCCCCGAAAAGGAGAATTATTAGGAAACGATTCTGTACGTTTTTCTAGCTTTTTAGGCTTAGATATTAAAGATAACTATGCATATATGCCTGGATATGAAGAATTAGTTAATTATAGAGGAAAAGGCTTCCAAAAACGATAATTTTTTGATTGAACTCGACAACTAATTCAGAATTAATCGAAATAACAATGCTTTCAACCTCTAATGCGGCAACTTTATTCTTTAAATTTTGGCAATCTTTTCCTTTATGTCACATTCCCCAGTTTCAGCTGAACGAGTCGCACTTTATTTTATGATTCAAATCACAGATCGCCTCCTAACCATCGGTGAAGATTAAGACTGCCGCGATCGCAAAGTTGAGAGCATCCAAACATAAAATTTGTCTTGCATCAAGGTTATAGCTGTGGTGTTACTGTAGCAACCATCATTTCCCACACAATACCAAAACGCAAAGACACGGAGAGAAGTCAGAGCGCCGACTTCCGGCGATCTGAACTTCTCCTGTCGGAGACGCTGCGCGTAGCAAGATCCCGTTCGCGTAGCGTCTCCGAAGGAGAAGGGTACGGGGGACGCGGAGAGATTTTAATGATAAGTGATTAGCCGGACATGATATCAAAATTTACTCAGGGCAAACAATTATATTTGGACGTTTTATCGTTGATTCCAGAAGATAAAACTTATATGATATTTATCATCGCTCAAAAACTGCTTTTGGTACTTTGCCATCCTCTACAACCGACATGGTAGGTTTAGGTAGTAAGAATTTACCAAACTTAGCGTATAAAGCTGGTAAGACCATTAAAGTTAATGCCGTAGAAGTAAATAAACCACCTAACACCACTATTGAAAGTGGTTGTAAAATTTCTTTTCCGGGGCCACTCTCAACTACCAAAGGTGCTAATCCTAAAGCTGAGGTAAAAGCTGTCATCAAAATTGCATTAAGCCGTTCCATTGAACCTTTGATTAATATTTCTTTGAGTGGCATACCTTCCGAAAACTTGGTGTTGTAATTATCCACCAATAGCAAACCATTACGAGTGGCAACTCCAAATAGAGTGACAAACCCAACCAAAGATGCAATAGAAATTATTCCTCCAGTCAAAGCTACAGAAAATACTCCCCCTACCAATGCTAAAGGCAAATTAATCATAATCATGGCGGTAGAAGGGATAGATTTGACTGATAAATACATGATGACTGTAATTGCTACAAAAGCAATAGCACTAAAAATCAAAATATTCTGACTGGCTCTTTCTTCTGCTTCAAATTGTCCGGCATATTGGATATAGTAACCAGCAGGTATCTCTACTTGCTGCTTAACTTTAACTTGAATCTCATTGACTATAGAGCGTAAATCTCGACCACTAGCATTAGCAGAAACAACTATCAAGCGAGAAACATTTTCTCTGTTGATCGTGTTGGGGCCAGTACCATTTTCAATTGTAGCAACCTGTGATAGGGGAATTTTTTGACCGCTAGGAGTGTCTACTAACAAATTGCGAATTGTATCTAAATTTCGTCGTGCATCTGGCTCTAACCATACCGCTAAATCGAAAGTTTGTTGTTTTTCTAAAACTTGAGATACTACTCGTCCATTAAGAGCAGTTTCAATAATTTCAGACAATTTTCCTATTGTTAAACCATATCGTGCAGCAGCAAAGCGATTAAATTTAATTTGTATTTGTTCAATCGGTATTTGGGGTTCTAGTTGTAAATCTACAATCCCATCAACAGTTTTCATTACATTATCAACTTGAATACCAATGGTGCGGAGTTGTTCTAAGTCGGGGCCGAAGATTTTGATTGCGATCGCACTCCTCACCCCAGATAACACCTCATCCATACGGTGTGAGATAAAACCGCCAATGTTTGGCGCTACCCCTGGTAACTTAGCAAATTCCTCCCGTAACTTCTCAATCGTTCCCTCCCTATCTTTCATCCCTGCATCGCTTAACTCGATATCCAAGTGTCCCAAATTCACCCCGGCTGCGTCTCCATCTCCCGGCGCACGCCCAGAACGCAATTGCACGTAGGGAAATCTAGAGTCTCCCTTGAGTGCGTGCTGAAGTGCTTCACCAGCTGCATTAGTAGCTTCTAGAGAAACACCTGGATAAAGAGTTAGAGTATTCACCAAAGTTTGCTCTTGAAACTCTGGTAAAAATATTCTGCCAAAGGAGGGGAAAATTACAGTAGCAGCTACTAAACTAGCGATCGCAGCACCTATAACAATTCCAGAATGCTGCAAAGAAAATGTTAGTAGCGGACGATACAGTCCCTTAAAAAATCTTGCAACCCAAGGTTCTGTTTCTGGCAAGCGACCATAAGGCAATAAAATTGCACACAAAGCCGGAGTTACCGTCAATGCCGTAATACTAGAGGCTATAACTGCTGCCATATAGCCTAATCCCATTGGGATAAAAATGCTGCCTTCTACACCAGCTAAAGCAAAAACTGGAGAGAAGACAACTATGGTAATTATGGTAGCTCCAAATACTGAATCGCGTACCTCTTGACAACCGTCAAATACAACATCTAAAACCGGACGTGGGTTGGGTGAATATTTATTTTCTCGCAGGTTACGGTAGACATTTTCGGCATCGACAATTGCATCATCAACTGCTGAACCGATTGCTACTGCTAACCCTCCCAAAGTCATGGTATTCAAACCTTGTCCCAACCAATTTAGTAATAGTACTCCTAGTAATAAAGATAAAGGTAGGGCAGTTAAACAAATAGCTAAGTTACGCCAATTCATCAAAAAAGGAATTAAAATTAAGGCAACAATAATGCTGCCTTCAATTAAAGCTTCTCTAACATTTTCAATAGAAGAATCAATATAGTTTTCTTGACGAAAAGTAGGTGTGACTTTGATATCTTTAGGCAATCCTGCTTGAATCTCTGACATCGCTGCTTCAATAGCACGGGTGACAGTAGGAGTATCGGCTTGAGGCTGTTTATTAACCATTACAATAACTGCCTTCTGACCGTTAAAACTGCCATCACCTCGTTTAATAGCTGCACCAATTTGCACGTCAGCGATATCTGAGATTTTGACAGGCGTACCATTGCGGGCGGTAATTACTGATTGCTGTAATTCTTCAATAGATTCAATTCTTCCAATCCCGCGAATTAACTTTTCTCGGTCAGGAGTAATTAAATAGCCACCAGGAGCGTTAACATTAGCAGCTTTGGCTGCTTGCTCTACGTCTTCCAAAGTGATATTAAAGGCTCTTAGCTTCGCTGGATCAACTAATACTTGATATTGGCGGACATCACCACCATACGCCACTACCTGACTAACACCAGGAACAGCTAAAAGGCGATTTGTCACTTGCCAATCAACAATGCGCCGCACTTCCATTAAAGGAGTGCTTTGGGAAGTGAAGGCATATTGTAGTACAGTGCCAATCGGAGAGCTTGTAGGGGAAATTTGTGGAGTTTCTACCCCTTCGGGAAGCTTACTTTGAGCTTGTTGTAATCGCTCTGTTACTAGCTGGCGAGCTTGATAAATATCAGTATCCCAGTTAAAGATGACTTTAACGACAGAAATTCCTGCTGCTGAAGATGAGCGTACTGCTGTTACTCCAGGAGTGCCATTAATCGCACTTTCAATTGGTAAAGTTACTAAAGATTCTAATTCTTCGGGGGCGAGTCCTGGTGCTTCAGTTTGAATTTCAACTTGGGGTGGTGCAAAGCTAGGAAAAACATCCAAGGGCATTTGGATAATCGTCCGAAATATCCAAATTGTCAGGATAATTGTACCCAGGATAACTAACCAACGGCGAGCGATCGCCCATTTAATAATCGCACTGAGCATCTTTATTGTTGAGTATTTTTACTAATGATTATGACCTTTGATTCTTCATCAGGCACGCGATGATTATCATCTGAGTTTGTAGAATCATTAATAGAGTTTTCCGGTACATCGTCGTAGGCAAATTCTGCTCCTACTGGAACGAGTTGAGGCTTGCTGCGACGACCTGCAATGAAAGCTACAGCAGCTATTGCAACTCCTCCACCTGCTCCTAGCAACCACAGCGGTACTGGTAAGCTGGGCGTTTTAACTTCAGTCGCTTGTGCAGGAGCTTCTTTTGTCTCGCCTGTTGGCTTAGTACCACCCCGTAATGATTGTGCATAAAGTTGTGGTGCGCGCACAGTGACAATCATGTCTCCCTCGAATAAGCCACTCTTGACCTCAACCATATCTCCAGAGGTCTGACCTAATGTGACTTCAACTGTTTGGTAAGCATTACCATTTTGTACATAAACAACTTTCTTACCATTCGCGTCAACCACTGCTGAGGTAGGAATAGCTGAAATAGCAGAGGACGTTTGGTCTGTTAAAACTTCTAGCTCCGCGAACATTCCTGGTTTGAGTTGACCGTTAGAGTTATTCACCTCTGCTTGTACTGGTACAACTCTTGTTTCTCCTTCTACCACCGTTCCAATCCGAGAAATTCGTCCAGAAAAGGTACGATCTGGCAGACTAGCGACTTTTAATCTAATTCTCTGACCAGTTCTTACCTTGCTTAAATCTTTTTCATAAATGTTAGCTGTAGCAAAAAGCCGACTATCGTTGACAATCGTCATTAATTTGCCACCGGCATCATTAAAAGTTTGACCAATAGTCACTTCTCTATCAGCAACCTTACCAGAGATAGGAGCAGTTACTGTCACTAGTCCTTTAGAATTTGGGAGATTTCCCAGTTGAGCAAGTCGAGTTTGATAACTGGTATTGCTGCGATTAATATTTGACTTTGCTAACTGAACTGATGCTTGAGCGCGTTTAAGTTGATTTTCTGCTCCAATAACGTCCCGGCGGCTTTTGGCTTTAGTAAGTTCGGCTTGTGCTTGCGCTAGTTGGGTTTGAGATTCTAGGGCATTGCGACGAGGTAAAGCGCCAGCATCAGCTAACTGCCTGTCTTTGTTGTACTTTTCTTGAGCAAAGTCAACTTGACTTTGTGCTTGAGCAATTTCAGAGTCGGCTATTTGTTGATATCTTTGGTAATTCTGTTGAGCCAGTCTTAAGTCTGCTTGGCTGAAGCGTAAATCAGCTTGACCTTGTGCTAATTTGTCCTGAGATTCCACGCGCAATGTCACTAAATCTGGGCTGGTTACAACAGCGACAGGTTGACCTTGCTTTACTGACGCACCAGGTTCTACCAACAATTCAACTACTTTTGCCCCCTGAATTGGAGTAGTTACTTCTACTTTTTGGCTGGGAAGAGTTTCGATTTGTCCAGTAGTTTTGATGCCAACAGCTAACCGCTGACGTTGGACTGGCTCGACTTTAATCCCTAAACGTTTGGCTGTATCAGCATCAACCTGAATAGAATTATTAGTTGAAGTGGCTTCACTTCCTTCTTGAAATTCATTTCCATGTCCGCCATGAGCCATAACAACTGTAGGACTTGCTAATAACAGCAGGCTCAGAAATGTGCTAGAAACACAATCAATAGCTATAGGTGTTTGGGAACGCAGAGAGTTAGACATCGCGCTTTTAAAGTCCTTGAGTTTGAGACGGAAGGAATTGCAATCGCTCAAAAGTGCTTTTAAGTTTCAAAAATGCACTCTTTTACTAGTCTTTCATTTAGAAATGAAATTAGGATGAAATCAAGCTTTGACTGCTCGTGAAATCACCCTAAACATAGCTGGAATTCAAAGGTGAAAAATACTCATCCTATCTATTGGCATTGCATACTTGGCTCATGCTTCACATAGATACTTTTGCTTACCCTTCAGGTGACGCTCGACTACTCGCGCTTCGCCAGTTCTCTAACTTGGGAAACCCAAAGGGGTTTTTTAGTTCCTACGGCGGGTTTCCCGCTTAACCTGCGGGTTTTCCGTACCTTATGGGGAAGCAAGCTACACTGTCTTCGTCTCCGTAAAAGAAGTAAAGGACTCAACTCACTTGTTATACCAAGTTTTTCGCCACTGTTTCATTTGGTTAATCTCTGCTTGCTGTGAATCAATGATACTTTGAGCTAATTTCTTGATTTCAGGACGCTTAGATTTACTCAATGCATCTTGAGCCATTGTAATTGCACTTTCATGATGGGGAATCATTGCATTTATGAACCGCAAGTCAAACTCAGTATCGGCGGCTCCTAAGTCCATATTCATCATCATGCCTTGCATCTGTTCTTCAGGCATTGGGACTGTTTTACCTGTTTTCGCATCATAAGCGACTGGGGTACTGCTGGCAGAGGGATACCAAGCTGTGCGCCATTGTTTCAACTGGGCGATTTCTTGATCTTGAGCTTTGATAATTTCCGAAGCCAGCTTTTTAATTTCAGGACGTTTTGATTTCTCCAGCGCTTGTTTTGCCATTTCTACCGCCCCTTGATGGTGCGGAATCATTGCGTCAATAAACCGCAAATCATAATTAGCATCGGCTGAACCTAAATCCATTGTCATGTTGTGATTCATGCCATCACCATGATTCATTGGGTGCTTGTCGCTAGTATTAGTGGCGGTGGTAGTAGGGTTTGATGCTTGGTTTTGGGAAGTAGTTGTAGAACAAGCTGTTAATAGGCTGGTTGGAACAAAAGCGATCGCTACTAAGGTCAATGACAAAAAGCTGTTTTTTAGAGTAGAAAGTTGCATAGGGATTATTTAAATGTTTCCTGATTTCATTTTGGAATCTCCAGTTAACTGGAGAGTCAACCCTTTAAGTGTTTTATTCTTTAATCGGGTAATAAAATCATCTAGATACTAGTTGCTTACAATGCAACTGTTGTACTTACTACATAGTTTGACAGCCGAAGATGAAATTAGGATGAAATTAAAGATTGCTGCTCTTAGCAAAGACTAAATACAAAAAATTAGAATACTGGTATGAATTATCACATAAACTCCAGTTCTAATTCTTTTGTGACACCCTACTTTGGTTTACCTAGCTAGCTCTAGAGTTCAAAATAGGACAAATAATTATGTTATGGAAGTAACGTTAAAATAATTTGTCTTTGTAGTAATTATAAGGAAATCTAATATGATAAAGCTGAAATTATTGATTGGGGGAATAGCATTCATCCCGCTAATCGCAGTCCTATGCAATTTTGGTTTCGGAAGATTTTGGTTTTCAGAACGCTCAGAATATCAGACATTAGACAAAAAACTAAAACAATTCAGTGCCAACGCGGTGAGCAATCAGCATAGTTCGGCATCCAATAAAGCTGATATCGCACAAGTAAACATCCACATCTTTAGAGTTCCTAATGAGTTTCAGGGAAAAATTATTCAACAGGCACAACTGAGTAAACCAGATAAAGTCATCGCGCTGACTTTTGATGATGGCCCCGCACCTAAATACACACAACAGGTGCTACAAATCCTGAAGCAACAAAATATTAAGGCAACGTTCTTCTGTGTGGGGGAAATGGTGCATTATTTCCCTCAGATTGCCAAGCTAGAGGTAGCCGAGGGCCACGCAATTGGTAATCATACGTGGCATCACTGGTATCGAAAGATGAACCTGTCTGTTGCTGCGCGTGAAATTGAGTCCACTGCAACAGCTATTTATCAAACTATGGGGGTAAAAACTTCTCTGTTTCGTCCGCCTTATGGCATCCTCAACAATGGTGTAGCTGATTACGCTAAAAAGAATAATTATGCTGTTCTCATGTGGTCAGATGACTCGATAGACTATCGTCGTCCTCCAGTATCCAGACTCGTCAACAATGTACTAAAGTACGCGAAACCTGGTGGCATAGTACTGATGCATGATGGTGGTGGCGATCGCTCACACACAGTTAAAGCTTTACCGCAAATTATTGCTTCACTTAAACAGCATGGTTATAAGTTTGTAACCATCCCAGAATTGTTAGAAATGCAGGCAAAAAAATCACCTTTAACAACAGCACAGTTTCATCAAGAGCAGAAAGGTGCATAGATTTAAGTTGTTACTTTTCTACTGAAATTTATCTATTTCTATTTCTCAGAATTATCTTGTTTTTATTGCTGTTAATTCCTCTGTTAGCACTCGCTGATAAACCTGTGATAGCAAAGGCGTAGCTTGATTATTTTCTGTACCATATCCCAAACTTGTCCAAGTACCAGATAACAATTGTAAAACCTGATTTAGTTTCCCTTGTCTCAGCCGAACTGCAATATCAACTCCCCAAACGTGGCGATCGGTGAGCCACGCGTATACCACTTGATCTTGAATTTCTGGTTCAAAACTCTTGGGGTTTACACTTGATAAATTAAAGAATTTATGATGGTATTTTTTTAATTTTTCCTGCCAGGTAGTTGTCAGAATTTGATAGCGACCTGCTGCTGTACTGCACTCGCTTTTATGAGGGACAGAAACAATTGTTATGCATTGATTGGGATGACGACTGAAATTGGAAAAATGCCTACCACCATAGAGTAAAGTATAGGGGTTAGAATCTAGAGCTTCACTGGCAGTAATAGTACGCATGAGTGCGCGAATGTAAGGATCGCCTTCTTTCATTACTAAAGGTGGAGTGTATTCAGGAATGGTAGAGGTTTTGCGAGTGCTAAATCCTTGCCAAAGCACAATTAACGAAACTAAAAATAATATTACAATAATTAGCGATCGCCACTTCAACTTCCTTTTTTTGAGCAAGTTGATTTTAGCTAAATTTAAGTGTATTTTATTAGCAATTATCTCAATAAGTCGTTGAAATACTACTAGCAAAAATTTCCTGTTTTGTGACATCAGAGCAAATTGAATTAAGAAATAATCGAGCATTTATACATAACAATCGGAAATTAACACACGAGCACCATGAGCAGCAGATTGTCTAGCGGCAGCAAGACCTCCAGGTCCTGCGCCAATTACAAAGAGGTCATAATCAAAGCTCATAAATGATCAACTCATTTTTTAATTACGCTATATTTCCCTATATTTTTACCTTTTCATAAAGCGATGAAATTAGTATGAAATCTTTGCAATTTCAATAAAAAATTAGTTATACATACTCAAATGAAATCAGCATGAAATTGGTCTATATAATTAGTAATAAATCTTCTTCCTGCCATTAGGTAGACGTAAGCATATTGGTAATTTTTTAATGTAAGGGCGCGGAGGCATAAATACTGCTTCATGTGAAATTGATGACTTTAAATCGGAGGTAAATTATGACGACAGCCCAATCTCACCAATCCTTGCTTGAAACTTGTATAGAGGCTTGCTTTGATTGCTTACGTGACTGTGAAAACTGTGCCGATGCCTGTTTAAGTAGCAACATGGTACAGATGATGGCTCAATGTATTAAGTTGTGCCGCGACTGTGCTGATACTTGTGCTTTGTGCGCCCGTTTCATGTCTCGCAATTCAGCTCTCCATGCTCAGATGTGCGATGTCTGTGCGTCAGCTTGCGATCGCTGTGCGGCTGAGTGCGAGAAACATGATAGCGACCACTGTAAACGCTGTGCCGAATCTTGCCGTCGCTGTGCGGATTCTTGTCGTCAAATGGCGAAAGCTATGGCGTAAGTAGCTGTAATCGCTGACTGCTGTGTTGTAATTTATTTGTGCAGTGGTCAGCGATCGCCATTTGAATAAAAGAAATCTCGAACTTGCTTCTTAGTTAGGATTACATGAATATTTTACTTAAAAATATTTACTCAAATAGAGATTATTCCTGAATATTAAAAATACATTTGAGTAAAATATGAGAGTAAATTTATCTAGATGCACTCAAGTTAGTTGTCATAATTGTTAGATAAATCATAACAGTAAATACCACCACTTTTACTAACGCCTGCCTGCTAAATAGCAAGCAGGTAATTTTTATGAGCAATTGGGAATGGTTACAACCGAATAAACAAATCTATTCCAAAGAACATGGTATTATTCACATTGCTGCCATAATTGATGAAAACCTCTACTTCAAAAAAGGCAATGTCAATCAGATAATTTTTAATTGGCAGCAAGAAGTAAACAATGGCAATTTATTACCTCTTAACGCAGCACCATCTAGTAAGAGTATTTTATATCAAGAGATAGCAGCTATATTAGATGGAGCAGGAAAACTAAAAAATTGTGATATCATCCCCAATCAAGAAGCTAAACTCTATCACATACCAGATGATATCCACTTTGCTGTTAAAAATGCCCTAATTCAATCAGGAATCACTCAATTATATTCTCATCAAGTCGAAGCTTGGGAAGCCTATAAGCAAGGAAAAGATATCATTCTCCAGACTCCTACTAGCAGCGGTAAAAGTATCTCTTTCCTGATTCCAGTTATACACGAGTGCCTGAAAGGTAAATCAGCCTTAGTGTTTTTCAATCTCAAGGCACTTGCATTCGATCAGGTAGAGAAAATCAACTTGTTTGTCAGTCACTTGGACAAAGAAATCCGTCCACAAGTCCTGAATATTAACGGAGATATTCCACCTCAAGAGCGTAAATTACTTTATAGTAATAAACCATCAATTCTATGCGTAACACCCGATGTATGGAACCACGAACTAAATAGTTTTCAGTACAATTCAAACTGGGGTTTTCTCGAAACAGTCAGAAAAATATCAATTATTGTCTGCGATGAGATGCATTTCTATCAAGGTATATTTGGCGCTCATTTTGCACTAATTAATCGTCGCACTCAACTGATGATGGAATCTGCTGGTAACGATATTTCTACA
>NZ_AP018223.1:1531763-1784048 GCF_002368035.1 Nostoc linckia NIES-25 | reverse complement strand
GGAGAGGGGGAGATGGGGAGAGGGGGAGATGGGGAGACTTGTACTGAGCGGAGCCGAAGTATGGGGAGACTTGTACTGAGCGGAGCCGAAGTATGGGGAGACAAATCTTTCCCCTTGTCCTCTTCCCATCCCCAACTCATCCCAACTGGGCGGTATCTCTGCGAGATTTTGGTAAATCACTGGCAGCCAACTGGCGCAGGGAAATTGTCCGTCTAACCCTTGCAGTCGTTCTCTGGCAATGCGGACTGCGAGATAAAGAGATTGGCCTTGAGAATATGCTTGTAAGAAATGTTTGAGAAATGTTTGCGCCACCCGATCTGGAACTGGTTCGCGCATCACAATCAACTGGGGAATCTGCAAAGAAGCAAATTCCCTTGCTAATCCTAAGCCATCGCAGGAGTTAAACATTGCTAACTTTAAACCGCGTTCTACGGCTTGCTTCAAAGCATACTTTAACTGACTAATTGTCAAACTCTCTGTTTGGTTAATATAAATTTGGCCTGTTTCTCCTGTAGTGTGACTTGAACTATGTCCTGCAAAAAATAGAATATCCCAATTTTGTTGCCATAAATTATCTGTTAAATCTTCACAAGATGGCTCTACAAGAAAGTGAATTTTTGTATCGGGTAGTTGTTCTAATAGTAGACGGTCTGTAGCTATATCGACTCCATCACTGTCACCTAATAATGCTAAAATTTTCACTTTTGTAGCCGATTTTGGCAAAAAGCTAACTTTCTCATAGCTAGGGGCAGCTAAAGCGATTTCTGCATTTGGATAGCGTTCTATTAACTCCCAAAGATGCCAAGGAAGCTTTTGAAGTTGATAATCTTCAGTTTGTAAAATTACTCGAATTTGGTCAGATTTCTGAAGTTTTTCGAGCCACTTCTCGCGAATGTCGCGAAAGGTTTCTGATTGCAGCCATTGATTCAAGCGATCGCGTAATTGTTGTGACGCTTGTAAACACTCTGCATCGGTTGAAATTACTTTCTGGATTTTTGGTAGTCCTTTGGGACGAGCAGAAAAATCTAGATTCCGATAAATTCCTTGCCAACAATTAAAATTTAGCGGTAATTCTTCGTCTGGCGGCAGATCGCCGATAACTTCAGTTTCAGCACGGCTATTTTCTTCTCCAATTTGGAGAGTAACTGGAAACCCAATCTCAAAGCTACCTTTACCAAATTTTAAAACTACCAATTTAGTCATTAGTCATTAGGCATTAGGCAATAGTCATTAGGCATTTGGCAATAGGCATTTGGCATTGGACAAATGACTAATGACGGTCTTAATCATAAAATATGTAACTTTGGCACACATTAGATATCATCTACAATTATTATATTTATGCAAGAAACATAATTTTTTCTCAAGAATCTCACATACACATAATGCACTCTACTATAAAGCAACACGGTTCAGCTAAGAAGATAGTTAGGTTGGTTTGAGGCTAAATTTCAGGAAAGTGTCGGTACAAGAAAGTATTTTAAATTTATTAGCTATTTTTATCAAACCAAATATTTTATGTATTCAAGACAACATATCATTGAAATTTTTTCCACATTTGTGCTGTTTAAAGGTGATAATTTCTACCGTTGGGTTACGGATAGTAAGCTGCGGCGAAGTATGCAAAATTGTTTAGAACAATCTTCTTTTCAAGAGTCTGAAACATTTTGGGCTATTTACTGGCATCGTATTTGGCAAACCCAGGCAAGTCCGATCGCTGTTGCTCACATAACAGCTTATTTGCAGGAAGTCTGTTATTGGGTTGCCAGAAAAATGAAGATGAATGTACTAAGTCAACATTCGATCGCCGACTTTTTTCAAACAGCGATCGCTCGCATTGACAAAGTTCTCAGAGGCTTTAACCCACAATTAAGTTCAAATTTGAAAATTTATGCTGAATTTACTTTTAGTAATTTAATCAAAGATTTGTTACGTCAGCAGCAAGAAGTTGATATTTGTAGCGATTGGGGATTGCTGCACAAAATCAGCCAAAAGCGATTAGTGGAATCTCTCAAACAAGGGGGTTATCCATCGCAAATTATCGCCCGTTATGTTCTGGCTTGGAATTGTTTCTTGCAAGTTTACGCCCCCAATAATGCTGGGACTGCTCACAAACTTACCAAACCAGATAATGCAACATTACAAGCAATCGCCAAGCTTTATAACACTGAACGCCTGAGTCAGCCTTCTCATCCAGCCTGCACTCCAGAAAATGTGGAATCTTGGTTAATTGCTACTGCTAAAGCCGTGCGTTTCTATGAATATCCCACCTCTGTTTCCCTCGATGTCCCCGTACCCGGACAAGAAACAGGTGAATTGCTCGATCTCCTGACAAATGATTTTCAAGAATCGGTATTAAATGAAGCAATTATTCAAGAAGAAAGAGAACATTTAACACAGCGAAGTAGCGAAATCAACCGAATTTTAAGCGATGCATTAGAAAAATTAGATGCCGCAGCCCAAGCACTTCTGCAAACCTACTACAAGCAAGGATTGACTCAGCAAGATATTGCCCTACAGCTAGGAGTTAAACAATATACAGTTTCTCGCCAATTAACTAAAATCAAAAAGACTTTACTAATGGAATTAGCGCAGTGGAGCCAAAAAACACTGCATATTTCTGTGACATCTGACGTAATCGACGGTATGAGCAATTCTCTAGAAGAATGGTTGATTGCTCACTACCGCCCTATTATTCTCTCCTCGCCAGTGGAGTCTTGACAATGACTTTTGATGTATGCCCAATTCCAGAACAGCTGACTTTAGAAATTTCCGTGTCATCTCAAACCCAGGAACCACCGGCTTTTTCTACATCCGGCGCACGCTGGCGAGCCTCTGTTAACCAAATGTGCTTAGATGCATTTTTACCTTGGTTGAGGGAGGAACAATTTCCAAGTGCGAGACTTTCGACTAAAATAGCTGCGCTGCCTAGCTTTTGGGAATTTGTGAATGGAAGTGCGATCGCTTGTGACGGATTACGATTGGTATTAATTCCCACAACAGCAATTGACACAGTAGAATTGCGCGTACCGCAGGAATGGGTAGATATTCCCAGTTGGGTTGCTGATTATTATATCGGAGTCCAAGTTAATCCTAATGGTGGCTGGGCGAGCGTTTGGGGATACACAACTCATCGTCAATTAAAAACCAAAGGAGTTTATGATGGGGGCGATCGCACTTATTGTTTGGATGAAGATGACTTAATCAAAGACATTAATGGTTTGTCGATTACTCGTCAACTTTGTCCGGAGGAAATTTTACGTGCGGCGGTGACACCTTTACCAGAGTTACCTTTAGCACAGGCAGAAAATTTACTAGAACGCTTGGGTAATTCTGAAGTAGTTTTCCCGCGTTTAGCCATTCCCTTTGAACTGTGGGGAGCATTATTAGCACATGGTGGCTGGCGTCAGCAATTGTACGAACGCCGCCAAGGATTATCGCCACAGTGGTCAATTCAACAATGGTTGCAAACAGGAGTATCAAACTTAGCCCAACAACTTGGTTGGGGAATGACTAGGTTGCAACTCTCTCCTCGTGGCGTGCGGAGTCGAGAAAACCCAGAATCAAATGTATTGTCGCGACAGTTGGCGATCGCTGGCTATACCTGCGAGTTGCGCGTATTTGCTAGGAGTAGTTTAACAGAGAATGTATGGCGCTTTGAATTGCAAAATGCCAGTCCAGATGAAACCATTCCAGTAGGATTTAAACTTCGACTATTAACCGAAGATTTGCAACCCTTTATTAATAATGAGGATACAGCAACAGAAGCGAGCGATCGGCTTTATGTCGATGTAGAACTAGAGCCAGGAGAAGGCTTAGTATGGGAAATCGAACCAACGCCAGAAGGCTACGATCGCGAAATTTTACGGTTTTAAACTTATACCAATTCAAAAAATCTTTGCAACATAATAATCGACTATAGGGGCGTACAGCTGTCATTGGTGTCAACTTCAGCTTAAACACTCAATTTACCGTGGTTTTAGATCCCCCAATCCCCGATAAATTGGGGGCAAAAGACTCTAGTTCCCCCCAATTTATCGGGGGGTTAGGGGGGATCGAAAATCTAGGTAGTGCATCGAAAAATTTTGAAATGCTTATCAGACTAGTCTTTCGCGTTAAGTTGACACCAATGTACAGCTGTACGCCCCTACCCATATATGTGTGGCATTCTTATACCAATTCAAATAATGTTTGCAACACATCAATTATTCGTAAGGGCACAACAATGTTCATACGTGTCAACTTAAGCTCAAACTGTTGCCCCACAGCCGTTTACCCCACCCCCAACCCCTCCCCTTACCAAGGGGAGGGGAGGTTTTGCGTCAGCAAAGCCGGGGTGGGGTAACGCGGATCTTGATGGTAAATGAGTAGAACTCGCTCATCACCTTTTCATCAGGGTTTCACGTTAAGTTGACACCAATGAACAATGTTGTGCCCCTACCCATCTGTTGCATTCTTTTTTCAAATTGGTAGATTTAAAAGCTTCACGTCATTAATTAATATTATTAATATCAAGCAAACGTAATCCATTTACGCCACCTGTTTTAAACTTTCAGCTTTATCGACTAAGAAATCAGTAAAGATACTCATAACTGTGCGCTGACAGAATAATTTTGTGTAATTTGCGGATTTAGAGCTTATTTGAAAATTACTCTTTCTTTGCGCTCTTTGCGTCCTTTGCGGTTCGTTTATGTATTCCACTATGCAACTTCTTGGGACTGTGCAGATTTACTATTAACACCCATCCAAATTTTTTCTTCTGGCGACAATTGATTTAATTGCTGTTCAAACCAAGCTTCAAAATGTTCTTGCAGCAATCTTTGGCGCATAAAATCATCCAACTGTGCAGAAATTAGCTTTTCCACACGTACAATAACCCATGAATTTCCAAAAGCTACGGGTGGTTGAACTACACCGACTTGACTTGTATAAAGAAGTTGAGCAAAATTCGGAGTAATATTAGCAAATTCCACTGGGCCAATAATGCCATATTTATCAGCTTCCGAACCTTGAGAATATTCTCGTGCTGATTCCGCAAAAGAACATTCCCCTTCTGTAATTCGGAAAAATAGCTCGTTAGCAATGCTTTTGTTGTCAGTTTGAATTAAAGAATAAATAACTTTATCTAAATATTTTTTGCGTTTGAGAAAGTAAGATTCTAGTTGATGTCCCCAAGTTATTTGTTTGAATTTTTCTACTCTCAGCTTTCGGGTTGCCAAAAGTTCTAATTGTTCTCGATTCAAACCATAACGCAAGCACCAATCTTGTATTTTTTCTTCGCTTGTCAAATCCCAATGCTGATAAAATTGCTCTAGGGCATGAGATGTTTCTACTTGCGTGCAGGTGATTGGTGCGATCGCTGATTCGATTATTTTCTGAGATATCAATTGCGGTATCAAGTTGTAGCCAGCTAAAAAAGGAATAATTTCTCTAGGTATATCGGCATAGCTTAACTCAGGCATTGCACCATTTATTTGTAAAACTTTACTCATATTTGTAGAAATATTTAATCCGTGCGGTTATAAAATTTAGAAATGCAAGCGGTATTCAGGTCAAGTTCTGTACCGCTTGCAACGTTTGGATAATATTGAAAGCATTGCCCTACAATGCTTTCAATTAACACCTACTAATGCTAAGCAAAAGTGGTGGTGAAGTGGTCAAAATTCAAGCTATAGCCGGTGTTGCCACTAAATTGCTGGACTTGCAAGAAGTAGTTACCAGATAAGTTGATGTTGGAAATTAAATCAGCCGTAGTACCACCATTAGTAGAACGTGCAATTTCTTCGCCAGCGTCAACAATGCGATTGTTGTTAGAGTCCTGAACCAGTCGGATATCAGCATCAGCTAGAAGTCCGCTGAGTCTAATATTCACACCTTCAAAGAATCCTAAAGAGAAATGGTAAGTATCTGTGGTGTCTGCATCACTTATTGAACTAGAGCGAGTAATATCACGTGATAAATCACCAAGCTCAAATTCTTTAGGTAGAAGATTGCTGAAACCAGCTGTCGAGTTGGGTGTAGTCGCAGACACAGCAAGATCGTAAGTTACAGTGCCGGAACTACCAGGAGCAAAACGACGGACTTGAGCAAAATAAGTACCTGCACTTTCTCGATTATTGAGAGATTCATCTCTATTGCTAGAATTAGTGGAAAAATCTACCAATTGGTCACCGGAATCAAAGATACCGTTACCGTTGTCTCGAAAAAGAAATAACTCGGCATCATCACCAGTGCTGATATCTGTTAGAGACAAATTAATGTTTTTAGTACCGCTAATTTGAAACTTAAAGACATCAGTGGGATCGGATGTAGTTAAACTGAAGTTGTTTCTCACAACAGGAGTAGTGCCGATTGTACCAAGATTAAATGTAGCCATTTTTTCCTTTAGTTAGGTTGTTGTTAGTAATGTGGTCAATTGATACCGATTCTCTAAAATTAAGCAACATATATAAATCAGGAACCTATTGCTGCATCAATTTTCTTAATGGGGAATTGATATTAACGTCTGCCACAATTATCAATACGTGTAAAACTAAAGCTTATGCAAGATGCAATATTTTTGATGTCTAAACTTACAGGAATTTTCAGGTATAACAAGAGTAAAAGACTTCAAAATAAAAAAATATAGAACTTTTCTTGTGGGGTGGACATCTTGTCCGCCCCTCTTTACGGGCGGGCGAGACGCCCACCCCACAAGAGTAGATAATTTATTTCTTGGAAGTTCCTAAGAGGTAAAACCATTGCTTTCTAAATGTTTTAACTTACAGCAAATTGCTACTTTGTGAGGTACAGATAATTGTAGGGGCACAATATATTGTGCCCCTACCGATGTACGCTTATTTGTATAACTATTCGATCTATGCAGTGATAAAATTAAAAAATGCAAGCGGCATTCAGGTATGTATCTGTACCGCTTGCACGACTTAAATCTTCTTGAAAGCATTGTACTTCTTGCAGAAGTCGGGAAAACGGGAAGGGGAAAGGGGGAAAGGTTTGGTATTTTCCCTTTTCCCACAAGAGTGCAAAAAGTACTTTTGCAAGAGGTCTATTGTACAGCAGTGCTTTCAATTCCCTCAATCTAAGCTGTAACAAAGTCGAGGGAAGCAAACACATTAGTATTGTCTTGCACAACCGCAATCAGATCGCCGTTTTTGAAAATTTGCGTGTCTAATGCAGAACCACCAGACAAATTAATGCTCTTGTTTAATGTGTAACCAAAGACACTACCGTTAACTCGAATCTTGTCACCCTGACTGAAATCGAAATCAACAATTGTGGCAAAACTAGAGCCGGTCGAATTGAGGTAGAAGGAACGGGCTTTATCTCCAAGCACAAACGTGTCGGCTCCAGAACCACCCCTGAGAGTGTCTAACTCATTTCCATTGACTCCATTAAAGCCTATAAGAATATCATTGCCGGTGCCACCACTGAGGGAGTCACTACCAGAGCCACCGAAAAGGGTGTCATTGCCGGAGCTACCGAAAAGGGTGTCATTGCCCGCGCCACCACTAAGGTCGTCATTGTCCGCGCCACCGTTAATGAAGTCATTGCCAGCAGCACCGAGAATTATGTCATTGCCACCCCTACCGAAGATGATGTCGTTGCCCGAACCACCGTTAATAAGGTCAATGCCTAGTAGACCATCGATAAAGTCATTAGCTCCATCAGCAACGATGATGTCATTTCCATTGGTTTGTTGTCCTTGTATAATAGCCATAAGTATTTTCCTTGTTGAAGTTAGTTAATCCAGAACTTGAGAGCGATCGCAACAATCTGAAGTGAAGACTGGTTAGTATGAGTATTTGAGAAACTCATGTTATCTTCAGCAACTAGTTGCCACACTTATCCATACGTGAGCTACAGAAGTTAATGCAGAGTAAATTTTGAAGAGGTACAGATAATCGTAGGGGCACAACATGTTCATTGGTGTCAACTTAAGCTCAAACTGTTGCCCCACAATCGTTTTACCCCACCCCCAACCCCTCCCCTTGCTAAGGGGAGGGGAGGTTTTGCGCCAGCAAAACCGGGGTGGGGTAACGCGGATCTTGATGGTAAATGAGTAGAACTCGCTCATCACCTTTCTATTAGGGTTTGACGTTAAGTTGACACTAATGAACATGTTGTGCCCCTACCCGTGTATTTCATCAATAAATTGAACAACCACAGGACTTACGCAAAAGATAACGAAAGTAGCGGTAATACCCTGCGGGTTCGCTCTTAGCGTTCTCGCAGAGTAGCCGCTCCGCGTCTACATGAATTACCGCAACGCTTGAATAAGGTTTTCAGTCACATATTGCGTAAGTCCTGAACCACTTGCTCTAATTGGGCAAAGCCTAAGTAGAGCAAGTGGCGTGGGATTATATCAATACTTGTCGGTTAAGGAGAAAAGGGAAAGGGGAAAGAAAAAGCCTTTAACCTTTTCCCCAAATCCAATTCCGAGTTAAAAATCCACAAAGCGAGCAGTATTGGGGGTTATATCTCAAATAGATAGATTATTTAATTACGTCTACAATTGCGTTAGCGTAGCCCATTGATCGCTACGAATTCCAAATTGTTGGGTCAAAAGTTTTCTTACACCAGCACAACGTCTGTACTGATTGAGAAACCAGCAGGTTTGTTTTCGACACTTGCAAACAACTGTCCTTGGTAAGACAAACCACCAGTGATGTTGTTATAGCTGAACTGACTTAGGTTACTAGCCCCAAAGCCAATTTTGCTTACTAGGACTTTATCTCCCTGTGCATATTGGAAATCTTTGATAATGTCTATGCCGTTGAGCTTAGACTCAAAGTAGAACTTATCTGCGCCTAAACCGCCAGAGAGTACATCATTCCCTTTACCACCAGCAAGATAGTCATTGCCAGCATCACCGTAGAGGCTGTCATTTCCATTACCACCATAAAGTGTGTCATTGCCGTCATTGCCATAGCCAACTAATGGGGTAGATGTGCCACGACCATCGAGTAAGTCATTGCCCGCACCGCCTGTAAATTGCACGCTTGCAATGCTAGTACCAGCCAAGCTGTTAACATCAAAGATGTCATCGCCGCCTTGACCGTTGACTTCAAATTTTTCGGCAGTGTCTACAGTTAAGGTGAATGGCACTAAGTTCAAGCGGTCAAAGATGGCTCTACCTTGGGTATCTGCTTGCAAGCGGAAGGTATCCCCCGCTGCCGCCGCACCATTGACTTCGATGACATCGTAGCCAGCATTGCCACTCATTTTGTCGCTGCCGTCGCCGTTGTTCCAAATCAACCTGTCGTTTCCGGCTCCACCAACGAAGATATCATTACCGCGATCGCCAATTATGGTATCGTTGCCATCACCACCTGATAGCCAATCAATTCCGTCACCACCTCGTAACAAGTCGTTACCAGTATCCCCCTCAAGGCTGTCAGTTCCAGTGCCACCCTTGAGGGTATCATTGCCATCGTTGCCATAACCAACTAACGGCGTAGCTGTATCAGCACCATCGAGCAAGTCATTACCCGCACCGCCTGTAAATTGCACGCTTGCAATGCTAGTACCAGCCAAGCTGTTAACATCAAAGATGTCATCGCCGCCTTGACCGTTGACTTCAAATTTTTCGGCAGTGTCTACAGTTAAGGTGAATGGCACTAAGTTCAAGCGGTCAAAGATGGCTCTACCTTGGGTATCTGCTTGCAAGCGGAAGGTATCCCCCGCTGCCGCCGCACCATTGACTTCGATTACATCGTAGCCAGCATTGCCACTCATTTTGTCGCTGCCGTCACCGTTGTTCCAAATCAACCTGTCGTTTCCGGCTCCACCAACGAAGATATCATTACCGCGATCGCCAATTATGGTATCGTTGCCATCACCACCTGATAGCCAATCAATGCCATCACCGCCACGTAACAAGTCGTTACCACCATCACCCCAAAGGCTATCATTCCCAGCGGCACCATCTATAATATCGTTGCCTGCCAATCCAGAAATGCGATCGTCGCCATCAGTGCCTGTGAGGGTAGGATAGAAAACTCCGTTTTGAATTGTGCCGTTGTCATTGAAATTAGTACCAAATTTAGTAACCATGTATGTTTTCCTTACGCTATGGAACCTTACACTTATCCATACGTGGGTTACTAAGGTCTATGCAGGGTACTTTTTACTTAAGCAGTGTATGTAAAATTTCTTAATACAATCGCATTGCATGGCGATGCAACTCAATTGACGTGAATTCGATGTATGGGATTTTGACCTCACCCCCAGCCCTTCTCCTTGAAGGAGAGGGGAGCAAAAAGCCTAATTTTCCTTACTCCTCCCTCTCCTGCTAGGAGAGGGAGGCCGGGTGGGTGAGGTCTGTTCACGTTCAATTGCAGTGGAGCGATCGCCTAAAATAAAAACACGAGTGGAGATGAAGGCGATGGTTTCTCAAATCGGATCTTCTGCACCTGCGGAGATTTTCTATCCAGAATCTGACGATCGGCCAATGGCAAATAATACAGAACATTTTGAAATTATTGTGCTGATTAAGGGTAATTTAGATCTTCTGTTTGCAGGCGATCCAAATGTTTTTGTCGCTGGCGATTTATTCTGGTATCCCATTGAGGGTAATAATAAGATTAAATATGCACCCGATGTGATGGTTGCAATTGGTCGTCCAAAAGGTCGTCGTTCTTCTTATAAACAGTGGGAAGAAGGAAATCAACCGCCCCAAGTAGTGTTTGAAATCCTCTCGCCAGTCAACACATCAGTAGAAATGGCTCGGAAGTTGCTGTTCTACAATCAACACGGTGTAGAGGAATACTATATATACAACCCAGAAAATAATGAACTACAAGTTTGGTTACGCGGTGAATATGGTTTAGACTCGGTAGATTTTGGTCAAAAATGGGTTAGTCCACGGCTGCAAATTAATTTTGATGTCTCTGGCGAACAATGGCAACTTTCCTACCCAGATGGTCAACTTTTTATGACATTTGGGGAATTAATGGCACAGTCTCAAGCTGCACAACAAGAAGCCCAAGCTGCACAACAACGACTCCAACAAGCAGTACCTAAACTACTGAGTATGGGATTAAACCGGGAACAAGTAGCTGATGCTTTAGGATTGACTGTAGAAGATGTAGAAGCGATCGCGATGAATCTTTAATTTGAAAGTGTTAACTGTTGACTGAGAGATTATTCTCCCCATCTCCCCATCTCCCCATCTCCCCATCTCCCCATCTCCCCATACCCCACTAACTGATGATAAAACTCACCAACTAAGATTGCAGTGGAGCGTCTGAAAAACTTTTCTTAAGTGTCTTATCTGTCCTTGCATCTTAGTTTTATTGCTGAGATTATAGGTATGATTTGCCCCGCTCATTTGAGAGTAAAAAATTAAAATAGGAAAGACGGGCTAAAATTATTGCTTTTTAAGAGGTTTTCCAGGAAATTTGTCAACAACTCCCAATCAACTGAGCTAGATAACTTAATTAATTCATGAACTTAACACTTTCAGAACAGTACGACTTTCTACCGCGCTTCTTTCGGCTAGCGATCGCTAATGTTGTTTCCAATCTGATGATACCTCTAGCAGGTTTAATCAGTGTGGCTTTTTTGGGTCATTTGAAAGACATCGATGCCTTGGCGGGGGTTTCCATCGCTAATATCTTATTTGGCCTTGTCTATTTGATTCTTGAGTTCTTACGCATGGCAACCACTGGGTTAACGGCTCAAGCTGTTGGAGCAGATGACCAAGAGGCAGCACTGCTAGTAGGACTACGCAATGGCTTAATAGGCTTGGCATTGGGTATCGCTGTATTAATTTTGCAGTATCCTTTGCGAGAAATAGGTTTTTCGCTCTTGAGTGGTGATGCCGCTATCAAAGCTGCTGGTATTGAGTATTATAATGCTCGGATTTGGGGAGCGCCTGCTGTTTTACTCAACTTTGTTCTCATCGGTTGGCTGCTGGGACGAGAGGAGAATGCTAAGGTTTTGGTAATTTCAATTATTGCTAACGCAGCCAATATAATTTTAGATTACGTATTTATTATTCAGTGGGGTTGGAATAGTATGGGGGCTGGAGCATCTCAAGCATCTAGCCAATATTTAATGTTGGCGATCGGCATCATCTTAGCTAGTAAAAAACTTCAGTGGCAAGAAATACGAGCAGTGATGCCACAAATGATGGATTTGTCAGCTTTGAAAAGTACTCTATCTCTCAATAGAGATATCATGCTGAGAACTATTACTGAGGTTTCTATCTATACATTTTTTAGTAATTTTACTGCCATGATGGGTACGATATTCTTTACCCAAAATGCTTTATTGGGGCAGATAATACAACTCAATGTTTTCTTAACTAATGGAATAGGATTTGCCACAGAAACATTAAGCGGAAACTTTAAAGGCAGTGAGTCAAAAGAGAAGTTTCTGCCTTTACTGAGAGCTTCAATTACAATTAGCTTGTTAATAGGACTCACTATAGCAACAATTTGTGTTTTATTTCCCCAAAAAGTTTTTGGAATATTAACCAACCACACTGAAATTACCGACACTATTAGTACCTATGTTTGGGTCTTAATTTTCTTTCTTGCATTCAATTCAGTTTCCTCAATGCTAGAAGGATATTTCTTAGGTTTAGCGGAAGCCAAAATCGTTCGGAATGTCAGCTTTATCTCTGCTATTTTTGGATTTTTTCCATCAGCTATAGTAGGTTGTTATTTACAAAATAAGCATATTTTGTTGCTCTCGCTCGTCTTATTGATGTTTACCAAAATGGTCGCGATGCTAATCTATTTACCAAAATCTTTGAATTTTGATGCTGATGTTGATTCGGTTCCTCTGACAGCCGTTGAAAATTAAAAGAAAATTCTGAAGGCTTTAATATCCAAAGGAATTAAGATTATTAGTATTTCTCGTTTTCATAGGGTACAAGGTAGGGTAGCGTAGCTGTGCTACCCTATTTTTGTAAGTGGGAAGCACTATCAGAAAATACAAAAATTATAACAAGCTGGAATTGATAATTTTCACTTGATTCAAAGCTTAAAAAATAACGATTATTTTTATAAATTTATTTGTTTATCATATACTGATTGAAGTTTATGAAATTTTAGCTGAGATGAGAGAAGCGCCAGGGGCTGACATAATTATTCTCAACAGCCAGCAGCAAGTTTTACTTGTACTTCGAGATAATAAAAGCTCTATTCCTTTTCCCAACACTTGGGCACTGCTGGGAGGATATATAGAGGAAAATGAATCAAAAGAAGCAGCTATTCGTAGAGAATTAGTTGAGGAAATGGAATTAGAGTTAGGTGAGATTAAATTCTTTAAGTCTTATTTTTGGCAAGAGTGTGACGAACACATTTTTTGGACTCAGTTGGATTTAGATATTTCCCAAATAACATTGCATGAAGGTCAAAAATTAGGATACTTTAGTCGAGAAGAAATCAAGCAACTGGAATTTGCGTCTCACTACGATGAAATTTTAGTTGAGTTTTTTGATTTCTTAGCAATGAATTTAGAATTAAGTATGGGTTAAAGGTGATGAAAAGCTCAGTTCAAGAAAATTTAAAAGATACACTGCCAACAGATATCGCTCAGGCATTACAGCGTGCTTTGGATTATTTACCTGGAGGTAAAACAGCAAAAATAGAAAAACCGGAATCTGAAGGATTATTTAACCATATCTTATTCATTACAATAGCAGGCGATCGCTACGTTTTTCGTGCTAGGCGAGATGTTACTACTGAAGCGGGTGATGCCTACATGCAGTATATGTATGAAGCTACTGGTTTTATTCAAAATGGCGGTTCATTTAAACTCAGAAATATTGCTGATGAAGTTGATTTTCTCAATCGCGCCTTAGCTGCTGGCTTACCAGTTCCGAAATTAATTCATGCAGCTGAAGATTGGATGCTGATTGAATATGTCACAGGCAAAACTTTATATGAATTTTTAGAAGTCGGAGAAGTAAAATTTTTGCCGAAAATTGTGCAGGCAATGAATTTAGCTCACAGACAAGGAATCATTTATGCAGACCGCTGGGGCGGTAATGAAATGATTGACGCCGAAGGAAACGTGCGGATGATCGATTTCGATATTGAATGGTTTTATCAAGGAGGTAATGATGGCACCCTTGAAGCATTAGAAATGGCATGGACTATTTTTAATGCTATGAGGGTGACAAGCAGACGAGATGATTTATTAAAAATTGTCGAAGCTGAAGTTTTACCATCATTAAAAGTATGGGGCTATGACATCCTTAAGATGAAAAACTTTATTCAAGGTTTATCCAACTTTTATCTCGATCCCAATAAGCCAAGTAACGCTTGGTCTTTACCAACAAGTTTGTATGTTGCAATGCTGGAACCAGCAAATCGTTTGGTTGCGATGTTTGCTGAATAAGACGCGATAAATCGCCGTCTCTACAAAAATCAATCGGCGATTTGTCGCGTTTTTGAATGTAGAATTTTTAGGGACTTCCAAATAAAAAAATATCCAATTAACTCTTGTGGGGTGGGCGTCTCGCCCGCCATAGAGACTGGGCGGGCAGGATGCCCACCCCACAATATTGGATAATTTATTTCTTAGAGTTGCCTTATCAAAAACCTTAGCGAATCAACCTAAAAATTGAAATCTGCTTTAATTCAAACCCCACCCAGAATTATGGGGGGTTTGACTTTATTTGAAGTTAATCTCTTTCATCACTTTCACGTTATAGTAACGAGAATCTGTAAGAGAATTGGGAATTTGATTAGCTTTAAATGCTGACGTTAAATCCTCGATCGCATCTTGAACTGTATGTGAAGGTACAAATCCCAGTTCTTGCTTAATTTTCTCTGAGGAAATATGGTATGAACGCGTATCATTTGTGGGTGTAGTCACAATTTCTACAGAGTCTCCCACTACCTCACGAGTCATATCTGCAATTTCCGTCACTGTATAATTTTCATACCCAACATTGAAAATTTTGCCATCGATCGCTTCATCCGGCCATTGTAGAGAGTTGAGATAAAACTGAACCATATCTTCAATATGAAGACTGGGGCGTTTATTGTCACCACCAAAAACTGTAATTTTACCGTTATTGATAGCTTGGTTAGTAAAAATGTTGACTATTAAATCTAGTCGCTGGCGAGGAGAGTAACCGCATACTGTTGCAGGACGCACTATTAAAGTCACAAATCCTGGTTCTCGTTTGCTGAGTAATACTTCTTCGCATAAAGCCTTGTAACGAGAATAGTCTGTTAAAGGCATTAATGGTAAATCTTCTGTGACATTTTCTGTTTCTTTGATGCCGTAAACACTGGAGGAAGAAGCATAGATAAACCGCTTGACTCCCGAATCTTTGGCGACATCTACCAAGTCAAAAAAGGCATCATAATTAATCGAACGCCCTAAATCTGGATCTAATTCAAAACTCGGATCGTTGGAAATGCAAGCTAAATGAATAACTGCATCACATCCCGGCATGATTTTTTCTAGCAGTTGGCGATCGCGGATATCGCCTTGAATTTCTTCTAAGTTGGGATTATTTTTAACACCAGCTAATACATCTTTGCCATAAAGATACAGGTCTAGCACTTTGACTGCATATCCAGCTTGTAAAAGTTTAGGAACTAAAACAGCGCCCACATAACCAGCACCGCCGGTTACTAAAATTTGTTTAATTGAACTCATAAGAATGCTCCTTGATAATTTTTTGAAGAAGTCAGAATTCAGAATTCAGAATTCAGAATTAATACAAAATTTAGTAAATACATAAAGTTCACATCTGACTCCTAACTCCTATCTCCTAACTCCTAACTCCTAACTTCTATTTTCCTAAAACGTGCAAATTGTTTTGGCAAACTTGAGTAATCGCCCTTTCTCTACAGGCTTTTCGTTCCCCAAAATATTCGCCGCGATCGCACCTGCTAAATTTCCTAAAAACGATCCCAAAGGCAGGGGTAAAT
The DNA here is from genome assembly GCF_002368035.1 of Nostoc linckia NIES-25. Lineage (GTDB taxonomy): Bacteria > Cyanobacteriota > Cyanobacteriia > Cyanobacteriales > Nostocaceae > Nostoc > Nostoc linckia_B. The sequence continues at coordinate 1,768,146 of NZ_AP018223.1, read as the reverse complement.
TTAATTTGGCGCTCATACTAGCCAAGGCAAAAAAGGCATCCCCCGCACCTGTGGTATCTTTGACTTGTTGTGTCATGGCTGGGGTAATTTGCATCTCTCCGTTGGCTTGAATTGCCAAAGAACCCGCAGCGCCCAAAGTTAACCAACCTTGCTGCGCCCCTAAATGATATTGCAAACGTTTTAATAACTCGTCCCGATTTCCGTGGCGGTTAGAAAAGGCGAGACGAATTTCTTGTTCGTCTATACAAAAACTATCGGCTCGTTGATATTTACTAATCAAGTTGTAACCGTAATTAGCACTGTTTGTTTGACAATTTAAAGCGAGAAATGGTGCTTGGTTTTGAATCAATTCCATCGCCGATGCATCAATCAGTCCATGACCGTAATCTGCCAAAATTACTAAATCGCAATTTTTTAGCAACTTCTCCCAAGAATCCAACAATTTTTGGCGTTCTTCGGCTATCAATCCTTCTTCATTCATAGAGTTAATCGCAAATAGTTGCGTGTAACCCTTTGTTGCTCCCTGTTGTTCGATATAACGGCGCTTGGTGACAGTAGAATAATTTTCTGCACACTGCAAATTCAGATGCAGCGAACCATTCATGTGATTGGCAATTAAGCGATGCACATCTGGTTCGCTACCGATGGCGCTAGCTAGAGTGACAGACTTGGCGAAACTGGACAGATGGCGAGCGATCGCAAAAACTCCTCCCAAATGCTGTTCCTTTTTCACAAAGCGAGTCGAAGGCGCTCTTCCTTTGGAAGTTAATCCTTGAACAGTACAGTGAACAAACTCATCAATAATGATATCGCCAAGAACTAAAACATTGAGATGCTGCATTGCATCGACAGCATCTGTAATGCGATCGATACTATACTGCTGACTAAAATCGCTGGCGTAATTTTTTAAGTCTGAAGGAAGAACATCAAGGTAATTATTAATTAACCGCGTTGAGCTAAAAGTAATTTCTTGGGTATAGCGAATGTCACCGCCATAAGCTCTAACTTGGGCAATTTCTTTCTCAATATTGTGGGTTACATCTTTTTCGGTCTGTGCGTATTCATCTCCCTTGCAATAAATATGCGGACGCACTTTTTCAATTACTTCTAAAGCTGTTACCGCCGGGGTTAAAATCACGTAATCAACACAAGCTAAAGCAGCTATGGAACTTACACGCAATTCATCAGAAAATATTGGTCTTCCGGGGCCTCGGTTAATGTAGGGAGTCGCAGTTAAAGAAACTACTAACAAATCTCCCATTGCTTTGGCTGCTTGCAGGTGAGCAATGTGTCCGGGGTGCAGCAAATCAAATACACCATTGCAGAGAACAATTTTGCGTCCCTGTTGTCGGTAGATAGCAAATACTTCTGCACAAGTTTCAAAGTCAAGACTTTTTTCAGTACCGATCGCTAGTTTCATGGAATCCTAAATTTTGCGACAATTACATTCAGGTAATTTGTGTAGAACTTGCATAAGTTTAAGATGCTTGAATTTCATGAAAACTGAGATAGTTATTTGCATCTCTACTAGGTAAAGCACCTTTAACTAAGCCATCTATAATGCAGTGACAGATACATAAATGCATGATTTCTGCAAAACCATAAGACATAGTTGGAACATAAAAATTTAGATGTCCCATTTGACGCAAAGGATTATTCGGTTGGAAGGCTGAAAGTGTGATTACATGACAATCCATTTTTATTGCTTGGCGAACACCTGCAAGGATATTTTCTGATTGTCCAGAACTACTAATTGCAAATAAAATATCTCCAGATTGAGCAAATGTAGAGATTGGTTTGCTGAATACTTGTTCGTAACCAAAGTCATTACTAATGCAGGTGACTAAAGCACTATCGTTAAAAGCGATCGCTGGAATATTACCATTGCGCCAGAAGTCAATGGCTTGATGACTAGCTACAGTTGCACTTCCTCCATTTCCAATGAAAATAACTTTTCGCTGCTGTTGATGTTGCTGATTTACTAAATCAGCAGCTAGGTTAATCCCGTGAGAATTTGAAAAAGATTTGCCTTGACAATCTGTTACCTGAAACTTTTCTCCCAGATTAGCTAGTTGGCTAAAGTAATCAGTAGAAAAGGAGTATAGTTGCTGCTGTACTGAAGGCATTAGATTTTACCTAAAATTACATTTTTGAGCAATTCTTTTCTATTTTCAGGAAAATAAAAAAGATTTTCTTATACTTAGTTCATTTTTTAATAAAAATTAAACTAATTTTTCACAAGCAAATAATAAAATTAAAATTGTACCCATTTTTGAATTTACACAAATATTTAAGATTTTCAATTGATGGCAAACTATTTAAATCTCAATAACTACTTAGTTGACTGTAGATTTTTATTTCTTAAATTAGACAATTTAAATCTGATAGCCTGACAGAAAGCTTCTTTGACATCCCGAACTTTTCTGTATGAATTTCATTAGCTTTAATTGTATCTCACTTCAAAAAAACCATTGGACAGAATTATTTTTCAAAACTTAATAGATCGCACATACTCTCAAGATTAATTACACTCATTAATTTTTCTAATGATACATTCTGAGTTTGGCGGTGTTTCCTGATGTGGTAAAGATTGACTTCCATATAATGTAGAAGTTCGGTTGTGAAGTCTACGGTGCTTGAGTATAAGAGCGTTTAAGAAATTAGTGTTTTAATACTATCTTATTTTTGCATTCAAAATGCAATAGCAAAATCGGACACTTAAGACAGTTAAGGCAGTTAAAAAGAGGCATCACATTGAAATTACCAAGAAACTTTATGTCATACAAAGTTTTTTTATAAAATGTAAACAACTTGTAATAGCAATTGCCTTTGACAGATATTTGCAAACAGGTATAATGATGAATCAGAGCATAAAAACAAATTAAAAACTGATTATTTCGTAGCTTTCTGCACTAGTTGTTTAAATTAGATAAAGATTTTTCGCCCCTGTTTGCTGACTAAATTTGAGAATTGTTACTAAATTTAAATATTGATGTAAATAGAATCGGCAACGTCTTCATTCAGGAGTAATAGTGGCAAAATTTCTATTTGTGACCGACTTAGATTACACCTTAGTCGGTGACGATGTAGCTTTAAATAACTTAAATCAATGGCTACACGAGCAACGCCAAAATTACGGTATAGTTATTGCCTATACTACAGGGCGATCGCTACCTCTTTATCAAGAATTAATTGCCCAAAAAGAACTCTTAAAACCCGATGTATTAATGCTAGCGGTTGGTACAGAAATATACTATCCAGGTAGCAGTAACCCCGATGATGAATGGCAAACTAAAATCTCCCAAGCTTGGAATCGAGAAATAATAGTAGAGGTAGCAAAACGGTTTCCTTGCCTTGTTCTCCAACCTCCCACAGAACAGACTGACTTCAAAGTTACCTATTACACCTGCTTAGATGGATTATCTGTTACAGTTCCCCATTTAAAGGCAATTCTCCAGAATCAAGGCATAGCAGTGCAAATGGTAGATTCTTATGATGGCGGATTTTTAGACATATTGCCTGCGTGCGCGAATAAAGGTTCAGCCGCTATTTTTGTGCAACAACGTTTAGGCTTTACCGATGAACAAACTGTGATTTGTGGAGATTCAGGCAACGATTTGTCCATGTTTCAAAATATGCATTGTCCCGCCATTATCGTCGGTAATGCTCGGTTAGAAATATTAAACTGGCATGAAAATTCACCACCAGGAAAACGCTATCTAGCAAAAAGCAATTTTGCAGCTGGAATTTTAGAAGGATTAGAATATTTCGGATTTTATAAAGGATGATTATGAAAACTATTGTTTATCAATCCTATCACGGGAGTGAAACACCAGCTTGGCTAGAAAAGTGTATGCAAACAGTCAAAGATTGGGCTGAATTAAAAGGCTTTGATTACCAAAGAGAAGATAATTTTTTCGACTATGTTCCAGATTGGTATCAAGAAAAATCCCAGGGCAAAATTAATATCATTGCAGACCTAGCTAGGCTAGAAATAGCTAAAAAATTTCTCGAAGAAGGATACGATCAAACTATTTGGATGGATGCTGATATCGTAGTTTTCGATCCCGATCAATTAACAATCGATACTACAGAAGACTATTTACTATGCCGCGAGTTCTGGTTGGATACAGAATACGATAAAAACTTGGGAGAAGGGCCTTTATTATGCTTAAAAAAAGTAACTAATTCGATGGTGTTTTTTAACAAAAGAAATGATTTTTTGGATTTTTACATATATGCCTGTAAATCAATCATGAAAAATCATACAGGCAACTTGTCTCGATTAGCCGTTAGCACAAAATTTTTATCTAAGCTTTCTGAAATTATAGAATTGCCCCTTTTTCTAAACATGGGGCTTTTTAGTCCTATTTTGATGCATGGACTTATTGAAGACGAAACATCAATTCTCCAATTGTACGCAGAAGCATTGGAATCGCCTGTTTATGCTGCCAACTTATGTCTATCTTTTAGAAATCAATGTCACAAAGGCATAATGGTGACAGATAAATTCTTTGAAGAAGTTATTGAGAAATTGATACGTACTAAAGGAGAAACAATAAATCGATACTTATCTCCCGCACTCGTAGTTTAAATTATTTAAAAATTGATCTATGCAGATTAATACACCTGATTGGGTCAAACACGCCGTTTTCTACCAAATATTTCCTGACCGTTTTGCTCGGAGTGTTCCTACATATCAAAGTTGGTTACTGAATGTACCTTTAGAAGATTGGAATGCTCCGCCTACATTTAATGGTTATAAGGGAGGAAATCTTTGGGGAATAATTGAAAAGCTAGATTATTTACAAGATTTAGGGATTAATGCGATTTACCTCAACCCCATTTTTACATCTGCCAGTAATCATCGCTATCATACCCTTGATTACTATCAAGTAGATCCCTTATTAGGTGGTGAAGAAGCATTTACAAATCTCCTTAAAGAAGTTCACCGCCGTAATATTAAACTTGTCTTAGATGGCACTTTTAATCATGCTAGTAGGGGCTTTTATTTTTTCAATGATATTTTAGAAAATGGTCAAAAATCCCCTTGGTTTGATTGGTTTAAAATTGAAGATTGGCCTATCTCACCCTATGATGAATCTCTCCCTGCTAATTATGCTTCTTGGTGTGGCTTTCGGGCTTTACCAGAATTGAACACCAATAATCCAGGAGTACGCGAATATATTATGCAAGTAGGCGAACATTGGATTCAACGCGGTGCAGATGGCTGGCGTTTAGATTCAGCAGATTACATTAAAACGCCTGGATTTTGGCAAGAGTTTCGCGACCGAGTAAAAGCAGTTAACCCCGAAGCATATATTGTTGGAGAAATTCCAATGGAGGCGACTGAGTGGTTAGATGGGACACAATTTGATGGCGTGTCGAGTCTACCTTTTCTGAATGCTACCACTGCTTTTATTGTAGGCGATCGCCAAGTCAAAGGTCATTTGGAATTCTATGCTCCCCCACCACCTTCTGATGCTGCTGAATATGGGGAAAAAATTAATCAATTACTGCAACTTTATCCTTGGGAAATTCAACTAACTCAACTTAACGGTATTAACAATCACGATACAGCTAGATTAATTGATGTTGCCGGTGGCGATCGCCCCAGTTTATATTTATCAACATTACTATTATTAACTTTCCCCGGCGCACCTTATATATATTACGGCGATGAAGTTGGTTTAACCGGTGGTTACGATCCTGATTGTCGCAAAGGTTTTCCCGACGAACAACAGTGGGATCGAGATATTCTAGAGTTTCATCGTCAATTAATTAAACTGCGTCTTTCTCATCCAGCATTACAAATTGGGGAATATCAAACTTTATATGGTCAAGGACAAGTTTACATTTTTGCGCGAATATTAGAAACAGAAGTTTTAGTAATTGCTGTTAATGCTGGTAATGAAACAGCAAAAGTTAGTATTCAGCCTTCATTGTCATCGCAACCTCAGCAAGTGTTATTTATCTATGGTTCTGGTGCAGCAAATTGGAGTGATGAACCAGTACAAGCAACTCTCAACTTTACACTTGCACCCCGCAGTGGATTAATTTTAGGCTAATTTTAATATGAATAATCACTCATTACTATTAGCAACTGACCTCGATGGCACTTTTTTAGGTGGTTCTGAACAAGAGCGATCGCAATTTTATCAATATATTCACCAACAGCGCGATCGCATTCTTTTAGTATATGTAACTGGTAGAGAACTTGACCGAGTTAGCGAACTATTTGAGGAAGAACCAAACATACCCAAACCTGAATACATCATTGCTGATGTCGGTACAACAATCGTACATGGCGAAACCTTCAAGCCTATTTCTGTTTTGCAAGACTGGGTAGGACAAACTTGGGGAAATGCTAACGAAAAAGTCAAAGCTTTATTAGCCAATGAACCAGGATTAAAATTACAGTCTGTTAATCCCGACTATCGTGTATCGTACTACTATGAACCCGAAACCTTGCAACCTCAAACCATTCAAAAAGTAATTGATGCTGGATTTGATACGATCCTTTCCCATGACATGAGATTAGACTACTATTATTTTGATGTTATGCCAAAAGGCGTTTCTAAAGGCCCGACCCTCCTAAGATTTTTGGCAGAAATGAATTTTAATTATGATGACACAGTTACTTGTGGAGACACTCTCAACGATTTCTCATTATTTGAGACAGGTTTAAAGGGTATTGCTGTGGGAAATTCCGAACCCAGATTAGTTGAGAAAATTCAAACAATGGAGAACGTTTATTATAGTCCCTATCCTGGAGTGATGGGTATTTGGGATGGTCTTAAGGTGTATGGCAAAAATTAAAAATAATTAGATGCTTAACTTTTAAGTTCAAAAATACAAAATCTAAAACTAGCATAAGGAATGAAAATCAATGACTGTAACAAAACTCCGTTTTCCCATTGACTTAGATGCTTACAAACAGTTGAAATTAGATCCGAATAATTCAACTTTGACAAATCAGCAACGAGAAACGTTGAAGGCTAATATTCAACTTTGTCGAGATACTATTGTTTTCTTTACAGCCATAGCAGCAGCAAAAGGTGTAGGCGGTCATACAGGAGGAGCTTATGATACAGTTCCCGAAGTGATGATTTTGGATGCTTTCTTTCGGGGATCGGCAGATAAATTTGTGCCGATTTTCTTTGACGAAGCAGGACACAGAGTCGCCACACAATATTTAATGGCTACTTTACATGGCGATCTTGATGTGGAAGAATTGCTGCACTATCGAGAACCTTATTCTAAACTGCTTGCTCATCCAGAACGGGGACGCACTCCTGGGGTGAAATTTAGCGCCGGTAGATTAGGACATTTGTGGCCTTATGTGAATGGAGTTGCGATCGCCAATCCTCAACAAGTAGTATTCTGTTTGGGATCGGATGGTTCGCAACAAGAAGGAAATGACGCCGAAGCCGCACGTTTAGCCGTCGCCAAGAATCTCAACGTCAAATTAATTATTGACGATAACAATTCCACTTGTAGCGGCTATCCTTCAGATTATTTACCAGGCTACGATGTCACTCAAACCTTAGCAGGACACGGACTAACCGTACTCGCAGGACAAGGCGAAGATTTGGATGATTTGTATAGCCGTCTGTGTCAAGCAGTTACCACAAACGGCCCAGTAGCCGTAGTGAATAAACGTCCCATGTGTCCTGGTATTGCTGGGGTAGAAGGTACGCCATTTGGTCATGATGCATTATCGCCTGATTTGGCGATCGCATATCTCGAAACTCGCGGACACACTCAAGCGGCTAATTATCTCAAAGGAATTGTTCCACTCAAAGCAAGCTACACCTTTACCGATTCTAGCAGCAAAACTCGCCATATCTTCGATGCTACCGTCGTTTCAATTCTCAGTCGGATGACTCCAGCCGAACGCCAAGAAAAGGTAATGTGCATTGATAGCGATTTAGGAGAATCTTGCGGGATCAACAAAATTAGTCAAGCCTATCCAGAAATTTTCTATCACGGCGGTATTATGGAACGCGGTAACTTCGCGGCGGCGGCGGGGTTTGGTATGGAAAAGGGAAAACAGGGCATTTTCAGCACCTACAGCGCCTTTTTAGAAATGTGCATTTCCGAAATCACAATGGCGCGGCTGAATAAATCCAACGTTCTGTGCCAATTTTCCCACAGTGGCATAGATGAATTAGCAGATAACACCTGCCATTTTGGTCTGAATAACATGTTTGCAGACAACGGCTTAGACGATGGCTACGAAACCCGTCTTTATTACCCAGCCGATGGCGGACAAATGAAAGCCTGTGTGGAAACTATATTCCATCAACCTGGTTTAAGGTTTTTGTTTTCCAGCCGTTCCCCAGTCCCCGATATTTTAGATACCCAGGGTAAACCTTTCTTTGGAGAAAGCTATACCTTTGTTCCTGGCAAAGATGACGTGATACGCGAAGGTACAGCCGGCTACATCGTCAGTTTTGGCGAAGTACTTTATCGCGCCTTGAATGTAGTAGAAAATCTCAAGCAACAAGGCATTGATGTCGGCTTAATTAACAAGCCAACTTTAAATATGGTTGATGAAGAAATCATCGCAAAGATTGGTTCCACACCTTTTGTCTTGGTCGTGGAATCATTAAATCGTCGCACAGGTTTAGGAATTCGTTTTGGTTCCTGGTTACTAGAGAGAGGTTTCTCTCCCAAATATGCATACATGGGTACTCATCAAGAAGGATGTAGTGGAGTATGGGAACAATTACCGAATCAAGGTATTGATGCTATTGGGATTATGAACCAAGTCAAGAAACTGCTTGCTTAGATATTAGACTTCTTGCAAAAGTCTTTCTTTGCGTTCTCTTCTCTGCGCCTCTGCGCCTCTGCGTGAGAGAAAAAAATATTTATGCTGTGAACTTATTACATGAGGCACGTTGACTGATGACAGTCATCAGTCAACAATTACTCAAATGATCAAAGTAGCTTTCCTTGACCGCGACGGTGTTATCAATGTTGATTACGGCTATGTTTTTAAACGCGACCAATTTGAATTTCTCGATGGTCTATTTACCGTCTGTCGTCTATTGCACGATTTAAGTTATGAATTGATTGTAATTACTAATCAGTCAGGCATTGCTCGTGGTTATTATTCAGAACAAGATTTTTTAGACCTAACTGCATGGATGTGCGAACAATTTAAAAAACAAGGTGTACCATTGCTTGATGTATTTTATTGCCCACATCATCCCGAAGCTCCCATATCTAATTACCGTCAAAACTGCCGATGTCGTAAACCATCCCCAGGAATGATTGAGCAAGCTTGTAAAAAATATCCAATAGACCTAGAAAACTCAATCTTGATTGGTGATAAAATATCTGATATGGAAGCTGCTAAAACGGCGGCGATCGGTAAATTTTATTTACTTAGTCAAGAAATTGTTGAAGAACAATTAATAGTCTCAGCTCGGCTGGATAATTTACTCCAACTCAGGTATTTCATTTAAAAATAATTTATGCACCCACACCTATAAGATAAATATAGTAGGGTGCGTTAGGCTGCGCCGTAACGCACCACTAATTCTTCTAGAGAAGGTGCATTATAGAATTTCAGAGAATTTCTATCAATTCCTACTAAAAAATAGCAAGATTACTTCGTTGCTACAACTTCAACTCAGAAGGCTATAGTCAGATGAATAAAGCTTGGCGCTATTTACAAGAATTTTTGATATTGAAATTAATATATCCTGTTTTATTAAAATATATTAACGACCATCTCATCATCCTAACTGACGAGATGGAGAAAGACCGAAGGGAAAATAACATTCCCAAATTAGAAGCAGAATATCAACAATTACCTATTCTTCGGTTTATTTATTCAACTTTATTTAATTATCTTCATCAAAATTTAATTTCCAGGATAGATTTGCTCGAACAATCTCAAGCTGAGAATAATCTTTATCAATTAAAGTATGAAGAAATTATTCAGATTAAACCAGCTATCAGCTATCAAGAAATTCCGGCTGCATTTATAGAAAAAGAAGGTAAATTTGAATTCACTAATCCTTTTGCTGCGGTTGTCAAAAATGTAGAATTATTTGGGATTCATGCTATTGGATTTACTGAAGATAAAAAAATTATCTTAGAAACAGCTTTAGATAGAGTAGATGTTTTAGAACATACTGCCATTTCCACACTAAGACAAGGTTTTAATTCTCAATATCTTACACCAGTAGCAAATTTAGAGCATATAGACTTAGCTTGTTCGTTAGTTAATTATTGGAGTCCTTTATATGCTCATTGGATATATGAGGCTTTAACTCGATTAGAAGTGCTTGAATATTATTCTCAAAAAACAGGCAAAAAACCAAAATTAATTATAAATAAAAACCCACGACTTTGGGAAACTCGTTCTCTCGAATTGATGGGTTATCGTCCAGAAGATTATATCGAATGGAATGGAGCTAGAGCGAAAATTAACGAATTAGTTGTTTGCTCTAAACGACGAGAAGGAGGACGTATTTCCATCAAAGCTTGTCACTGGGTAAGAGAACGTATTTTGAGCAATGTCGATACTTATGCAAATCCAAACCTGTTTTTGAGTCCCAAGATTTTTATTTCCCGCAGAAAAGCCAATGCTCGGCGCATTCTCAATGAAGAAGAAGTAATAAATAGTTTAGCAAAAATGGGTTTTGTTCCTTATGTTCTTGAAGATTTAGATTTTGCAGATCAAGTGAGATTATTTGCTCAAGCTGAATTTATTATTGCTCCTCATGGAGGTGGAGTCACAAATATTATTTTCTCCAAAAATTTAAGCTTAATTGAGCTTTTTGGTCAGAAAATTAGCCATTTTTATTACACAGTGGCTCAAGGATTAGGATTTGATTATACTTGTATGTTTTGTGAATCCAAAAATGAAGATATTATTATTAATTGTAAAGATTTAAATAAAATGATTTATAGAATGAGCAAAGTGTAATAGTCTTAATTTTAAACTTGCAGTACGCACTGGATTAATCTTAGTAAAACTAATAAAAACAAACCAAAACAAGGTAAAAAAGAGTTTATCACTAAAGTAGTTTTATGATTCAAAGCAGTTATTTTAAAAATTTATCAGTTTCATTGAAACCATTCGTTATATTTTCTTTGAGTTTAATTTTTATGTTGTTTTTAATTTTATCTGCTGGATTATTAAATACATTTTTTCCGTATTCAGATACACCTCAAAACCATGATGAGACTAGTTTGAAATGGAAATATTTCACTGAACACAAAGATGATTATGATATTATTTTTATAGGGGGAAGTGTTACACATTTTGGAGTTATTCCAAAATTGTTTGATGAATTTATGCTAAAAGAAGGTAGCAATATAAAATCTTTTAATTTTGGTATTCAAGGTGCAAACGCATCGCAAGTTGATTTTTATTTACAAAAGATTCTGACTATAAAGCCAGCAAATTTAAAGTGGATATTCATAGACTGTGCGTTTGATTTGTACATAGTTGAATTTCCTAGATCTCTTACAGATATTTACTGGCATACTCCTCAAAAAACGATAGAAAGTTTTCAATTAACTCTTGAAACTAATGAAAGTTGGAAAACTAAAGCTAAAAAAATATATGTTAATTTTCAAAGCTTTGTTTACCGATGGCTAGGTATTGCTAGGGTTTCTAATTGGTGGGATGAAAAAATATTAGGCTTAAGTTTAACCAAAACAGATTCATTAGGTTCATTATCAGCAACATCTGAGGATAAGCTTATCCAAGAATCTGGATATTATGCAATAGATTGGAGAGAAGATTTTGATAATTGGAAGAAAAGGTTTTTTAACATTGAAAAATCTAATAAATATCAAAAAGATTTACAAGAAGAGTTAGCAAAAATACAAAATTTTAGCCAACCAAATATGTTGATAGCAGATAACAATTCTCATTCTCAGGGAATAAAAATTGTTAAAAATATTTTTTCACGAATTGAACATCAAAATGAACATGGTTCGCAAAAAATTGAGCCTATATTTGTTATTCCTCCAACTTTAGAGGCTAATTACAATAATTCTGCTATGATACAAGCATATAATTTAGGATATATTTCTACCTTATTTGCTTTTAATAAACCCAATATTTTTAATAATTTATTTCAACTTGATAGAAGAGTCGATGCTGCACATCTAAATCATCAAGGAGCTAAGGAATACACGTTGTCTCTAGCAGAAGAATTTTCTCAGCATCTTAAAAACCCGACAAAATTTTAATTTTAATATTTATATCTATATATGGTATTTACAGAATTTCGTTTTCTCTTTTTCTTCCTTATCGTTTTCTGCATATACTGGATTTTGCAGAAATGCAATCATCGTAAATTTTGGTTACTAATTTGTAGTTTTATTTTTTATAGTGCGTGGGATTGGCGTTTTCTTTTCCTGTTATTGTTCTCGACAGTGATTGACTACTTTGTTGGTTTGATGTTGTCTAGACCACAGGTTGATTCTTCAATAACAGGACAAGAAATTCAAAAAAGTAACGCACTACAGTACAGAGAAACCAAGAACCGATGGATAAATGTATTTTCTTGGAATGCACTGCTGAGTAAACCGCTAAATCAGCAGCAACGTCTAGGATGGTTGATACTCAGCTTAGTTGCAAATCTAGGTTTATTAGGATTTTTTAAATATTATAATTTTTTCGCTGATTCTGCCTCACATTTATTAAATTTTTTAGGTTTACCTATTAGTATCAGATCCCTTGAAATTATTTTGCCAGTAGGGATTAGTTTTTACACTTTTCAAACTCTAAGCTATTCGATTGATGCATATCTTGGTAAACTAAAACCTATTAGAAGTTTTTGGGATTTTGCTTTATTTGTAACTTTCTTCCCTCAACTGGTTGCAGGCCCTATTGTCCGTGCATCTACTTTTTTGCCTCAACTACTAACCCCAAAAAATCTAAACGATGTTGATGTTCGAGGATTTTTAACACTATTTTTAGTAGGATATTTTAAAAAAGCTTGTATTTCGGATAATCTTTCTCCTTTAGTAGATCGATATTTTACAAACCCAGAAAATTATACAGCTTTAAGCTGTTGGATTGCTGTTATCTCTTTCGCAGTACAAATATACTGCGACTTTTCTGGGTATTCAGATATGGCGATCGCCTGTGCAGGTTTACTGGGATACAAGCTACCTCTCAACTTTAATTTTCCCTACTTTTCCAGTAGTGTCACTGATTTGTGGCAACGTTGGCATATTACCCTCTACAGTTGGCTTCGAGATTATGTCTATTTTCCTTTGACGATCGCGCTAAGAAAAAGTCAACGAATAGAATTGGTTGCCTACGGAAATCTTTTCATTACGATGCTCCTATCAGGACTCTGGCATGGAGCAGCTTGGCATTTTGTAGTTTGGGGAGGATTGAATGGAATTGCTTTAATTGTTCACAAACAATGGTCATTTTGGGTTGCTCCCTACAAGTGGTTACTACCTCTAAGAAACATGATAGGTATCCCCCTTACTTTTTACTGGTTTTGTGCCTCTTCAATTTTGTTTCGGAGTAACGATTTAGCGACTGCTATGCAAGTAGGGAAATCCTTTATATTCTTAAATTCTCCTGGTTTTCAAAACTTAAACATTCAAGTTGCATGGATTTTTGTACCTTTAATCATAATGCACTGGGCAGCTTATAAACTTGAGGGAATTGATTGGTGGCGAAAAATTCCCAACTGGAGTTTTGCAGCTTTATTTGGAGTATTAGTTTCAGTAATACTTCGGTTTGTAGCAATGAGTCCTCAACCCTTTGTTTACTTTCAGTTTTAGTTGAGTTTTCTGTTTTTCTTATTTACTACCATCAACTGTTTGAAATTATGTTTGCCAACTTTTGAAAATGTCGTTTTGTAATTCAGTTAAAATACTATGGAAATTGAGCAAAAGAATAACAGCATATACGATCGAGATCCGAGCAGCGTAGATTGTGAAGTCAGTCTCAATGAATATTTCTTGAAAAAATTTATATCTCCCAAAGCCTACGTTACAACTCCTGCGGAATATTGCACTAATTTTAAAATTAAGAAAGGAGAGCTTTTAATTGAGCTTTTTTATGCTAATAACCCAGGAAATATTCAAACTTGGGTTGAAGTATCTGGAGGAGCTAATGCTGATTTTGATTGGCATGGATTACAGGAAGATTGGTTAATATTATTGCAAGGCTCACATAGTGTTGAAGTTATTGAGCTACCAAACATTGATTTAAAATCGGTATACGAAGATGTGATATATTTAAAATCAAAAGAAAAGCCTATTACGCTTGCTAGTCTTCGAGTTACTAACTATCGAAGTTACGAAGAACTTAAAGAAGCTGGGCTAACTAGAGTAATTGAATTATCGTCTTCACCAGAATTGAGTGTTAATAATATTCCGATTGTGGTTATTCCTCAGGGAGTTTTTCACTCTGCCATAACATCTAATCGCTGCTTAATGCTGAACTTAGGAAAAAAATTTGGCATATCTAGTAATTACAGAGAGTATAGTAAGTTAGAATATCAAACATACGCAAGATAAATCTATTGGGTATAAATCAAAAATAACGAGATAGCTTTTGTTAGTAATTAATTATAAACTACGTATATAATAAATACTTTTTAGGAAAGTAAACATGGCATATTTACTCCAACATTTATTAGAAATAAATGCAATAAATTATTCAGACAAAGAAGCTGTAATTTATAAAAATCAAAGTATAACTTATCAACAGCTAGATAAAGTTTCTAATCAGTTAGCTCGTGTTCTTAATGATGCTGGAATAGGCAAGGGCGATCGCGTTGGTATTTGTCTAAACAAATCCATCGAAGCAGTAATAACTATTTACGGCATACTGAAAGCTGGCGCTGCCTATGTTCCTATAGATCCATTAGCTCCAGTTAAGCGCCTGAGATTCTTGATTGAAGATTGCGAACTAAAAGCTCTGGTGACTACTAGCCTAAAGCTTACCAAACTCTATGAAGACGTAATAGATAGTAATTTTTATCAATATCTAAAATGCGTCATTCTCGAAGATTTAGGTATGCCAGAAAGCGAAAGTGAGCTTTTCCCAACAAATATAGTTACATGGCAGGAAGTATTGCGATCGCCTGACTCTCCCTTATCCCCAACTGCTCTGATTGACCAAGATTTAGCTACTATCATGTACACTTCAGGTTCAACTGGCAAACCAAAAGGGGTAATGATTAGCCATCGAGCTTTACTGACTTCTGTTAACTGCTTTTATCGAGGTTTTGATGTCCAGCCTACCGATCGGATATCCGGTCTGTTTCCTATCTATTTTATCGGCTCAATTTTTGATATTTTTTTGCCGATTAAGGCAGGAGCAACTTTAGTTTTAGTTCCTTCAGAACTCTCCGTTTTGCCAATAGAATTAAGCAAGTTTACAGAAAATCAGCGAATTACAATCTGGTCTTCAGTATCATCTTTACTAACCCAACTTGTACTCCGGGGAAATTTAGACGAGTATAAATTTCCAGATTTAAGAATAATTATCTTTGGTGGCGAAATATTTCCTCAAAAATATCTTCGTAATCTGATGAAGGCAATTCCCCAGGCTAAGTATTATCACCTCTACGGCTCTACAGAAGCATTCCCTCGTAGCTTTTATTTACTTGGGGATATTACTCCAGAAATGAAAAAAATTCCTATTGGAAAAGCATTCCCTAATATTGATTTATTTGTGGTTAATGAAGAGAATCAAATTGTTAATCCTGGAGAAAGTGGCGAACTCTGTATGCGAGGATCGTCACTCATGAAAGGATACTGGAAAATGCCTGAAAAAACCAAAGAGGTTCTGGTTCCTTATGTACTTAACCCACACCTGGGTGAAGAAATTGTGTTCCGTACTGGCGATATAGTGAAACAAGATGCAGATGGCAATTATATTTATGTAGATCGTGGTGACTACCAAATTAAAAGTCGGGGATACCGTATTGAATTGGGAGAAATCGAGACTACGCTTTACAGTCATCCAGATATTGAAGAAGCAGTAGTTATTGCCATTCCTGACGAACAAATCAGCAATCGGATCGAGGCAATAGTTGTGGTTAAAGAAGAGAGTAATTTGAAACAACACGATTTACAATATTTTTGTGCAGAGCGTCTTCCCAAATACATGATTCCTGAGAATATTGACTTTCGTCATACCTCTTTGCCTAAAACAGTCACAGGCAAAATTAATAGGAATTTACTACGCACAGAAGCCATTGAAAAAAATTTAAAACCATAGCGAGATTTTTTTAGCATTTCATATAAACCCCGATCCGAATAATAAAAAGTACCACGACTTAACTAAAATATATTAGCTTATTTGAATAAAATAAAAATACTTGAAAAATATTTCAACCAGGAGTTTAATAATTATGCCTACAAACAAATACACCGAAGCAGAGATAGAAAAAATAATTAAAGAGCATATTGTTCAAAATTTTATGTACAATAAATCGGATATAAATTTCTCAAACGAAATGCTTTTAATCGAAGCAGGAATTATAGACTCAATAAGTATTTTTAAGCTAGCTAGCTTTTTGGAAGAAAAGTTTGGTTTTACGTTAAATTCAAAAGAATTATTATTAGATAACTTTGAATCTGTTAACGCTATTAAGCATTTGGTTGTTAAAAAAGTAATAGATTGATTTTGCCTTATTTCTGTAAAGTTATATGAACACTAAATTAAACGCTCGTAGACGTTGCTTAGTCACTGGTGCTGCTGGTTTCATTGGTTCTCACTTATGCGATTGCCTACTAAAATCAGGTCATAGCGTCGTAGGATTAGATAACCTGATTACAGGCAGAACGACTAATTTAAAAGTAGCCGAAACCTATCCTCAATTTACATTTATTGAGCAAGATGTAGCTAATATTTCTCCAGACACATTAACAGATATTGATTGGGTATTTCATTTAGCAGGATTAGCCGATTTAGTTCCCTCAATCCAAAATCCAGAGCAATATTATCATTCCAATCTACATAGTACCTTTGTCCTTTTAGAAGCTTGTCGTCATGCTCAAATTGACAAATTTATCTACACAGCTTCCTCCACCTGCTATGGTATTCCTGACCAATATCCTACACCAGAAACCTATCCCTGCAATCCCAAACACCCTTATGGTTTGACGAAATATTTAGGGGAACAACTAGTGATGCACTGGGCGCAAGTTTATCAACTTCCAGCCCTTTCTTTACGACTGTTTAATGTATATGGGCCGCGATCGCGCACAACTGGGGCTTATGGTGCAGTGTTTGGTGTATTTCTCGCTCAGAAACTAGCCACAAAACCCTTTACTGTGGTGGGAGATGGAACGCAAACGAGAGATTTTACCTTCGTTAGTGATGTAGTAGAAGCCTTTGTCAAAGCTGCGGAATCTGATATCACGGGCGAAATAATTAACGTTGGTTCGGGTAAATCTGAAAGCGTTTTGACACTGGTGAAATTATTAGAAGGGCCAATTACTCATATCCCCAAACGTCCAGGCGAACCCGATTGTACTTGGGCAGATATTACCAAAGCGACAACTCTTTTAAAATGGCAACCTCAAGTGAGTTTGAGCCAAGGAGTCAGCGAAATGTTAGCTAATATTGAACTTTGGCAAGATGCTCCCGTTTGGACAACAGAAACGATTCAGCAAGAGACAAAATTGTGGTTTGAGCATCTAGGAAAAGCATAAAAATGACAAACTCATCCATCAGGCTTTACCAACAAGCAATCAAAGTGCAAACCACTGGGAAATCTCTGTGTCAGATTACACCCCAAGTCCAAGCGATCGTTACAGAATCGGGAATTCAAGCAGGGCTTTGTAACCTTTTTATTCGTCATACCTCAGCTAGTTTACTCATTCAAGAAAATGATGCTAAACCCGATGTCGAAGCCTTTTTTGCCAAATTAGTGCCAGAAACAGGTAAATATCTCCTCGCTGGAGAAGGTTTAGACGACATGCCTGCACATATCCGATGTGCCCTCACCCATACCTCCGAACAAATCCCCATTGCTCAAAGTCTTTTGCAACTGGGTCGTTTACAAGATATTTTTATCTGGGAACATCGCCAGTCTGGTCATAGCCGTGAAGTTCTGATTAATATTTTGGGATATTAAAGTGCAACAACTAACAATTAATCAAATTCCCTACATCAACCTCAAAAGTCAACACGCTGCTTTGAAGTCTGAATTGTTAGCAGCAGTTGGTGAAGTCCTAGATGACGGCAACTTTATTTTAGGCGAACAAGTTGCAGAATTTGAGCATCAGTTTGCTCAATTGTGCGGTGTTCGTTATGCCATCGGAGTCAATTCTGGGACAGATGCGCTAATTTTCGCACTCAAAGCCCTTGGTATTGGTTCTGGTGATGAAGTCATCACTGTACCGAATTCCTTCGTAGCTTCAGCTAGCTGTATTTGCGTGCTTGGGGCAAAACCTGTATTCGTTGATGTGGGCGATGATTACAACATTGATGTGAGTCAAATTGCAGCTGCGATTACTCCCAAAACCAAAGCAATTATCCCAGTGCATCTAACAGGGCGACCATGCGACATGGAACCAATTTTAGCTCTGGCTCAAGAAAAAGGAATCGCCGTAGTGGAAGATGCAGCCCAAGCAGTACTCGCAGAATATCAAGGCCGACGAGTGGGTTCTTTTGGCACAGTGGGCTGTTTTAGTTTACATGCTCTCAAAAACTTAAATGCATGTGGAGATGGGGGAGTATTAGTTACAGACGATCGCGATTTGCACGACAAGCTAAAAATCATGCGGAATATTGGCTTGCGTACCCGCGATGACTGTGTTTTGTGGTCGCATAATTCCCGTTTGGATACCCTACAAGCAGCAATTCTTTTAGTCAAATTGCGCTATCTCCACGAATGGACGCAACAACGTCGGCAAAATGCTCGTTATTACCAAACTCAACTCGCCGATATTCCACAGATCCAAATACCGCTAGAACGCGAGTGGGAAAAATGCGTCTACCACACCTTTGTAATCCAAGCAGAACACCGCGACGAACTGCGCCAATTTTTAAGCGATCGCGGTATCGGTACCGCAATTCATTATCCAGTACCAATTCATTTATCCACAGTAGGTAAAGAATTAGGCTATCCAGAAGGAAGTTTCCCTCTTACAGAAATGCAAGCACGGCGAATCCTCAGCTTACCTATTTATCAAGGATTAACCACTGAGGAACTCCATCAAGTCTGTGAAAATATTAAATTATTCTATCGATATTCGTAACGCTTACACAGACGTTGCAGGATCGATTAATATCCCCTTCCCGTTAAAAAATTACCCATATCCTCTTTTTCTCTGCGTTCTCTGTCTTGAAAAGTTCTGATCGCCGGAAGCCGGCGCTCAGACTTTTCGCTGCGCCCTCTGCGGTTCGTAAAAAACGGTATTACGTTGCGAAGCAAGTAAACCAAATAAAAAAGCCGTTTCACAATCCAAAATCCAAATATGACCAATAACATTACTCCACCAAATATTGGCTGTGCAGCCTGGGGCTGGAGAGAAGTCGAAATACCAGAATATTTTCACTGGATAAGTAACCAAGGCATTCACTCAGTAGAAGTCAATGCTCACCCCCAAGCACCCAAACATCTTTTAGATAATGCTGATGATGAATCAGTCTCTCAAATAGCTACTTGGGCACAAGAAGCAGGTGTAGATATTATCTGTATAGCCGGACGAAATAATTTTACAATTCCAGAAGAATCTGCTTTAGAAAAAGAGATTCAAAGAGTAGAACGTTTCGTTGACATAGCGCAACAACTAGGAGCACAATTTGTCCGATTATTGTCTGGCGATCACAGAAACGATCATATTCTTTCAGATGTTTTTCCTCGGCTTCATTATGCCTTTAATCGGATTGGTGATTATGCCGAAGAACGAGGTATTAAAATAACTATTGAAAATCATGGCGGCCCGACAGCAACAGGACAAAGAGTTGCCAGAATTATGGAAGGTATTAAAAGTCCTGCGGTTGGTGTCAACTACGATCCCGCTAACTTTTTGAACCAAGGAACCGATCCTTTGATGGCATTACGCTACATCCTTCCTTGGGTAAACTATAGTCATTGGAAAGATGTGCGATGGGCTAATGGTGGCCCTGAATTTTGTGCTTTTGGCGAAGGAGAAATCGTTTGGCAACCGATTATCCAAGAACTATTAAATTCAGGTTATCAAGGATATTGGGTAGTTGAATATGAAGAAACATCAGATGTTGAGCATGGAACCAAAGAAAGCGTAAATAACTTGTGTCAATTATTAGAAAAATTCTGATTTTTGTTCCATCATTTTCATCGCAGGTTAGTAATTAAATGTCATTTTCTCTAGATGGACATGTTGCCTTAGTCACAGGAAGTTCTGCTGGTTTGGGAAAAGCGATCGCCCTGAAATTGGGACAAGCCGGTGCTAAGGTAGCAATCAATTACAACAATAACGAATCGCGGGCTAAACAGACTTTGGCTGAACTAGAACAGCAAGGTTGCCAAGGAATTTTAGTGCGTGGGGATGTTACCCAAGAAGCAGACGTGGCAGCTATTTATGAAGCGATCGCCACACAACTTGGTGCTGTAGATATTTTGGTGTTGAATGCAACCGGCAACCAGCCTCAGATTCCCTTTGAGGAGTATAGCTGGCAAGATTTCCAAACAATGCTTGACTTTTTTGTCAAGAGTCCCTATTTACTGACTCGTATTTGCCTACCCGTGATGAAGCAGAAACGATGGGGACGAATTATCAATATCAGTAGTGATGTTTGCTTTCGGGGGGTGAATAACTTTAGTGCTTACGTCACCGCCAAAAGTGGACAACTTGGTTTCACACGCAGCATGGCGACGGAACTTGCACCCTTTGGAATCACAGTTAACGCCGTTGCTCCGGGGTGGATTCCTGTAGAACGCCATGAAAGCGTCCCTCAAGACAAAAAAGATGCTTACCAAGTAAGAATTCCTATGCAGCAATGGGGTACTCCACAGGATATTTCTGAAGCAGTGGTTTATTTTGCTAGTCAAGAATCCAAGTATGTCACAGGACAATATTTATGTATTAATGGCGGCTTTACGCTTATGTAAATATATTTAACTTTAATCAGACTACTTCCTTCTACCATAAGATTATCTATAACTCTTCCTTTGCGTCCTTGGCGTCCTTGGCGGTAGCCTGCGGCAAGCCGCTGCGCGTCTACGTTAAAAAAATAGGTATTGCTTTAAAAGTCTCAGGCAAAGCCAAGGCAGCGACGGGTACGTAGGGGGTTTCCTCCATGAGCGACTGCCGCGCAAAGGCGCAAAGAATAAGATACCTGAAAACGCTGTATGTTTTCACGTATATGAAGTACACGGGTAGGGGCTTTACAGCTGTCACTGGTGTCAACTTAAGTTAAAACTCTTGCCCCACAATCGTTTTACCCCACCCCCAACCCCTCCCCTTGGCAAGGGGAGGGGCGATTTTGGCTTTAGACAAAATCGGGGTGGGGTAACGCGGATCTTGATGGTAAATGTAGAACTCAATATCACGTCTTCACAAGGGTTTCAAGTTAAGTTGACCTGACTTTTCACGGTATCTGGAAAACCTCTCTCTAAATCTCTCTCCTAAAAGGAGAGAGATTTTGAATTTTCCCCCTTCCCGCGTCGGGAAGGGGGTTAGGGGGTTAGGTCAATCGTTGGCTTTTCCACATAACGTGAAAAGTCAGAAGTTGACACCAATGCACAGATGTAAAGCCCTTACTACGATCTGTACCTCACCAACTTGCAATCTGCTGTATGTAAAAATTTGTCTATGGTATGCCTAAAGATACAAGCTTTTAGCAGTAGTTTATGTGATTCTCAATTGGGAAAAGTAGTTATTTTTTAATCAGGGATTATGCCGCAATACTTTGGACAGCTGCACACAAGCGAACCAGCTTGGTCAATTTTGGGAGCAGTAGAATCAATACAACAAGACGATCGCCATATCTTATTAAAATGCGGCATTCCCTGTCTGAAGATTAGCATTTTAGCACCTAACTTAATTCGGGTACGGATGACCCCGAATGGCGAATTTTTACCCAGGCGATCGTGGGCAGTGGCACAGGCGGATGAAGAATGGTCTAAAGTGCCGTTTGAGGTACGAGAAAAAGCAGAGAGTATAGAAATTACAACTGAGCAATTATCTATTGTTGTCTCCCGCGATCCTTGTCGTATCCAGTGCTTCGATTCCGCAGGACAGCCCTTTGCTGAGGATGCAGACATGGGGATGGGGTGGCGCACAGGTGCGATCGCTGGGTGGAAACGGATAGAAACCGACGAACATTTCTATGGTTTTGGCGAACCCACTGGCTTGCTAGATCAGCGATCGAAAGTGAGAACTAATTGGACAACTGATGCGATCGATTTTGGAATCTTGACAGACAGTATGTATCACGCGATTCCCTTTTTTATCGCCTTGCGTCCCGGTTTGGGCTACGGGCTTTTTTTTAATACTACTTTTTGGAGCCGATTCGATCTCGGTGCCCAGCAGCCTGGAGTCTGGCGGATGGAGACTCAGGGAAGCGAACTAGATTACTACATCATTTATGGGCCGGAACCCGCAAAAATTATCCAGACCTACACCCAGCTAACCGGACGGATGCCCTTACCACCCCGATGGTCGTTAGGTTACCACCAATGTCGCTGGAGTTATGAATCACAAGATATAGTACAGAAAGTGGCGCGGGAATTTCGTCAGCGGCAAATTCCTTGTGATGTTATCCATTTAGATATTGATTATATGAACGGCTACCGGGTTTTTACCTGGAGTCCCAAGCGATTTGCAAATCCTCAAGAATTAATCCAAAATCTCAAGGAAAATGGCTTTAAAGTAGCGACAATTGTTGAACCTGGAGTCAAGTACGATCCAGAAGCAGATTACAAAGTTTTCGATGAGGGATTCAAAAACGATTATTTTGTCCGTAAAACCAATGGCCAGCTATTTCACGGCTATGTTTGGCCTGACAAAGCTGTGTTTCCTGATTACATGCGTCCAGAAGTTCGAGATTGGTGGGGAGGTTTACTAAATAGCCTTACTGATATTGGTATTGCCGGTATCTGGAATGATATGAATGAACCTACGCTAGACGATCGCCCGTTCGGTGACCCTGGTAAAAAAATTGACTTTCCCCTCGATACAGCACAGGGTTCGGGTGATGAGAAAACTAACCACGCTGAAACCCATAACGTGTATGGGTTAATGATGGCACAGGCATCTTATGAGGCAGTTTTAAAATCCCGTCCCACAGAACGCACATTTTTCTTGACACGCTCAGGATTTGCGGGCATTCAGCGTTGGTCAGCAGTATGGACAGGAGACAATCAATCTCTGTGGGAACACTTAGAAATGTCCATACCAATGCTGTGTAACCTGGGGTTGTCTGGTATTGCCTTTGTGGGTACAGATATTGGAGGCTTTGCCGGGAATGCCACACCGGAACTATTTACTCGTTGGATGCAGTTAGGAGTGCTTTACCCCTTCATGCGGGGACATTCAGCATTGACTACAGTACGGCATGAACCTTGGGCATTTGGCGATCGCGTTGAAAAAATTTGCCGTGAGTACATTGAACTCCGTTACCGACTACTGCCTTACATCTACACATTTTTCTGGGAAGCTGCAACCACAGGCGCACCAATTCTGCGTCCCTTACTCTATCATTTTCCTAACGATCCGCAGACTTTCAGCCTCGCAGACCAAGTAATGCTTGGTTCATCATTACTCGCAGCACCAATTTATCGTCCCGGCGTTCAATATCGTGCTGTATATTTGCCTGAAGGTCAGTGGTATGACTGGTGGAGTGGTGAAGCTTTCACAGGCCCAACCCACATCTTGGCGCACGCACCACTTGAGCAAATGCCATTATACGTCCGTGCTGGTTCAATTATTCCTATGATCCCAGTCATGCAATATGTAGATGAACGCCCCATAGACCAGATGAGACTACGGATTTGGAAAGGCACAGGTGAGTTTACCCTTTATGAAGATGACGGTCACACATTTGAGTACAAAACAGGAGCCTTTTGCACAACAACTTACCGTGTTAATTCCCAAGAACAACGAACCATTGTTGAGATTGAAGCTAGAAAAGGTGAATTTTCACCTGCAAAGCGCGAAATCATTGTGGAATTAGTCGGCGTTGGCGAACAAAGCTTTATTGATAATGGCACTGCACATCAATTAGAATTTTCTTCTTAGAATAGCTTTGCGCTTCTCTGCGCTATACTCTGCGTGCCTCTGCGTTTAAACTGAAACCCTCAATTCGTCACGAATGTACTAAATTGTGTGCTTATCTTCACTTATGAAATCAGTGTTTTTAAGACAGATAATATCCCTTTAGTATACTCGTTCTTTTCTATTCGAGAATGTAATTTTTTAGCTTCGCTTGTGGCATTTCCTACTAAATAACCATGTTCAACCGCTCGCAGCATTTCAATATCATTACCACTTTCCCCAAAAGCTATAGAGTTTTTGTAGTTAATATTTGTATGTTTTAAAATAAAATTAACTATATCTTTTTTACCCGTTCCCGCCGGTGTAAAATCCACATCATAGCAGTTTTCGGGATCTCCACATAAAGGATTACATTGGCTAATATTGACTGCAATGCCAGCCTTTTTAGCTATATTTTTTATCTGGAATATTGCCTGTGAATCAATTTCATTGTTTTGTTGATGGTAATAGTAATTTTTTAAGAAACGAGAATCTTCTATTTCAGGTTGTGGGGTCAAATGAATATCATCTAATTTTAAGATACTAACTAAATTGTTAATTAACTTTTCTGAAAATCCAGTTTCTTTGAGATTATTTTCCCATACTTTATCTTTTTCACCATATTGTTTTTGATTAAAATACGTTAGCTCAGTACCTAAACTACTGGCAATAAAATGAGGTAAGACCTTTAAACCATATTTATTTACTTTCGAGAAGACTGAAGTTAAACTGCTGCCAGTAACCCAACCTAAAATAATTTGTTTTTCGTAACTTTGGTTTAATAAATAGTTTTCTAGTTCATGTCGATCGCTTTTATGACACTCTTCGTTTTGGTAAGCTAGATAAGTTTCGTCAAAATCTGTAAAAACAACGTATTTTGGTTGTGGAACATAAGGTAATACCTTGATATGATATCCGTGAAATTTCATCTTATTTATTCTTAGTGTCGGATGTTTGAATGCCAAGTAGAGCTTCTTTCCCTCATAGAAGAGGATGGGGAAACAATTTATTTTTTGGTCGGACAGTACAATAGACTTCTTGCAGAAGTCGGGGGAAGGGGAAAAGGGGAAAGGTTTGGTATTTTCCCTTTCCCCTTTAACATGAGTCCCTTTTCCCTACCCGAAGGGTTTTGTCCCATACCCAATGCCCAATTCTTAGGCTATCGTCACATCTGGCGATAAGTAAACATCTTGAATGGCATGAAATAGTTTGACGCCTTCTTCAAAGGGACGCTGGAATGTCTTGCGGCCAGAAATTAATCCGGAACCACCAGCGCGTTTGTTAATGACGGCGGTGCGAACTGCTTCGGCGAAGTCATTTTTGCCCGTTGCGCCGCCAGAATTAATCAGCCCCGCGCGTCCAGAGTAGCAATTGAGTACTTGATAACGAGCCAAATCAATTGGGTGGTCGGTTGTTAATTCTGTGTAAACTCGTTCGTCGGTTTTGCCATAACTCTTACCAGTAGCTTTGGCAACTGCTCCATAGCCGTTGTTGCATTCGGGTAACTTTTGTTTGATGATGTCGGCTTCAATGGTGACACCCAAATGATTTGCTTGTCCGGTGAGGTCGGCTGCAAGGTGATAATCTTTATCTTGTTTAAAAGCGTTGTTCCGCAAATAGCACCAGAGAATAGTCGCCATCCCTAATTCATGGGCGCGTTTAAAAGCTTTGCTGATTTCTTGAATTTGCCTGGTAGACTGGTCTGAACCAAAGTAAATTGTTGCACCAACGGCCGCCGCGCCTAAATTCCAAGCTTGTTCGACATCAGCAAACAATACCTGGTCAAATTGATTGGGGAAGGTCAGCAATTCGTTGTGATTCAACTTGACAATAAAGGGGATTTTATGGGCATATTTTCGTGATATGATACCCAATACTCCCAAAGTGGTCGCAACGGCGTTGCATTCTGCGGCGATCGCCAACTTCACAATATTTTCTGGATCGAAGTAAATTGGATTCGGCGCAAAGGACGCAGCGGCGGAATGTTCAATCCCTTGGTCTACCGGCAGAATAGACAGATAGCCTGTGTTTGCCAAACGACCAGTAGAATAAAGTAACTGAAGATTACGCAATACTTGAGGATTGCGATCGCTATTAATCCAAACTCGATCTATAAAATCGGGCCCCGGCAAATGCAATAAATCCTTAGAAACCTTTGCTTTGTAGGTAAGCAGGTCTTCTGCCTCTTTACCTAGCAATGACTCGATAGAATTAGTCTCTATGAGCGTTGTAGTCATAGCGTTTTCCTCAAAACTTGAGCAAATGACCTTGCCTTTAAGATAGCATTTTAGTCAGAATTCAGAATTCAGAACTCAGAATTCAGAATAGTTAAAGAATCAGAGTAATATTTGATAAATAAATCTAGCGAGTATACTATAGCAATTTTCTTTAAATTGTGAAAAATATTAGTAATGCCTGTTAACCGTCATCAGTCAACAGTTATCAGTCAATAGCTAATTATGCTAATAATCATAAATAAAATCAATCAGCCATGAGTAAGTTTCAAATCAATATCGACTTCAGCAATATAGATTTAGCTGCCTTGGAGACAGAAGACGATTTTCAAAGAGAGGCAAAAATATTATTACCAAAGGCACTGGTAAAACTAGGAGAAAGTGTCGGCGAAAAGACATGGGAAGAATTACAGCAAGGACTCAAAGGTTCTGGAGGTAAACTCAAATCTTCTCAAAGCGAAAAACGTCGATTTATTCAAGAAACCGGAAGAACTTATCAACGAAATGCCAGCAACAGAGAAAAGCAAGAGTTACAAGTATATATAGTAGAGCAATTACGCCAGCACAAGCAACAAACTCATCTTTGATTCCTCAAAAGAATGGGGTATTAGGAGTATTGATTATTGACCAAATAATTATTAATTCATAATTCATAATTCATAATTAAAAATGGGTACAAGCCCGCACTGAATTTTAAATTCAGTGGTCTTTAATCAATGGAGAGTTCAATCGGCAGGTAGGGACGCAAGGCCTTGCGCCCCTACGACAGATGTGGTTCAAATACATAAAAAAGGCTCCCTAATCCTTAAGATGTCATAAGTTTTTACCTTCAGTAGATGCAGCGATCGCATTTTCCATTAGTTAATAACTTAGTAGGCGCATTATTAATGCCATTCCATAAAATCTATGCATTTTAATACCAAGTTTTAATACTACATTGTAGTAAAAATAATGCCCAACAAGTCGATATCTCTAAAGCAACTACGCTTACTCGTTGTGGATGACGACCCTGATACGAGAAAAATACTTACTATTTTGTTTAAATTAGAGGGAGCAGAAGTTATTGCAGCTGCTTGTGCGTCGGAAGCTTTGGAAGCAATGTTATATTTTAAACCAGATATTTTGATTTGTGATATCTGTTTACCAGGTGAAGATGGCTACTCATTGCTGGAGAAAATTAGAACACTGAACAAACAACAAACCGAACGAGAAATTCCCGCGATCGCTTTGACAGCATTCGTTCATGAAGAAGACCGTATCTATGGCTTATTAACAGGTTTTCACAGCTATCTATACAAACCAATTGACTTGAAGGAGTTAGTTTTTTTAGTTAGTAATTTAATTGAGCAAAGCAATACTTAATAAGTAATATAAGTAAGTTGGTGTGAAAAAATCAAACTATGTTAATAAAGGTTAAGTGAACTAAAACCCTCTTTCCTTCTGCCTCCTGCCTCCTGCCTCCTGCCTTATCCTAACGATAAATATTCACAACTACCTATTTAATTTTAGATTTTAAAAGGCAACAGCGAACAGTTTCATATTATTATGTCCTGTTAAAGACTTACAGCAGATTGCAAGTTGGTGAGGTACAGATTCTAGTAGAGGCGCACAGCTGTAAAGCCCCTACCCGTGTACTTCATTTACACGTGTTCCCTAATTCCTTCTAATTCGTCCAGTCAAACAAGCAATTACAATTAATAATTGAGTTTGGTCAACGGGTTTAGCCAGATGTGCTTGAAAACCTCTACTCAAAGCCTCTGTAAGCTCTTCATCTTTGGCATGGGCGGTTATCGCTAGAGCTGGAATTTGTCCTCCTTGCTCAACACTCAGTGCCCTCACTTGGTGAATCAGTGTATAACCGTCTTCCTCTGGCATACTGATATCAGACAATAGTAGGTCATAGCCACCAGGATTTCTCATCAGTATTGATAATGCTTCCCTTGCAGATGCAACCGCCGTTACCTCAACACCAGAGATCTCAAGCACTGTTGTAAATAACTCGCGTACATGTAGTTCGTCATCTACTAAAAGTACGCGCAGACCATCCAGGGATGGCATATCATCACCTGACAGTGCTAACTGCTGTGTTGAAATAACTGGCTCTGGAGCATTCGACACAGAACTTTCTTCGAGGTTACTTTGCAGTGGTAATTTGACGATAAATGTTGCCCCTTGTCCCTCACCTGGGCTATGGGCTTCAACTGTACCGCCGTGGAGTTCTACCACATGACGTACAATGGAAAGCCCTAGCCCCAGCCCAGGATTTGAGCGAGTTTTGCTGCTATCTGCTTGGCGGAAGCGATCGAATACATAGGGAAGAAAGTCAGCTTTGATACCCTTACCTGTGTCGTTGACTTGGATTTGAGCTTCTTCGTCAATGTATTCTAGTAAAACTTCAATTCTGCCGCCACTGGGGGTAAATTTAATAGCGTTAGAAAGTAAATTCAAAATCACTTGTTGTAAGCGAACGGCATCACCTAAAATTTTTCTCGTGGAAGGTTCGAGGCGAGATTCAATTTGGATATTTTTCGATTCTGCTGATAAACTTACTATATTTAGAGCTGACTCAACCACAATGCTAAGTTCAATGAGTTCGAGGTCGAGACGTAGCTGACCTGAGGTGATACGTGAGATGTCCAAAAGATCCTCAATTAGCTGGGCTTGAACCTTGGCACTGTGTTCAATTGCTTGTAGCCCGTGAGTAATGGTCTCTTCATCCAGCTTGTGTGACTGTAGCAGTTGTGCCCATCCTAACAGCGCATTCAGTGGGTTTCGCAGTTCGTGGGAAAGCATGGATAAAAACTCATCTTTGCTGCGATTGGCTGTTTCGGCAGCAGTTCGGGCTAACTGTTCTTCGGTTAATAAATGAGCGCGTTCTGCCTCCCACTGCTTAAACTGGGTAATATCTTCAATAGCTAAGAGAATCAACTGTGTGCCATCTATTTCAGGCATTTTTCGTCCATTGAGACGCATAGTTTTCTGCCCAATTAACTCAAAATTATGCTCGACTTCAAAATCTTGAATTTGGGATTTGTTTGTGATAATCTCTTCTAAGAGCGATCGCAATTGGGGAATATTCCACTGCTCATTGCCAATCTCAAAGATGAGGCGGTTTTCTGTTTGGGCTGGTATAACTTGGAAGGTGTCGTAAAAAGACAAATTGGCGCTAACTACCCGTAACTCTGCATTCAACACCACTAAGGATTCTCGCACTGTTTCTACAATCGCTTGGGCGTAATCTCCAGATGCCTTAAGTTGATTCGCAGTGCGTTTAAGGACATCAATATCAACCAACACCAACACTGCGCCATCAATTTTATTATCGATTGTCCGATAAGGTCGAATTCGCAAGTCATACCAATGGCCTTGTTGGTCTTGAACTTCCTGAGCTTTCAGGGTAAGGGTATTAATTACCTGTAAGATTTCTCCTTCTAAATCCGGGACATTGAGATTGTGGTTAATATCACTTAACGGTCGCCCTACATCTGTGGTAATAAGGTTAAAGATTGTCCCCGCTATTGGTGTAAAGCGGCGAATGCGTAAATCGCCTCCTAACATTAAAATCGGAATATTGATACTACTGAGGAGATTTTGTAAATCATTGGTGACCTGAGTTGATTCTAAATTCCGCCGTTGCAGTTCGTCGTTAATTGTGTTTAGTTCTTCATTAGTTGCTTGAATTTCTTCTTTGGCGGTTTCTAGTTCCTCGTTGGTACTTTGCAACTCTTCGTTACTTGAGAGGATCTCTTCGTTGGCAGCTCTCAAATCTTGATTAGTAGCTTGTTGTTCTTCAATAATTGATTGTAGATATTCTTTGGTGGTTGCCAACTCTTGTGTGAGTTGGTTAATTTCTTGGTCATCATGTGTTTGCTGCTGCGTAGATTTGAAGAAATTATCCCTATTTGCCTGGGAGATAGTAGTTGTTGATGAGGGAATCTCATGAAATAAAACTAAAAAGTAGTCTTCTGTTGCTGGCAGAGGTTTGAAGGGAATGATATCAACCTTAACTTGTCTAACTCGATCCTCATGTCTAAAATGTAAATTTTCTTTTGTGACCGGGCTTTGCTGTTTTTTTGCCTGGTGAATTGCGGTGCGTAATTCTAGTCGCAAATCTTCTTTTGCCATCTTCAGCAAATTAAAGCTTGGTCTGCCGGGTGCAGGTTCTAGATAGAGGCTGGTTTGTCCCCTAAATTGCAGAATTTCTAAATCGTTGTTGATAACTACACCAACCGGAGCATATTGATTTAACACAATCCGGTCAGCTTCTTTTTGCATTTCCAAGTCATTCCAAGGGTTTTCATTCACCGTCGGTTGAGGGTTGGCAGTTTCTGTTGGATGTGCATTAGTGATTAAATCGATTGTCAATCGACCAGGTACTATTTTTCGGGAATAAATCTTATACTTTCTGTCTATTAAAGTAAACAAGTCAGTAAATTCGCCCACTGTCTCGGAAGTGCCTAACATTAAATATCCTGTTGGCTTGAGACCATAATGAAAAATCGGTAAGAGCTTCTTTTGAACTGAGCTTCCCAAATAAATCAAGACATTACGACAACTAATTAAATCTAGCCGAGAAAAAGGTGGGTCGCTGATGAGGTTTTGTCTGGCAAAGACACACAACTCGCGCACTACCTTGCTAATTTGGTAACCACCCTCTACCTCTATAAAAAAGCGCTGTAGACGTTCTGGAGAGACATCTGCTAATTGACTCGGTTTGTAAATGCCGTTACGTGCTTTGTTGATCGCTACTTCATTAATGTCTGTAGCAAAAATCTGCACTGGGTGATTAATTCCCTGACTTGTTAAATACTCTAGCAGGCAAATGGTAATGGAGTATGCTTCTTCCCCTGTTGAACATCCTGCTACCCAAATCCGGATGGCCAAATTCGGAGTTAGATTTTTGACAATGTTAGGAAATATCTTGGTTTTTAAAGCCTCAAAGGCTTCTCTATCCCGAAAAAAACTAGTGACGGTAATCAGCACATCTTGATACAAGGCATTCACTTCTTCAGGATTTTCCTGAAGATAGCGGACGTAATCTTCCAGTCTTTCGAGCTTGTATAAAACCATTCGGCGTAAGATGCGCCGTTTTAAGGTGGTTTGTTTGTACTTGGAAAAGTCAACTCCTCTAGCAGTTCGCAGCAGATCGAAGATGATAGAAAGGGCATCCTCATTGTCAGGTAATGCTTCAGTTGCTTTTACTGGGGTTTTGCTGGCGATGTAGGGATGACGGCTAATGTTTGTTAGTTCTTGGGCGATGGCTTCTGGAGGTAAGATAAAGTCTACATAACCAGAAGCGATGGCACTGCTTGGCATACTACTGACTTTTGCTGTGTCTTCGCACTGGGCAAAGGTGATGCCGCCAATTCCTTTAATTGCTTCGAGTCCCCGTGCGCCATCTGCGTCTCCCCCCGATAGTACCACTGCGATCGCTTTGCTTCCCCGTTCCTCTGCCAAGGAAAGAAAGAAAGCATCCACTGTCATAAAAAGACCACGGGTTCTTTCGCGCGGCGATAGTTTCAGCACCCCCTCAGAAATAGTCATCTTGGCATTGGGCGGAATCACGTACACATGATTTGGCTCTACCACCATCCCATCCTGCACTTCACATACAGGCATCTGAGTTGTTCTAGAGAGAATCTCACTCAACAAACTTTTTTGATTAGGGCTTAAGTGTTGAATCAGCACAAACGCCATGCCTGTGTCGATTGGCAAGTGGCTCAGCAATTGTCTAAAGGCCTCCAATCCACCCGCAGAAGCTCCCATTGCTACAATTGGAAATAATTCTTTCTGCTTTTCTTGTTTTTGTTCGCTATTGGTAGCTTTCCCTCTAGTAGAATCAGATTCAGATTTTTTAGAAGACCGCCGAGGTGCCATGTTGTCCACCAATATATAGTTTGGGGTGCTTTATTTTTAATTTTTAATTAAAACAAATACCATATTTCTATTTTGACTGTTTTCACGTAGCTTTAACTTATTAGGGCTAAGACTATACCTATAAGTACTAGAAATCTTCTATTCCAAAAATTAGGATTTGCGTACAAATTCTAGTAATCCGCTTTGGTTTTTGAAATCATACCGATGCCAACAATCTCTGCAACACATCGAGCTTTTGTAGGGGCGAGTTGATGCCATTGGTGTCAATTGAACGTGAAACCTGCTTTGTGAGAAGGTTTTGCCCCCAGCCCCTCTCCCCTTTGTGCTACCGTGTACACACAAGTCTTTTAGAGTTCTTGTGTAAGACACAGAAGGTTAATTTTTGCTTGTCGATGTAACAAAGGTGTAAAGCAATGCAACAAAGGTGCAGGTCAAGTTTTTATTAATTTAGGCGTAGGTTGGGTTGAGGAACGTAGACGCCGGAGGCGGCTTCCCGAAGGGTAACCCAACACCCAAAAACCTTGTTATTGTTGGGTTTCACTGGGTTCAACCCAACCTACATTTATTTTTTTCTCCCCGAAGTGACACAAGAGGGATAAATCATGCTCTCCAGTGCTTAGTACCTCTGCGAGTCCACCGACAGAAAATATTTGCTCATTATCCATAACAGAGATTGAATAGCTATGATTAGCTAAGTGGTGTGGCAGATACATAAACGCCAGTACCATTTAGTTAGCGGTCTTTATCAACTGCTGACACTCGCACCCATAACAAATAGTTCGATCCACTTTCTATTCCCTACTCTCTATTTTGATATACGTTACCTAAAAGTATTGTCATTAGTAGTTCGCCAAGAAAACTTGGCGGGGTAAAGGATTGGGAGAAAAGGGTAAAGATTTTTAATAGCTTTCTCTTTCACCTTTTCCCTTTCGCCAGCCCTCACAAGCGCATTTTTGACTTGGCACACTAGGTACGGGGTGCAAAAAATACAACAAATTCTGCAAGAATCACGTTTAAGGATAAGGCTATGGCGACCGAACAGTTGACTAGAGACAGCGACAATCTCGATTTAAATCAGCTACTTAGAACGCTGACAGCTGTCAAGCACGGCGACTTCTCGACTCGGATGCCCATAGACCATACTGGTGTAGCTGGGAAAATAGCTGATACGCTCAATGATATAATCGAGCAAAATCAGCGGATGGCGACGGAGCTTCAGCGAATTGGTAATGTCGTCGGCAAAGAAGGCAAGATTAGCGATCGCGCTTCTTTAGGAGATGTCCGCGGTTCCTGGTCAGATTGTGTAGATTCTGTCAACACTTTAATTACAGATTTAGTCCAACCCACAGCAGAAACAACCCGCGTCATTCGGGCTGTGGCTAACGGTGATTTATCGCAAACCATCGCCACAGAAATTGAAGGCAGACCTTTGCAAGGTGAGTTTCTCCAAACTGCCAATATTGTGAACACGATGGTAGACCGCCTCGGTTCCTTTGCCTCGGAAGTTACCAGGGTTGCTAGGGAGGTGGGCACAGAAGGTAAACTCGGCGTCCAAGCCCAAGTGCGCGGCGTGGCTGGTACCTGGAAGGATCTCACCGACAATGTGAACTTGATGGCGGGAAATCTTACCGGGCAAGTCCGCAATATTGCGGAAGTTGCCACAGCGATCGCCAACGGCGACCTCTCCAAAAAAATCACCGTGGATGTCAAAGGCGAAATTTTGGAACTCAAAAACACCGTTAACACAATGGTGGATCAATTGAATTCCTTTGCATCAGAAGTCACCAGAGTTGCCCGCGAGGTGGGAACCGAAGGTAAGTTGGGCGTGCAAGCCGAAGTTAAAGGAGTAGCGGGTACTTGGAAGGATCTCACAGACAACGTTAACTTAATGGCGGGTAATTTAACCGCCCAAGTCCGCAACATTGCCGAAGTGACAACAGCAGTGGCAAATGGCGACTTGTCGAAGAAAATTACAGTCAACGTCAAAGGCGAAATTTTGGAGTTGAAAAACACCGTTAACATCATGGTGGATCAACTCAATTCCTTTGCATCGGAAGTAACGCGGGTTGCTAGAGAAGTGGGTGCAGAAGGCAAACTCGGCGGTCAAGCAGAAGTCCGAGGCGTAGCGGGTACCTGGAAGGATCTCACCGATAGCGTGAATTTCATGGCGGGAAGCTTGACGGCACAGGTGCGGAATATTGCCGAAGTGACCACGGCGGTGGCAAATGGCGATCTTTCCAAGAAAATCACTGTGGATGTGAAGGGCGAAATTCTGGAGTTGAAAAACACCATTAATACGATGGTGGATCAATTGAATTCCTTTGCATCGGAAGTAACGCGGGTTGCTAGGGAGGTGGGAACCGAAGGAAAACTCGGCGTACAAGCAGAAGTGCGGGGAGTGGCTGGCACTTGGAAAGACTTAACGGACAACGTTAACTTAATGGCGGGTAACCTCACCGGACAGGTGCGAAATATTGCCGAAGTTGCCACAGCGATCGCCAGCGGTGACCTGTCGAAGAAAATCACCGTTGATGTCAGAGGCGAAATTCTGGAGTTGAAAAACACCATCAATATCATGGTGGATCAACTGAGTTCCTTTGCATCGGAAGTCACACGAGTTGCCCGTGAGGTGGGCAGTGAAGGTAAACTCGGCGTGCAAGCAGATGTGCGGGGTGTGGCTGGCACTTGGAAAGATTTAACTGACAGCGTGAACTTCATGGCAGGGAGTTTAACGGCACAGGTGCGGAACATTGCCGACGTGACCACGGCTGTAGCCAATGGCGACCTTTCCAAGAAAATCACCGTTGATGTGAAGGGTGAAATTTTGGAGTTGAAAAACACCATCAATACAATGGTGGATCAACTGAGTTCCTTTGCATCGGAAGTCACAAGGGTTGCCAGGGAAGTGGGAACCGAAGGTAAATTGGGCGTGCAAGCCGAAGTGCGGGGTGTGGCTGGCACTTGGAAAGACTTAACCGACAATGTAAACTTAATGGCGGGGAACTTGACCGACCAAGTGCGAAACATTGCGGAAGTTGCCACTGCGATCGCTAACGGCGACCTTTCTAAGAAAATTACTGTAGCTGTCAAAGGTGAAATTCTAGAGTTGAAAAACACCATCAATATAATGGTTGATCAACTTAACTCCTTTGCAAGTGAAGTTACAAGGGTTGCACGGGAAGTAGGCTCTGAAGGTAAACTGGGCGTACAAGCAGACGTGCGCGGCGTGGCTGGCACCTGGAAAGACTTAACCGACAGCGTGAACTTCATGGCGGGAAGCTTAACGGCACAGGTGCGAAACATCGCCGCCGTCACCACCGCCGTAGCAAATGGCGACCTCTCGAAGAAAATTTCCGTCGATGTCAAAGGTGAAATTTTGGAGTTGAAAAACACCGTCAACACAATGGTGGATCAACTTAATTCCTTTGCCTCGGAAGTAACGCGGGTGGCGCGGGAAGTGGGAACCGAAGGAAAGTTGGGCGTACAAGCCGAAGTTAAAGGAGTTGCCGGCACTTGGAAGGACTTAACCGACAGTGTAAACTTCATGGCGGGAAGCTTGACGGCCCAGGTACGGAACATTGCCGAGGTGACAACGGCGGTAGCCAACGGCGACCTTTCTAAGAAAATCACCGTTGATGTCAAAGGTGAAATTCTGGAGTTGAAGATTACCATCAACACAATGGTGGATCAACTTAATTCCTTTGCATCAGAAGTCACGCGGGTTGCCAGAGAAGTGGGAACCGAAGGAAAACTCGGCGTACAAGCCTACGTCAGAGGAGTTGCCGGCACCTGGAAAGATTTAACCGACAACGTAAACTCAATGGCGGGGAACCTCACCGGACAAGTCCGCAACATCGCCGAAGTTACCAAGGCGGTGGCGAATGGCGACCTTTCTAAGAAAATTACCGTCGATGCCAAAGGCGAAATTTTGGACTTGAAGAATACCACCAATACAATGGTGGATCAACTCAGTTCCTTTGCATCGGAAGTAACGCGGGTAGCGCGGGAAGTGGGAACCGAAGGAAAGTTGGGCGGACAAGCGCAAGTGCAGGGCGTTGCAGGTACTTGGAAAGATTTAACCGACAACGTAAACTCGATGGCGGGGAACTTAACGGCACAGGTGCGGGGTATTGCGAGGGTTGTGACGGCAGTTGCGAACGGCGACTTGAAACGCAAACTCATGTTAGATGCCAAAGGCGAAATAGAAACTTTGGCAGAAACCATCAACGAGATGATTGATACCCTAGCCACCTTCGCCAACCAGGTGACTACCGTGGCGCGGGAAGTGGGAATCGAAGGAAAATTAGGCGGTCAAGCCAGAGTACCTGGGGCGGCTGGAACTTGGAAAGACTTGACCGATAACGTGAACGAACTCGCTGCTACACTGACAACACAGTTGCGAGCGATCGCGGAAGTTGCTACAGCTGTAACTAAAGGCGATCTCACTCGTTCCATCGCCGTGGAAGCACTAGGGGAAGTTGCCATCCTCAAAGACAACATCAACCAGATGATTGCCAACCTGCGGGAAACAACCCAGAAAAACACCGAACAAGACTGGTTGAAAACTAACCTGGCGAAATTTACCCGAATGCTCCAAGGTCAGCGAGATTTGGAAACCGTATCTAAATTAATTCTCTCAGAACTCGCACCCTTAGTAGGAGCGCAACACGGCGTATTTTACTTGATGGATGCCGCCGACAATACTAGCTCGTTTTTGAAACTAATTAGTAGCTACGCCTATCGGGAACGCAAACATCTAGCTAATCGCTTCTACATGGGTGAAGGTTTGGTGGGACAATGCGCCTTAGAAAAAGAGCGAATTCTGCTCACAGAAGTGCCCAACGACTATATCAAAATTGCCTCCGGCTTAGGAGAAGGCACGCCCTTAAATGCCGTAGTATTACCCGTTCTGTTTGAAGGACAAGTAACAGCAGTCATTGAATTAGCATCTTTCCGCCGCTTTAGCGAAATCCACTTGACATTCTTCGACCAGCTTACAGAAAGTATAGCGATCGTCTTGAACACCATTGCCGCTTCCATGCGAACTGAAGAATTACTCAAGCAGTCGCAATCATTGGCTGAAGAACTACAAACCCAGCAAAATGAACTTAGAGAAACCAACAAACGCTTAGAACAACAAGCGCAATCACTCAAAGCCTCAGAAGATTTACTCAAAGGACAGCAAGAGGAACTCCAACAAACCAACGCCGAATTAGAAGAAAAAGCAGAATTACTGGCTCAACAAAAGAAAGAAGTCGAGCGCAAAAATCGGGAAATCGAACAAGCCAGAACGTCTTTGGAAGAAAAAGCCGAACAACTCGCCCTCTCTTCAAAATACAAATCAGAGTTTCTTGCCAACATGTCCCACGAATTGCGGACACCGTTGAATAGCTTGTTAATTTTAGCCAAGCTATTAGCAGATAACATAGATGGCAACCTCAGCAACAAACAAATCGAATACAGCCAGACAATTTACTCAGCAGGTACAGATTTATTGGCGTTAATTAACGACATTCTCGACCTCGCCAAAATCGAATCTGGAACCATGTCAATTGAAATGACCCAAATGCTTATAGTAGAGTTGGGCGACCAAATTGAGCGCACCTTCCGGCAAATAGCCAACAGCAAAGGACTTGGTTTCACAATTGAATTTGTTCCGGAATTGCCTTTGAGCATTTATACAGATGTCAAACGCTTACAACAGGTGTTGAAAAATCTCCTTTCCAACGCTTTTAAATTTACAGAACAAGGAGAAGTCCGGTTGCGGGTTGCAGTGGCAAAGCAAGGATGGAGTATCGACCACGAAACCTTAAATCGCGCCCAGCTAGTCATTGCCTTTTCAGTCAGCGACACAGGTATTGGCATTGCCCTCGACAAACAAAAAGTCATATTCGAGGCATTCCAGCAAGCCGATGGTTCTACCAGTCGCAAATACGGCGGCACAGGCTTAGGCTTATCAATTAGCCGCGAAATTGCCCGTTTGTTTGGCGGTGAAATCAAATTAGCCAGTCAACCCGGTGAAGGTAGCACCTTTACATTCTATTTACCACAAGGCGGAGCCGTGGAAACAGGACGCGGGGAAATAGACAGAATATTTCAGGGCTTCTCTACTTCAGACCGTCTCCCAGTCCCCAACCCCCAATCCCCAGTCCCCAGTCCCCAGTCCCCAGTCTCCAATCCCCACTCCCCACTGATTAATGACGATCGCACTACAATTAGCGCTGGCGATCGCGTATTATTAATCGTCGAAGATGACGTTAGTTTTGCCCGTATCCTTCTAGATATGGCGCAACAGCACGGATTTAAGGTAATAACTGCCCAAACTGGCACCACAGGCTTGATGCTAGCCCAGCAATTTCTACCTTCAGCCGTTTTACTAGACATCAGATTGCCCGAAATGGATGGATGGACTGTATTAGATCGTCTCAAACACGACCCGAATACTCGTCATATTCCCGTACACATCATGACCGTAGAGGAAGGCAGACAGCGCGGTTTGCAATTAGGAGCGATCGCATATCTGCAAAAACCCTTAACTAGTCAGACAATATCGGAAGCGTTGGACAAAATTAAAGGTTTCGTCGAACGCCAAGTAAAAAATCTCCTAGTAGTAGAAGACGACGACACCCAACGCCATAGCATTGTCGAGTTAATTGGCAACAGCGACGTTGCTACCACCGCCGTCGCCACAGGTGCCGCAGCCTTAGAGGCCATCCGCACCCAGCATTTTGATTGTCTCGTCCTCGATTTAGGACTACCAGACATGACTGGGTTTGAACTCATCGAGCAAATCAAGCAGTTACCTAGCGGTAAATCTCTGCCAATTATTGTTTACACGGGTAGAGAAATTAGCAAAGCTCAAGAAACCGAACTCAGACGCATTGCAGAGACAATCATTATCAAAGATGTGCGATCGCCCGAACGTCTTTTAGATGAAACAGCCTTATTCTTGCACCGAGTCCAAGCAAATTTGCCAGAACCCAAGCGACAAATCCTCGAACAACTCCATTCCAGAGACTACTTACTTGCTGGCAAAAAAGCCCTAATTGTAGACGACGATATGCGAAATATCTTCGCCCTCACAAGCATGTTAGAGCGCTATCAAATCCAGGTGTTATATGCTGAAAACGGCAGAGAAGGAATTACCTTGTTAGAAACTACACCAGATATTGATGTGGTTTTAATGGACGTAATGATGCCAGAAATGGACGGTTACGAAACAACGCGTTTAATCCGCCAAAACGCTCACTTTCAATCCTTGCCAATTATTGCACTCACCGCCAAAGCCATGCAAGGCGATCGCGAAAAGTGCATTGAAGCAGGAGCATCGGATTATATCACAAAACCAGTAGATACCGAGCAATTGCTCTCACTTTTGCGTGTTTGGCTGTATCGGTAGGGATTGGGAAAGGGGTAAAGGGGAAAGGGGAAAGGAAAGATCGCCCCTTGTCCCTTGTCCGTTGTCCCTTTAACCTTTTCCCTACCCGAAGGGTTTGCCCAATGCCCAATCCCCAGACAATGCACTAAACTAGTTACTTATAGTGTAGTTTTGTAAAATCCTGTCCCCTACTTTGTTATGGTTACGACACTTTCAGCGAATAGGCCTCTTGCAAAAGTGCTTTTTGCAAGAGGTGGGAAGAGGGAAAAGGTTAAAGGGGAAAGGCAAAATACCAAACCTTTCCCCCTTTCCCC
Source organism: Nostoc linckia NIES-25 (assembly GCF_002368035.1). GTDB lineage: Bacteria > Cyanobacteriota > Cyanobacteriia > Cyanobacteriales > Nostocaceae > Nostoc > Nostoc linckia_B. The sequence goes on along the minus strand of NZ_AP018223.1, from coordinate 1,728,139 downwards.
TTCCCCTTTTCCCGACTTCTGCAAGAAGTCTAATGTTTACGGGATGGCCACAGCACCAACTGTAGCTCCTGAACGGTCTAATCAAGTTGTCCCTAAGACTTATCCAAATTACAAAGTGATTGTATTAAACGACGATTTTAATACATTCCAACATGTAGCCGAGTGTTTGATGAAATATATTCCAGGAATGAGCGGCGATCGCGCTTGGGATTTAACTAATCAGGTACACTATGAAGGTCAAGCGATCGTCTGGGTTGGTCCCCAAGAACCTGCGGAACTTTATCACCAGCAGCTGCGCCGCGCAGGTTTGACAATGGCACCCCTAGAAGCAGCTTAATCATCATGGGCAAACCCACCGCAGATACTGACCGGACAGCTTCTCAAAAAACTGCCAGACTAGTCTGGAATCACTCGACACACATTTCTGGTTTGATCCCGATTTTAGAACGTCTGTGTCAACAGGATGGCATCCAAACTGTAACGCCAGGAGTTATTGGGCGGGTAAAAGGTCATTGCCCAAAAATGCAACTTCGTGTCTCAGTACCAATTCGCGGAGGCTATAAAGTCATCGCACGACAGGGTAAAACGGTACAAGAAGTGTTTATTTTAACTACTTTGACCCAAGAACAATTGGAAGCAGCAATAGCGATCGCTATGAAATGATAATTTTGTCATTAGTCATTGGTCATTGGTCATTGGTCATTAGTCATTAGACCTCTTGCAAAAGTGCTTTTTGCACTGTTGTGGGAAAAGGGATGCATGTTAAAGGGGAAAGGGAAAATACCAAACCTTTCCCCTTTTCCCCTTCCCCTTTTCCCGACTTCTGTAAGAAGTCTATTAGTCATTGGTCATTATGAGTTATCTTCACACTCATGCCCTGTTTGCCCAATGCCCCATGCCCTATGCCCTTATATCCTAATATCTATTCCTCGATACGGCGTACTGCAAATTTGTGTAGCGGCAGACTCACGATGCAAGAAAAAGTTAAGAAATATGAAAGAGCAGTAGTTATTCTTAAACTCATCAGCACAGATTCCCATTCTGGTAAAACTATTTTTTCTATGCCAAAAGCTATACAATAAACCAACCAATAAGAAAAGCTCATTCTAAACAGAATCTGCTCTGTTTCTTGGATATCACTTTTGTGCTGCTTACTGTCCCACAGTAACGCCAGTCCAATGATGCAAGCCACAAAAGAAACAGCAACTACAAATTCGTGACAGAATAGATTTAACGAATGCATTTGTATTTATCCCCAGCTTTTTCATATTGAAATTCAGTCTAAAGGAATATTCCTTTGAGAAATACAAAATATTCACAAACCTCAATAAAAGCAGGCAGTTGATGTAAACAAATGCAACAAAATATAAATAATCATTTGTCATTTGTTTCTAATAGTCTGTCCCATTAATTTTGATGGGCTTATAGATCCCCGACTTCTTCAAGAAGTCGGGGATCTATAAGCCAGTGATTACAAGCGATCGATGACTATTGACGATCTTGATTTTCACAAGTAATAATACTGAGCCAGTTGCTAGAACTATCTTCCCGATGTTGTTTTTAGACAAAAGAGGAGGGTTATCTGCGATCGAATTAATATCTGCTAAATCAAAAAACTGAATAGGATAATGCTGTCAATGAATTTTGTTCGGGCTGGCGATCGCGCCAAAAAACGAATTTTCCCTTATGCTGCTATTATTGCCAGCATTACCGCAGCATTGGTTGATTGTGCATCTGTGGCGCAAACAACAGGAAATGCTTCGGAGCAACCACTCTTACCACAAGCCTATGTGGATGCGGTGGAGGATGCAAGAATCGCAGAACCTCGTGAAATCTATCGAAACCTAACTCCCATTGTCTGGTATAATTCCGATCTCAAATGGGACAAGAGCCGTGTTTTAGTAGTAGCCTGGACAAGCTTTCGTGGATATGCAGAGAATGTGGGTAACTCGATGCTTTTACCCCGCGATTTGTGGGTTACTGCTGTCCCGGACTTACAAAAATTCTGCAAAGCCTATAGTCCCACAACTCAAACATCTTTAGACTATCGACTCAACCAAGTTTTGGGTTTACCCCCAGATAAAACTGCAAACAGATATATTGTTGAACTTTGGGTAGAACCGCGATCGCTATTTCGCCCTAGTAAAGATCCTAACATTACCGACCACGAGGCAGAACTGGAATTTCCTTTACCTAATGCCTTCGAGTCAATCTCAAACACCTATCAAGATTGGTTTACCCAGCAATTTAAGAGTCGCTACGGTTCATCAAGTAATGCATCAGCTGGCGCTATTAATTACCCGTGGACACAACTAGGATATACTTACGATTGGGGAAGTCAAAGTGATTGGCAAAAACTCGACCCCAAGCGATCGCCACACGTCGGTTTAAGCGAATTTGTCATTAGAGAATGGTCGCAAGTAACCGTCCATTCCAGTCAAAGTGCTAAAGACTACTGTAAATAACGGTAGGGACTGGGGAAGCAGGGGAGGCAGGGGAAAAGGTTAAAGGTTAAAGGGAAAAGGAATAAATTTAGTCTTTCCCCTTTTCCCTTTACCCCTTTTCCCTTTACCCCTTTCCCCATACCCCATACCCCATACCCCATACCCCATGCCCAATTCCTAAGAACAATTTTGTCCTAACTGTTCGCAAGCACCGATACTCACCCAGCAACTAGAACCATCTTGCCAATGTTCTTTTTTCCATATAGGTGCATTATGTTTGAGGGTATCGATAGCATAGCGGCAAGCCTCGAACGCTTCACTGCGATGAGGACAACCCACTGCTACTAAAACGCTGATTTCTCCAACTCTCAAACGTCCGATGCGATGATGAATTGCCACTCGATTCACATCGGACGTAGACGAACGAATATCACTAGCAATTTGATAGAATACTTGCAATGCCATAGGTTCATAAGCTTGATACTCTAAGGCAACCACAGGTTTACCATCAGTTTGATTGCGAACCATTCCACTCATCACAACCACGGCACCGTTAGCCGGATCGTCAGACTTGGTATAAATCTCTTCAAGAGACAATGGTGCAAAGCTAATGGTAAAACTATCTTCAGCTCTTGGTTTAACACGAGAGGTAAGTGTAGTTGTCATAACTGCGTCAACATTATGTGGGCTTTTTCTATTCTCGCTGAACCAAGCGTTACTGGTGTATGTTTAGTTGCCCATTTGATTTTTTATTATGAAACTAATTTAAGGATTGAGATTCTCTTTCTACAAGTAAGTGGGCAAGATTAATCTAATGTATGTAAATAAATGTATTGCATCTATTTTAGAACATAAGCTGACTGTAAAACCCACACATCTAAGGGCTTTCAAAGCTATTGTCTGTTGTATCATGTAGTAACACATCAGGTTAAATTTAGCGCATCAAAAATCGCAGTAATCTTTTTTTCTCAGGACTTACGCAAAAGATAACTAAAGTAGCGGTAATACCCTGCGGGAAGCCGCTCCGCGTCTACATGAATTACCGCTACGCAAGAATAAGGTTTTCAATCACATCTTGCGTAAGTCCTGTTTCTCTTTGTGTCGCGCCAGTTGCTACAACGGGGAGCCACTGCGCCCTTGCGGCTTTGCTGACTTGTTCGCGCAGCGTCTCCGACAGGAGAAGCAAGTGGCGTGGGAACCCCCGCAACGCACTGGCTTCTCTGTGCCTGGAGTGGTTTAATTATTTTAGACGTTGCAGAATTGTTCTATAGATGCAGATATATAGACGTTGCAATTGCAACGTCTATACAGATTTTGATAAGTAGCTCAACCTAAAAAAACGTAAGACGTAAATGTATATAAATGTAGGGTGTGTTATGCCTTATAGCAACGCACCTCCATAGACTCTACATCAACGTAGGGTGCGTTGCGCTTTGCGACAACGCACCCTACGTTTTATGTTTAATTAAGTTGACCTACTTATCATCCACATTAATAATTACTATAATCAGTGCCATCTATCCGATCGCACTCATATCTGCCTTTAATTTCTTGATTGAAAAAGTTGCCAATTGAGTCTGAGCCATGTAAATCTTCCCAAGTATCCTCGTCTACGCCTAAGTATTGATAAACAGCGCCATTTTGAAACTCAACTTGTAAAATCTGTTCGCCAGGATCGTAACCCACAGCCGCCGCCATTGATGAGCTAACTGGTAACATAGCAATTGGTTCTTCTTCAAAGGGTAGTGCAGTAGTTTCAGCGATCGCTTCGTTAAGTTCTTGCAATCCTTCGTAAGCTTGTATCGGTGCCGGAATTTCCAAAAACTCTAGCTCGTTACCCCGATCGAGTAACAACTGCAAATATCCGTCAGAGTGAGCGATCGCTACTAAACTGCTCAAGTCTACCTTAGATAGCCTCATTAATTTTGCTCTCCTGTTGGCGTAGTCGCAAGTGTTAAAGTTTTATACAGCACTGAATTCTTTTTATAGTACAAATATACTATAAAAATACTTAGCCGTCAACTTTTTTCACCAAAGTTCTCTTGGTATCATCTACTAGTTTCTGACCAAATATTAGCAGCATCAACTTAAAAGTTTTTTCTGGGCTGCGGGTAATTTTTTATCGTCTAAACAAGAGAGTTATCAAGGAGTCAAAGCCAAGTGAATCCCAGTGAAAAACCATCTTTAGAAATCGAGGCTTCTCGTCAGTTCACCGCTTGGCTGCATGAGCAAAACCTGAGTTTATCCTTCACTACCTATCAAGCAGGAAAGTTATTTTTCATTGGCTTGCAACCAAACGGCAGATTATCTGTATTTGAACGCACCTTTGAACGGTGCATGGGATTGTATGCCAATGACACTAGCCTCTACATGAGTTCTCTGTATCAGGTGTGGCGATTTGAAAACATCATCCAACCCAGACAAAGCCACCAAGGCTACGATGCTGTTTATTTGCCGCAGATGAGTTATGTCACGGGAGATTTGGATATTCACGATGTTGCTTTGAGTCAAATAGAAGAAAAAGTTCAGACTTCACAAAAACTAGTATTTGTCAATACATTATTTAGTTGTTTGGCAACAGTTAGTGAAACCCACAGTTTCGTTCCTCTATGGCAACCAAGCTTTATCAGCAAGCTAGCAGCCGAAGATAGGTGTCACCTGAATGGCTTGGCAATGCACGCAGGAAAACCCAAATACGTCACTGCTGTCAGCCAGTCGGATGTGTCAGAAGGCTGGCGGGAGCATCGGCGAAATGGGGGTTGCGTTATTGATGTCGAGACTAATGAAATCGTATTACGCGGCCTATCCATGCCCCACTCACCGCGCTGGTATCAGAACAAACTCTGGCTGCTCAATTCAGGTACGGGAGAGTTTGGCTTTGCAGACATAGAACGGGGAGTGTTTGAACCAGTCGCCTTTTGCCCAGGATATCTGCGCGGTTGTACTTTTTATGGCAACTTTGCTGTGGTGGGAATTTCCCAACCCAGACATAACAAAACCTTCAGTGGCTTGCTTTTAGACGAGAAATTGCAACAGAAAAACGTCGAACCTCGCTGTGGGTTACTGGTAATTGACCTGAGGAGCGGCGATCTCGTTCATTCATTACGCTTACAAGGCGTGGTATCGGAATTATACGACGTGGTAGCCTTACCAGGGGTGCGTCGTCCAATGGCGATCGGGTTTCGCAGCGACGAAATTCGCCGAATGGTGACGGTGGGATGAGAACAATTCAAAATTAACAGGAACTAATAACAATAGACCTCTTGCAAAAGTGCTTTTTGCACTCTTGTGGGAAAAGGGGAAAGGGGAAAGGGAAAATACCAAACCTTTCCCCCTTCCCCTTTTCCCGACTTCTGCAAGAAGTCTAATGGCTAATGCAGTTTTGAATCTATCTGACCGAAGAAGCAGGGGGGAAGGGGGCAGGGAGCAGGGGGAGCAAGTCCTTTCAAGAACTGCGACAAGCGTTGTGGAAGATAGGGAGGGTGCCTCGCCCTTCTAGAGCGTTGCTCTTGGCGAGTACAAGCTCTGTTTCAGTTTTCCCCCTTGCTAGAAAGCTCCCTGCTCGCCTGCCTCTTTGGTGGTAATGGCATGTTCATAGAAAGTAAAACCCCAGGATTGAGAATTCATTCCTGGGGCTGTTATACCTGACCACCTTTACCTTTTTAATGTAAAAATCTTGTGATTACTGAAGTTTGAAAAGACATATCTATCTGTGTTTTGTCCAAAAACAATTGCATTTAAATAGCTATTTTGTGTTATTATTATCGGCTGCAAGCAGAATTTTAAAAAAATATATTTTGATATAATTTCATTCCAAAATAAAATTTTGACCTATTTCAGGTAAAAGATATAATTAAAGTAATTATGTCTTTTATTTTAAGCTCAAGCACTTGCATTTTAGGAAAGAATCATTAAAAATAAAAATATCATGATTCATACATGATTGTAGCCGAAAAAAGTGACAGAAGCCCTTACTAAAGTCCGCGATCGCGGACTTTTTTCTGTATTTGTAAGAAAGCAGGAGGTAGGAGGCAGAAGGGAAAAGCCAATTTCTACCAGGTTTTTAAACTTTTGTATTTTACATTTAATTATGTCTCTGACTTTTCACGGTATCTGGAAAACCTCTCTCTAAATCTCTCTCCTAAAAGGAGAGAGACTTTGACCTAACCCCCTTCCCGCGTCGGGAAGGGGGTTAGGTCAATCGTTGGCTTTTCCACATAACGTGAAAAGTCAGAATTATGTCTACCTACTTATAAGCTTGTTTATAAATAAGTCATGCTATGAATTGTAGCTATAATTTTTTTAACTAAGTTTTAATAGCTAATTTTAAAAATCAGCAGTTATGAAAATGTTTTTCCGTGAAAAAGCTCCTAAAGCTATAAATAAAAACATAACTATAAGAATTGCGTCCAAATATCTCACATTAAATGCTTTTCTGAAAATGCAATTTGATTTTCTCAAAGAAAGTTGAAGGCGATCGCCAAAAAGATATGCCAAGTAAAAAGCCGTTTAAAAAGTATTTTTAAATACTTGATTTTTTGATATTACTTAGAGGTGATTTATAAAGTAAACCTTAAATTGTAGGGTGCGTTATAGCAAAGCTTAACGCACCATGTTTTTCGGTGCCCTGCGGCTGATTCTTACTCTCTTAAACTCTCAAATCCTTGCACAGCCGTAACACACCCTACCTTAATATTTACTTTATAAATAGGCTCTTAGTCGCATACTTTTTTAAACAAACACTACTTCTCTCCACACAGACGCAGTACAAAAGTGAATTTCGCGTTAGCGTTTCCACAAGCCACATACTTGCTTCATTTTACGGCTGAGAAAATATTATGCATATTTCAATACAGCTCAGATAAACCTGTTTTTTCTCACTGCTGTTTCCTGTTCCCTTGCTTCCACCGAAAAAGTTTCTTACATGAACCGTATTAATGCATATTTAAATAAATATAAAGTTATGTTAAACTAAGTGGCGAGTCAGTAGCTGGTGGAAACACACATCTAGCAAAAGGCTGATTTGTCAAACATTCCCACAGAACTTACAAAATGATTCTATCGATTCGTCCCGATCTAAATTCTGCCGATCAGAGACTGTCATCTTTAGTGACTGAAGAACAGCAGACTGTCACAGAAACCGAAATGATGCAGGCTGTACGTACTTTATTGATTGGATTAGGAGAAGATCCAGACCGCGAAGGACTAAAGGATACTCCAAAAAGGCTGGTGAAAGCGTTGCAGTTTCTCACGAAAGGATATCATGAGTCTTTGGATGACCTGCTAAATGGAGCAGTCTTTACAGAAGATGCCCATGAAATGGTTTTAGTTCGGGACATCGATATTTTTAGTTCCTGCGAACATCACATCCTGCCGATTATTGGCCGCGCTCATGTTGCTTACATTCCCAATGGTAAAGTTATAGGGCTATCAAAGATTGCCCGTATTTGCGAGATGTATGCACGACGTTTACAAGTACAAGAACGGCTGACGGTGCAAATTGCTGATGCATTGCAAGGGTTACTCAAACCCCAAGGAGTTGCAGTGGTAATAGAAGCAACCCATATGTGTATGGTAATGCGTGGCGTGCAAAAACCCGGTTCTTGGACTGTTACTAGTGCAATGCGTGGTGTTTTTGCCGATGATGCCCGGACTCGTCAGGAATTTATGAATCTGATACGCCACAATTCTAATTTTCGTTAGATATGGTAGGGAATAGGCAACAGGCAAAGAAAGTCTCTTGCTGTCGGGTTTTGCGATCGCTTTATGTCCTGACCTAGCTGGCAACTGCTATACTTTCCTCTCAGAGTATACTGTTTGTCCTCACAATTGCGAATTGCGAATTGTTATGTCAAGCCTATTGCCTGTTGCCTGCTACAGTAATCATTCGGGTCTCAAATCGTTGGACAATTCCACAATACCCCTAGTTCCATCAATGCGTACCCGTTGACCATCTTGCAATAACCATGTTGCACCGCGAACATCCATAACTGCGGGAATCCCGTATTCACGTGCAACGATCGCACCATGAGAAAGCCGTCCGCCAGCTTCGGCAATCAATCCTCCAGCCCTTAATAATAATGGTGCCCAGCCGGAATCTGTGTAAGGTACTACTAATATTGTGTCGCGATCGATGTTCGGTACATCTTGTAAATTTCGCAACACCTTTACTCTGCCTTCGGCTTGCCCGTGGCTAGCTCCAATGCCTTGTAAAATTTGGTCAGAGTAGAGAGCAGAAGGCGCTAAGGGATGAGGCGGCGTATTGCCGTAGACTACAAAGGGTACTTGAGTAATCTCGCTATCTTGGACAAATTGCGATCGCCTAAATTCCACTAACTCAACCAAGTTTTCAGCTAATGTGGAATCTTCAAGAGCCACTAAACGCCGTACTCGATCGAAGTCGAGAAAAAAGATATCGCCTGTTTTATTGAGTAAACCAGACTTTAACCAAATCTTTTCTAAAGCAACGAAACACCAACGCAATTCAGCCAAAAGCCTTGAATAAACTTCGGTGACTCGTCCTTTGATATCCACACGGCGCTGGACAAACCCACGTTTGCGGGGACTGAAAAAGATGTTATTGTTCTTGTCTTTAGCGCCTGCTTGTAGTTCGTTCCCCTGGATTAACTGCACAAACATCTGCTTGATGAATTGCGGATTCTCCCGCCAAGTAGGAACGGAAATATCAGTTCCGACTTCGCTTAAATAGCCATAATCTTGAAGCAATTCGTCAAATTCTTGCAGGATTTTCTTTCCTTCGGGGGTTTGGTTTAACTCCTCAAACACCTGTTGGGGTTCGCAGTTAGGTAATATCTCTTTGGCATCTGCGGCTATTGCAGATAGCGATCGCAATGCTGCTACCTCTGGGGTGACGCTGCGATCGATTTGCTTATCCTTGACCCGAAAAATCGCCTGTCTCAGTGCAGCACTCAAGGGAGCTAAAATGCTGTAATACGTTCCTTGACGCAGCAATTCTAAAATCAAGTCAATTCTTGCCAAAAGCTGCGGCGGTTCTAAGTTATTTATATCTTCCTGCGCCAACTGCGACAACCCAGGAATGAAGTGTTTGTAATAATCCTCTTTGAAGTCCTTTTCTAAACTTAACTCTCGCTTGAGTAACCTCCCTAGTCCTGGGAAATTCTCCCAAGTAGACTTCCAAGACGGCTTACTGAGTTTCGCTCCCCTGGTTAAAAACTCCAGGCTTTCCGGCGGCAATCCCATACGGATAAAAATATCTCCTAAGAGAGATGCATTAAAGTAAGCTCTCGAATAGTGCAGAGTTGCCGTTTCAGCGAAATCTAACCCGGAAGCACGTTCGCCCAAAACTAAAGTAAAAAGTTCCCCCCAAACTCCACAAGTTAAGGGACGATTAATCGACCATGTTAAGGGGTGAATGACTCCCGGAATTACTTCAGCGGCGATTTTCCGCGTCCAGATGGGTAGCAAAGTGGTAATTGGGCGAGATTGCAATACCCAAAGCGTTTGACCGTCGTAACTCCATTCGATATCTTGAGGAACGGCGTTGTAACGTTTTTCCAGTCGGTAAGCTAAGTATGCAACTTGCTTGATTAATGCTTGTGGGACTCGTCCCTCACCTTCCAATTGTACGGAGGAAGAATTTTCTGCCTCAAAAATAAAAGCGCGATATTGTTCTGGTGTGACTTTTCCAGAAACGACTTGTGTCGGACTGCCTGGGAGGGCTTCAATAATGATTGCATCACCTTGCTGGGTAATGGGATCGCGGCTGAAAGCAACGCCAGAAAAGACACTTTGGACTTGTTGCTGAATCAGCACTGCCATTGCTGTTTCTTTTAAACCGCGATCGCGCCGATATTGTACAGCAGAAGGATGATTGTAGGAAGCTTGCACTTCGGCGATCGCTTCTTGTAATGCTTGGGGACTGGTAACATTTAAAATTGTTTTATACTGCCCAGCCGCAGAAGCGTGTTCTGAATCTTCACCAATAGCAGAAGAACGCACCACCAAGGGAGATAATTCTGATGGTTGGAGAAATTCCGTTAACAATTGCGGATCTTCGTCAATCGGGGCAAGTACCCATCCCTTTGGAACTGAGTAACCCCAGCGCTTAATTTGAGATAATGTAGCTGCCTTTTCGCCAACGATGGCAGCATCTAACTCTTCATCTAAAGAAACCATTGCTTGATCGCCGCGTAAAAATTCCAACATCGCTTGCGATTCTGTCTGTGCTTCTTCGGCTGACAGATTCATATCGTCAGGAATTTTTGTATAAATCCAGGCCATTAGACCAGCTAAAGCAACAGCCGCAAGCATTTTGGGGATATCGCTCAGGTGCAAAAGCGTTATAAACAAAGGAAACAGTAGCAAAACCCCAAATTTCACTACCTGTCTGGAGTGCATAAGCGAAAAGCTAATGGCTGCAAAGAAAAATACAAATATTGCCACCAGTGGGTCGTGTACGACAAATCCCCAGACAACATTTGTCGTACCTGCCCCTCTGCCTATCCAGTATCTACCGATTACCAGAGCAATGAGAGCGACTATTTCCCAAAATGAGCCATCTGGGAAGAAAGCGCGGCACAGTAAGACCGCCGCAATACCCTTTAAAGCTTCTGACAAAACTGCCAGAATTCCAACAAATGTACCTCCGTGATAGAAAGCAGCTGATACGCTGATGTTTCCTGTACCAACTTGTGATAATTGCTTACCCTTGAGGGCGTAAGTAATCCATCCAATCAACGGCAATCCGCCCAAGAGAGGGCAGACAATTAAAATAACCAAGACAGCCCAAAGTTCAAACATTCTGGATTTTGGATTTTAGATTAAATTTGCCATCTAAAATCTCAAATCTCAACTCTAAAATTTTTATGAAATTTTTGATGGTTATAAAGGCACTTTAAACAAAAGGAATTCATGAGTCAGAATTGGTGAATTCAGGAGGCAGAATTCAGAAGTCAGGAGAATATTTGATCGATGAATATACCAATCATACCTAGACTCCCTATAAAGACAGGATATCTTAAGCTAAACTACACAAACTAGCTTTCAAGCCAGCCATCATGCCTGTTTTACTTTACTTATGAATTCTGAATTCACCAATTCTGTATTCTTCCTAAAGGACACTTGGCGAAGACAGAGATCGTTTTTGCCAGTGTCCTTTTAGGCTAAAAATCGTTTTAGTTTAGGGCATAGGCGGCTTGGAGCGCCCAAACGATCAGAGCAGCGATCGATCCCAGAAGCAGCACGGTAGAGATGGTGACTACTTTTGGGGAATCTGCCCCCTCAAACTTCATAATTCCTCGATTTAAGTCGGACATAGTTTGGTAATCCTCCTCTGTTACAGCGTGAAAGATTTGTCCGTTTTGATTGTAGTCGTTATATTGGCGGATAACATTAAATTCCCAATATTATTTTGTTTAAGCTTGGCAACTTTTCCATCGCCACAATTACTTACTTCTTTAGGAAGATGGGTGTGAATTGGGCATAAGGAATGGGGAAAGGGAAAGGGGTAAGGGGGAAAGGGAAAGATTAAATGTATTGCTTTTCCCTTTAACCTTTAACCTTTTCCCCTGCCTCCGCGGGTATGGGGCATGGGGTATAGGAATGGGGAAAGGGAAAGGGGTAAGGGGAAAAGGGAAAGATTAAATGTATTGCTTTTCCCTTTAACCTTTAACCTTTTCCCCTGCCTCCGCGGGCATTGGGCATAAGGGATTAGTTTTTCACTAATGACAAATGACAAATAACAAAGGACAAATGACTAATGACTAAGGACAAATGACTAATGATGAAAATATTGGTGTTGGTAATTTTGCCGATGGTTGTGGGATTGGTTTTGGTGTTGGAGATAGGATTGCGATCGCTCTTTGGCTTTGGTAATCCCTTGATTTATGTTGCTGATGAGCAAATTGGTTATTTATTGGCTCCTAACCAGCGTACCCGTCGTTTTGGGAATCGTATTGAAATTAATCAGTATTCTATGCGAGGTAGTGCGATCGCCAAGATACCTGCACCTTCGACGCTGCGAGTCTTACTTTTAGGGGATTCTATTGCTAACGGGGGTTGGTGGACGGAGCAAGATAATACAATATCTAGTTTGATGATGCGTTCCCTGGCATCAGCTACTAACAGTAATTATCAGCAAGTAGAAGTGCTCAATGCTTCCGCTAACTCTTGGGGGCCAAGAAATGAATTAGCTTATTTACAAAAGTTTGGCAATTTTAATGCTCAGGTAATAGTATTACTAATTAATACCGATGATTTGTTTGCTACTGCTCCGACTTCTTTACCAGTGGGACGCGATCGCAACTATCCAGATACTAAACCATCCTTGGGATTGGTGGAAGTTTGGCAGCGTTATCTTACTAAGCAAAAGCCAATCCCCCAGATGAAAGCAGTTCATAATGAAGCAGGCGATCGCGTTGGGATTAATCTGGAGGCAATTAGTAAAATTCAAGAGTTAACTCGCCAAACTCACAGCGAATTTTTGCTTGTCATGACTCCCTTGCTACGAGAAATTGGGGAACCTGGTTCCCGCGATTATGAAATTAAAGCACGCGATCGCTTGAACGATTTTACTAAAGCCCAGCAAATTAAATATATCGATTTTTTACCAATCTTTAATTCCAATCCCGATCCGAAAACTTTGTTTCACGACCACATTCACCTTAACTTGCAAGGCAATCAATTTGTCAGTGAAATTATAGAGCGATCGCTTTTAGAAATCTTAAGCCAGCATCACTCGCAGATTCTTTAGCTGATAACTGATATTTGACAAAATTTGTCTGTGGGTAATAGCCGTTCCATGATTTTGGATCTGATTACCCAATCCCCAATCCCTAATCGCCAGTCCCCAGTCCCTTTTACGTTTCTCGAATCCAAAGTGCTAGCCCTCCGCCACGCCCACGAGCTGCAATGAAATCTTCTGTAACTATAAAAAAAGCAAAGAATGGTAATTTAGCTATGGGCTGGCTATAAAAATCTTCGGATTTAACTTTACCAGAGCGAATCTTTTTGTTATAAAAAATACGACCAAAGAGACTGATGAGCATATTATTAAAATCAAATGCCAACAAATTTTTCTTACCCATGTATTGTATTGGCCCACTAAGCTTTAACAATAGAGGAAATAATTCAACCTGATTACCAATTTCGCCTTTGCCTAAACCTTGTTGTAAATTTGCACTAAAGGAAATGTGAATTCCAACAAATTTGGGCACATACAAACCCTTGCCTAATACGATTCCTCCTCGTTCTCTAACTTTTTTTGTACCAGTGGCAAAGCAAAGCCGCCATTTTCCTCTAAGAGACTCAAACGGATAGTTCAGCCGTTGTTGCTTGGCAGTTTTTTCTGCTTCTAATAACGCATTTACTAATATTTCAGCACTAGGACGTGTAGCTTTTTCTCCTCGATATGCAGCCGCAGCCTGAGATAGGACGGTTACAAAATCAGATGCCAAATCAGCCATCATAATAAGCCTCATATCTATTTAAAATTAAGAAAGCTAAATTTCATCTGGGTTTCTAAATTTGTATCTGTCACTTGGCATCACTATTTTTTTGTGATATTTCAAAAGTACCTAGTTTACCATTGTAGGCATCGCTTCTATTCTAGAGTTGGCAACCCTACTGAAAAATTATATTATAGCGATTTCTAGTTAGATGAGGTACAGAACTAATGTTTTTTAACGCAGAGGGGCGCAGAGTTAAACGCAAAGGTACGCGGAGGCTTGCTTAATTTTATTAGCAATATATTAACTACCTCAGCAGATTAGTAAACGCTATATTTATATCGTAAGTCCTGGGAATTTTTCGATTTGTGGGTCAGTAGATAGCATTGCATGGTGGGAGGCTACAAATTTAGACGTGGGTAAAGGTTAATACATTTTCATAACTCTACTTTTTATTTACCCGCAACCAAATTTCTAAACTTACCAGTAACCAAAGTTTAACACCATAGCGTCCCCAAATATCGCCTTTATAGTCTAGCCAATTACCTAGTAGGGACTGATTAAAATAAGGTGCGATCGCACTTTTATTATCTAGCAATAATTTCCTGGCTTCTCGTTGCCAATACTTCCGAAATCCCATTTGTACGGGTACCATCATCCCACTTTTGGGACGATGAATAATCGAGTTTGGCAAAATATCAGCAACGGCTTGTTTTAGTACTGCTTTTTCTTCTACTCCAGAAAGTTTATACTGTGGAGGAATTTGCATACTCAAGTCAACAACTCGCTGGTCAAAAAGTGGCGATCGCCCATGTAAATTTGCTGCTTGAGTTAAGTTATTTACTTTTGTTAAAATTTGGTCTGCTCCCTTAAATTTAATATTCAGTGCCATTAATCGATTTAAGTAACTGGCATCAGAATTTAAATCAGGCGAAAATACAGATGGTTCTGTTTTGACTGCTGTCCAAACTTCTGGTTTAAAGAGTTGCGGCAAGTCTAACGCACACTTTTGAAAAGCAATTAAATATGCTTGTAATGAATCTTGATTATTAATTGAACCGTATAAACTATTAATTAGCATCGGTTGATTTTTCGGGCCGCCAAAACACGGATCGCCACCTTCACCATTGAGAATAACTTGCACATTTTCTCGCGCCATTCTTCCCAAAAGAAAATTTGGGACTGTCAGCGGATCGCCAATCGGATCGTCAAGATAGGCTATTGTTTGGGGTAAGCGTTCCCACATATCTTTAAAAGTAATTTCGAGAATGTGGTGTTGAGTTTGACAATGTTCCGCCACCAAATTAGAAAACTCTAATTCATTGGGACATTCAGCGCCAAAATGAATCGAGTAAGTATGCACTGGTTGATGATGAAACTTTGCTGCTAAAGCGCTGATGCTGCTAGAGTCCAAACCACCAGAAAGGAAAACACCAACAGGTGCATTTTGCGGTAAATATTCTCGAACAACTTGATTTAGTAGAGAACGCAAGCGATCGCCATGCCATACTAAAGATTCATTCTCTCCTGTAATCTGTTGTTGCAATTTCCAGTAAGTATAAACTTTGTTTGCAGGCATTTCGATAACAGTTCCCGGACGCACTTCTCGCACCTGTTCCCAAAGTGTGCGTTCTCCCGGTACGAAGGCGCAGCAGAGATAATCCCGCAACGCCACCAAATCTACATCTGTTGAACGATACAATGCAAGCGATCGCATTTTTGGCGCGATGGCGCGAATTGCACCAGCAGTAGTGTAATACAGAGTCCGGCTACCAATGCGATCGCGCCCCAGCCATAATACTTGTTTCTGGCGATCCCAAATTACTAACCCAAACATTCCCTCCAATAATTTCAGACATTCGCAACCAAATTTTTCCCAAAGTTCAGCAATCAATTGACAATTGTTTGTAAAAAAACTATTTGTATCAACTCCTAATTTTTGCAGCAACTCCAGCCGATTACTTAGCCACAAATCTCCAACTACTACGAATTGTTGTGTAGAACTGAGTGCAAATTGTTCTGTAGTTAGTGCAGAAATGACAGCAAATTTGTCATCTCGCCAAACTACATCCTCTGTTAGAGTATTTAATGTTCCCCAAACTACATACCAGCTATAGGGAATATCTATAGGTAAAATCTTATATTTATATTTTTTGAAAATATTGAATAGCATAATGATAATTTATCTGCGATAGCTACGGCGGTAAATTACGCGCTAATTTTCCACCGTCCAATCTTCAAACTGTAACTCAGGTACGCGAGAAAAATCACGCTGATTTCGCGTTACCAAAATTCCGTTATTAGCAATTGCAATTGACGCTATTCGTAAATCTTGAGTACCAATACGAACTTTTTGTCGGCGCAGTTCTGCGTAGCAATTGGCTGCTTCTTGATTGAAATCGAGTACATTAATAGTTTTAAAATCTTTCAAAGTTTCATTTAATTGCATATAAGCAAATACTAATGATTCTTGTGAATCCGCTCTTCTAATCCGATTCATCCTTCCATACATTTGTTCTTCAAATGTGACAATTGTTGTAGCCAATTGTTCTGTAGGTATTGTATTTACACGTTGAGCGATCGATAGATGCGCTCTTTGAAAAAGTGAAAAAATATCTGTATCCAGTATCCAGAGGTTCACTTAACTTCTTCCTCAATATCCAATTGGCGATAATATTCTTCCATTTCTGCATCCAGTTCCCGCCGATATGCTTCAATATCCGCCAGCATATCATCGAATTGTGGGTCATCTTTATACTTACCTGCAAATTTCATCCAAGGATGTTCTGATTTTGCTGCTGCTATTTCTTGAGTAACGATTTCTAAATTTTGAAATCGAGAATTCACAAGTTCGTGTAAATTTTGTAGGGCTTCTTCCCGCGTTGCACTAAATACCTGACAGTCTGGTAAACCCCAAACTGTTGCTTGATATCCGCCTTCTTTGGCTTCAACTAATACTGAATAGCTAACTTTTGATAGTGAATCGTCCGTATTTTTCAGCAAATTACTAGTCATAAAATACCTTTTGCCATTAGTGATTGGTAATTTGTTATTAGCTATTCTTCCCCAGCTTCAAACTTCTTTCCATCAGCATTTGAAGTTCGACATTCTCAACATTTGGTATGGCTTCTAAGCGAGAAATTCCAGCGATCGCATCCTTAATATTACCCGATTTGGGACGCAACCAGGCAGCGTGGGGGGCATAGGCGAGACTTTGCTCTATCTCGTAACCTGCTCGATTGATGGCTTGGTGCTGAGATTCCACATCAACACCTTCAGCAAAACGAATGAAAACCAGCCCAGTTGGTACAGCAAGGGAACCATTGGGTTCTAGTGTATAAATTGGACTCAATGTATTTTTTTCTGATTGATTGGGTTCGCCGGAAAAAACTGCGATCGCTCCTTCGTTAAGTTGTAAAATTGCTCCTGGAGCCACCGTGCTGGGTTGATTGTAATGTATTGCATAGTATCCAGGCTGACGAGTGTAAGATACAACAGAGCCTTCGCTGCCAACGCGAATTTGTTGGGGATACTCAGAAAAGTAATCTTTTTGGAATCTCACTTCAGCAATCCGGGGTAGAGAATATATCGTCAGAAAATACTCAGCTGGAAAATAAAACATTTTTCTTAAGTTCTAATGATGTTATAGCGTTTTTTAGTGGTATCAAATACAAATCTTTCCTACAGCTGCACAAATACAGTGAAGATTCGTAAATCAACCTGAGTTTCAATCCCTTCTTTTCTGGAAAGAAGAATTCAAGACTTGTATGAACTTAGAGAGATTAAATTCTGTTTAAGCTATATCTTTTCTTTGCCCTAATCCAGATATAACACATGAAAATCGAGAAAGGAGATAAGAGAGTGAGGCACAAGAATTAATAACCAATACCCAATGCCCCATGCCAGCGGAGGCAGGGGAAAAGGTTAAAGGGAAAAGGGAAAAGCAATACATTTAATCTTTCCCTTTTCCCCTTACCCCTTTCCCTTTCCCCATTCCTATGCCCCATGCCCCATGCCCGCGGAGGCAGGGGAAAAGGTTAAAGGGAAAAGGGAAAAGCAATACATTTAATCTTTCCCTTTTCCCCTTACCCCTTTCCCTTTCCCCATTCCCCATCCCCCATGCCCAATAAATATAGGAGATTAAATTATGGTTGAAGTTCGCTATGGTGGTGAAAATGGTCAACGTTATGAACTTGCAATTAGTGATGAACACATTGTAGTTCGTACCGAAAACCGCAGCCCTTTGATTGGTCAAAGACCCTTTGAAGTTGCACCTGTATCTATTGCAGCTCGTAGCATCCTTAATCAATTCGAGTTAACAGCGCGGTTTCGACAAGCGGGTGTAGAAATTCTGCGTGCAAAAGTTCCGACTCAAGGGGTAGCTTTGCGCGATCGCGCCAGGGCTATTCTCAATGAAGAACCTAAAGTTGAATTCGCCGGACGCGTTCTCGTCGATCCCAGATCCCAAGAACCTGTAATCTATACCGAAAACCTCTTCGTTAAATTCGATAATCGCCAAGAGTCAAGGGTGTGTGAGGAAGTTTTAGGACGTTACAACTTAACAATCAAACGCAAACTTGAGTATGCGCGAAATGCTTATTTTGTCAGCGCACCTGCTAATACTGGTTTAGCCATCTTTGATATCGCCGAGAGACTTCTCAATGAGCAATCAGTCGAGTTGTGTCATCCGGAACTAGTGCGTGAATTACGCCCGCGTCAGGCTTTTCCCCAGCAGTGGCATCTCAAGCAAACAACAATTAATGGTAAAGTTATCAACGCCCATGCCAACGTTGAGGCAGCTTGGAAATTGAGCGATGGTACAGGAGCGACTATTGCAATTATCGACGACGGCGTGGATCTCGATCATGAAGAATTCCGTTCCTCTGGAAAAATTGTTGCCCCGCGTGATGTCACGCGTAAAACAAACGATCCCAGACCCGGAAACGATGATAATCACGGCACAGCCTGTGCTGGAGTAGCCTGTGCAAACGGTAACTTTGGCGCATCTGGTGTCGCGCCTGGAGCAAAGTTGATACCGATTCGTTTAGCTTCAGCACTGGGATCGCAAAACGAAGCTGATGCCTTTGTTTGGGCGGCTCAAAATGGTGCTGATGTGATTTCTTGTAGTTGGGGACCCGCAGACGGTGTTTGGTTTGAACCAAAAGATCCTCTACACAACCAAAAAGTGCCTCTACCTGACTCTACAAGACTGGCGATCGATTTTGCAATTAATAATGGACGTAACGGCAAAGGCTGTGTAGTTTTGTTCGCTGCTGGTAATGGTAACGAAAGCGTGGATAACGACGGCTACGCCAGCTACCAAAATGTCATTGCTGTGGCAGCTTGTAACGACTACGGCACAAGAAGCGCTTATAGCGACTTTGGCAAAGCAATCTGGTGCGCCTTCCCCAGCAATAATGGTGATGCTTCTCAAACTCCTGGAATTTGGACAACCGATCGCTCTGGTACAGTTGGCTATAACTCTGGTAAAGTCAGTTTGGGTGACACCGGAGGTAACTACACAAATGAATTCGGTGGAACTTCCAGTGCTTGTCCGGGTGCAGCTGGTGTAGTAGCCTTAATCATTGCCAGAAACCCAAATCTGCGGTGGGATGAAGTGCGAGACATCATTAAACGCTCCTGCGATCGCATCGATTCAGTCGGAGGTAAATATGATGCCAACGGTCGCAGTCCCTTGTATGGTTACGGTCGAATAAATGCTCTCAAAGCTGTAGAATTAGCCAAGCCAAATCAACCATCACCCATCGGCATATTCCAAGCAGTGCAAGATGTACCAATTGCCGACTTGCAAACATCAAAATTACCATTGGCGATCGCAAATACCAACCTCGTAAAATCTATCAAAGTTACCGTAGACATCGAGCATACTTACATTGCAGACCTCATAGTTACTCTCAACCCCCCAGCCCAAACAGGCGTACCTCCGATAATTCTCCACGATCGCCTGGGCGGATCTTCAGATAACATCAAAACAACCTATGACGAAGTGAATACCCCCAAACTTGCTGTCTTTAAAGGTAAAAGTCCCCAAGGAAACTGGACGCTAGAAGTGCAAGATAAAGCTAACCTAGATACAGGAAAAATTCGCAGCTTCACCATAGAAATTGCATTTTAAACCAATACCCTTGGGATAAGCGAGAAAGCCATCATGTAGAGACGCGATTTATCGCGTCTAAAAGACTGACACGTTAGAAAGACTTGGGTAAATCGCCGTCTCTACAGAGAATGTACTCGTCAATTATTCCTTGACAGACTAGTATTTCCGATTTGTGTGTACACCGTAGTTGCTTACCAAAGCGATTATTTATTTTTTATTTCCAACCTCCTTAGTTGGGAAACAGTGCAGCAAGTCGTTGGAATGCTGATGCTGCTGGACTATTTGCAAGGTGCTGGCGTATCACCTCAGCACACTCACCCGGACTTAACAACGAAGTATCGACTTCAAGGTCATAGATGCCAGGGATGTGGACTTCACGTTGCCATAACTCAACCGGATTTGGCACTGGAGAGTCAGTTACACTTACCGCCTTCCACCCCGTGTTTTGTCGTCTTTCGATAATTATCTCAATGGGGCAGCGAACGCCTACGAACAAGACAGGTAATCCCTTTAAACGTCGGGCACTATCGGTTAAAATACCCCGCTTGATTGCATATCCGTCATGGTGTCCGACATCAACAACGACATTCAGTCCCAAGCGACTGTGGGCGGCAATGGATTCATACATAGCGCTGTAGAGAACAGGAACGAGGGGTTCGATGTCTTGCCGTTCTCCCCCTGGTCGCAGACCGATTCCTGGCATGTATCGTGCGGGAGTCATTTGCATAAACCTATCGACACCCAAGTTCATCCATACGCCATCAAACATTTCTTGGATCGCTTCGACAATGCTCGACTTCCCCGATCGCGGGGCACCATTCAAGATAATAATCTGTCCTAGCTCTTGTGTCTGTCCCACGATCGCTCCTCGCATCCTTTTCTAATATGTTTAATTGGCAGTCATTAAAAAAGTTTTCTTCTACCCAACAACAATAACTCAACAAAAGTGGGGAGTGGCGAGTGGGGGAGAAGCACAGGAGCAGGGAGCACAGGAGAGGATCTTTTCCCCTGCTCCGGAGCCTCTTTCCCCATACCCAGCATTAATTAAGGGACTTCCAAAGAAAAAAACATTCAATTTTTCTTGTGGGGTGGGCGTCTCGCCCGCCCAATGGTTAGGGCGGACAAGATGTCCACCCCACAAGATTGAATAATTTATTTGTTGGTAATCCCTAACTTTGGGTAACAGTCTCCTTCGCCAAGAACTTCTCTAATTCTGTCAGCGCATCAGCATCGACTTTAGTTTGCATTGGGCAGAATTTCGGGCCGCACATGGAACAAAACTCAGCAGTTTTATAAATGTCTGCTGGTAGAGTTTCATCATGATATTCCTTAGCTCTTTCGGGATCGAGTGCTAATTCAAACTGACGGTTCCAATCGAAGTTGTAACGGGCTTTGGAAAGTTCATCGTCTCTGTCCCTTGCACCAGGGCGATGTCTAGCAATATCCGCTGCGTGAGCTGCTATTTTGTAGGCAATTAACCCATTCCGCACATCTTCGGCATTTGGTAATCCCAAATGTTCTTTTGGCGTTACATAGCACAACATTGCTGTACCGTACCACCCTGCCATTGCTGCCCCGATCGCTGAAGTAATATGGTCATAGCCAGGAGCAATGTCTGTTACCAATGGCCCCAAAACATAGAAAGGTGCTTCAGAACACTCTTCCATCTGCTTGCGGACGTTGAACTCAATTTGATCCATTGGCACGTGTCCGGGGCCTTCCACCATCACCTGTACGTCGTGTTCCCAGGCTTTACGGGTTAGCTGTCCCAAGGTTTTCAATTCAGCCAATTGTGCTGCATCCGAGGCATCATGGGTGCAGCCAGGACGCAGGGAATCTCCTAAACTGAAGGAAACATCGTATTTTTTGAAAATCTCAATGATGTCTCGGAAATGGGTGTAAAGCGGGTTTTGTTTGTGGTGATGTAACATCCACCGTGCTAAGATGCCGCCACCGCGAGAAACAATACCAGTGATACGGTCTCTCACCAAGGGCAAATGTTCGATCAAAATCCCGGCGTGGATGGTTTGATAGTCTACCCCTTGCTGGGCGTGTTTTTCGATGACGTGGAGAAAGTCATCAGCAGTCAGCTTTTCAATTGTGCCGTGGACACTTTCTAAAGCTTGGTAAACTGGCACTGTACCAATGGGAACCGGGGAAGCGTTGATAATGGCGGTGCGAATTTCATCCAAATTACCGCCACCTGTAGACAAGTCCATTACAGTATCAGCACCGTACTTCACCGCTAGATTCAGCTTATCCACTTCTTCTTGAAGATTGGAAGAATTGGGTGAAGCACCGATATTAGCATTTACCTTACATTTAGAGGCGATGCCGATGCACATCGGCTCTAGGTTAGTGTGATTAATGTTAGCCGGGATAATCATTCTCCCTCGCGCTACTTCCTCACGAATGAGGTCAGCAGGTAGATTTTCCCGTTGGGCGACGTAGTGCATTTCTTCGGTGATAACACCTTGGCGTGCATAATGCATTTGAGATACATTACTCTGGCCACGCCGCTTAGCAACCCATTCTGTTCTCATATTGAATTCCTCAGTAAACAGCTTCCCTCCGCTGGTATTACCCAGACTCAGGTGTTAAGGGTGTAATCTCAGCCTGATGATGTAGGCACCCCTAGCATGGTTGTTGATTGTAGCACCTTGGTTATGGTTGGGATCTAAGGTGTTAACAATTCCTGAGGTGATGAGTAGGAGGCAGGGGAAAGGGAAAGGGGAAAAGGTTAAAGGGAAAAGGGAAAAGGAATAAATTTAATGTTTCCCTTTTTCCCTTTACCCCTTTTCCTTTCCCCTTGTCCTTGAGTAGGGGAAAAGGAATAAATTTAATCTTTCCCCTTTTCCCCTTACCCCTTTCCCCAATTTAATAATATGGATTGATGCACTTAAGATCCTCACAGCCAAAACCTTGAGTCATCATTGCAGATAGCTGTTGAGAAACTTGAGTGTCGAGGTTTAATTCTTGCAGAATTTGTTCATGGGCTTGTCCTTGGGCAATTCGCTTTGCCATTTGCTCAAACTCTAGCCAAGTCAAATCGCTCTCAACAAATGCTTTAGCAAGGGTAATTATTAGTTCCTCATAATCATTGTCTTCCATTTTTGTCATCATTCGATGTTCGATGTGAAGCGAATCATCGAAACAGTAATACCAGGATTTCGGTTGCTGCTTAACTACCCTTCGGAAAAATTCTTGATGTTTGGAGCGACTAACAGCAGTATCCGCTTCACTACATACCATTAAAACAGGGGCACAAACAGAGCTTTGAGCCTTTTCTAAAACCTCCTCTCCCAGTTGAAGAAATATCCGTAATGCCTTGAAACGAAAACCTTTATAACCAAAATTTCCAGGTGCGTCTTTGTTGAACCATTCAAAGTAAATTGGCAGGATTTTGATAAGTGCATCGAATAGCGAGTAACGGCTACCGAAAAAAGGCGCGAACAATAAAGTGCGATCTATTTCCTGGGGATGCTCTAAACCTAACCAAGCAGCTAAAGTCCCACCTGATGATAATCCACCAATTACAACTTGTTCTCCTAATGTTTTTGCAATCTGCAACCATTCGAGGAGAAATTGTTGATATATCTGAATATCTGTTGGTAGTGGTGGAGGATTTTGACGGCTCCAGTCGCCCGATCGCCCATGACCGGGTTGTAAAGGAATTAAAACATTATATCCTTTATTAAAGAAGGCTTTACCGAGCGGCTCAAATTGGTAGGGGCCTGCTGTAAAACCATGCAAAAACAAAAAAACTTTCGATGTGAATTCAGGGTGAATCAAAAATTTAGAACGGCAGGCTTCATTTCTGAGACCCACTGTCGATTCTAATTGGTGAACTTGCTCCAATATTTCTGCTGTTTTTTGAATGCCAATTTTCATTTATGACTAAACCACAAGCTTTTGTAAACAACGCAACCAGCGCACAAATTAAAAAGTCTGGTCAAATTTTCATCATAGCAAGGTAAATGAAAGTCTCGGTTATTTCGGATAATTTAGCACTCACGAGTTTAGTTTAAAGGGGATCGTTGTTTTGACTGCGTTAATTACTTAAATTAGTACACAATTTACCCAAATGAGAAAGCAAAAGCCGATTTTACTTGCGGAAAACACCAAAATGAGAAAGCAAATTTGGGTTTGAGAAAGCAAAAGCTGATTTTACTTGCGGAAAACACTAAAATGAGCAAGCAAAACCTAATTTTACTTGCGGAAAACACCAAAATGAGCAAGCAAAAGTTACTTTTACTTAAGAAAAACACTAAAAGGAGAAAGCAAACTGTGATTTGAGAAAGCATTTCCGGAAAATGAGAAATCAATTAAGTATTTTCTTTATTAATTTGACTGTAATTTATATTTTTGATGAAGTAACTAAGTATGCCGCTCCGTGTAGAGGCGATGGTTAAATATAATGCTTCAATATTGAAAACTAAGCTTCTTTAGTATTTTGCCTTGTTCAGTGCAACTGTTCAGTGCAACAGTGGCAATCACAAGTAGCGACAATTCATTAGTAGTAAACGTAAGATTTTTCGGGACATCAGGGAATCCTATAAATAAGTAGTTATGCATTAATTCCCTTAGAGGCTATTTATAAACGGGACTTACGCAATATGTGACTGAAAACCTTATTATTGCGTAGCGGTAATTCATGAATTACCGCTACTTTCGTTATATTTTGCGTAAGTCCTGATAAAGTAAAAATCAAATTATCGTAACATCAAGGGTTTAAGCCCCCAACCATTACACGTAGTAAGTAAAACGACTAAATTAAACCTAAAACCTAACTCGATCTCGCCGGGTTTTGACTGCGCGGAAGTTGAATCTCGACTTCTCTACGAGACGCTACGCGAACGCTCGATTACCGCGTAGTCGAAACTCAACCCTCTTGGAATAAGCTTACCGAGCATTGAGCGTACCCTACCCTTCTCCTAACGGAGACGCTCTTGCTAGCTTGCTTCCACGGAGTGGTACGGGAACGCCAAGGGCGAACGGGATCTTGCTTGGCGTAGCGTCTCCCCTTGGGAGAAGTCGAAATACGTCTTCTAAATAATTGTGTCCACCTACTTATCAGTTGAGTTGGGGTTTAAATCCCCAACTCCAACTGTCTTGAATTTTTAATTTTTAATTTTTAATTTTGAATTGTTAATGTAGGGTGTGTTAGGCGCGTATTTTGAGATTTGTCACGAAAAATATGATATGAGCGCCTAACGCACCGTCTTATATAGCGGTGCGTTAGGCTAAAGCCGTAACACACCCTACTTAAGATTTACTTTATAAATGATCTCTTATTATTGGTATAGAAGTATCTTACATAATTGTCATGCCATTTATCAAAGTATCGTTTTATAAAAAAATACATCAAAATAAGCTAAAAAATACTCATAAATATCAAGCTATATTAGAATTAGTTCAAAAAAGATTATATTGTAGCAATGAGGATTTGTGGACATACGCTCTTTTGAAAGAGCAAAAACCTTTTCCTGGATTTAATAGCTATGAATAATTAAAAGCCCTATTACCTGAAAGTTGGGCAAATCTTTTTTTATTTACTTTTTTTGAGGACGTTTAAGCAGGTAAAGATTATAGAGCGATCGCCAGCTTTTATAAAAACTCCAAATGATGCTTTATTTCTTTGGCTAAGGCTGTATAAACATCAGCTAGGCTAATACTAGAATGACACTCAAGAATTTCATCAGGTGACATTCCCCTTAGTTCGTGCCAGATAACAATATCCTGAACTCTAATGCTATGCCCTACAATCCTGGGTTTACCTCCACATACACCAGGAGTAATTTCGATGCGTTCTTTGATGATAGGGATTAACCCGATCTTTTTTAGTAAAAGTGATATTGTCAATTATCTCAAATATCGCACTTATCTTGCTTAAAATACAGGCGATCGCATTTGGATGAGATTATCTACAATAACCTTGATTTGAGGTGTTTGGTTTGGTCGTTAGTTTCTGGTAGATTTTATGATGGACTTAGCCATGCCAATGTAGGTAAAATTGTTGGCAAAGAATTCTTCAGGCAGTGGGAAGATAAGGAGGAGAATAATAACTCCTAACTTCTAGCTCAGCACTCTTGCAAAACAGAGCGCACAGAGAAAAGCAAAGATTCTATCAGTCACTTTGACTTCTGCAACACAAGCGTATTTGATGGCTAAATCAATTGTTTCAACAAAACGGCTCAGCAAACAGTTCATCCGCTGGTTGCTGGAAGAAAATAGACGAAAGCGGCAAGGGCGTTACCACAAGGAAGAATCACATCGCCAGCATCCTTGGTGGCAAGTGATGTGCTTGACTGGTGTAGATTATTTCTCGACTCTGGGATATCAACCTGGAATTGCAGCACTGGCAGCTGGCGCTCTTTCTCCTGTGGCGACGCTGATTCTAGTTTTGCTGACGCTGTTTGGTGCATTGCCCATTTATCGCCGCATTGCTGCCGAAAGCCCTTATGGGGAAGGGTCGATCGCTATGTTAGAGCGTTTGCTCTCCTGGTGGCAAGGCAAATTACTCGTACTTTGCCTACTCGGCTTCGTAGCAACGGACTTTATTATCACAATTACTCTGTCGGCTGCTGATGCTACAGCCCATATCATCGAAAATCCCCTGGCTGCAAATTGGCTTCACGATCAAACCATCGCTATTACTCTGATATTAATTGCATTACTAGGCGCAGTTTTCTTGAGAGGTTTCAAAGAAGCCATCGGTATTGCAGTGTTTTTGGTGGCAGTTTATCTGCTGCTGAACTTTATTGTGGTTAGCGTTGGTGCGTATCAGATTCTAAATCATCCAGAAGCGATCGCACAGTGGCAAACTGCCTTATTTGCCCGCAATTCTAATCCTTTACTACTCGTCGGTTTAGCTCTTTTGGTATTCCCCAAGTTAGCTTTGGGATTATCAGGCTTTGAGACTGGCGTCACCGTTATGCCCCTTGTTAAAGGTAGCAGCAGCGACACTCCCCAGTATCCCAGAGCCAGGATTCAAAATACACGCAAGCTGCTGACTACTGCTGCTGTGATTATGAGCTTCTTTTTGCTCACCACCAGTTTTATAACTAGTCTGCTGATTCCGGCGCCAGAATTTGCACAGGGAGGCAAAGCCAACGGACGCGCCTTGGCTTATTTGGCGCATCTTTATTTAGGCAATAGCTTTGGCACAATTTACGATTTAAGCACGATTTCTATTTTGTGGTTTGCTGGTGCATCGGCAATGGCAGGGCTATTAAATATTGTGCCTCGTTACTTGCCGCGCTATGGCATGGCACCGAATTGGGCACGAGTCAGCCGACCTTTAGTGTTAGTCTATACAGCGATCGCTTTTATAGTCACAATTATCTTTCGAGCAAATGTTGAAGCTCAAGGTGGGGCTTATGCAACTGGCGTGCTGGTGTTGATAACCTCAGCCGCCTTTGCCGTCACCTTATCAGCTCGCCGTCACAGAGAGAAGCAAGCAAGCCTGATATTTGGAATAATTACAGTCTTGTTTGTGTATACCACTGTAGTTAATATTATCGAAAGACCAGAAGGGATTCGGATTGCTGCATGTTTTATCGGTGCAATCATTTGTACTTCCTTGATTTCTCGCGTTTGGCGTTCGACTGAACTGCGAGTTGAGCGAATTGAAATTGATGATATTGCCCAACAATTCATTGCCGAAGAAAGCCAGGGAGCAATACGAATAATTGCCAATCGCTTGAATACAGGGGATGTCGAAGAGTATTCTTCAAAAGAGAAAGAGGTGCGTGAAGACAATCATATTCCAGCAGACGATCCAATTCTATTTTTAGAAATTATGGTGGCAGATGCTTCAGAATTTGCTGAGGTGATTAAAGTCAAAGGGGTGCAAGTTGGAGATTACCGCATCCTACGCGCTCAGAGTGCGGCAGTACCCAATGCGATCGCCGCTTTATTATTGTATATTCGCGATCGAACAGGTAAGATTCCCCATGCTTACTTCGGTTGGGTGGAGGGAAACCCCATACAATACTTACTGCGCTTTATTTTATTTGGTGAAGGCGATATTGCCGTTCTCACCCGTGAAGTACTTCGTCGCGCTGAAAAAAATCCCGAAAGCCGTCCTGGCGTGCATGTTGGAGGATAAGGCAAAAAGGCAATGTGCAACAGGCAACTAATAACTTTTGTTATTGCCTATTGCCTATTGCCGATTCCCTATTGCCTATTTACCAAAAGCATCCTTGATGTTGTCAACAGCGCGTTCAACAACATTTTTGGTATCGTCTATTGCTTTCTGTGTGCGAGCTGCATCTTCGTCTGCTCTTTTCTCGATTCGAGCCGCATCTCTTTGTGCTTTGCGCCCAATAAAGCTACCATTATCTGTTGCGTTGTCTACTTTATTGGCATTGCTGTTTGCTGCATCCTTTAGCTTGTCTCGTGTTTCTTGCACGAAACCCTTGGTGTTTCTAGCATCTTCACTAGCTTTGCTTTTAGCATCATCGGCATCAACAGATGCAATTAAGTTTGTTGCAGGATTCGCCATTGCTGAGGTGTTTACAATAAATGCACCATGCCAAATAAAAGCGATCGCGGATACGCAAAACAATGTTGTAGCTATCCAACGTCCGACAATGGAAAGACCTTTTGTAACAAAATCGAGTTTCATAGAACACAATGTCCATTTGCTTTTGTACTTTATATTTACTTCATCTGGCTCATGAGCCAAATCACTCCCCAGATAGAGGTTTTCTCATCATAAGTTATTAAATAAATTCGCTCTTTTAATAGATTTAAATGGTAGTTAGTTAAGCCTAAAGTTCATAGGATAAGATCTCAAATTTATGCTATATTTTTTTGTCATCGCAAATTATCTAAATAAACTTCTGGCGTGTTAATATCTAATAATACAGAAGGATCGTTAAACTCTACTTTGCAAATTGCAGGGTAAAATTCTTGGATAACTTGGCGTAAACCAAGAGTTTCTTCACGAATATTTTGTAAGTGCGATCGCATTTGATTATTAAATAACAATGGATGCCCGATTTTCCCTTGATATATGGGTGCAGTAATAAATGCTGAATTATCTTGGTGGGCTGTAAGTAATTTTTGATAAATCTCTAATTTTCTCGGTTGATCGACTGCGGAAATTGCCAATACTTCAAAATTTTGGGGAACGTATTGTAATCCTGTCAGCAGAGAGGTTGTTTTCCCTGCATCGCTATGAGGATTAATTACACTTAAACTACCAGGAAGACAATGTTTTTGTTGCTGGCTATTGTGTAAACCTAGCACTACTACAGGGGTAAAACCTAAACTCAACCACTGTTCTAGTTGATAAGTTAATAATGTTTTATCTGCACCCCAAGGAAGTGAAGTTTTACAAGTACCCATGCGGGTAGATTTTCCGGCTGCGAGAACAATAGCAAAGTTCATAAATAATACCAATTCAAAATTCACGCATTAAGAAACTTCAGCATATCTGAATTTTGCGGTTTGAATCTCTTGCTTTATTTTGGATAATTATTATCAAATATAGAATTTTTCTTTGATTAAGTAGGTCAATTTAATTAAACATAAAACAATAGTAGGGTGCGTTGTCGCAAAGCGCAACGCACCTCAATTGATATAATAGAATCTATCGAGGTGCGTTAGCCTACGGCATAACACACCCTAAATTTATTTACTGATTCCCCATTCCCCATTCCCTACTCCCTAGATAAAGAATTCCCGGTTCCACCACGCCGAACTTTAATTAATTCAGCACAGATACTAACTGCAATTTCTTCTGGTGTTAAAGCACCAATATCTAAACCAATTGGTGCATATATTTGATTTAAAAAGTCAGTTTTACAACCTTCAGCTTGCAGTATTTTATATACGGTGTTGACTCGCTTATTGCTACCAATCATCCCAATATATGACAGTTGATAATTGGATAATAGCCGTAAAGCAGCTAAATCTTGTAGATAACCTCTAGTAACTAAAGCAACATACAAATTACTATTTTTATTTAATATTTCTTGAATTGAGGTGATGGGTTCTGCTAGCACCAGCGATGCGTCGGGAAATCTTTCTTGTGTGGCGAAATCGGGGCGATCGTCTTGTACAATAACTTGAAAACCTGCTATTTTGGATATCTGCACTAGGGAAATTGCAATATGTCCTCCACCTATAATTAAAAGTTTTGGCGGTGGTAGTAAAGGTTCAATTAATGCTGTGCTGTGTAAAGATGCAATTACTTCTGTTTCTTCGATTAAGTAAGTTTTTTCATCTATATTAAATGGGGTGATAATCGTTGCTGAATGTCCGGATGTTAAAGCATCTATAATTTGATTGGCTAAATTTAAGCTTTCCAAGCCTGACCATAACTCTAATAATACCTGCATTTTACCGCCACAAACACCTTGAGTTTCTCGTTGGGGTACGCCAGATAAATCGATTTCTACAAATTGTTTTTTACCTGTTTTTAATAATTGCAAAGCTTGTTGATAAACTTTTGCTTCCCCAGCCCCACCGCCAATTGTTCCTACTGCTTTACCATCGGCGCTAATAAACATTTTCGCGCCTACTTCTCTTGGTGTGGAACCTTTGGTGCTGGTGACAGTTGCTAAAACTGCGGCACTATTTTTTAAGGTTTTTGCTAGTTGTTGGTAGAACTCAAGCACACGATTAGCAATCTTTGATTAACTATTTAAATAAGATTGAATCACGAAAAATAAAAAATCTATCTTTTTGAAAAATTACCCTTATTACACTAACCCTAAATAACTAATGACTAATACTTCGACTTCGCTCAGTACAAGTGACTAATGACTAATGACTAGATCTAAAAGGTTGTCCTAATGATGCAGGTGTCTCAAGTTGAATGCGTGTATTATCCCGCGATATCAACACTAATACCAAGATACTAGCTAAGTAAGGTAAAGAAGACAAAATATAAGGAGAAATATTAACTCCTAATCCTTGAAGTATTAATTGTATAGCACCAACGCCGCCAAATAAGTATGCACCAAGAAAGATTCTTTCAGGTTTCCATGTAGCAAACACAACTAATGCGATCGCAATCCATCCTCGTCCACCAGTCATATTTTCCGCCCATAGTGGCGTATATGCAAGAGAAAGATAACCACCCGCCAACCCAGCCATCGCCCCACCAAACATTACCGCCAAATAACGAACTTTGCTAACAGGTAAACCCAAAGCATCAGCAGCATCAGGTGACTCGCCAATACTCCGCAACACTAAACCCGCCCGCGTACTTCCCAAAAACCACCACAGCAGGATCGCTAAGATAACTGAGGCATACACCAAAATATCTTGATTAAATAAAACTTTACCCAAAAGCGGAATTGATTTTAAAACCGGGATGTCAACAGGTTGCAGTCCGGTAATTGTTTTGCCTACATAACCCGCACCAATGAAAGCGCTGAGTCCGGAACCAAAAATACTTAGGGCTAAACCCGTTGCCACTTGGTTGGCAGCTATAGTAACTGTTAGTAAAGCATGAATCAGAGCGATCGCTATTCCTGATACTAATGCGATTAATAATCCAAAGTAAATATTACCTGTAACTGAAGCCGCAATAAAACCACCCGCAGCCCCAACCAGCATCATTCCCTCAACACCAAGGTTTAACACCCCCGATTTTTCAGTTATTAATTCACCTAATGCTGCAAAAATTAGAGGTGTAGCTGCTCGTATGCTATCGCTAACGATGAAGCTGATTGTTTGGATATTCATGATTTGTAACTACAGCTGATACTGGTGTTACCAAATTTTTTTCTTGGGCTTGTATTTCCAGTAGTTCGGGTATTGTCACAAATTTATAACCTTGTGCTTTTAAACCATCGATAATTTGCGGTAAAGCTTTGACAGTCCGAGAACGATTTCCGCCACCATCATGCATTAATACAATTGCTCCTGGTTTGGCATTTTTTAGCACATCTTTGACCATCTTTGGCACTTGAGGCGAACTACGTTCGGCATCTCCCGATAATTCTGACCACATTATGACACTATATTTCTGGCTCTTAGCATAGTCAACTAATCCATTCTTTAAGAAGCCGCCAGGGGGACGAAACAGAGTAGTTTTCACTCCCGTAGTTTGATAAATGATGTCTGCTGTAGTATTTATTTCATTAGCCGCAGTAATTACATCCACATGACGATAGGAATGATGCCATGTATGGTTGCCAATTACCTCGCCATCAGCTGCAACTTGCTTGGCAACCTGGGGAAAATATTTCACCATTTGCCCAATCATAAAGAATGTAGCTTTAATCTGATTTTTCTGCAAAATTTCTAATATCTGCCCTGTATTTTTAGGGCTGGGGCCATCATCAAAAGTTAGGGCAATGACTTTCTCAGTTGGCTTGAGTTTTCCTTGATAAATGACTGTTCCCTGAAATTTATTCGGTATTTGATTTATTTGGTTTGTTGTTGAGGAGACAGCTTGTGCAGCTCCAATAATTGCCCGATCTTGACTAGCTTTCTCATTTTTTAGCGGTTTAATCCCCAATAAATAATCAATTTTTGTTGTACCTAAAAACACGCTGACGCCTAAAGTAGTAACACAAGTCACTAATGTAACGACTAGCAATTTTAAACCTACAGATAATTTTTCACTAGACACATTAAATCTCCTGATTTTTGTTATTTTTTATTGTCATTTGCCATTAAGAACTAGCTTAGAAATTATTTATTACATAAAATCAACATGAGTGTGCTTTTATACTTGTGTTTCTAAGACAACACCTTCATACAGCAATTCTATAGGAAACTCAAATTCAATGCTGGAGAAAGCGATCGTTTCTCCAGGAGTGTAACGATAGTAAAGCCACATTCTTCCTTCTCCCCGACAGTAACGCTCAACAGAGATTTTTTCAGAGTCAATCAAGATATATTCCTGTAAAGTGGGGATTGTCAGGTAGTAAGTGAATTTTTCCCCTCTATCTTTAGCACTTGTACTAGGAGAAAGAACTTCGACTAGCAACTTGGGGTTTTGAATAAATTTGCGGGCGTTGATGTCTTGAGGGTCACAACTGACGATAACATCAGGATAGTAGTACTGATTCTCAAAATTGGCTTGCACTTTTACATCTGACACATTCACTCGGCAACCCCTAGAACGCAGATGAGGACGTAGAGCAGTGTAGAGATTTAAAGCAATGTCATTGTGGGGAATTGTACCACCTGTCATGGCAAACACTTCGCCATAGAAATATTCGTAGCGAACGTCTTGCTGAGGTTCCCATTCTAGATATTCCTCAACGGTCATTTTTTGGGGTTGTTGGGGGATGGCTATCATACCATGTACCTGAAATTAGGAATTATGAATTATAAATTAATATTTATTTGGTCATAATTGAGAATTTAGAATACTAAATTTATCTTCATTTAATTTTTACTCGATTGTAAATTAATATATCTGCTGCTAAAACAAAAAAGAATAAAATCCCTTGAAACATTCCAGCTAAAGCTAAAGGAAGTCCCAATTTAATCTGTACTAATTCGCTGCCTACATACAAAAGTGCTATGAGTAAACTGGATAAAATAATACCCAATGGATTTAATCTGCCGATAAAAGCAGCAATAATAGCAGTATAACCGTAACCTGGAGAAATACTAGGGCGTAGTTGACCAATGGGGCCTAATACTTCGCAAACACCAGCTAAACCTGCTAATCCACCGCTAATGAGAAGGGTTAGCCATATAATGCGATCGCTCTCTATTCCAGCATATACCGCAGCCTTAGCGCTAGAACCAATTACCCGCACGCTGAAACCAAAAAACGTTTGTCGCAATACTCCCCAAATTAACACAGCTGCCACAACCGCCAAAATTACACCAAAATGCAATCTCGTACCAGCAATTAATGGTTGTAAGCTAGCAAATTCACTAAAAGGTGCAGATTCAGGAAAGTTAAATCCTTGGGGATCTTTTAATACCCCATTTACTAGATAGTTTAAAACAGAAATTGCTACATAATTCAACATCAAACTTGTCAAAATTTCATTAGTATTAAATCGCACCTTCAGCCAAGCAGAAATACTTGCCCAAATCGCACCACCCAACACACCAGCTATTAAGCTGAGTAGCAATAGACTATAATTATTAATGCTAGGAAATCCTAAAGCTACAGCACCACCACAAATCGCGCCGATAGTAAACTGCCCTTCTGCGCCAATATTCCATACCTTACCTTGAAAACACACCGATAAACCAACAGCAATTAATAAAATCGGCGCTGCTTTGACAGTTAATTCTGAGAATCCATAAAAGTTGGTTAAAGGCGAAATTAATAAAGTTTGTAAAGCGGCGATCGGTGGCTTACCCAATGAATAAAATAATATAAATCCCACAATCACCGTTGCCAGTAGTGCAACCAAAGGTGATAAAACTTGCCATATTTTTGAGGGAACACTGCGGGGTTCAAGTTGAATGAGCATAAATATAAATTAGGAATTGTAGCAAAACAGAATTCAGGAGTCAGAATTCATAATTCAGCATGAATTCGAGTCCGGCTGGTAGATGAATAGATTGGTTTAAAACCCCTACTCAATATTTAATTTACTAGTTAAATCCTCCACATTCTTGATTCTAAATTCTGAATTCTGCTGTAAAATGTGCTGCATGAAGCGAAAATTGCAACAATATTTTTGGCATTGCGCCTTAGTAGTCCTTCTAGCATTACCTGTATGTGGATTGAGTGTTGAGCCAGCACAAGCACTGCTACGTCAACATCATGACTCCCCTAATGTCTTACGTTACCACTCGCAAGTATCTATCAAAGATGAATTTGGATACGCTTGGCAAGTGCTACTGTTCAAACAGAATTACAATAATCCAGTCAAAGATTTACGTTTGCGCTTGGTTGCCTTTCCTGGTGTTGTTGAACTTGCTCACCCCCAACCACTATTAATTGAAACAGCAGGGGGAAAATTGTTGAATGCATCGGACGCATACGCGCTAACTGCACCCGCACCCAATGTAGGCGAATATAACTTAACGGATGTCCTAGCTAAATTGCCAACAACCGATGCGCTTAAACTTTATGTGCCCATCTCCAGTAGACAGCCACTGATTCTCAATATACCCAAAACTGTAGTTACCGAGTGGCAATGGCTAGTGACAGAGATTGATTGATGAAATCAACTTGAAAGTAAGCAGAATTCAGGAGTCAGAATTGGTGAATTCGGGAGTTAAACAAGCTTAATACTCCCTTTGGCTATTTAGATTTGTATGCTTCATGAACTTGAAATCAACTTTATATCTCAACTACTTCTTTGCTTGTACAACTTGCAAACTACCACCTGCATACAAAGTTGGCTTACCCACCTCAAAGCCAGTTTCAGTTAACAAACCAGGCAAATCAGTTTTTAATAATTCCCAAGCTGTTTCTGTCTCAAACAACAACAAAAACACTGATACTCCAGGCCAAAATATTGGATTTGTGGGAGCGTGAAAATCTATCAGAGTAAATACTCCTCCTGGCTTCAACACCCGATAAACCTCATTAATAATCTTTCGTA
Organism: Nostoc linckia NIES-25; assembly: GCF_002368035.1. Classification (GTDB taxonomy): domain Bacteria; phylum Cyanobacteriota; class Cyanobacteriia; order Cyanobacteriales; family Nostocaceae; genus Nostoc; species Nostoc linckia_B. The sequence goes on along the minus strand of NZ_AP018223.1, from coordinate 1,692,657 downwards.
ATTGCTGGGGTTCCATTTCGTGTAGTGCAACGCTGGTATGCACCACATCAAACAGATTATCTGCAAATGGCATCTCCTCTGCGAAAGCTTGCACATAAGACGCTGATGGTACATTTTTTTGCGCCCGTTGCAAAGAAAAGGGCGAAGCATCCAGTCCTGTTACATTTTGTGAAAGTTTTACCAAAAATTGTGTTGCTTGGCCACTACCACAACATAAATCTAAAACTTGAGTATCTGAATCAATTGTTAAGCCTTGCAAAGCAAGTTGCCGAAAACGACCTTCACCACCTACGCCCAAGGCTGCTAAACGAGAAATACTATCATATAGCCACTGATAGCGGTAACTCCAATCCCTTAAAATTGTTGCCATTGCATATTTCCTTGCTATTAAGCTTTATATTTAATAAAGATATATTGTTAACATTAGTAAAAAACCTGAAAAGATCGGGGGAAAGTAACTGCTATGGGTCGTGTAGGCGTCTTATTACTCAATCTCGGTGGCCCCGATAAGCTAGAGGATGTTGGGCCGTTTTTGTACAACCTATTTTCCGATCCGGAAATTATTCGCCTACCGTTTCGTTGGTTGCAAAAACCCCTAGCTTGGTTCATAGCTACCCGGCGAACCAGAACATCTCAAGAAAATTATAAGCAAATCGGTGGCGGTTCTCCACTGCGGCGGATCACAGAAGCCCAAGGAGAAGCTTTAAAAGAACAGTTGGGTTATTTGGGGCAAGAAGCTAATATTTATGTGGGAATGCGTTATTGGCATCCGTATACAGAAGAAGCGATCGCCCAACTCACCCAGGATAATGTAGAACAGCTGGTAATCTTACCACTTTATCCCCAGTTTTCTATCAGTACCAGCGGTTCCAGCTTCCGGCTTTTAGAAAAGCTTTGGCAAGAAGATCCCAAACTTCAACGCATTGATTACACCGTCATTCCTTCCTGGTACAAACAACCAGGTTATCTCCAAGCAATGGCGGAACTCATAGCCCAAGAACTAGACCAATTTCCCAACCCAGATGAGGTTCACGTCTTCTTCAGCGCTCACGGCGTTCCGAAAAGCTATGTTGAAGAAGCAGGTGACCCCTATCAACAAGAAATTGAGGAATGTACTGCCTTAATTATGCAGACCCTCAATCGACCCAATGCCCACACGTTGGCTTATCAAAGTCGCGTCGGCCCGGTGGAATGGATACAGCCTTATACTGAGGATGCCTTGAAAGAACTGGGCGCACAAGGCGTAAAAGATTTGGTAGTCGTGCCCATCAGTTTCGTCTCAGAACACATAGAGACACTACAAGAAATTGACATCGAGTATCGAGAAGTCGCAGAAGAAGCAGGAATTCACAACTTCCGTCGCGTACCTGCTCCCAATACCCATCCAGTGTTTATTAATGCACTAGCCGAATTAGTGATTGATGCGCTGAAAAACCCCAGTTTCAAGCTGTCGCAAGCAGCCCAAATGAAAAAAAGGGTGAAGATGTATCCCCAAGAGCGTTGGGAGTGGGGTTTAACTACTAGCGCCGAAGTCTGGAATGGTCGCATTGCCATGCTGGGCTTCATTGCCCTAATCATCGAACTAATCACCGGTCACGGTATATTGCATATGATTGGGATTTTGCAGTAAAGGGCAAAGGGCAAAGGGGAAAGGGCAAAGGGCAAAGGGGAAAAGAAAGATCCCTCCTTTTCCCTTTAACCTTTCCCCTTTTCCCCAATCCCGATTCCCTTGTGATACCAGTCATACCACTGCTTGGCGCTACGAACTGCAAACCACAGCAGAATTAAGGCAATTAATCCTCCTTGCCAGGGAGCATCAAAGGCAAAAAGTACTAAAGCAATACATAAGGTATCTTGAAGAAATACTGCCCACAACGGTAAGCCGCGCAACCGATAGAACCATCCAACTTGAACTAGCTGGAGTACCAGAGCTAACAAACCCCCAGTTAACCCAATTAGCCAGTCTGGTGTTGCTGTGGCAGAAGCTACCGCTAACCCCATAATTGCCCCTACAAGAGGAGACATTGATAACTGAATCATTTGTAGCAGTCTTTGTCCCCATAGCTTTTTTGAGGCTAATAATTCAACTAACGACCAACTGGTGAGGCAGGTTAATAATATTGGCTCAGAAATATGAGATAAAATCGGCACTTGCGACCACAGGTTACTACCCTGCAACAGCCCAATAATTAGCAAAGGTGTGCCTATTCTCATTCCTGCTGCCGCAGAGGCAGAGAGTGTGGCTAGGATTTCAATCATCAAAGCACTCGCAGCACAAATAAGTAAGTATTTGTTATGTATACTACCCACCGTTGTTGGTAATTACAGCAGCAAATTGAAAGTGTTTTTTGGGAGTGGGGACTGGGGAGATGGGGGAGACAAACAGGCAGGGGAGCAGGGGAAGCAGGGGAAGCAGGGGAAAAGGTTAAAGGTTAAAGGGAAAAGGAATAAATTTAATCTTTCCCCTTTTCCCTTTAACCCTTTCCCTTTCCCCATATCCTGTTTGCCCTATCCCCAATAAAATTTAAATCCCTAGACGTTGGTAAACTTCTTCTAAGTGCCGCAGATGTTGTTGGGGGTCGAAACACACCTCTAGTTCTGCTGGGGACAATTTTTCGGTAACATGGGGGTCTTTGCTAATTAAGTCTTGGAAATTGCCTTCTGGCTTGTTCCAAGCGGCGTGAGCGCTTCCTTGAACGATCGCATAGGCTTCTTCGCGGCTCAATCCCTTGTCTATCAAAGCTAGTAGCACTTTTTGGCTGAAGACAACGCCGCCGTAGCAGTTAAGATTCCGCTCCATGTTCTCAGGATAAACCAGCAGGTTTTTCACTAAGTCGGTAATTTCTGCGACCATAAAATGCGTCAAAGTGCAAGCATCTGGCAAAATAACCCGTTCTACGGAACTGTGGGAAATATCCCGTTCGTGCCACAAAGCAACGTTTTCCAAGGCTGCACCGGCATGGCTTCTCACAAGTCGCGCCATTCCCGTCAGCCGTTCGGAACGGATGGGATTGCGTTTGTGTGGCATGGCTGAGGAGCCTTTCTGACCTTTGGCGAAGAATTCTTCAACTTCTAGAACGTCTGTTTTTTGGAGATTGCGAATTTCCACGGCAAAGCGTTCGATGGATGCTGCTAATAGCGCTAGTTGCTGTACATAGTCGGCGTGGCGATCGCGGGAAATTACTTGTGTGGAGGCGGTATCGGGTTGCAGTCCGAGTTTTTGGCAAGCGATCGCTTCTACACGCGGTTCGACGTTCGCATAGGTGCCCACTGCACCGGAAATCTTACCCACAGCAATGGTTTGACGAAGAATTCTCAGGCGTTCTTGGTGGCGCAAAACTTCTGCTAACCAGCCAGCTAGCTTGAAACCAAAAGTGATCGGTTCGGCGTGAATCCCATGCGATCGACCAATCATCACTGTATGACGATGTTCCTGTGCCTTTTGGCGAATCGCACCAATCAAATCTTCTACGCGTTGCAATAACACATCCAAACTAGCAACCAATTGCAGTGCTAAAGCTGTATCCAGTACATCGGAACTGGTTAACCCCAAGTGAATATAGCGTCCGGCATCTCCAACATATTCATTGACATTTGTCAAGAAAGCAATTACATCGTGGCGAACTTCAGCTTCAATTTCTAACACCCGCTTTGGATCGAAATCTGCCTTGGCTTTAATTTCTTCAACAGCCTCAGACGGAATGTAACCCAACTCAGCCTGAGCCTCACAAACTGCGATTTCTACTTGCAGCCAGGTTTTTAACTTATAGGCTTCACTCCACAGATTACCCATTTCGGGCAGAGTATAACGCTCAATCACAATCTGGCACAGAATACAACGGCCATATTTTACAGTCTAATTAGTGTACATCGCTTTTTAACTCTACTTTTTGCCCAGCGACGGAATTAGGCTTTGAGTCTGAGGTAATGATACTAATCCTACCGTCAGCTTCCATATACGCCAATTTTACCTCAGCCAAAAATTCCACACCTTGCTGACGTAACTTGCTCATCAATTCGTCTTCTGTAATTAATTCTCGTTGCAAATGCCGCTCAATCATCCGGCCATTTTTAACCAGTAAAAGCGGTGGCGGATTCATAAAACGTTGAAATTGCGGAATTTTGTAGCCTAGCCAGTTGAGCAAATAGCTCCAAAAAATCACAGTTCCTACCAAGATAGCACCCTCAGTAATTGATGTATAATTAGTTGTCATAGCGTTTTGAGCAGCTTCAGCAAATAGCACAACTACCAGTAAATCTGTAATTCCTAAAGTTCCGAGTTGGCGGCTAGGAAGCAAACGCAGCACTGAGAACAGCGCTAGGTAAACCAGCGACCCGCGTATAACCAATTCCGAGACGCTAATACTAGGAACAAAGATTGCTTGCCAATCGATAAAAAACAATTTGTTCATTAACACTTATTTTCTCTTGTTATAGTATTTAAATTTCATTGAAAATATGAACAATAATTTACATAGGCTGTAAATTTATGCTTGAAAAGTTGTAGATTTTCAGGACTTACGCAATATGTGACTGAAAACCTTGTTCTTGCGTAGCGGTAATTCATGAATTACCGCTACTTTCGTTATCTTTTGCGTAAGTCCTGATTTTATTGAAGTTTTTCTCAAAATAATATATATACAGCGTTTTTCAGATAAATGAAGTACACGGGTAGGGGCTTTATAGCTGTAAAGCCCCTACTACGATCTGCAACTCACTAACTTGCAATCTGCTGTATATTGTTTGTTTTTAACAGCCTCTAATGTTTGAATGAAAGGATAAAACATAATGTCAGAAGAAGAATTAATTTTGCTCATGAATGAGAAATATGACAGTAAAATTGCTACTGTCATATTGAAGGAGCGATGTCTACGACGGGCTACGCCTACGCAGCTTTTTTGTTTTCACAGATTAATCAATTGCATAGTAATTATCTTGATTTTTACACAACTAAAAATGCTGGGATCTTCTTCTATATTTCAAGCGTTTTGGTTTGGCAAAATTGCGAATTAAGCGGCTCATGAATTTAGAAAATGACTGTTGATTATTACTTTGCTTTTTCTGAGCAGTATTATTATTATTTGTCCCTTGATGAGTAGAAGTTTTATCGTTGAGAGGTACGGCATTTTTAGTAGGCGTGATCCCACTTCCGTGCCTTCTGGAATACACTTGGGTAAACTCAGCACCAAAGAAAAGAATCTGCGCTGCATAATTAACCCAAGCTAAAATTACCACTAACGAACCCGCAGCACCATAGGTTGAACCAAAACTGCCATTACCTAAATATTGTCCTAATAAAAATCTTCCGATGGAAAACAAAAATGAAGTGAGCATAGCTCCAATTAAAACATCACTCCAAGCAATTTTCACATCTGGTAGAACTTTGAAAATTAGTCCAAACAGAAATGTAGTGATGGCGAAAGAAACAATAAAATTGATAATTTGCCAGAGGAAATCAACACCCGGTATTAAATTACTAAAATAAGTCGCTAATGCTGCTAAAACCGCACTAATTACCAGAGATACTAAAAGTAGAAAGCCAATACCTAACACCATTGCAAACGAGAGAAAGCGCAAGCGAATCATGTTAGTTACAGTGCGTCCGGGTTTCGGTTTTACTTCCCAAATCGTGTTGAGAGAATCTTGCAATTCAGTAAATAAACCAGTAGCACCTAAGAGCAAAACTCCAACACTAATAATCGAAGCCATCACACCCGTCTGTGGTTTGTTAGCATTCTGAATCGCTGTTTGGATGAATTCTGCACCATCTGGGCCGACTAAACCTTGAATTTGTCGAACAATTTCACCTCTTGCGGCTTCTTCTCCATATACTGCGCCGGCGATCGCAATTACAATAATTAGCAATGGTGCAATAGAAAAAATCGTGTAATAAGCTAACGCTGCGGCTAACCGAGAGGCTTTATCCTCACTCCATTCCTGAAAAGTCTCTTGGAACAACTTCAAAATCGCCTGCAAATTCATTGAGCCAGTCTCCTTGTAAGGGATGTTGTTTAGTCCCTGATATATTGGATACTGATTTGCTAATTAGCCACATCTTCCCAAGGATGTTAGTGTAGCTTCCTTGAGGAGGAATTTAGTAAGAAAGAATTCAGAATTCAGGAGTCAGAATTCAGCTTGGGAATTGCAGTGCAAGTCGATAGAATATTGGGTTTATATCATGTCTGCCTAATCAATTATAAAAAATTCTCCGCCTCGGAGCGTCTCCTGGCCTTTACGCCATTCTAAACGATAGATATTCAACTGGAGATGATATTAGAGTAGCAAAGGGATGATTTGTAGATGTGAACTTCACCGACAATACTTGCGAAATTTTTGGAGAGTATAACTGTAGCAATAAAATTAGAAAGTCCAATTTTCCAAAACTAAATTAGGTACTTGAGAAAAGTCCCGATTGTTACGTGTGACCAGAATTCCATCGACAGAAAGAGTAATGGCGGCAATCCGTAAATCCTGACGACCGACTTTAATCTTTTGATTGATTAAATTCGTATATAATTCTTGTGCTTCAGGAGTGAATCTTAATATATTGAAGCTTTTCAAGCTATCAAATGTTACCTGTAGTTTGTTATAAGGCAAAACTAGATCGTTAGCCGCAGCTCGTCGAATAACTTGAAATCGTCCGCGAAGTTGTTCTTCAACAGTGACGATTGTAATTGATATTTCGCTAGGAGCTACAATATTTAGACGACGAGCAATTTCTAAATTTCCTCTCTGGAAAAGAGAAACGCTATCAGTATCGAGAATCCAAAGACTCAACTTGCTTCCCTCTATTTATCAGAATCTGCTACATCTTCAGTAGCATCCAACTCTTGACGATATTCTTGAATATACTGCTGAACTACCTCAAAATCTGGATCGTCTTTGAATACCCCTGCAAATTTCATCCAAGGCTTTTGAGATTGCTCAGGTTGAGGTATTTTAATCTCCATAGGAATAATTTCAACTTTGTCCATACGCTTAATCAAAAGTTGTTCTAGGATCGAGAGTGCCTGTTCGCGAGTTGCTGCTTCTACATGGTACTGTGGAAGTTCTAAAATAGATGCGATCGCACTACCATCCTCTTTAGTTTCCAGTAAAACATTTACTTTTAAATTTGCAGCCTGTGATTCTAATATAGGATTGATTTCCATAGACTTTGGACTCTCACTTATCTATTAGAATCATAACTTTAGCTTTACTGTTTTAGCTGCTGGTAACACGAACTATCTGTATCAACTTCTAAAAAATTTCAGCCATTATAACAAGATTCCTACTGCATTCTATCAATTGTCCGATATTGAATTGCTTCTGCTACATGATTGGGTTGTAGCTCTTGCTCTGCTGCTAAATCTGCAATCGTCCGTGCTACTTTAAGAATGCGATCGCTTGCTCTTGCTGATAAACCTAATTTTCTAATTGCGGCTTCTAATAAATTGCGACTTCCATCATCTAGCTTGCACCATTTTTGCAGATGATTACTCTGCATTTGGGCATTGCAACGCAGATTTGCTTCTGTTTGAAAACGGATACTTGCGCGATCGCGTGCTTCTTGTACTCGTTGACGCACCGATGTTGATGCTTCTCCCGTCGGCTGTTGGGTAATTTCTTCTGGTTTTAAGCGATTCACCGCCACTTGTAAATCAATTCGATCCATCAACGGCCCGGAAAGTTTTGCCCAATATTGCTCGCGTTGTCGGGGAGAACAGGTACACTGTTGGATAGTATCGCCATAGTAACCGCAAGGACAGGGATTGGTACTCGCCACCAAAGTAAACTGCGCGGGAAACATGACTGATAATTTGGTGCGGGAAATCGTCACGTAACCATCTTCTAAAGGTTGACGCAGAAATTCCAAAACATCGCGTTTAAATTCGGTGAGTTCGTCCAAAAACAATATGCCATTGTGAGATAAAGAAATTTCCCCAGGACGAGGAAAGCTACCACCGCCTACCAGAGAAGGGCCGGATGCTGAGTGATGGGGACTGCGAAAAGGGCGATCGCGTACTAAGGAACCGCGATTTTTTAGTAAACCAGCCACCGAGTGAATGCGAGTCACCTCCAAAGATTCGGCAAAACTCAGGGGTGGCAAAATTCCCGGTAAGCGCCGCGCCAACATAGTTTTCCCACTACCTGGCGGCCCGACAAACACAAGATTATGTCCGCCAGCCGCAGCAATTTCTAAAGCACGACGCGCATGAGTTTGTCCTTTAACATCTTGTAAATCTGGTGAATGTAGAGACGTTACATGTAAGGTCTCTACATTATCCGACATCTGCACAGGTTTATAACGCCCTGGATTATTTAAAAAGTTCACCACATCAGACAGATGTTGGCAGCCGTAAACAGCCAAACCTTGAACCACCGCGGCTTCTTGGGCATTATCAGCAGGGAGAACTAAACCTGTAATTCCCATCTTTTCGGCAGCAGCAGCGATCGGCAACACACCAGCTACCGCACGTAAAGTGCCGTCAAGAGATACTTCCCCTAAGAAGAGATAATCCCCTAACAAATCAGCGCTAATTTGCTCAGAAGCCGCCAAAATTCCCACACTAATAGGTAAATCGAAACACGGGCCTTCTTTGCGTAAATCTGCCGGAGTTAAATTGATAACAATTTTTCGCATGGGAAAGGCGAAACCTGCATTTTTCAGCGTTGCCTTCACTCTCTCTTTCGATTCTTGAATCGCCGAATCTGGGAGTCCCAAGACAACAATTCCCGGTAATCCTCCTGATACATCGACTTCCACGCCTACTTTAACGGCATCGATACCGACAATTGATGCACTCCAGACTCTAGCAAGCATTTTTTATATAACATAAACCTTTAGCATCTCTAGCAGATGAGTCAGGAGATTGGCATGGGTAAAACCACAGAGACAATTTTCACAGCAGTCATTCACGAAAAAATCCTACAACCAAGAATAAAAAAGATTTCCTCCTCTACTTCCCACTCCCTACAGACGCGTAGACGCTCGAAGAGCGGCTTCTCGTAAGAGCATAACCCTTGTCTGTACCCAATCCCTATTTTCAACTTTTTTTACACTAGCTCCAGAGATTTTTTATAGGCAGACTCAACAATGTGTAGTAAATCTGGAATATCAAATGGTTTACTAACAAAATAGGAAATACCTAGAGATGAGGATAACTCCTCTAAATATCCATAAGCTGTAACCAATACAATTGTTAAACTAATTCCTCGTCTTTGAAGATGCTGATAAACTTCACTTCCTGTGTATTCAGGCATCCTGTGATCTAAAATCAATAAATCTGGCTGTTCCTGAAACACTTTTTCTAAAGCTTCTTTGCCATCTTTGGCTTGTTTTACTTCCCAGCCTTCTTGTTCGAGTAAAAAAGCAAGTAGAACTCGACTATCGTTATCATCATCTGCAATGAGTACTCTACGTTTGACTAAATTCTCAGTTTTCATAGTCCCTTTTTCCTATAGGTAAGGTAAAAATATACGAAGTCAAATCTGATTGAGAAATATTTAATCCTGGAATTGAGTGAAAAGTGACTTTTACTAATTCCGAATGTAGTATTCTAGCCACTTCCACTTCTACTGTTCCGCCTTTATTGGCGTTTTCAAAAGCAGACAGAAAATAACTAAGTAGCTTACGCAAAAGGCTTTTTAAATCAGCAAATACTAGAATCTCCTCTGAGAAACGTATGACAATTTCTACTTTCCTAATCGCGGCTTCAGTTGATAAAATATCGACTAAATCTTGCACAACATCAGTGAGTACCAAAACTTGGGGTATACCACGCTCTAAAGATGCTAAATCACGCCAAATTTTAGCACGACGGCGAAATATTTGAATTGATTTCTCTGCTTGTTGAAGCAATTGCATTGCATAATCTAAAGTGTTAACAGCCACCATTCGAGATATGATTTCAAGCTGCAACCTTGTTGCTTGATGTGCTTGGATAATATCCTGACGCAGGTTTTCTAACGCCTGATAGTCATCGGGATTTGATGCCAAGACATCGCGAACATCTTTTTCGAGGCTAGCTACTAAAAATTCTGCTTCAATACCGTGGGAAGCACACAGTAATATCTCTTTTAGGCGCTGTCCTGCATCTTGATTGCGTACTGAAATACTAAAGACTCCAACAATTTCTCCTTTGTCATTACGCAGAGGAGTTCCCTGACAAGTAAATGGATAAAATCCATCAATAAAATGCTCTGCTGCTACGATTTCTGTGTAATTTTCTTCAGCTAGTGTTGTGCCAATCCCATTAGCACCAGCTACGGCTTCTGATAGTAGGGCACCAGGCAAAGGAAATGGTTCTGGCCCGTGTACAGTCTGTTCATCGCCAATTACATCTAGCAGGATAGCCTCATGATTGCTTAGCATTACTGCATGGCGCTCCCTCCCAGCTGCCTGTGATAGTATTCGGAAATAAGGACGAACTGCATTGAGTAAATAAGTGTGTTTTTCTAACAAACGTTCTGTATCTAAACTTGATAGCTTTTCTGCTTGCAGAGTGTGGGGATTAGCTCCTTGGAGATGCGATCTTTCCCAAGCACGATAGATATCTGCACGCAAAAGATCGGTTGGTATTGCGCCTATACTTCTATATATGCGCCCTGCTTCTAATACATTACTTGTTTGAGAAGACATGGCTCTAACTACTCTTAGCAGTAAATTGATTTTAATGTTCTAGATTTTAATCTCACTTAGACAGCAAGTAAGCGAATATTTAAGTTTTATTTTTTGTTTTAACTAGGTTTTGAAAAAAATTCAAAATTTTGAGTTAATAATAAGATATAGGATATGGGGCTACACAACATTACATAGATATCAAAGCAAAACGGTACAGTAAAAATACGGAATTAATCGCTAAGCGTTTAGAACGCTACTCTGCGCTATCAGTTTTATTTATTACATTGATATAAATGTATTCACATAGATTAAACCAGTATTGATTGCACAAAGCCTTTAAGAAAGCAGCTTTGGATTCACCACCCAAGACTCTCCCAACGCTTCGCTTGCGCTAAAACCACTTTGCTATAACAGTGGTTGCGCTTATCCCTGAAAAATTGAGTAATAAGGTACAGTCACCAGCTTCAACAATCCGGTTATACTATACGCTTACGTATAAAAATCATTTATTTAAGCACTTGTTGGTTCTATATAACCTTGAATATTTTCAGGCTCAAACTCCCGCAGTACACGAGTTGCTTGATGAATTAATTCTTCAGTACCCTTGACGACAATCAAATACTTACCCTCATTCAGGCGATTACGATAAGGTAAAGCATCGCCAATACCTTTAGTTAAACCTATACCTTCACCAACAAAATAAGCGCCTAATGCACCAGCAATAGCTCCTAAAAGCCCGCCAATAATATGATTCCAAAGTGTACCGACTGTAGCCAGGATTTCAATGCCAGTTAAATAGTTAAAAATATAACCTGCAACAAATCCAAAGAGTATCAGCCAATAAAATGAACCTTTTACTCCTTTTTTAGCTTGTTGATTTGAATCAACTAATTTATATTCATCAGCACTTTTATAGCCACTTCCTAAAATATCAATTTGGTTATCTGATAAGCCTTTTTCTGCCAAGGCAGAGTAAGCTGCTTCAACTTGTATTATGTCTGGTAAAACTGCAACAACGTAATTCATAAACTACCTCAAATTATTTACGAATTCCCATCTATTGAGGTTTGTAAAAGCGGTCACAATACTTGTCGGTTAAGGGGAAAAGGGGAAGGGGAAAGGGGAAAGAAAAAACCTTTAACCTTTAACCTTTAACCTTTTCCCCAGACCCAATGCCGAGTTAAAAATCGTTAACCGAGCAGTATTGAAAGCGGTCATGCTGCTTCTACAAAACAGGCTTTTTTTATCTGATTTTTTTAGTACTTACGCAAAAGATAACGAAAGTAGCGGTAATTCATGAATTACCGCTACGCAAGAATAAGGTTTTCAATCACATATTGCGTAAGTCCTGTTTTTCTCTGTTTTAATTAAAAAATTTACTCAACAATTAAGCAAAAATCATTATTTATTGCAAAAGTGAACAGTATTTTAATTGGCGATCGCACCATTTTTTTCAGTCCACTTTACTCAATGGCAGCTAATGTATTCTGCAACTTAGTGTTAGCTTGAACTTTGTATCTTGGATTAAGTTATCTATATTTTAGCAATCACAAGATATAAAAAACTAAAGTCAGATGATTAATGAAGAGTACGGAAAAAGATAATTATTGTATCGTTTTCCAAAAATCTAACTTTTGGTAAATGTCTAAAAACCAGCGAGATCTTAATACTTTTGAGTTAATAAATTGCGAATAGGGTGGGCACTGTTACCCACCCTCATTACTCTAACTTGCTACTTCTTCAGTGGCAGTTGCAGGTGAGTAAACACTAACTTTTTTACGGGTTTTGCCCTTTCTTTCAAAGGTTACTACGCCATCGATTAAGGCAAACAAAGTGTCATCGCTACCAATACCGACGTTGTTACCAGGGTGAAATTTGGTGCCGCGCTGACGCACGAGAATATTTCCTGCACGTACAGTTTGACCGCCATAGCGCTTCACGCCTAGACGTTGGGCATTAGAGTCACGACCGTTGCGCGTACTACCTGTTCCTTTCTTATGAGCCATAATTTCCTTTTGTGCTATCTACTTTTGTTTTCTTTATTATTCTGCAACGGTTTCAGCTTCTTGTGCAGGAGCCTCATCTACAACAGGGCTTTCATTTGCTGCTGCTTCGGCACCAAACACAGTACCGTTAAGAGTGATGGAGTCAATGAAAAGCCTGGTAACTTCTTGGCGATGTCCGCGCTTTTTGCGGGTTTTCTTTTTCGGCTTCATTTTGTATACCAGGACTTTACGATCTCTGAAATTTCGTAGTACAGTCCCTTCTACAGTTGCACCTGACACCCGCGGCTGTCCAATGGTGACTTCGCCATCGTTGTGCACCAATAATACTGAATCTATTGTAACTTTTTCATCTGCTTGGGCTGTCAGCAGCTCGATGTCGTAAAACCGGCCTGGCTCTACTCTTATTTGTTTGCCGCCAGTTTCAATAATTGCGTAGGTCATGAAATTGTCCTTGAAGTTGCCGTACAGGTAGCTGGTTTCGATCTTGTTTGCAGATGCTTTTGCCAGCCTTTGCTATGTGTCCACCTGTTCCGAGCGGAATTAGACAGACAATCTATAATCATATTCTATTAAAGGGTTTTGAGTCAATTGAAGGCAGAAGGCAGAAGGAGGAGAAAGCCACTCCACTTGCGGGTGGGGCTTGAACCTTCCCCCAAAAAATGTTAATCGCCCACAAGGGGGAGCCACTGCGGTGGAGGGGTTTCACAGGCTACAGCAAGTGGCGTCAGGGCTTGAACCCAACAAGCATTTTTCTTCCCTTCTGCCATCTGCCCTGGAGCCTTTCTTCGTCAATTGAAAAAAAAGTGACTCTGAAATTCAGAGTCACTATAAAAATTGCAGTTGAAAACTCTTTCAACTTTCACAATCTGTTGAGGTGTAAGTGTGAAAGTTTATTTTTTATCAGCTTCAGCGATTGGTACCCATTCAGTATGGAAGGTTCCTGGCTTATCAAGACGTTGGTAAGTGTGTGCGCCGAAGTAGTCGCGTTGTGCTTGAGTCAGGTTTTGGGGTAGGCGATCGCGGCGATAGCTGTCAAAATAATCCAAAGATGCGCTAAATGCAGGTACTGGAATTCCCAGTCTTGCAGCTGTGGCTATCACTTCCCGCCAAGCAGTCTGTCTGTCGAGAATTGTCTGCTTAAATTCGGGAGCTAACAGCAAGTTAGGCAAAGCTGGATTTTCGCTAAAAGCCTTCTTAATCTTATTCAAAAAGCGAGCGCGAATAATACAACCACCTTTCCAAATCCGCGCCATTTCGCCCAGATTCAAATTCCAGTTATATGTTTTTGAAGCTGTAGATAGCAATGCCATCCCTTGAGCATAAGAACAGATTTTTGAGCAATAGAGAGCATCGCGTACTTTATTAATAAAGTCCTTGGTTTGCCCATCATACTTGCCACTGGGGCCTGTGAGGACTTTAGATGCTGCTACCCGTTCTTCTTTAATCGAAGATATAATCCGAGCATTCACAGCAGCTGTGATTGTGGGAATCGAAACTCCTAATTCCAAGGCAGTTTGTACAGTCCAGCGTCCTGTTCCCTTTTGACCTGCTGCGTCAACAATCAAGTCCACTAGGGGTAGATTTGTTTCTGGGTCAATATATGGAAAGATATTCTTCGTAATCTCAATCAAAAATGAATCGAGTTCATCGGTGGTGTTCCATTCAGCAAACACCTCATGTAGCTGGTTATGGTCTAGCCCACCGACATTTTTGAGCAAGTCGTAAGCCTCAGCAATTAGCTGCATATCGCCATACTCAATGCCATTGTGTACCATTTTGACATAGTGGCCGGAACCACCAGGACCAATGTAGGTTACACAAGGGCCATCATCGACTTGGGCAGCAATTTTGTTGAAAATTGGTGATAGATACTCATAAGAACTGGTTGTACCACCGGGCATTAGTGAAGGGCCGTTTAGCGCCCCTTCTTCACCGCCACTGACACCCATACCAAGATACCGCAGTCCAGCAGGTTCTAATTCTTGAGTGCGTCTTTCTGTGTCTTCAAACCAAGAGTTACCACCGTCGATAACGATATCGCCTTCATCTAGCAAAGGTCTGAGTTGAGCAATCACCGCATCCACTGGCTTACCAGCTTGCACCATGACAAGGATTTTGCGGGGACGTTCCAATGAGGCGACAAATTCTTCTAGGGTAAAAGCGGCTTTGACGTTCCGTCCTGGCGCACGCTGCGCCATAAATGCATCCGTTTTTTCTCTGGAGCGGTTGTAAACTGCAATTGGGAAGCCATTACGCTCGACGTTTAGAGCGATATTCTCACCCATAACGGCTAATCCAATCACACCAAAGCTTTGTAGTGTCATAAATTTGTTTGGCTAACTCTTGCAGATCCTTTCATCTTTTAGGGTAGTCCGAGATTTTCGCCGATCTCCTAAAGAAGACCTTAAGAGTTGATCTCAATGACAAAAATCCACAACTAACACAGATAATTAATTTTAAGTTGTATCTAAATCAACAATTGACTTGTATTCATTTAGATCGGGGAGTGGGGAATAGGAAGATGGGGTAGGGGAGGCAAGGGAAAAGGTTAAAGGTTAAAGGGAAAAGGAATAAATTTAATCTTTCCCTTTTTCCCCGGTTGGTGAGCTTGTCGAACCATACCCCTTTCCCTTTCCCCATGCCCTGTTTGCCCAATCCCCAATCCCTAATCCCCAATCCCCAATCCCTAGTCAAAGGAGTAACCAAATAATGCTGGCATATGTCCTAGCTTTGGTGGTCGGTCTTGGTAGTTTAGCCATTTACATAGCAGCGTTCTTTTTCCCAGAAATCCACCGCAAGAATGATTTTATTTGGAGCGGTGTCGGGTTGTTCTACGCCTTGGTTTTATGGGTGTTTGCACCACGCATTACTGGGGGGTTGCTGCTTGGTCATGTGGCTAGCGTCGCTCTTTTGGTCTGGTTTGGCTGGCAAACTCTTTCGTTACGTCGCCAACTAACACCACAGGCACAACAAACCCAAGTACCTAGTCCTGAGACGGTGAAAACTGGCATTCAGGAACAGGTGAATAAATTGTCTCTTCAGGAACGGCTAGCTCAGTTGCAACAGGATATTGGTAGCACCTTGAGTGGCGTGAAAGGCAAGGTGCAACAAACTGTGAGTTCTAAGACACCCACAACGCCCAAACCTGAAGACATTACTTCTGTATTGGCTGAGAAACCTGCTGTTGAGATTATCGACAATACTACTGCCATACCAAAACAACCAACAGAGGAAACGGTCAGTAGTACTGACACCGAAGCAAAAACTGAGAGTGTACTAGAGGCGATTCCACCAAATCCTCCTTCCTGGGAATTGGTGGAAGCAGCGCAACCAGATCCCGAAACTGAGAACAAAGAAAAGATTCCTGTGGAGGAAATTGCTCCAGATGCATCTTTGGCTCCGCCAGCGGAAACACCACCGGATGCAATACCGCCAAATAATCAGGCTAGTTAAATTTAAATTTAGTGAAACCCAACGTTAACTTATATAATGTTGGGTTTTGCTTATAGCCTAAACAAACACCTTCATAGGAATTTTGCCTATTTTAAAATCTATCATTTACAGGACTTACGCAAAAGATAACGAAAGTAGCGGTAATACCCTGCGGGAAGCCGCTCCGCGTCTACATGAATTACCGCTACGCTTGAATAAGGTTTTCAGTCACATATTGCGTAAGTCCTGATTTAGTAAAAAAGCTGAATTTTAGTTTACGTGTTTTATGATGAATGATTCAGGATTGCTATTAGGTATATCTGTTTACTTGGGTACGATGGATTCATAGCTCTCGTAACGCTGTCATACTTAAGTATTTTTTCTACTGACAGGATACCGTTACGTGGGCTTTCTTACTTTTGAGACTTACTCTAAAATTATATTTCTGCACCTATGCCCGCACTTTTTGATGGTGATGAGAAACTTCTGTTCCTATTCCCTGGATGTAATATTGGTTAGGATCGAAGGCTCCATGTGTTGCGATCGCCATAGCATGAATCAAGGCTTTTGCTTTCAGCATTGTTTCTGCAAACTCCATCTGGGGATCGGAAAGCGCCACAATACCACCGCCAACACCAATCGAAGTTTGTTGTGGAGTCAGCACAGCAGTACGAATGACAATATTCAAATCAGCTGAACCATTCAATCCCAAAAAGCCGATCGCTCCTGAATAAACTCCCCGTGCTTCCTGCTCTAATCGATCGATAATCTCAAGAGTTCTGAGCTTGGGAGCGCCTGTCATAGAGCCACCGGGGAAAGCATTACGAATACAGTCTGTAGCACTCATCCCAGCGCGTAATTGACCGCGAATCGTCGTCACCAGTTGATGCACCGTCGCATAGGTTTCTACATCCATCAATTTAGGAACATGGACAGTACCGACTGCACATACTCGTCCGAGATCGTTGCGAAGCAAATCCACAATCATCAGATTCTCCGCCCGGTCTTTTTCGCTGTTGCGTAATCGTTCGCGCAGAATAAAATCTTCTTCGGGTGTTTTTCCTCGTGGGAGTGTTCCTTTGATAGGCTTTGTTTCTACCCAACCTTGGCGATCGATGCGTAGAAATCGCTCTGGAGATGAACAAGCGATCGCCACATCACCAAAGCGCAAAAATGCAGAGTATGGCGCAGGATTTATGTGGCGTAATGTACGATAAAATTCCAGTGGATCGGGTGTGGTATCTGTATGAATCTGGTTTGTTAAACAAACTTGATAAGTTTCTCCTTCGCGAATTTCCTGCAAAGATTTTTCAATATCATTCAGATAAGTTTTTTCCGACCGACTTAATCGAAAGATTACAGGTGTCTCTTTCTTTTCGGTGACAATCGGCGACAGAGAAGGAAGGTTCTCAATCTGTTGTTCGATCCATTCAAACCAAGCTTGTGCTGGAGTTGTTTGTCCCTGCTGAATTAGGCAAAGCAGATACAGAGTTTGCTCTTGGTGGTCAATTGCAATCATGCGATCGGCTAACAGAAACATGGCATCAGGTAAAGCAGAAGGATAGTTTAATTGAGATCCGCACTCTGCCTTTAATTCATATCCAAAGTAACCCACAAACCCACAGTTAAAATCGAAAGGTAGCTCGTCAGATGAGCAGTGTCGCCGTTCAATTTCCCGCTTGAGATACTCAAAAATTCCCTCCTTCCTAAGGCTGATGGTATTGGACTTTGTAACAGTGAGTTCCTGCGTTAGGGTCTGATAACGAATCAGCAGCGTGTTGTCGCCACTGCTATCTCCCATAAACGAGAAACGAGAAAGACCAAGTTCAACACGACTGCTGTCTAGCCAGAATGCATTTGGTGATTTACCAAACAAATGCACAAACATCTGCTCAGTATCAGGACTCAGATTCAGCTTGCGCGTACAAAGTTCAAATTTCTGCTGCTGTTTTTCACCAGAAGAACTTGAAGGTATTGGAGCAGTGCTATCTCCTGTCCAATACTGTTTTCTGGGAGTTTTGTCGCCCTCTTGGGCAAATTTGAGGGTAATCTCTTTAAAATTCTCAAGTAAGGTGTGTCCATATTCAGTACAGATTGACTCTGGATGAAACTGCACGCCCCATAGCGGTAAAGAACGATGGCGCATTCCCATGATCAGGTTGTCATCTGTCCACGCTACTTTTTCTAAACAGTCTGGTAGGTCATCTGCAACTAGCAAGGAATGGTAGCGTACAACAGAGAAAGGAGAAGGAATTCCCGCAAACAAATCACTCCCATTATGATAAATTTTACTCTCGCGACCATGCCAAACTTCAGGCGCATGAATAACTTTTCCTCCATATCCATGACCAAGCCCCTGATGTCCAAGACAAACACCTAGAAGCGGTACTTGGGCATTTTGAATAGCTGGACGACAAATTCCAAAATCTTTTGAGTTCTCAGGACGGCCAGGCCCTGGTGAAATCACAATGTTATCAAATTCCCACTGTTTCACTTCATCCCATGCAAATCGATCGTTATAAATTACAGTGGGATACTCTCCATTGACTTCTGCAATTAATTGGTAAAGATTAAAGGTATAAGAGTCATAGTTATCAATGATTAGGGTTTTCATTTTGTCAGTCTCGGTGTTGTAAATCTTGGTCAACCGGTTTAAAAATTGGGTGTTTTCTACCAGAAGTTTGAAAGCCTGCTTCAAGGCATCTAAGGAAAGATTGTCATCATATATATCGTATGATTCCTGTTCGTGATAAACCCTCATTTTTTGATGATCATTCTAGTAATGATGCAATACTACTCGTTAAGGATTTTTAACTCGGAATTGGATTTGGGGAAAAGGTTAAAGGGTAAAGGTTAAAGGTTTTTTCTTTCCCTTTTTCCCCAAAACCCGACAAGCATTGAGTAATGATGCAACATAATACTTCTGCATTTTGGCAAGAGAATATACCAATTCGGTATCGTCAGGCACTAACTTAGAGGATGTCTGAAAACTTTTGGTGTTGTATTCAATACTTGTAGATCCCCCTAAATCCCCCTTAAAAAGGGGGACTTTGAGAGGTTTTTGCCCCCCTTTTTAAGGGGGGTTGGGGGGATCAAAAGGCTGTGGCGCAACTCTAGAAGACTTGTGTATACACCGCAGCCTTAAAAAGGGGGATCGAACTAAATATTTAATACTTCTCAGACATCCTCTTAGAGATAGCCTTTGGAAGTTCTAATAAATGTAGGAGCGCAGGCTGGGAATTATTAATTTGTCGATCGCGGCTTTGAATAATCTAATTTTCAGATACATCCGCAGATAAACAACGAGCAATTAGCGATCGCAAACTAACCACAAAATCTTCAGCGAGATTTTCAATGGTGCTACGTTGGTGGAAATTTTCGCTAAATTATGGAGACGCGATCGCTAACATAGACAGTAGCATAAGCATAGATCGCAAAACTTTTCGGTCTACTGATATTGACAAATTACCTAGAGAATTTGTATTAACCGGATTGAACGCAACTAATACCAAGTTTGCACAACCCGACCCTGTAATTGTTGTCCTAACCAAGGTGTATTTTGTGAAAGTGTATGGAGATTTTTCCGTTCAACTTTCCACGTTTGCTGCGGGTCAAATAAAGTCAATTCTGCTGATTGATGAGGCCTAATTGCATTTATTTTCTGCCCCAAACACTTTGCTGGATTACTACTTAATGCCCGCCATAATTCTAAAGCTGTAAATTCCCCAGTTTCCACAAGATATTGCCACAGCAAAGGCAATGCTAACTCGAAACCGATCGCTCCAGCTGGCGCTTCGGCAAAAGCCTGGACTTTTTCTTCGTAGGTGTAGGGTGCATGGTCGATGGCGATCGCATCTATAACCCCTCCTCTCACCCCCGCCCGCAACGCCGCTACATCACTGGCATTACCTAAAGGCGGGTCTAAATGCAGGCTAGAATTGTAACTCTTAATTGCTTTAGTGTCAAGTAATAAATGCATCCAAGTAGTGCTGGCGGTGATGGGTAAACCAGCAGCTTTGGCTGTTGCGATTAATTCCACGCTACGGGCTGTGGAGACGCGCATGATATGTACTGGGGTGCCGATGGCTGCAACTAATTCTATCAAAGCAGCGATCGCACTTGTTTCGGCGCTGGCTGGTACTGGCGGTAAACCTAAGCGCAGTGCTTGGGCACCTTCTCTTATTACACCATTTGCAGCTAATTGGCGATCGCAAGGCCAAAACGCAACAGGTTTCTCCAACGGCTGGAGATACTCTAACACCCGCTGCACCAGCGCTAAATTCTCCAAAGGCTTACCATCAGTAAAACCAACAACCCCAGCCGAAGCTAAATCCGCCAACTCCGTCATTTGCTTCCCAGCAACATCTAGGGTAATCGCACCCCAGATATGAAGCAGGGGAGCAGGGGAGCGGGAGAGCAGGGGAGAATAAGAATGCAAACTCTCCTCTGCCCTTCTCTTGTACAATTGCGCCACAAGCGCAGGATTATCGATAGCTGGGGATGTATCCGGTAATAGACTAACTCTAGTAAAGCCACCAGCAGCAGCAGCTTGCAAAAGAGACACAAGAGTTTCCCGTTCTTCAAATCCCGGTTCGCCGGAGTGGCTGTATAAATCCACTAACCCAGAACCAAGAACCAATCCCCGACAATCTCTGATTTGAGTATCGGAACTGATATCAGAAATACGCGAAGCTACTGCTTGGATATAACCATCAGCAATCAGGACATCAAATATTTCATCAGTTTCGGAAACCGGGTCAATTACTCGTACTTGTTGCAGCAGTTCAATCATAAAAATCTTTAATTATGAGTTAGGAGTCAGAAGTCAGGAGTTAGGAGTTAGGAGTTAGGAGTTGTAAGTATTTGTTTTTTGCTCATCACTTCTAACTTGATTCCTTACTCCTAACTTTATTCCTCACTCTCAACTTCTTTCTAACTCCTAACTCTTAACTCCTCACTCCTAACTTTATTCCTCACTCCCAACTTCTTTCTAACTCCTAACTCTTAACTCCTCACTCCTAACTATTAACTCAGCACTCCTACAACGCCCCAGCCGCTGTTTTATCTAATACCCCTCCACCTAAATGAGCGGTGATGTTCATTGCTTGCAGTACTGGTAAACCATTTAATCCAGAAGGATAATCAATAACACTAACAGCACCATTCCCCTGGCGAAAGTTCCAGAAATTTTCTAAAGGTAAACCGAGAATGTGACAAAGCAAGGTTTTATTCGTAGCATCGTGGGCTACTACTAAAACGGTTTTCACTTGGTTAGTTAAGGCTGTCTGCACAATTGATTCCCAAGCTGCAACGCTACGTTCCCATACCTGCTGCAAATTTTCACCTTCAGGCATTTGGACTTCGGCTGGGACTAACCGCCACCGCTGTAACTCTCCGGGAAATTCTTGCTCTATTTCTGTTTCTAATTTTCCTTCCCAAAGTCCGTGGCTGATTTCTCTTAAACCACTTTGTAATTCCAACTGAACGCTAGGATGCTGTTTTAAGATAATTTCTGCTGTTTCTTTAGGACGTAGCATTGGGCTACTCACAGCATAATCGATCGCTACTTTTTGGAGAAATTCGCCTGCTTTTTGCGACTGTTGTCTACCGTTATCGTTGAGGGGGACATCAATTTGCCCTTGAAATCTGGTTTGGCGATTCCACTCTGTTTCCCCATGACGCACTAGCAGCAACCTGACTCCTTGATGTTCCGGTCGCAAGGAGGGTAAATTCTCTCCGGTGTGTTGCGTCTGATTCAAAGATTCTAGTTGTACTGGTTCCCCTAATCCCCCAGCAAAATTTAGGACGCTGATACCACAGTTGGATTGCTGTATTGAATGGTAACGACTTGGGGGAATTCCTAATGCTGTGCTAATCAGGGCGCGATTAATACCGTTATGTCCCACTATGAGAACGGTTTCGCCTTGATGCTGGGACAAAATTTCTTGCCAGAATTGCCCCGCTTGTTCGTATAAAGCCAGAACCGGAAAATGTTCTCTTGTTCCTTGTGCATCATTGAGCAGCATCCGCAGTTCGTGGGGTCGTTCGTGCCAAGTGCGGTAGTCTTCGGCTAACTCCTGCTTGACTTGGGCTGTGAGCATTCCTTCCCACAAAGGCAAATCAATTTCTAAAAGCAAATCAGAAACCTGCACTACCGCAGACTGTCCACCAACAGAAGCTAACTCACTATGAATAATGTCTGCTGTATGTTTGGCTCGTTGCAGCGGACTGCTGTAAATCGCATTAAATGAAAGATTACTGAGGGCTTTGCCTAGTTTACTGGCATCGTTACCACCTTTTTCGGTTAATTTTGACGCATCAGTGCGCCCTTGGATACGCCGCTCGGTGTTATAACCGCTTTGACCATGACGTACTATGATGACACGAGTCATCGCAAAAAGCCCTCCTGTATCTAGACGACTAATTTTACTGCAAAATGATTGCACAATTATCTACTAGGGAAAGCGGATTATTGAAATTAGTCATTAGTCATTGGTCATTGGTCATTAGTTGTTGCTAGCTGACAAATTACGATAAGTAGAGAGTTAAGTTTTATACTTAACTATTTTCCGCCTAGATCTAACTGTACTTGCAATCCATCATTATCATTTCCAGACTGAGCAGGTGTTAGAAAAACCGAAGTATCTGGCAGTGATAATGATTCGTTAAAGCGTATTTGAGTCCGAGTTTTATTGTCTCTTCGATTATTGTTGGAAATGCTGGATGGATTAGTTTGCTCAAAAAAGCTTCTAAAGTCATCTTCGGCTGTTCTGTTATCAATCCCAACTAGAGAATCTCCATTTATTGTGTATTGTTGCAGATTTTGGTTTGATGGTGATGACTGCGCGTATACTTGGCTTCCTAAGCTTAAAAAGGCAGCCGTAATTCCCAAGAAAGCAATAATTTTGGCGTTCATTTGTTTTATCCAAATTATTTTTATATTGCTTGTCTTTATTTTTTGGGTAAATTAAAATAATTTACTCTATCTGTAGCCTTAACAATAATGATTGTATTCCGTATATACTTAGGCTGTCAATTCTATGTTACGTAACATAAACATATAAAATACTATAGGACTAGTATTTGATTGCCTGAAAAAATACGTAGTGGCGTGACAAGACTAAAATAGTGCATTAGGGAATGGGCTTTAAACTTTATAAATTCGATGTTTTTACTGCTAATCTATTGCAACATTTTAGCCTTGTCACGCTAGTAGGGTGTATTAGCGAAGCGTAACGCACCAGATCCAATCTATCAGCAGCTATCTTCCCAAGGAGCAGTTTCTAATTCTTTATATGACAGTAAAAACCTCACTGTAGAAACTGCCAAACAGCAAGTAGACGAAGCTAAAGCAGCACTCGCCCGCACCAACGCCACAGGTAACAAACAAGTCAGCGAAGCCAAAGCCACACTCACCAGTATTGCAGAAGTTCGAGATGTGGATGTGGCCGCTGCCAAAACAGAAGTTGAAAATGCGATCGCTACACTCAAACACGCCGAAACCGAGTTAGCTGGAGCTTACATCAAAGCACCAATGACCGGACAAATCATTAAAATTCACACGCGAGTAGGAGAAAAAATTAGTAGCTCTGGCATTGCAGAGTTAGCGCCAAACGACCAGGCTATATTTTTCAGGCGCATAATTTGATGACTTTTTTGACAGCTAAAGAAAATGTGCGAATGTCTCTGGAATTGCATGAAGATTTTCTGAATCAGGATATCGATGCTAAAGCGATCGCCATTTTGGAAACAGTCGGTTTAGGAGATCGGGTAGATTACTATCCAGAAAAACTGTCTGGAGGGCAAAAACAACGCGTGGCGATCGCTCGTGCTTTAGTCAGCCATCCTAAGATTGTCTTAGCAGATGAACCCACTGCTGTACTTGATAAAAAATCCGGACGCGATGTTGTGGAATTAATGCAGAAGTTAGCCAAAGAGGAAGGCTGCACGATTTTGCTAGTTACCCATGACAACCGCATCCTCGATATTGCCGATCGCATCATTTATATGGAAAATGGTCAGCTGAAAACTGATAGCATAGATACCCCCATAACAGTTAAATAGGTCTAAAGTTCATGAACCAAGCTTTTTTCTGGGGTTCCTGGTTTACTTCACTTGCCAGTACCGCTTTACTGTTTTTTTGGTCATTGCCTATGTCCCCATTTACACATCCTGGAATGAAGGCTAATGAAGCAGCTATTATCTTTTTTCCTGTTACAGGCATACGCTGGCTAGGTCTTGCTAGCACTCTGTTTCTAGTGGCGATCGCTTGGGGGCAATACCTGTATTCAGAAGCTATCTCTATAATTTCTCTGGCAATTTTCGTGTTAGTTTTACACTTCGTTCTTGGAGTAGTTAATATTGCAATAATGAATCTTTGGCTTTCTGTCGAGCCTATCAAAACACGTACCACTAACGCCATTTACGCAGGAATCTACTTTGGATTGCCGATGTTTTGGTTATTACTCGTAGCAGCGTTAATGCTTAAGATTACTTATTTTCGTAACTGAAGCAGCGAAGATGATGCAGAATTGTCTCCTCGATCGCTTGATTTCCTTACAAAATCCTAGATCTCAATTTAATATAAATTAATAGCTAAAATTTATAGTTCATGTCAACGACAATTGCCACAACAAAATACGCTTTATCACTGCACACCACGACCCCAGAATTGGGAATAGCAATTAGTAATTTTTCCGGGGATAGTCGCTCTCAAGTTTGGAATTTAGGGCGCGATTTATCTAGCTTAATACATCAATATCTAATTGAATTTATCAAACCACAAACTTGGGCAGATTTGTCATTTATCGCAGTTGCAAAAGGCCCTGGCGGCTTTACTGGAACTCGTATTGGCGTCGTCACTGCCCGAAGTTTGGGGCAACAATTAGCTATTCCTGTTTTTGCAATTTCGACTTTGGCTGCGGTAGCTTGGTCAGAGGCAAGCAAAAATCAAAATCCAACAACTCTTGCTGTGGAAATGCCAGGACAACGAGGTCAAATTTTTGCTGCTATCTATCAATTTATCCCAGATGCTTCTGAGCTAATAGCCTTATTGCCGGATACAGTTATGACACCAGAAAAATGGCAGGAAACTTTAGCAAATTGGAACACTAGTTATCAGCTGATTCAAGCCCAATCTGGGTTAGCAGCAACAGTAACCAGTATTCTGGAACTAGCAGAACTAGATTGGCAACACGGCAAGTCTCCTCATTGGTCTGAGGCTTTGCCTTATTATGGGCAACATCCAGTAGAAGTTTAGCTAGAAAATTCAATCGTCCAACAAACTCATCAATGCTTGTAATTCAGAGTCTGGTGACTCTGATAATCGATCCCGTAATTCTAACAGTTGAGTCTGTAATGCTGTAACTACGTTCGCCATATCAGATTCTTGTGCTATTTTTAGCTGACTTTCTTTGATTCTGATTTTTCTCAGCAGGTCATTTACATCGGAAATTGAATCATAATCTTGAGAAATCATAGCCTTACACCTACTAGAAATTACAGGAGTAAAGTGAAACTTGTTGCTCACACATTGTCTAGCATCGTTTAAATTTTAAGTAAAAATTGTACATGCTATTGGCACAAACTTGGCATGAGAGTGATTTTTTTTTAAAAGTTTTGTATATTGCTTGATAGCAATTTAGCTATGAATTCTGTTCAAAAAATTCAGTATTTGCTAAAATTTTCAACAGCTGGTTAAGTATCTATATGCTGTTTGACCTGAAATTGGTTAATTAGTATAAAATTTTTAGTTTGATGCGAAAAAATAATTGTATTTACTTAAATTTAAACTCATCATGTGATACTACGATTACCTAATTTAGGTTATAGCTAACTTTACAACTACCATTGAACAGCACAGCAAGGTTATCTTTAGGACTGATAATGGCATTTCGGATACCATTTTCTGTAACTTCCTGCTTGCTAAAAAAATAGTCGAATGAAAATTAAGTACTGGATTTCTCTGGAGGAGTGAAATGGGACTTAGCGACGAACTTTTGAACCCAAACAAAAAAGCTATGGTCGTAGAAGACTGCTGCAACCTACTCGAAACACAAGTTGCTTCTAAGTCAGGTATCAGCGGTATGGCTTTGAAAGCTGCCTTTGGGGCCTTAAAGGGTATCAAACCTGGATACATACCCTATGCCGTTGAACAACTTTTGCCCCAGTGTTTCACGGCCATCGATCCCATTTGGAATGAAGGCGTCCAGAAGGGCGACCCGGTGGTGTACGTGATTGCAAATTCATCAGATACCGCAGATGCACTTTTAAGCGTAACTGACGCGAGGCTCAAAACTGTCAAACGCCAAATCGTGCGGGGAACTTATGAAAAGCTTCGCGGTTCAGCAAAAAAACACGTCGAAGAGGCGATACCAGACTTAGCTAATATCATCGGCAAGTACGCCAAGGGATGATGGGGACTGGGGAGATGGGGAGATGGGGAGATGGGGAGAATGATTCCTAACTCCTAACTCCTAACTCCTCACTCCTCCCCCCTCTCCTATCTGCCTATCTCCCAATCAAAGTAGAAATTGCCTTGACTAACTCGTCTGGTTCTACCGGTTTAGATATATGCTTTTGAAATCCTGATTCGAGGGCTTTTTGCTGGTTGATTTCGCCTGCATAAGCAGTTAAAGCGATCGCCAGAATCTGTTTGTCCTGTCCCTGCAATGCTTTAACTTGGCGCATCAGCATATGGCCGTCTGTTTCTGGCATTCCGATATCACTGACCAGAACATCCGGCTTTGACTGTGCCAAGGCTTGTAGTGCTTCCAAAGCAGATGCCGCAGCAGTCACCTTTGCTCCAGCCTGTTCGAGGACAAATGTGTGGAATTCACGGGTATCTGTGTCATCGTCCACAACTAAAATTTTGATGCCCGTAAGAATTTCAGTTGCGGGGGAAACATCAGATTCAGTAACGCTATTATCTTGTTTTTTACTTAAATCTTTTTTGATTAACGGTAGTCTGACTGTGAAAGTGGCTCCTTGCCCTTCGCCTAAACTTTCTGCCCAAATCGTTCCCCCATGTAGTTCTACCAAATGACGGACAATTGCTAGGCCTAACCCCAAGCCACCAAACTTTCGGGTTGTCGTGCTGTCAGCTTGACGGAAATATTCAAACACATGAGGAAGGAATTCGTGGCTGATCCCCTTGCCTGTGTCGCTGACGGTAATCTGAGCTTGAGTGTCAACGTGCTGGAGTTGAACCTCAATTTTCCCTCCTTCAGGGGTGAATTTCACGGCATTCGATAGCAAATTCCAGATTATTTGTTGTAAACGACCGGAATCGCCCAAAACTCGCTCTACAGAAGTATCGAGGGTTTTATGAATTTGAATATTTTTAGCTTCTGCTGCCAAACGCACTGTCTCCAATGCTGCATCAATTACAAGCACTAAACTGACGGGAAACATATTGAGGTTGAGCTTGCCTTGTAAGATGCGAGACACATCAAGCAAATCTTCAATGAGCTGAGCTTGTAATTTAGCATTACGCTCAATGGTGGCGATCGCTTTTTTCACTGCGGCTTGGTCAAACTCACGAGTCTTTAACAAATTCGCCCAACCGAGAATCGGATTTAAGGGCGATCGCAATTCATGGGAAAGCACCGCTAGAAACTCATCTTTGATGCGGTTGGCTCTTTCGGCTTCGGTTCTAGCAGCTTGCTCAAGTTGCAGCAGGCGATCGCGTTCTGATTCTGCTGCCTTGCGTTCGGTAATATCAATACACGAACCGATGTAGCCTAAAAAGTCTCCTTCGGCAGTAAATCTGGGTACACCGACATCAAAAATCCAGCGGTATTGCCCATCAAAGCGTCTGAGTCGATATTCCATTTGAAACCCTTGACGGGCATCAAAGGCATTCACATAAGTATCTAACAAATATTGCAAATCGTCCGAATGCACTCCTTGAGTCCAACCGTTGCCCATCTCTTGCTCTATGGTTCGCCCACTAAAATCCAACCATGTTTTGTTAAAATAATTACATAATTTATCGACTCCAGCCATCCAAATTAATGTCGGTGCTGAATCTGCCATTAGCCGAAAGCGTTCTTCACTCTCTCGAAGTGCCTCTTGGGCTTGTTTGCGTAAGCGTAGCTCCTCGTAGACATCACTGACATCTGTAACAAAGATTGATACTCCTTCATTAAAGGGATAGATGCGATTCTCAAACCAGCGATTCCATTTAGCATAAAAGTATTCAAAACGAACCACGGTCTGTTCGGCGATCGCCCGATGAACCTGGGTATAAAATTCAGTTTCCACCACATCTGGAAACATCTCCCAAATGTTCCTACCCAGCAACTCATCCTTTGAAAAACCCACAACTTCTGCTACCCGTTGATTAACAAAGATGTAGCGCCACTCGCGATCCAATACAAAAAACTGGTCTTGGATACCAGCTAACACCGTCTCCAAGTGGGCTTTTGCTACTTCCGCTTCAAACCGTAGCTCTTGTTCCCGTTGCATTGTCTCCTGTCTCAGACGAGCCATTTTTAAGGCTGCTTCTACCCGTGCTAACAATTCACGGGCTGAGAACGGTTTAATCAGGTAATCATCAGCTCCAGCTTCCAACCCTTCCACCCGTGCCTCTTCTCCTGCCCGTGCCGACAGCAGAATAATCGGAACTTTTTTCGTCTGCGGATCGGTTCGTAATGCTTGCAACAATCCAAAGCCATCTAAGAAAGGCATCATCACATCCGTCAGTACTAAATCTGGCAGACGCTCCCGAACAGAATTCAAAGCAGCTAAACCATTGGGCACTGCTTCCACTTCATAGTGCTGGTTTAACAACCGCTTGACATAATCGCGCATATCAGCATTGTCATCAGCTAGGAGAATGCGGGCAGTTTTAAGCACAGGGGCAGAGGGGCAAAGAGGCAGAGGGGAAATTAGACTCTCCTGCTCCCCTGCTCCCCTGCTCCCCTGCTCAAGAGCCTCTTCAGGTAGCCAACGCAGGGCTTCTTCTATATAGGGCGCTGCACCTAAGGCTGTTGAAGCTAAAGTTTGAGGGGCGCTAATCCTGTCTGGAGGCAAATGAGCATAACCTGTAGGAATCGACACAGTAAAGCAACTGCCTGCTCCTAGAACAGTGCTTACTTGGACAGTTCCACCATGCATTTTCACCAATTCTTGCACCAGTGACAACCCAATTCCCGATCCTTCAAAAGTTCGTCCTTGCGCTCCTTTGACCCGGTGAAATCGTTCAAACAGATGGGGAATTTCTCCTGCTGGAATGCCAATTCCTGTGTCTTGCACCGACAATTCTACGAAAGAAGACGCAGGGACGGGGAGAGGGGGAGACGCGGAGATTGTTTGTGATAAATTCTCTACATTCTCATGTCCCCTTGTCCCCTTGTCCCCTTCCCCTACCCACTGCAAATTCACCGTAATTTTTCCTGCCAAGGTGAATTTAAAGGCGTTAGACAGCAGGTTAAGAACAATTTTTTCCCACATTTGGCGATCTACATACACTGGTGCGGGTAGGGGAGGACAATTAACTGATAACCGCATTCCTGCTCGTTCAATCGCTGAACGAAAAACACTAGCTAATTCGGCGGTAAAAGTGGCAAGGTCGGTGGGTTCGTATGAAGCTTGAATCCGTCCGGCTTCGATACGCGAGAAATCTAGGAGGCTATTGACTAGTTTCAACAAGCGCAGTCCGTTACGTTGCACCATTTTTAACTGCTCTTGTTCGTTGGCTGGTAACAAATCGCCACAACTGGCTAAGGTGTCTTCTAGCGGCCCCAACATAAGAGTTAATGGGGTACGAAACTCGTGGCTGACGTTGCTAAAAAAGATAGTTTTGGCGCGATCGATTTCTGCTAAAGCTTCAGCCCGTTTGCGCTCTTGTTCGTAAGCCTGAGCGTTGGCAATGCTAGCTGCGATTTGAGCTGCAACTAGTTCTATGAATCCTTTGTAATTGTCGTCAAACAGCCTGAAGGGGTTTAAGCCAGCAATTAAGATGGCAGCTTTGCCTGTTTCACCCGATGGTGCAATGGGTACAGTTACTGCTTGATGTGGGGAGCGCTCCCATACACCACAAGGCAAACTACCAAAATCCGCTGCTACAATGTCAACCAGTTTTGTTTGATGGGTTGTCATCACTTCCCCAAAAGGCCAAATTGCATCAGAATTGAGACTAACCGTTTGTGGAACTGCTATGTGATTTGGCTCAATGCCGCATGTCCTGGCGAGAAAAACTTCTTGTCGATCTGGATCGACCAAATAAATCATTGCAAAGGGTAAGTCATAAGGGTTGGTTTCCAGACAACTGGCACTGAGGGTACAGGCTTCATCAAAAGTCCGTGCATCTGCTGTCCTGGTTGCCAACTCTCGTAATAGTTTTAACTGACGCTCGCTAATGATGCGTTGTGTGTCATCTGTATTGGCACAGATAATCCCTCCCGTCTCGCCCTCATCATTGGGAACCGGGCTATAGGAAAAAGTATAATAAGTTTCTTCTGGGTAACCATTACGCTCCATAATCAACAGTAGTGCTTCGTCGTAAGTACCCTCGTTCTTCAGCAGCGCTGATTCTGCTCGCGGTCTAACCTGATCCCAAATCTCCCGCCACACATGGGAAGCTGGCTGACCGAGCGCTTGTGGATGTTTGCCGCCAATAATAGCTTTGTAAGGATCGTTATAAAGATTAATTAGTTCGTCGCCCCACCAGACAAACATCGGTTGACGACAAGTGAGCATAATCCGCACCGCAGTTTTCAAACTCTGCGGCCAATGCTGTGTTGGGCCAAGGGAGGTTTGCGACCAGTCGAGTTCTCGCATCCGCGCACCCATTTCACCTCCACCGAGAAGGAAATTACCGTCGGCGTTGCTTGCTGACGTTGACTCATTTTTCATTGGTTCCTTTCGATTAGTCATGGGTCGGGTAGAAAGCTACAGTTGTGGTAATCTGCCGGTCAAAATCTTTTTGGTATGATCCAAAGAGTGTTGAGGGCGGTTCTGACTTTGAACTCAGCACCATAAAACAAGCTTACTCTTCTTCTCCAAAGTATGTCCCTTGGAGAATTTTACTTCGATCGCCCAACTCATTGAGTAAGGTATTAATACCCTGCATTGCCAAAACGGAGGGTGTTGCGCGTCTATTTTGCCAACAGTTTATTGTTGCAAACGCGACACTAAACTTGGCGGCAAACTTTTCTTGAGAGAGATTCAATTTTTGCCGCAGGGCATGAAGTAGCTTACTAATATAAAATTGTTTTGCCACAAGTAGGCTTCTACTATGAAGCAGCTAAATCAAAGTTTATAATGCTCTATATATCTAATGTTTACGTCAGAGCGCTATTGGGCGTCAATTATTCTTGAGATAGAGATTATAATTTAAACAGCTTTTCCATTAGTTAGAGTAAACAAGCTGATGTAGTGCGATCGTTCCCCAAAAATTAGATGACAAAACTGATCAAAACCCAAAAACACCATATTTAGTAAATTATCATAGCCAAAGTTGTCGAGGGCAACCAGATTGATTTTTGGCTCTAAGATTTAGCTTGTGTACTTCCTTTTCCTGGAAATCTCTTGTCAATAGCTACCTGTATTGAGCAATTTATTTAGATTACGATTAGTTTAATTTATGGTTTTAAGAAACAATAATATTTGATTATATTTGAAAGCTTGTTTATTCTAGAAATACCTCAAGATTCCAAATTAGAAAAACTCATAAATTTTATTTACTTAATTTAACCTTAAAAATTATCAACTTGTTTAAAACAATAACACTTTTTACAAATAAAAATTGAACTAATATTGAGTCAGCCAAGTAATGCTAAATTATTGAAATAAAATTTATCAGCTAGGTGGAATTTAAAAATCAATTTTGAGAAAGGCAATAAACAAAAAATCTAAATTTTTTATAGCAATTATTACTCCAGCTTTTTCTAAAGATTTACTAACTGTAATGAACATCAAATTTTTCCAAATTACTCTAGTGTTATTAGTATTTCTGTTCAACTTAGCAGTTGCTTCTCCCACCTGGGCAAAAACAGCACCTTCCTTAACTAGCAATCCTGACTACTTTGAAGTAGGTCAAAAAGTTATTTGGCTTTACAAAGCTCGTGGTGATTCTGCTGATATCCAGAGGATTCCCGCAGAAGTAGTCAAATTAGGTTCCAAGGAAGTGCAAATTAAGGTATACAAAAATAAAAACGAATTTGTGAATCGTTGGGTAAATCCAAACAAGCTAGAAAATTTTCACGAATAGAAATACAGCGTTTCTCAGATGAAAAAAGGGGAAGGGGTAAGGAAAGCCGATACTTTAAAGCAGGGGTTTCAAATATAGACACTGATTTTTATTCCACTACGTGTCTGGTTAATCTTCTTTTTTGTTCTCCATATTTAAAAACACTTCCTCTATACCTTGTGGGGAAAAGTTCTTTATTTGTGCCCTTTCACCCATACCCAATGCCCTTTTCGTCTTCTTGGTAAATTCAGTACACGGGTAGGGGCTTTACAGCTGTGCATTGGTGTTAACTTAACGCGAAACGGGCAGTTATAAACAAGAACCTAACTTCAAGCGATAGAGTGGTTGAGCCAGTCCTCGAAACGGGTTGAACCGATGCGTGAGTTGTCTTCTGGAATGAGAGAGCGATCGTCTAATTTCGCGCCGAAGTAACGGGCATTGGGGACAGCAATGACCTGACGTGTATCCTGGTTTGCTCTCAAGAATTTTTGGATGAGTTCGTCGAAACGGAACCGATCTGGGCCACCCAGTTCGACGATGCCGTTTATGGGCACTCCAAGTGTGATATCGACCAGCGCGGCAACAACGTCATCCGACAGGACGGGCTGTATAAAGGCAAGCGGCAAGCGCACTGTTTGACCATCAGTGGCAGATTGGGCGATCGCTTCTACGAACTCGAAGAACTGGGTAGCACGAAGAATCGTGTAGGGTATCCCTGCGGACTGGATTAGCTTTTCCTGGGCGACTTTCGCCCGCATATAGCCACTATCGTCTATGCGATCGGCACCAACAATCGACAAGGCAACGTGATGACTTACACCAGCCTCAGCCTCAGCCGCAAGCAGATTCCGGGACGACTTCTCGAAAAACTCCAACACCGCCGCATCTTCAAAAGATGGTGAGTTTGTTACATCGACGACAACTTGAGCATTCACCAGGACATCAGCCAGTCCCTCACCTGTAACGGCGTTCACACCAGATGAAGGGGATGCCGCCATTGCCTCATGTCCGCGCTCACGCAGCCTGTTCAGTAGTTTCTTACCGATCAGTCCACTGCCGCCGATGATAACAATTTTCATCACAACACCCTCTCGATAATCTTAAACGAAACCTAATAACATAGTAGGCTAGAATCGGGTTCTGCTACTGCCCCAATCGCCTGAGTTGCAATCGCCCCGAAACTTTTCAATCCCATCTATGGCGATCCTGCCGCTGCACCGGTCGATATTGACAGGCGGTTTATTGTTTTGCTTTATTTGGCGTTGCAACTCCCTCTGATTTAATTCAAGATAAGCTCAAAACACCTTTTAATATCGGTGTTGCTATTAATTTAGAAGGATTTACATTAGCAGAAGCTCAACCTCTGGTAGTGGGATTAGAGCAAGTTGCGAGCAATCCCCAAGCGGTATTTAAAGAAATAATTGCTTGGACTAATGGACAGCCATTTCTAACGCAAAAATTATGTCAGTTGGTGGTGAAAGCTAGCTCTTTGGAAATTGCACCAGGTAAGGAAGCAGATTGGATAGAGTGTTTAGTGCCATCGCAAATCATTACCAATTGGGAATCTCAAGACGAACCAGAGGATGTTGTGATTCTCTGGCAACTCGATCGCGTTTTAGATAGTAACCAGATATTGTACTCTGGTTGTATGTGGATACGAGATTATTTGCAAAAGCATCCAGATTTGGGCGATCGTCAATCTCTTTGTCAATAGAATTTTCTAAGTCAGAAGTTCTAGTTTGCTGGGTTTGGAGTTTTCCACCCAATCAAGGCACAGTTCGCGGAAATGGTCGCCCCGCACCTCAAAATTTGGGTATTGGTCGAAACTGGCGCAAGCAGGAGATAGCAAAACTACAGCTGCTTGATGCTGCTTGGCTAATTGAGCCGATCTGGGAATTGCCCTTTCCATAGTTTCCACAATTTCGTAAGTGTAATATCCTACTTCTTGCAGCCGTTGGGCAAAGGCGGGTGCAGCAGAGCCAATTAATAAGACAGCAGCGGCTTTGCTTTGAATTTGTGTTAGCCAAGCAGTATCATCACCTGCTTTTGCTTCTCCGCCAGCAATTAAAATCGCTGGACTGTTTACCGATGCCAAGCCAACTTCGGCAGCATCGTAGTTTGTGGCTTTGCTATCGTTAATAAAATCAATGCCTTCCCAAGTGCAGATATGTTCTAAACGATGGGAAACTCCAGGAAATTCACTAATTGCACGAGCGATCGCATCTTTATTAATTCCCGCTAACCTTGCCGTAGCCACTGCCATCAAGAGATTTTGCTGGTTATGCTCTCCCACCATCCGCAAAGCAGATACTTTCACAATCCGTTGTGGTGCAGAGGTAGCTGTTAACTTTTCTACAACCCAACCATCTTCAATATAAAAGCCTTTTTCGCTAATCAGAAAATCTTTGCCTTTGACACTAGTCCAATAAGCATTCGGCCAAGCACTCAAACCCAACTTGCTCAAGTAAGCATCGTCGCCATTAAATACTTGTAACTCAGACTGGCTCAATAACTTGGCTTTGATGTCGTAGTAATTTTCTAAAGTTTTATGCCGCGCCAAATGATCCGGCGTGAAAGTCGTCCAAACACCGATGCGAGGTGCAACAGACGTTGAAGATTCTATTTGATAGCTGCTAACTTCGGCAATTATCCAATCGAGTGAGGAGTTAGGAGTTAGGAATGAGGAATTATCAAATCTTTCCCCTGCTCCCCCTGCCTCCCCTGCTCCTCTTCCCTTCCAAGACAGAGCGACTTCACAAGCAGCGTAGCCAATATTACCGCAAGCAGGTGCCCTTAAGCCTGCTGCTTGGAAAATGGCAGCAATTAAAGATGTAGTGGTGGTTTTGCCGTTAGTACCGGTAATTCCTACCCAAGGTAAAGGTTGCAAATGTCGCCAAGCAAGTTCCATTTCGCCGATGGTTTCAATCCCTAGTTCCCGTGCCTTATTTAATACAGGAACATCCCACGGCACGCCAGGACTAACGACTATTAATTTTGGTAAATTAGCACCATTCAAGTCTGGGGATTGACCTAGTTTAACGGTTATTTGTTCGGCAGTGAGTTCTTGTTGTTGTTGGAGAAGGGTCTCGGAGGTGTTGCGTTCAGCTAAGCTCTCGGCACTAGCGGAATCAGTCAGTTCCACCTCCCAACCTTCCCGTTTCAACAATCTCGCCGCAGCAACACCGGACTTTCCAAATCCAATTACAGTAGCTCTGGACATAGATTGCAGCAGAGATCCCTGGTTAAGCACTCCTTATACTAACGTTTATTGGCAAAAATTACACAACTTTTTGTTGACCTACGCTACAGATTTTTGACAATTGCTCCGAAATCAGCCAAAACGCGGGCATGATTGCGGACTAATCCCAACAGATGTAATCGATTACGCTTAATTTCTGGATCGGAGTCCATTACTAAAACGCTATCCGGGCCGTCAAAGAAGTTACTAACTGTGGGAGCAATTTTTGTCAGAGCTGCTACTAACAGTTGATAGTTTCTGGTTTCTTGTGCTGCTTGAGTTTCTGGCACTAAATCCACCAAGGCATTATACAAAGCCACTTCGGAAGGTTTTTGGAATAGTTCTTCACGGATTACGGCTGTTGGCTGTAGCTGTTTTGTATCCAAATCGCCTTGGGCGGCTAAGCGTGTGGAACGGTTAACGGTTTCATAGATGGTATCTAAGATGCCATCGTTGCGAATTTGTTGCAGATATAAGGCGCGATCGCGTACATCTAACAAATCTTTTAATGCCCGCTCTGTATATTCTGGATCGTTTTCTCCCAAAACTGCATTCACTAAGTCGTAATCAATCTGTTTTTCTTCTTGCAATAAAGTCCGAATTCGCTGTAAGAAAAATTCTTGTAATGCTGCTGTTAATGATGCCAGATCTTTTTGATATTTGGCTGCAAAATCTGTCGCTATTTGCAATAGTAAATCATCTAATTTTATTGGTAAATTAGCAAACCAAGTAATTTTTACTACTGCATTGGCAGCACGACGCAAAGCAAAAGGATCGGAAGAACCGGAAGGAATTAAACCTAAACCGAAGATACTCACTAAAGTATCTAATCTATCTGCTAAACCGACGACTTGACCTGTGAGCGTTTCGGGTAAATTGTCACCTGCTCCCGTTGGCAAGTAATGTTGGAAAATTGCCTTTGCTACTTCGCTATCTTCACCGCTGGCTAAGGCATATTTTTCTCCCATAATGCCTTGCAATTCTGGAAATTCATACACCATTTGAGTAACCAAATCTGCTTTGCATAATAAAGCAGCGCGGTGGATTTTTTGGCTTTGCTCTGCTGTTAATTCTAATTGCTTAGTTATTTGCTCGGCAATTTTAACTATTCTATCTACCTTGAGACGTAAAGAACCCAATTGTTCTTGAAAAGTGACTGTTTCTAACTTTGGTAAAAAGCTCTCTAAAGGCTTAGTTAGATCTGATTCGTAGAAAAATCTCCCATCAGCTAATCTAGCACGAATTACTCGTTCATTCCCCACAGCAACGATATCTGATTTTTGGGGATCGGCGTTAGAAATAGTGATAAAATTCGGCAGTAATTCTTGCTGAAGATTACCTGATTTGAAGACAGGAAAATAGCGCTGGTGAGTTACCATAACTTCAGTGATTACTTCAGTCGGTAATTCCAAAAATTCTGGTTCAAATTTACCAACGACAGCCGAAGGATATTCCACCAAATTGATTACTTCTTCTAACAAATCCGGGTAAATTACTGTATGTCCACCTAAATTTTCTGCTACCTTATTTACTTGCTCTGTAATTAAATTTGCTCGTTCTTCTGGATCGACGGTAACGTAGGCTTCTTTGAGGGTGGTAATATAGTCTGTAGCCTGGGCAATTGTCACAGGTTGAGGATGTAAGACGCGATGACCTTGAGTGTGGCGATCGCTCTGAATCGTTTTAGAACCATTCACCAATTCTAAAGGCAATACCGTATCATCTAACAAAGCCACAAGCCAACGAATTGGTCGGGAAAATCTCGCATCTCCATCACCCCAACGCATCAACCGCTTACCTTCTAAGCCCCAAATCCACTGGGGAATCAGTTCTGTCAAAATTTCCGCCACAGAACGGCCAGAAATTTTTCTTTGCACAAACACAAAATCCCCTTTATCAGTCGGGCGAACAGACAGCGCATCTACTTCCACACCCTGCCTTTTGGCAAAGCCTACTGCTGCTTGGGTCGGCTGACCATCTTTAAAAGCAGCAGCAGCAGGAGGCCCTTTAATTTCTTCTTCCCGGTCTGGTTGCTGGGATGGTAGACCTTTAATCAATACGGCCAAACGCCTGGGAGTCCCGTACACCTCGACGCTTTCGGACTTGAGGCTGTTTGCTTCCAAACTTCGGGGAATGCGCTGTTGCCATTGCACTAAGGCATCACTGAGAAAGCTTGCAGGTAGTTCTTCTGTACCAATTTCTAATAAAAAAGCAGGCATAGGTTACTTTTTTCAAGTTTGCGTAGCTCAACTTTATGCAGTTGATTCCAACAGTTTACCTTGCCGCAATGCTGCCGTATGGGCTGTAAAACACTTTTAAGTATAGGACTTACGCAATGAAGGCTGAAACCTCGATCCCCCCTAGCCCCCCTTAAAAAAGCAGGGTGGTTTCATACCATCAGAGAAAAATCAAAACCAGGTATCAAAGCCTCTCCCCCACGGGGGGAGAGGTTTGGAGAGGGGTCAAAATCTATGGTTCAAAACGAGAAATAGAGGCTTTCATATTTTTCTTTCTTCGTATGAAACCACCCTGCCCTTAAAAAAGGGGTTGGGGGATCTGAGTGCATAAGTCCTGAAGTAATTCGGCAAAATCCCTCATCTTTCCTACAGGGTGGTATAGTTCACAATGCTTCATGTGCCACTTTGCAAGCCGGAATGCGGGTTTCATGCACGCAATTAAATATGATGCTACAATCCCCTATAAGTAAATTTAACGATTAAATTTCCATTTTAATTAGTTCAAAGTCATCACCCCTATGGTGAAAAAGTTAAATTCAGCTAACAGTTAACTAATAGCTGATAACTGCACAATGGAGGGACTTTATCCAAGCACAAAAAACTGAGAATTGATAGTTAATAACTGTTAAAATTTACCTAGAAAATTTCTAAATAGTCTGCAATACAATTGTGATTTAAATAAATCATAACTTGTTCGCAACTTAAGAGGTTGTTTGAAAAGTGATTTGCTGTAATTTTAGGTACTTCTAGATCCCCCCTAACCCCCCTTTAAAAGGGGGGAACCAGAATCAAAGTCCCTCTTTTCAAGAGGGATTTAGGGAGATCTAAAATATTTTGCTACTTACAATAGGACTTTTTAAACATCCTCTAAGTTAAATAACACAAAATAGCAGCCCATTTGCAAGCAATCAATTTGCTAATCGTTGGCTGTTTTCACCAACTTCAAAAATAGCTCATGCACATTCTGATCTATTCCTACAACTACCATCCAGAGCCGATTGGAATTGCTCCCTTAATGACTGAATTGGCAGAAGGACTAGTAAAGCGAGGTCATGAAGTGCGAGTAATCACTGCAATGCCCAATTATCCTGAACGAAGGATTTACGATGAGTATCGGGGTAAATGGTACGTTACTGAACGAAAAAACGGTGTTACAATCCAACGAAGTTACGTGCGAATTAAGTCTAGACCCAACGTTGTAGATCGATTTTTATTGGAGTTGAGCTTTGTTTTCACAAGTTTACCGCTAGCTTTTAAAGGCGATCGCCCAGACGCGATAATATTAACAGTTCCGCCTCTACTAGGTATCTTACCAGCAACAATACTTAGCTATTTATACAACTGCCCGCTAATTCTGAATGTGCAAGATATATTACCAGAAGCCGCCGTGCGTGTTGGGCTACTGAAAAACAAATGGACGATTCGCGCTCTTGCAGCCTTAGAAAAATTTGCATATCGAACTGCACAGAGAATTAGTGTGATTGCTGATGGGTTTAGTGAGAATTTAGTGAATAAGGGAGTACCTGTTAATAAAATTGTTTGTATTCCCAATTGGGTGAATATAAATTTCATCCGTCCCTTACCAAAACACGATAACTCTTGGAGAACTGCACATCAATTAGATGGGAAATTTGTCGTACTTTATTCTGGAAACATTGCCCTCACACAAGGTTTAGAAACAGTCATAGAAGCAGCAATTTGCTTGCGTCATCTCAAGGATATTGTCTTTGTAATTGTTGGTGAATCAAGAGCATTGCAGAGGTTACAAGAATATTGTCTATTAAATGGAGCGGATAATGTTTTGCTGCTACCCTTGCAACCACGAGAAAAATTACCAGAAATGCTAGCAGCCTCAGATGTGGGACTGATTGTGCAAAAACACAATGTAATTTCATTCAATATGCCTTCAAAAATACCACTGCTTTTGGCGAGTGGTCGCCCGATTGTGGGTTCGGTTCCGGCCAGTGGTACAGCTGCTAGAGCGATCGCACTTAGTGGTGGTGGCATAATTGTGGAGCCAGAATCACCCCACGCTTTAGCAGATGCAGTGCAGGATTTATATACCAATCCGGCTTTTGCAGCCAAGCTAGGTCACGTAGGCAGACAGTTCGCCGAAGCAAACTATTCCTTAGAGCAAGCACTCGATCGCTATGAGTGGCTGTTTTCTCAAATTGTTACCAATCAAAAATCAATTGAAAGTATATTACCAAAATTGGATTCCAACAAATCTATTGTAGATGGGTAAAGAAGGCAGGAGGCAGAAGGCAGAAGGGAAGAATTTGAACGCGGGTTTAACCCCGCTCAATTCTTAGCCACCAAATCGGAGATTATGTTAGGAGACTCAGACCCTTGCTACCTTTCTTGTTGAAAAAACTTCTTGCATAAATCAAAAAAAAGAACCCCACCCCGCCTTTGACTTACGTCAAAGTCTCCCCTCCCCGCTCGCGGGGAGGGGCTGGGGGTGGGGTGTTAGGGGACTTTTGCAAGAGGTCTAAACTTCTGCCCCCTGCCCCCTGCCTCCCCTCCATCGCCCAAATCTGGGAAAATTAAATCACCCGATCGGGTGACCTAAGTGTAGGAAGTCGAAATCGATTAAAAAGAAGATTCTGGATCAATAAACGCCGATTGTGGTTCGTTCTTGGTGAGGATAAATCAATGAAACTCGCAATCTTGATTAAATAGATCTGAAATAACTTAGTGATTGGCTACTCTTTATCTTCCTTCAGATCGATATTCACTACTACTTAAGAAGGGTAAACTCATTTTTAGCATTACCAATCTTCTTTACTATGTAGTTATAATGCAGCCTAATGCTTACATAAAGATGCAAGCAAGTACTTGCAAACACTTATGAAAAACCCAACACCAGGTTGCACATTTGAGGTGATACAAGACTGACAAATTACTGCCCAAACAGTTGGTTGTGTATTAAAAAAACGGCGAGGAGAAAGGTACAGTGCGCTCAGATATTGATTTGAAACCATCTTTGCATAGTTTTGTAGGTATGTTGCTTCGCCTCAGAGGCAGAGATATAGGGTAGCAAATATAACGGAGACGGGGGAGTGTGGGAAAAATATAAAAAGCTTTTCACACCTGTCAATACCTAATGCCCAATGCCCTGTTAGACCAATGTCCTCCTCGTTGACCTAAGTAAGATTGCTCAAGTCTAGATTCACAAGACGAGAAAACGAAAATGTCCAATTCTGAGTTCCCTGAATCTTCTTTTCCTGTTGAAATAGAACAGCCTGCTGTTAATGATTCCAGTCAAGAGTCCAGATCGTTACCAGGATCGCCCAAATCACCTAAAAAGCGGCGTTGGTCTGTGGTGTTGGGAATTATCCTGTTAATCGCAGGTGTTGGTTTTGGTTGGCGGTGGTGGCAAACTAGCAGTGCCAGCAATGGAGCATCAGGCAATCAGGCCGCTCCTGCTCAACCTCCGGCAATTCCCGTGAAGCTAGCAATTGTAGAGACAGAAACTACACAAGAAAGTTCCCAGTTTCTTGGCTCCTTAGAGGCTCCTCGTTCGGTACTCATTAAGCCACAGATTGAAGGACGAATTACTCAGATTTTCGTCCAAGAGGGCAACCGAGTACAACAAGGGCAAGTTATTTTTACTTTGCAAAGCGATGATGCCCAAGCTCAGTTATTACAAGCTAGAGGCTCACTCCAACAAGCCCAGGCGCGTCTTGCCGAACTTGTAGCGGGTACCCGGCGAGAAGAAGTTGCCCAAGCTAGAGCGCAGTTAGCCCAAGCCCAAGCTCGTCTTAGAGATGCCCAAGCGGGAGCGCAGCCACAAGAAATTGCTCAGGCTGAGGCTCAAATCCAGTCAGCTAAATCTGATTTGGAACTGGCACAGTCACGAGCCAAACGATACGAGCAATTGAGAAAAGAAGGTGCAGTTTCCCAAGATACCTTAGAAGGATATGTCAAGGAACAGCGGAGTGCTGAAGCTGACCTCGTAGTAGCCCAAAAACGTTTAGACCAACTCCGCCAAAGTAGAAACTCTAGTATCAATGAGCTAGCTGCTGCTGTAGAACAACAGCAACAGAACTTAAGGCAGTTGGAAAATGGCTCTCGCCCAGAAGAAATTGCCCAAGCGCGATCGCAAGTTACTCAAGCAGCAGGTCAAGTCCAAGCTGCCCAAGTGCAACTGCAATATACAAAAGTCATAGCTCCTTTTACTGGCATTGTCGGCGATATTCCCACAAAAGTCGGAGATTACGTACAAAGAGCAGATCAGCTCACCACATTAACTAGAAATGACTCATTAGAACTGAATATTTCCGTTCCCCTAGAAGAAGCCAAAAAGTTGCGCTTGGGATTACCCGTACAAATGCTCGACGCCCAAGGCAAAGCCATAGCCACAGGTAAAGTCAGCTTCATCTCCCCAGATGCGAGTTTAGATTCCCAAACAGTTCTAGCCAAAGCCAACTTTGGCAATTCAACAAGGCAACTGCTCAATCGCCAGTCAGTACAAACCAAAGTCATTTGGGACGAACGCCCAGGAATTTTAATTCCAGTGACAGCAGTATCTCGTTTGGGTGGAGAGACATTCGTCTTTGTGGCTGAAGCACCAGCGCAAAACACTAAACCCGAAGCGTCAAAAGCTGAAGCACCAGCGCAAAACTCTAAACCCGGAGCGCCAAAATTGGTAGCTCAGCAAAAACCTGTAAAGCTGGGAGCTATTGAGGGCAATAGTTATCAAGTGATCGAAGGACTAAAACCTGGTGACAAAATTGTTGTTTCTGGTATTCTCAACCTCACTAATGGCGCCCCCATTAGCCCTGCACCGGAAACAGTCGGTAGTCGGAATTTTTAAGTGAACTGGGGAGATGGTGAGCGAAGGGGTAGAGGGGGCAGGGGAAAAGGTTATGGTTCGGCAAGCTCACCAACCAGGTTAAAGGGAAAAGGAATAAATTTAATCTTTCCCTTTATCCCTTTCCCTTTACCCCTTTCCCTTTCCCCCTTTCCCTTTCCCCATACCCAATGCCCCATGCCCCATGCCCAATGCCAAATACCCAATGCCCAACTTTCTAAATTATGTTTGTTGACTTTTTTATTAGGCGGCCAATCTTTGCGTCGGTCTGCGCCATTCTTATCCTTTTAATAGGATTAATCAGTATTGCAACACTGCCGATCGCCAGGTTCCCAGAAATAACTCCCACCCAAATCAGTGTCACTTCCAACTATAGCGGAGCCAGTGCCGAAATCGTAGAAAGCGGCGTTA
The DNA here is from genome assembly GCF_002368035.1 of Nostoc linckia NIES-25. Classification (GTDB taxonomy): domain Bacteria; phylum Cyanobacteriota; class Cyanobacteriia; order Cyanobacteriales; family Nostocaceae; genus Nostoc; species Nostoc linckia_B. The sequence continues at coordinate 1,649,719 of NZ_AP018223.1, read as the reverse complement.
CCAATATCTTAGAAAGGCAAATCAACGGAGTTGAGGGACTTAGATATCTCACTTCCAGCAGCAGTAATGATGGCACCAGCACCATTACAGCCACCTTTGATTCATCACGGAATAAAGATATTGCGGCGGTGGATGTGCAAAATCGGGTTTCTGTTGCCCAACCACAATTACCAGAGTCTGTGCAACGCACGGGAGTGAGAGTATCAAAAGAGTCTAGCAACATTCTCTTAGCAATTGGTTTATACGCAGAAAATAATGAATACGACAATGTATTCTTAAGTAACTATGCTGACCTTTACATCGCAGATGCCTTAAAAAGAGTCAAAGGTGTCAGTAATGCTCAAGTTTTTGGCGAACGCCGCTATGCCATGCGTTTGTGGTTAGATCCGAATCGGCTTGCTAGTCGAGGATTAACAACTCAAGATGTGGCAGATGCCTTATCAGAACAAAACCTTCAGGTGGGTGCAGGAAGAATTGGACAAGAACCGGCTCCTGAAGGACAAAGATATCAACTTGATGTGCGTGCTTCCAGTCGATTAGCCGAAACCACAGAATTTGGCGAAATTGTCCTGAAAACTGAAGATGATGGCACATTAGTTAAGTTTAAAGATATCGGCAGAGCAGAACTAGGTGCAGAAAATTACAATACATTTCTGCGATTTCGCGGTAAAGATGCTATCGGTTTAGGGATTTATCAGGTTCCTGGTAGTAATGCCTTGGATGTAGCCGAGGGAGTCAAAGACGAAATTGCGCGATTGGCTCCGAGTTTTCCCCCAGGTATGAAATATCAGGTAGCTTTTGACACAACTATGTTTGTCGAAGAATCGATGGCAGAAGTGGTCAAGACTCTGATTGAATCAGTGGTATTGGTTGTACTTGTAATTTTTGTGTTTTTGCAAGACTGGCGAACTACCTTAATTCCAGCATTGACGATTCCACTTTCCTTAATTGGGACATTTGTATTCGTCAAAGTTTTTAACTTTTCCATTAATAGTTTGACTTTGTTTGGTCTGACTTTAGGATCTGGGATGGTGGTAGACGATGCGATCGTAATCGTGGAGCAAATTAGCCGCTTTATTCAGGATAAAGGTATAAGTCCTCGTCGAGCCGCTAGCGAATCAATGGCGGAACTGCTTGGGGCGGTGATTGCAACTTCACTGGTGTTGATGGCGGTGTTTATACCAGTGGCTTTTTTCCCAGGAACTACAGGCGCACTTTATCAGCAATTTGCTCTTACGATTGCCTTTTCCATTGCAATTTCGACTTTTTTGGCTTTGACTTTGACACCTTCTTTGTGTGGGGTGTTGCTGCGTCAAGGACAAAGAACTTCAGGCTGGCTGGGTTGGATTTTTGACCAGATTAATCGGTTTCTGGACTGGTCACAGCATAACTATAAGCGATCGCTAAATTTCCTCACCCGCTTCAAAAGCGTCATCATTGGGTTGTTTATCGTCTCCTTGGGGATGACTGCTTGGCTTTACACCACAGTACCGACAGCCTTTCTTCCAGATGAAGACGAAGGTTATTTCATCACAATTATTCAAGGGCCTCAAGGCGTTTCGCTGCAATATACCAGCGATGTAATTGCACAAGTAGAAAAAGAAATCCTACCAATTCCTGAAGTACTAGGGACTTTTGCGATCGGCGGATTTGGTTTTAGTGGTAGCACTGCTAACAGCGGTATCATATTTACAACCTTAAAATCTTGGGATGAGCGCTCAAGACCCGATCAATCAGTACAAGCGATAATTGGCAAATTGCAGGGTAAATTGTCGTCCATCCCAGAAGCCAGGATATTTGCGGTAAATCCGCCACCAATTCAAGGTTTAGGCAACTTTGGCGGCTTCGTTTTTCAGCTGCAAGACCGCAGAGGTAATACTGGTTTAGAAAATTTGGTGCAGTCGATGGGGCAATTACTCGGCCGCGCCAATCAAACACCAGGATTACAAGCTGTATTCAGTACCTTTGCCGCAGATACACCACAATTACTTGTGGAAGTAGACCGCAATAAAGCCAAATCACTGCAAGTTTCCATAGATGATGTCTTCAGTACTTTACAAACTGCTTTGGGTTCGCAATATGTGAATGATTTCAATCTCCAGCAGCGCAATTATCGGGTTTATATCCAAGCAGATCGACAATTTCGTTCCAATCCCAAAGATATTGGGAAACTCTACGTTCGTTCCCAAAAGAATCAAATGATTCCTTTGAGTAACTTAGTAAAAGTGACGCCAGCTGTGGGAGCGCAAACGATAAATCACTATAATTTGTTCCGCTCAATTGAAATTAACGGTTCTGCTGCTCCCGGCTCTAGTTCTGGAGACGCTATTAAGGCAATGGAACAAGTTGCTCAAGCAGTTTTACCTCCAGGTTTTGGTTATGAATGGTCGGGAACTGCATTAGAAGAAATAGATTCTGCTGGCTTAGCACCGATAATTTTTGGGTTAGGATTGGTGTTTGTATTTTTAGTGCTAGCTGCTCAATACGAAAACTACATTGACCCTTTCATCATTCTGTTGTCAGTTCCCTTAGCTATTTTTGGAGCGCTGATAGCTCAATCGTTACGAGGTTTTTCTAATGATGTTTACTGTCAAATTGGTCTATTAATGTTAATTGGTTTGGCTAGTAAGAATGGAATCTTGATTGTAGAATTTGCTAACCAATTACGAGAGCAAGGACTTTCCATTACTAAAGCAGTAATTGAAGCTTCACAAGAGCGTTTACGCCCAATTTTGATGACTGGCTTTTCTACTCTTTTAGGAATTTACCCGTTGGTTGTGGCCACAGGTGCAGGAGCGGGGAGTCGTCAATCTTTGGGAACAGCAGTGTTTGGTGGAATGTTAATTGCGACTTTTTTAAGTTTGTTTATAGTACCAATTTTGTACATCGCGATCAAGGAAACAACGGAGCGGTTCATTAAACCAAAACGGCATCAAGAACTGCAATCATCTCTGGTTGAAGAAAAATAGGAATTAGTGTCACGCAAAGGCGCAGAGAATAAAAGTTAAATAGATGTAATTTTGGCATTTTATATTCAGATTCAGCAATACCCGATCTTGAATATCATTTAGCTAAATTGTAGCGACAGTTAAAAAAGTAATTAACTGTCGCTCTTTATCGTAAGATGAAACAATAGGGTAGGCTACTTTTAGAGGGGAAGGCATGAAAATCGCTATTGGCAGTGATGAACGCACTAACCTTACTGATACTGTATTAGAAGAACTTAAGCGGCGTGGGCATGAAGTTATACCTTTTGGTTCCCTAGCGGACAATCATCGAGAAATTGACTGGCCTATCAGTAGTAGTAAAGTTGCTTTGGCAGTAGCAACTCAGAAAGTAGATGAGGGAATTGTTTTTTGTTGGACTGGTACTGGTGCATCCATCGCTGCCAATAAAGTCTCTGGGATACGTGCTGCTTTGTGCCATGATGCTGAGACGGCGCGGGGTGCCCGCATTTGGAATCATGCCAATGTCCTAGTATTAAGTTTACGCGCAACTACAGAAGCGATCGCCAAAGAAATTTTAGACGCTTGGTTTAGCACCCCCTATTCTGAAGATGACTGGAATCTGCTACAAATCAAGCGAATTCGACAGCTAGAGAAATGAGGCGCAAAGAATAATTACTGACCAAAGTATTTAATAATACTTTTATTCCTCAATTAGCTTTTGGTATGTGCAGCCCGAACGAGAGCTTGAAAAAGTCTTTGATTGCTAGGATCTACAACAGTTGAAAGCTCAGGATGCCATTGTACGCCGATTGCCCAAGGATGATGTTCGTGTTCCACAGCTTCAATTACTCCATCATCTAAAGCATGACCAACAACCCGCCAACCAGACGGTACTTTATCTACTGCCTGATGATGCCAAGAAACCACAGATACGTGAGAATTCTGTAAACAATCAGCTAAATAGCTTTCTAAATCTATCTTAACGAAATGTTCTGTAGGCAAACGTCGTCCGGGTTCAGGCTCTAGGCGATGCAATGCAGATGTACCGTAAACATCTGGAATGTGAGGAATTAGAGTACCTCCACAGGCGACCATGAGAATTTGTAAACCCCGGCAAATACCCAATATCGGCAAATGACGTTCAAGGGCAAACTTGGCAAGCTCCAATTCAAAAGCATCGCGTTCGCTATCAACAGCATAAATAGTAGGATGAGCAAAACCGTTATAGCAAACAGGGTCAATATCTCCGCCACCAGAGATGATTAAACCATCCAAAGAATCTAGAAGTCTGGCAGGCTCGATTTCTCCTGGTGGTAATAATATAGGAATGCCACCTGCGGCCCGGACTACATCTATATATTCGCTGGGCAGAGAAAATGGTAATGCTGCTTGCCGTCCGTAAGTTGTAATGCCAATCAATGCTTTTCGAGATTTGCTAATCATCTTGATACTATTTTAGTATTTCATCTATGGGGCTACTTGATTTTGGCGATCGCTCTGGGCACGAACTAGCGGTCTATCGCATTAATTTTGCTGATTTGTGGGTGTTCAGATCCTCGACTTATTTAATAAGTCGGGATCTATAAGTCCTCATATCTAATGCGATAGACCGCCAGTGCCATTAATACTTCCTCAAAGAATTTTTACCAGTCTATCGTTAAAGTTACAATCTAGTGATTGGGCAAGCTTGCCCAATCACTAGTGAGTAGTTGCATAAGATTACCTTCCTTGATTGATATTTTTTATGAAGCTATTTGATTTATACTTTTAATTTCGTCTAATTGTAGAGAAATGTTTAAGTTGTATGTCCAGCCTGACTTCTGACATGGTACGCGTCTATTTGCAAGAAATTGGTCAGTTCCCTTTATTAACATCTGACCAAGAAATAACTTATGGCAGGCAAGTACAACAAATGATTGCCATTGAGCAGCAAAAACAAGAGCTTAGTCAACAATTACATCGCCAACCAACAACAGCAGAACTAGCAAATTTTGTCAATCAAAGCGAAGCTGAAGTCGATCGCATACTTCAGCTTGGACAACGAGCCAAGCAAAAGATGATCGTAGCAAATCTCCGGCTAGTGGTTTCCATAGCTAAAAAATACCAGCGTCGCAATCTGGAGTTTTTAGATTTGGTTCAAGAAGGCGCAATCGGTTTACAAAGGGGGGTAGAAAAGTTCGATCCTAACCGAGGCTATAAGTTATCAACTTACGCATATTGGTGGATTAGTCAGGCGATTACCAGAGCGATCGCTGAAAAATCCCGCACAGTGAGGCTACCAATTCACGTCAACGAAAAACTCAGCCAAATTAAGAAGGCACAGCGAGAACTATTTCAAACACTCGGTCGTCGTGCTACTGTCACGGAAATTGCTCAGAAACTGGACATGGAACCAAGCCAGATTCGAGAATATCTCAGTGCTGCTAGTGGGACAGTCTCTCTAGATTTAAGAGTGGGTGATAACCAAGATACAGAACTTAGCGAACTTCTCAGCGATGAAGGCATCTCGCCAAATGAGCGAATCACTCAGGAACTGCTGCGCCAGGACTTGAACGATTTGTTAGCATCGCTCAAACCGGTGCAGCGGGAAGTATTAATCTTACGCTTTGGATTGTTGGATAATCAAGAACGAAGTTTGGCTCAGATTGGAGAGAAGCTCAATGTTAGTCGAGAACGAGTTCGCCAAATCCAGCAGCAAGCCATGACTGCTCTGCGTCGTCAAAAACCATCCATCGGTCAGTATTTATCTTCTTAAGGACACCAAAACCTCACCCCTAAGGGGGTGATGGCTTTAATTGTTTTTTGGTTTAGCTCTAGAATGCCTTGTATAATTTGTTCTGCCCTTCTCATTTCGATAGGAGTTAATCTAACTGCGATGCTCAAGGCTACGATCGCAACAAGCGATCGCTTCGCTATCCTTCCATAATTCAGTAAGGCCTACTGTATTTACAGTTATACAGCATCACCTTCGCCGGCAGCTTGTAATTTTAAAGGCTGGGAGTTTACATCGACATTCCTGCCTAATCGCCATCGCTTGTTGGGTAAGAAAAACATAGCAAAAGATTTTAATCTCTTAATTATGCTTCTTGAGGTAGAAAGTATTCGTTCCCAAATGTCTGTTCTAAACCTTCGATAGACAATAACATTACGTGCTTGGTTGATCTTACGCGTACTATCTATTAGATTGATTAAAGCATCAAAGATAGCCCTGACGATTGATTTTGTTGTGACCTCTTTTGGCGCAGCCAAATCTTGAGCAGTTTGAATTAGCCTAATGAGGTGTTCGCGCATTTGATTCTCTGGAATTACACCTACTTTATAATTGATGACAATGGACGCAGCTTGTGGGTTAGCACGGACATTTATAACCCTCTTGTCAGATTCCATCACCGATTTAATTTGATTGATATACTCAGTATCTCTGGCTAGTAGAGGAATACGAAAACGTATGCGCCCAGGAATTGCATGAACAATGCTATATGATATTTTTGGGGACGGTATTGCTTCTTTTGCTACACTTTTAGCTACCTTTTTTGAAGGTAAATGCAGATTAAAATTAGCACTTTTGTTAGAATTAGACCGTTTTCGAGAAGTCATAGTAACGTTTTGTAATTACAAAAAAAACAGAATTTAAGCTTATAAAGTTATCTATTGATGTTCTAAGTAAGTCAATTTAATTAAATATCAAAAAATGGTAGGGTGATTTGTAGGCAAGCGCCGCACAATCTATATATATAGCAATCCTATTTGATTTGTTCTCCATCGAGAGGCTCAGATCCCCGACTTCTTGAAGAAGTCGGGGATCTCATATCTTGCGCTTGTAAATTTGAATGTCAATTCCATGACTAAGTGCAATCGGACGTATTCGTTCAAGGTCAAGTAAAAACAAGACAAAAGTAGCTTCGGAAAGAAGGTTTGCAATGCGAGTTGTGCTGCGCTTCCCCAATCAGGTAAACCTGTAGTGGCGATCGCCTGAGTTCTTCTATTTTGCGTAATATCATCGTTAGACCTGCCTTGAAAATAGGGACTGGTGACTGGTGACTGGTGACTGGGAAAACCAAGATATTTTCATTGTTCCTTGTGCGTGCAACTCATGGAGTAAGAGTGCAAAAGTGCTTTTTGCACTCTTGTGGGAAAAGGGACTCATCTTTATTGGGGAAAGGGAAAATACCAAACCCTTCCCCTTTTCCCGACTTCTGCAAGAAGTCTATTAATAAAGTCATAAGCTCTATATTGCGTAAGCTCATTCCTGGTAACAGTGTTAATTTCTTACACGCTCATTTGGGTATTAGTGGCTTTTCCGGTTAGGTGCAAGATATGAGTAGAAGCCACCAGGGCTAGCTTGTACCTTATGACACCAATGTACAGATGTAAAGCCCCTACGGTAGATCTATATGTATCAAGATTTTTGTGAAATGATATAACGTTTAAAAATTCGGTCTGATTTTTCTTTTCTCAGAGTGATTAAAGAGCGATAAATCGTAAAGTTTCTTCATGCTAGATATAGAGAATTTATATTTGCCATCCTGCATAAATTGAATCTCAATTCCTGAAAGTAGTAAAGAGAGTTTCTAGTAATTGAGGTTGAGCCGTTATGCAGAAATCCGCTGTTGTCCGTTCCCTGTTCCCTCTTACGATGATTGCAAGGATGCGGAAATATCAGATTTCCTCGATGGGTTGGTGTAGGCATATCCAAAATTATTCGGAATTGGATTTTAGACTTTTGTAGTTTTATTTGAGTAAAATTGGATATAAAATTTCAGCTTTATCAACACGTTCATTTGTACTAAATTCTCTCAAAAAAATATATTCAATTTCAGAGGCAATAATATTTTCATTTGTTTTTTGTTAAAAAGGATGGCAATGCTTACCTACGACTACAACTGTTCCCATTTCCTGCTCCACGTTAAATCTTTGTTGCAATTTAGCTAATTAAATAACAATCAAGTGTTAGATGAGACAATAGAACTTTATCACCAAAAACTTGGAGCGTTTGAAGTTACTTCTGATGTATCAGATAACGAAATTTTGAGCGTTTTGATTGCTCGCGATCGCATCCAATCTGCATTAAATGATATTACTCAAATATCCGATGAACAGTTATTTAAAATTATCGAGCTTGATACTCGCTTAAAGCAACAAGCTCATAAAATTAAGCAACTACCTAAACTTGCAGAGTGGCGTACAAGTCTGAATGTACCAGTCACATCTTGGTGGTGGTTTCTACAAACTCCTAGTCATCCCTTAGACAATTTTGATTGGCTTTGGAATGCGCTCACAATCGCTTCTCTGACAAGTTCTCTAAGTTTAGTGATAGATATCTCTACCCGTTTTTTGAGTGGGGGAGCAGGTTTTTTAAGTTCATTTGCTGTCATTTCTCAGAGTGTATTAACACTATTAACTGTTGGTGGTGTGCTAACTGAAGCAGGACGAAAAGGAGTAGAACAAACACTTTCGCGTTTTGGAATTAAAACTTATCTTTGGCAAGAAACAAAATTCGGGTTATCGGCTTTACTTTTAATAACTTTAATTAGCTTTAAAGCTTTACTTCCCGAAATTGCTAACTACTTTAACGATCGGGGTTTGGAACGCTACCGAGCTAGTGAATGGGATAATGCAATCTCTGACTACGAGCGGGCAATTAGCCTCGATCCAGACAATGCCAACGTTCACTATAACTTAGGGCGATTGTATGAACAAGTTCGAGATGTTAATAAAGCACAAACTGAGTATCGGTTAGCTATTCGTGGCAATATAGCTATTGCCTACAACGATTTAGCACGATTGTATCTTCGTGAAAACAAACCCGGCGAGGCGATCTCTTTGCTTTTTAAGGCAAGAGATCTGGAGCCACAGATAGAACAGCAGACTTTATTAGAAGATCAACAAATTTTGATGTATGAAATACGAAAAAATCGAGGCTGGGCTAGATTCCAGCAAAAACGCTATGCGGATGCTCAAGCAGAATTAGAAGATGCGATTGCCAAAAATATAAATCTTAAAGATATAAATTATCGCACTTATGCCTCTGCTTATTGTCTGTTAGCCCAAGTTTTGGAAAAGACAGGTAATCCGAAAAAAGCACTAGTGCAATGGGATCTATGTAATAGATATGGCAACCCACGCCAACCAGAAGAAGATGAGTGGATGGGAATAGCTGAGGAAAAATTGAACAAAGGAAACAAATAATGCCACCAAAACCAACAAAGATTACTAAAGTATCAGGCACAGTAGAACTGCTACGAGATGGTCAACAAAATTGGTTCAAAGTATCTGTAGGCACAGAAATTCGTCCTGGTGATTACCTGAGAAGAAAACAAGGCGCTAGTGTCACAGTTAGTTGTAGTGATGGCAGGGAAGGAACATTTCTGCCAGAAGGTGTACAAAAGCCATTAGGCTATATTTGTCCGAGCGGGTTCCGCGATGCAACCGATTCCACCATTCCTTATACCATTAGCCCACGGGATACCCTAATTCTTAGTAAAAGACCTACATTACGTTGGCACGCTCCAGATAATGTTAATCGCTTCAGAGTGACAGTGAGAGGTCAAGGATTAAATTGGACAAAACAAGTCAATCGAGACAAGGCTTGTCAAGGGGATATCTGCCAACTAGTTTATCCAAGCGACGAGCCGCCATTGCAACTGGGGATTACCTACGTATTGGTGATTGAAACAACAGATCCAAATAGATCGTCGGAAGCCCCAGGACTCGGATTTAAGCTCATTGATGAAAGCAAAGCACTTGAGATCCAAAATCTAGCTCAAGAGATTGAGCAACAAGAATTATCTACTGTAGAAAAAGCATTAAAGCTAGCTGACATTTATGAACAAAACCTTCTGACAGCAGAAGCGATCGCCATTTTAGAAGCTTTACCAAACGAAGGCAAGAACGCAGCTGTTTATCGCCAACTCGGTCAACGCTATGACTTGATTGGACTCCCCTTGGAAGCTAAAGCATACTACGAAAAAGCAATTGCTAAGGCAGAATCCGTTGGGGATAAGTCAGAACTAGCAGCAGCACAGCTTGAATTAGGGGAAGTCAACTGGACTCTTGGCAAAAATCAGGAAGCGCAAAATTTGCTAGAAGCTGCTAAAGCAACATACACAGAATTGAAAAATGCAGATATGCTCAGTTATTTAGAAGAACGCCTGCGCGAAATGGTGAATGAATAGCTAGTAATTCACTCAATTTTATTAAGATACCCGACCTATTTAAACAGGTCGAGTATCTATATTATTTAATAATTTGTGTGGCTGATTACATATTGTTACTACATACTAGAAAACTAAGAACAAATTACTTATGCTTCAGATTCAACAAACATTGCATAAGCAATCACAATCTAAAATCCTGAATCTAGAAACCAAAGCATTCCAATTTTTGGAACGTTTTTGTTTAGTGTTGAACAACTATTTACCAATAATTGAATATCTAGAAAAGTTTCGTTTTGTTTTGCCACTTGTACAAAATTCTCGAGTCAAAGAAAAATTGCTCTTGCTTGTATCTAACTTATATTATTACCAAGGGGAGAAATGTTTTAACAAGTTCAATATTTTAGAAGCACTGCAATGCTGGCAAACATCGCTCGATTGCCATGAAAAACTGAATAACTCTGATGGAAAAATGAGGCTTCTCAGAGCTTTAGGAAATGCTTACAACTATGGATTCTACGAGCAAAATAAAGCGATAGATTACTTGGAGAAGAGTTTAGAGATTGCCGAGCAACTGGCAGACGAGCAAATGCAAGGAATATTACAGGGAGACTTGAGTGCTGCCTATACGGCTCTGGCTATAAATGATGAGAATGGAGTTGATGATGAGAAAGTTAATCTAGCAGTTAATTATGCTCAAAATAGCCTAAATATAGCTAAAAAATACCAAAATATTCAACTTAAGTGGCAATCTTTAGATCGTTTAGGAGATGTATACTTTTTTTTAAATGAAGAATACGAAGAAGCTATTAAATCCTATCTGGAAATACTCAAAATTGCCCAGCAATATAAACTTCCTGCTGCCGAAATGCAAGCTTTACACAATTTGGGAGAAGTTTACTTAAAGATGAAAAACTATGCTAAGGCATTGTTTTACTTTAACTGGGCTTTAGATCTGGCTAAAAAACTCCAAAATCGTCAACAAGAGGCAATGGAATTGGTAGCCTTGGGTAAAGTTGCTAAAGAACAAAAAAATATAACTGATGCTATTAATTATTACCAACAAGGGCTGAAAATTGCTGAAAACATTCGCAGTACGATCAAAATAGAAGAGAATACAGCATCATTTGTTAATTTTTGGGCAAAGTATTATAGAGATCTAATTCTCTTACTTTGCCAAAAAAATCGTTTTAAAGAAGCCTTTGAGTTCGTTGAGCGGTCAAAAGCGCGAGCGTTTCTTGACAAACTTGCCAATGCAAGGGTAGGCAGGCGTGAGAGAGTAAAAGCTGATTTTTTGAAGCAGGAGCAAGCCCTAAGAAACCAAATCTTTGCTCTGCGTCGTGAAGACCCGAATCATGAGTTAATTTCCCGCGAAAAAGACTACAAAAACTTATTAGAAAAGTTAGAAATCCAGAATCCGGAGGCGGCCAGCTTAATCAGTGTTGATGTTATATCTCTAGCTGAGATTCAGAAAAAACTAGATACTGATACAACTTTACTAGAATACTTTGTTACCAGTGAGTGTACCCTAGCTTTTATTATTACTCGCGATCGCTTGGAAGTAGTTAATTTAGATGTGAATCGAAAAGGCCTTAAGGAACAAATCATTCTGTTTAGGGATTTTGCCGATACATTTGAACCCCATCCCCTAGAACTGAAAAACCTCTATAATTACCTAATTGCACCCCTAAAATCTCAACTACAAACACCCAGGCTTATTATTGTTCCTCATAATATTCTGCACTATCTCCCGTTTGCGGCTCTGACTGATGGGGAACGCTACCTGATTGATGACTATGCTTTGGTTAACCTTCCCTGCGCTAATGTTTTACGTTTTTTATCCAGCAAACGCAGTCAAAGCACTAATAAGGTTTTAGCCCTTGGCGCACCAAATAATACATTTAACAAATCATTGCCACCTTTAAAGTTTTCTCGTAAAGAAGTAGAAGCGATCGCCAACTTGTTCCACACTAAAGCTTATGTAGGCAAAGACGCGGCTGAAAGCCTAGTTTGGTCACAAGCCAAAAACGCTGAAATTCTTCATATTGCTGCTCACGGGGAGTACAATCCCAATGCTCCCCTGTTCAGTACCATTCACCTTGCGATGAATGACAATGCTGATGTTGCCCAAAAAGACGGTAGGCTAGAAGTTCATGATATTTACAAGTTAGATTTAACTACTGCTACAAATTTAGTCGTCTTGAGTGCTTGCCAAACTCTTATTGGCAATACTCAGAAAGTCAGCCTCGGAGATGAAATTATTGGGCTAAACCGAGCCTTTATCTATGCTGGCACACCTAGTGTAATAGCAAGCTTGTGGAATGTAGAAGATCGAGCAACACAATTACTCATGGGACACTTTTATGAGTATTTACAAAGGGGAATGGATAAAGCAAAGGCTTTACAGCAAGCACAAATTGAAGTGCGGAAAGACCAACCCCATCCCTTTTACTGGGCGGGATTTGTGTTGACAGGAGATGGAGAAAAAATTCATCTTTCAACCTTTGAAGAAGACACGGAGATAAACAATTCAAACAGGACTTACGCAAAATCATGAAAAAACGAACCGCAAAGGACGCAAAGAACACAAAGAAATAAGAGTAAGAGAGAGTTTTTGCGTAAGTCCATTCAAAATTCAAAATTCAAAATTCAAGACATTTTCAGTTACAGCAATTTGCAGTTGAATAGACCACAGTAGGGGCTTTAGCATTGTTCACTGGTGTCAACTTAACGTGAAATCCTGATAGAAAGCTGATGAGCGAGTTCTACTCATTTACCATCAAGATCCGCGTTACCCCACCCCGATTTTGTCTAAAGCCAAAATCGCCCCTCCCCTTAGCAAGGGGAGGGGTTGGGGGTGGGGTAAAACGATTGTGGGGCAACAGTTTGAGCTTAAGCTGACACCAATGAACAATGTTGTGCCCTTACGATAATTTAGTATTCAAGCATGTATTTCATCCAAATGAAAAGCGCTGTAAGAAGAATAGTAGATTGGTTTGAGCGACTGCGAAAGCCAACCTACGCCCCCTGCCTCCTGCCTCCTGCCTTCATTTGACAACTACCCATTGCGTAACGCCCGCCATTCCTCGCCAGCCCAAAAATTTACCAATAGGTTCCGCCCGCTGGATGGCAATACGAATTAAATCGCCACCGACTCGTTGATGCCATTGAAATAAAGTTTGTTCGCCCTCTACTGTCACCACATTTGCCACCAAACGTCCACCTGGACTTAGTGCTTCCCAGCAAACATCAAAAAGTCCCGTTGCTGTCACTCCACCACCAATAAAAATTGCATCTGGTGTAGGTAAGTCTTTTAAGGCAGCAGGGGCTTTACCTTCGACGATTTGCAGATTTGGAGTACCGAGAGTAGCGGCATTATCGGCAATATATAGTAGCCTAGATGAATTTTGTTCGATCGCCACCGCCCGACACCGCGGATGAGTTCGCATCCATTCAATAGAAATTGAACCGCAACCCGCGCCCACATCCCACAATAATTGTCCCGGTGTCGGCGCCAAAGCTGCTAAGGTGATTGCCCTAACTTCACGTTTGGTTAACTGTCCATCGTGGTGGTAGGCGTTATCTGGTAATCCTGGTAATCTTGGTAAAGGCACAACCCCAGCATCGGCAATACAATCAACTGCGATCGCATTCAATGGTGCAATTTCAGTTTCACTCCAAGATGCAGCCGTACCTGCCACAATTCTTTCATAAATGCCGCCCATACGCTCCAAGACGGTGATTTTGCTACCCCCGTAGCCGCGATTTGTCAAAATTTGGGCAACAATGGCGGGCGTGTCCTTTCCTTGGCTTAAAATCAACAGTTTAGCTTTCGGATAAATGTAAGATTGGAGCAAGGAGGATGGACGGCCATTTAAACTCAAGGTTTCTACTTCGGTTAAAGACCATCCCACCCTGGCGCAAGCGAGGTTGAAGGTTGAAGGTGCAGGGATAATTGTTATTTCTGAAACGGGAATTTGTCGCCCTAAGGTGACACCGATGCCATAACACATAGGATCGCCGCTTGCCAGTACGCAGATTGACTCACCGCGACGCTTGATGATTTCCTCTACAGAAATGCTGATAGGAGATGCCCAGACTATTTTCTCACGTTGGTCATCACAAGGGAGCATTGCTAAATGGCGATCGCCTCCCACAATTACTTTAGCTTGTTCGATGACCGAAAGAGCGATCGGGCTTAATCCTTGTAATCCATCTTCTCCAATACCGACGATCGAAAGCCATTTTTCTGTCATGCTAATTCATGATTAATATTTTTCAGCTGTTATAAATAAGTAATCTCCTAAATGGTTATCATATTTTTTGACAACCTCTGTGATGCGTCCTGTGTGAATATCTGCTGCTAGCTTTTCACACCCAAGTGCGATTTCCTCCGCAGAAGCTACCAAAGCAAAGGTAGAAATTCCAGAACGCACATTCTCATCTAGATATATTTCTGGACGATGTTTTCCACTATATAAAAATAGGTCTTGCAAGTTTTCAGAAATAAAATAAGGTTCTATATCTACTGAATTAAAACCCGCTTGCTTGAGAGCATATTTTACATTTTCTAAACTTGGCATGTTTTCGGCAGATTTATATATAGCCTCTGGAAAATATTCCACCAACCAATATTTAATCATTTGCTCTGGTGTCGCACTAAATAATAAAAAACGGCCAGCCGTTAAAACACGATAAATTTCTCTAAAAGCAGGAGTTAGTGCTGTAAAATGATGTATTGCTAACGTGCATAATACACCAGAAAAACTACCATCGGCATAAGGTAACGCCTCTACTTCTCCAACTTGCCAAGCTACAGCATTACTCTTATTTGTAGCAGCATCAATCATCTTTGTTGATTGGTCTATTCCATGCCAAATACCGCCATGTTTTGCTAAAGCCAGCGTGTAATTTCCAGTGCCACACGCCACATCTAGATATGACAAATCTGATTTTATCTGAAGTTTAACAGCTAATCGATTAGCAATCTCAGGGTCAGCACGACGGGTCAAATCATAGCTTTTACCAATTTGCTCATAAATAGCCATTTGTTTGAGTTTATTACAAATTTGTAGATGCGATGGGGCATTGGGCATTTATTCAGTTGTTTTCCTTGTGTCCCCATACCCCATTCATCATTACCTTTTATACTAACCAGGACTTACGCAATATGTGACTGAAAACCTTATTCAAGCGTAGCGGTAATTCATGAATTACCGCTACTTTCGTTATCTTTTGCGTAAGTACTGACTAACGTTGCTGCTGATTTTAAAGTGAAAATCCTTTCAATTACATCT
This sequence comes from Nostoc linckia NIES-25, assembly GCF_002368035.1. GTDB lineage: Bacteria > Cyanobacteriota > Cyanobacteriia > Cyanobacteriales > Nostocaceae > Nostoc > Nostoc linckia_B. The sequence goes on along the minus strand of NZ_AP018223.1, from coordinate 1,634,320 downwards.
TCTACTACCTTATCTGGGGTGGATGCACCAGACGTAATTCCCATAACAATTTCTCCATCTGGTAGCCAGTTTTCTGTAATGATTAATTGTCCATTTGATTGCCGATGTTCAATCGAGTTTGCTGATTGAATCCGTTTAACACTATCAATGTGATAAGAAGGAATTCCCCTCTCAATTGCAATTTGTTGCAATTGAGTAGTATTTGAGGAATTAAATCCACCAATTACTACGATTAAATCTAAATTATCTTCTACCAACTCCAACATTGCGTCTTGCCTTTCTTGGGTGGCATCACAAATAGTATTGAAGCTTTGGAAATGCTGATTTAATTCGGTAGGGCCATACTTCTGCAACATAGTATGCTCAAAAAGCTTGCCGATTTGCTCGGTTTCGCCTTTGAGCATGGTAGTTTGGTTAGCAATGCCAACTCTTTCTAAATCGCGATCGGGGTCAAATCCTGGCGAACAAGCTTTGGCAAATTTTTTCAAGAATTCTTCACGGTTTCCACCGTTAATAATATAATTAGCGACATATTCCGCTTCTGACAAATTCAAAACAATTAAATACTTGCCAGCAAAGGAACTCGTTGCAACAGTTTCTTCGTGTTTATATTTACCGTGAATAATTGAAGTGTAATCAACTTTTTTGTGCTTTTCTACTGTATTCCAAACTTTAGATACCCAAGGACAAGTTGTATCAACAATTTTGCAGCCTTTTTCGTGAAGTATCTGCATTTCTTGAACGCTAGCCCCAAATGCTGGTAATATAACGACATCACCGATATCAACAACAGAAAAGTCTTTTTGATTAGCTTCCACCGGGATAAATTTTACTGCCATCTCCTGCATCCGCTGATTCACAGAAGGGTTGTGAATAATCTCGTTAGTAATCCAGATGCTTTCTGTGGGGAAGTGTTGACGGGTTTCGTAGGCCATAGCCACAGCACGTTCTACACCCCAGCAAAAGCCAAAGGCTTGGGCTAGTCTGATGGTGACATCGCCTCGTTGTAGGGTGTAATTGCGATCGCGAATTTCCTGAATCAAGTTACTTTGATATTCAGATTGCAACTGGCTGGTAACTTCTGCTTGGTGACCAAACCCTTTGCGATTGTAATTTTCGGAATGTTGGAGCGTGCGCTTAAAAGCTTTTGTATCCATGAGATTAGTCTACTTAAACCACTATTTTTTATTCTCTCGCGCCTAGACGCGATTTATACAGACTTGCATTCAAAGATATTACTTCTTATCACTCCCTGAAACACGTTGAAGTTCAGGTTTTAATTCGATATTGCTATAAATCTGCAATGCAGAACGCCAAACTATATAGCCTTCACGATTTAGATGTAAGCCATCAGTAGTAAATTCCTGGCGGAGATTACCTTGGGTGTTGGTAAACAGGGGATATAAATCGAGAAATTTCACACCTTTTTTTGCAGATATGCGTTGCAGCCGCTCATTTAATCGGCGAATGCGATTATTCGTAATAGCCAGAAGTTTATCTCGTCCTTGCCAAGTTGCTTGTTCACCGCCATGCGGTAAAATCGACTGGACAACAATTTCGGCTGTGGGATGCACTCTTCGGAGGTAACTCATAATTTGCTGGTGATTATCTAAAATTACCGCATCGCTCGTCCCCCGAATCAGGTCATTAATCCCAATCATCACAAAAATCACTTCTGGCTGGGTGCGGTCAAATATATTCAATCTTTTCAAAAGTCCGTGGCTGGTTTCGCCAGAAATTCCTTGATTGAGCCAATTTTTACCTTCAGGTAATAACTCAGTCGGAAACCATAAACTCAGAGAATCTCCCGCAAGTATAGTTAAGTCCGCAGGACGCCGATCGGCAGCTACTTTTGCTTCTTGTTTGAGAATATCTACCCACTGTTGGTAAGTGAGTTGGTGACGGCGGCCTAAATCAGGTGTAACAACTGGGCGCGAGTTGTTTACGTTGATTTGCTCTGGGGATGTTATGATCCCCCCAAAAAAAGCGGTCAATTTCTGCTGTTGCCAAATTAGCAGAACGACCGCCAACAATAGTACGCCGTTGGTTAACAGCGAGAAAAATGCCCAGATAGGAAAGGTTTTTGCAGAAGTAGACACGACTAGCGAAATTTACCAATTATTTTGAATCAGATTTTAACGCTAGTACTCAAAAATTACACTCGATGAAAATGGGGAATGGGGAATAGTGAGTGGGGAAAGGGAAAGGGGTAAAGGGGAAAGGTTAAATTTATCTCTTTTCCCTTTTCCCTTTAACCTTTTCCCCTCTCTTTCTCATCTCCCTACTCCCGACTTATTACTGAATGGGGCGATCGCCACCAAACTCAGAATTATAGCCTTCTTCGCCGTGTTCGTTGATGTCCAAACCTTGCAATTCTGCTTCGTCTTTGACTCGCAGACCGACTGTCGCATCGATAATTTTGAGAATAATCCAGGTACCAGCAGCTGCTATTACATAGGCAACGACAATTGCTACTAGTTCAACTCCCAATTCACCAAAATTACCGCGTAGCACACCCTCTTTACCGCCTCCGTTGACTTGAGTGGTAGCAAATATGGCTGTTAAAATTGCTCCCACTGTACCACCAACGCCATGCACGGGATAGGTGTCTAAGGCATCGTCAATTTGTAGCTTGTGTTTGAAACTAATCGCATAGAAGCAAACTAAGGCGGTGATGAAACCAATAAGAATCGCTGATAGCGGTGTCACAAATCCCGCAGCGGGAGTGATGCCCACCAAGCCAGCAACGGCTCCTGTAGCGGCTCCTACGGCGGTTGGTTTACCCCGCAAAGCTGATTCCAAAATAAGCCACATTAAAGCCGCTGCCGCCGCCGCCGTATTAGTAGCAACAAAGGCTGTTGTTGCCAGATTTGTCACTAAGGTACCCGAAGTTCCGCTAGCAACGGATAGCGCACTTCCAGCGTTGAAGCCGAACCAGCCGAACCACAGCAAGCCAGCACCGAGTAAAATGAACGGAACGTTGTGTGGCGGGCTAAGGCGGTCGGGATGGGTTTTCCGAGGCCCAAGGACGATCGCTGCTACTAAAGCAGAAACCCCAGAACTAATGTGAACTACTGTACCACCTGCAAAGTCCAGGGCGCCCAAACCACCAGCTAAACCTAAAAATCCACCTTTGGCCCATACCATATGTGCCAGGGGAGCGTAAACAAAGGTTGACCAAAGTAACACAAACAATGAATAGGCGCGGAAACTCATCCGTTCGGCGATCGCCCCAGAAATTAAGGCTGGGGTGATAATGGCAAACATGGCTTGATAAATCATGAATGCCTGGTGGGGAATCGTCGCTGCATAAGAAACAATTTCCGCAGGATTTGAACCTTTAAGATAATCGGTTGTCTCTAAACCGACACCATTCAACCCCAACCACTGCAATCCACCAATGAACGGCAAACCCGGCGCAAAGGCCAGACTATAACCCCACAAAATCCAGGTAACTCCGACGATCGCCATTAACACAAAGCTCATCATCAATGTATTTAGGACGTTGCGCGATCGTACAAATCCACCATAAAAGAACGCCAATCCTGGTGTCATTAGCAGCACGAGTGCTGCCGAAATCAACATAAATGCTGTATCTCCAGTATCGGCAGCAGGTGGACTGGCCGCTGATGTTTGGGCAAGAGCATTACCCATCAACGGTTGTGCCAATATTAGCAGGGTCATAGCCCCGATGGTGACAACTTTCTTGAACACTTATTTTCTTACCACCAACAAATTTGTATTAGATTAATATATTTTCAGTACATTTTGATACTATTTTTTGTCTTGAAAGCTACTCTACTTTACTTTTTTTGAAATGTTAACAAAAGTATAATCATTCAAATGATTTTATGAGAGTTTGATTAAGATTTCAAGAATTTGTAAGCCTGGAGAATCTTTCCCAGCCTTATCCAATAATTTGCACAAATCTAGGATGATACAATTTTTTCCATCTCATACACAAACACGTACATAATATAGCCGTATAGTTGCTTGTAAGTACGTAGTTACTAAAAAACCTTTGCAATTTTAGCTGGGTTACTGTCTTTTGAAAATGAATCATCATAAAATTTCTGGATCGTAGAATAAAACAAAGGAAAGACTTATTGCAAGTTTATTCTATTAAGAGGAAGAGGGAACGGGCAACAGCAACAGGTAAACCCTATACTTATACCGCTTGACTTTAAGCTTTATACAAATACCTTGTTATGGGCGCACCTCTTCCCTGTTCCCAACTTCAAGGAGTTTGGCGAACAATAATACAGTAATATTACTTAAACACGCGGTACAAACATAATAATTAATACGCTTAGCAAAGCTAAACAAGCTCCAATTAGGTCGTAGCGGTCTGGAATTACCCTGTCTACCTTCCAACCCCAAAGCATGGCCATTGCAATAAAAACGCCGCCATAAGCCGCATACACTCTCCCAAAATTGGCTGGCTGAAAAGTTGCAATAACCCCATAAATAGTTAAAGCAATTGAGCCTAATATCCCCCACCACAACGGCTTAGCTTCACGCAACCACAACCAAATCAAGTAGCCACCAGTAATTTCAAATAAACCAGCACACAAAAAATACAACAGCGATTTAATCATTTGACAATTCTTGACTAGGGTCGAACTCAGTGAAATTACGCTAACGCTTTTAACTCAAGTATTGTCATTAATTAAAGTAAGTTTGTCGATCGCATTGGGGATTGGGTATGGGGGAAAGGTTAAAGGTTAAAGGGAAAAGGAATAAATTTAATCTTTCCCCTTACCCCTTTCCCTTTCCCCTTTTCCCCTTACCCCTTTCCCTTTCCCCATGCCCCATTCCCCATTCTCCGTAGATAAGGCTTAAGGATGAAAGCACCATTACCTGATAACGAAGCACAGAGAATCGAGACGCTTTTGCAGTATAAAATCCTGGATACACCACCTGAAGCTGCCTTTGACGATCTCACTCGTTTAGCCTCGTATATTTGTCAGACTCCCATTGCCTTAATTAGCTTAATTGATATAAACCGCCAGTGGTTCAAGGCTAAGGTGGGTTTGAATGTGCTAGAAACACATCGAGACCAGGCGTTTTGCGGCTATGCGATTCTACAAGCTGATGTTCTTGTTGTACCTGATGCCACAAATGACGAACGTTTCGCCGCAAATCCACTGGTTACTTCTAACCCAAAAATCCGGTTTTATGCTGGTGTACCTCTAACTAATGCTGAGGGATATGCACTAGGAACACTTTGCGTGATTGACTACGTACCGCGGAAACTTACTCCAGAGCAGATAGAAGCATTACGGACTTTGGGTCGTCAAGTTATGAAGCAACTGGAATTGCGTCGTAATTTGGCAAATTTAGTACTTGTGGCTAATAAAGGCGAACAGTCAAACAAAGTACGCAAACAATTTTTCAAAAGAATTGCAGCGGGCTTTGTTTTGGCATCGGCAATTTTAGTTGTGATTGGCGCAGTTTCTTATCAAAATACAAAAGTATCTACTAATAACCGCAGCATAATAAAAAATATTAATAAAAAAATTAACAGCTTAGAAAAACTACTGTCGCAGACAAAGGACGCTGAGACTGGACAACGTGGTTATATTTTGACTAAAAAAGAAATTTATTTAAAAGCATATCAACAAGCACTTACTAACGTAAATATAGAAATTACAAAACTGAAGAATTTAACCGCAAGTCAACCAAAGGAACAAAAGCAGATCGCAACGCTTGAATCTTTAGTTGTAGCTAAAGTTACTCAACTAAAACAGATTATCAGTTTGCGCCAAAATCAGGGATTACAAGGGGCGTTGCAGGGACTAGTGACAAATGATGGTCAAAATCTCATGAATGATATCCATAAAACTGTCTATGAGATAGAGAACCAGGAAAAAGGGCGGCGTCAGCAATTATCACAAGTTACAAAAGCTTGGACTCGCCAAACAACTTTGACAATTGCGATCGCCATTTGTCTAAGTTTTTTCATTCTGGCTGTAGTCTACTATTTAATCTATCGTGAGGTTTGCGATCGCAAACGCACAGAAGAAATCTTAAACCAAGAACGCAACTTTATCTCAGCAATCCTCGATACAGCTAGTGCTTTGGTAATAGTTACCGACTCCCAAGGGCAAATCGTTCGTTTCAATCAAGCTTGCGAACAAATAACCGGTTATTCCTTTGACGAGGTAAGAGGTAGGTATTTTTGGAACTTGTTTCTACTTCCTGAAGAAATAGAGTCAGTCAAAACAGTTTTTGAACAACTGCAAGCTGGTAAGAGTTTCCAGGAACACGAAAATTATTGGGTAATGAAGGATGGCACTCACAGACTAATTACCTGGTCGAATACCATCTTAAAAAACCATGACGGTTCTGTAGAATACATTGTTGGCACGGGTATTGATATCACCGAGCGCAAACGAACCCAACAACATCTGAGCGCACAATACGCTGCAAGCCATGTTTTAGCAAATTCCACTACAATCAACGAAGCTATGCCGCAAATTCTTCAGGGAATTTGTGAAAGTTTAGGATGGGATTTGGGCGAAATTTGGATACTAGATCGGCAAGCAAATGTGCTGCGTTTTTTCGATGTCTGGCATAAACCATCCCTTGATTTACAAGACTTTGTAGCCTGGAAGCAGCAAACAACTTTTGCCCCAGGAGTCGGGCTACCCGGCCGTGTTTGGGCAAGTTCCGAACCTGTTTGGATTGCTGATATCGTTAAGGATCTGAATTTTCCTAACTTCAAAATCGCGGCTCAACTAGGCCTACATGCGGCTTTCGGTTTTCCCCTCCGCACTGATAGCAAAATTCTCGGCGTCATTACCTGCTTTAACCGTCAAATCCAGCAACCAGACGAAGACTTGGCAAAAACCATGAATTTTATTGGCGGACAAGTGGGGCAATTTATCCAGCGCAAACAGGCTGAAGAAGAATTACAACGCCAAAACTTGCGATCGCAACTTTTTACAGAAATCACCTTAAAAATTCGCCAGTCTTTGCAAATCGAAGAAATTCTTGAAATTACTGTCAAGGAGGTGCAAAAAATCCTCCAAACTGACCGAGTATTAATTTATCAACTTCAGCCAGATGAGTCTACAACCACTGTAATTGAAGCAGTAGTTTCTGGCTTACCAGCAATTAAAGAGCAAAACATCACCGCCCCCTACTTCCAAGCCGAATATTTACAACAGTACTACCTCCAACAGTACCGTCAAGGACAAGTTGTGGGGCTGGCTAATTTGGATTTCCTCGAACTCGAACAAAAACACCTAGAATTAATGCAACAATTTGGCGTAAAAGTCAATTTAGTTGTGCCGATTCTGGTCAAAGAAGAACTTCGCGGTTTGCTCATAGTTCATCAGTGTGACTATTCTCACCAATGGTCTAACTTTGAAACTCATCTTTTGCGGCAAATAGCCGACCAAGTGGGTATTGCCATCGCCCAAGCCGAACTATTAGAAGCAGAAACTCGTCAACGACAAGAACTTGAAATTGCTCGTTATCAAGCTGAATTAGCTTCTCAAACCAAAAGTGCTTTTTTAGCGAATATGAGTCACGAAATTCGCACTCCCATGAATGCGGTATTGGGAATGACTAGTTTAGCTTTAGATACTCCCTTAGACCCAGAACAGCGAGATTTTATTGAAACGATTCGCATCAGTGGAGAAGCTTTATTAACTTTAATTAATGAAATTTTAGATCTCTCCAAATTGGAAGTCGGAGAGATGGCTCTGGAGACTCTAGATTTTAATCTATCTACTTGTGTTGAAGAAGTATTGGAATTATTGGCTCCCTCAGCCCATAATAAAGGATTAGAAATTGCCGCGTTGATTGAACATAATGTTCCCATTTATCTCCAAGGAGATGCTGGGAGATTGCGGCAAATTCTGATGAATTTAATTAGCAACGCCATCAAATTTACCAGTGTTGGCGAAGTAGTAGTGGAAGTACAATTACGTTCGCTTTCTTCCACTACAGTTAGTATCTACTTTGCCATTACAGATACAGGTCTTGGTATTAGTCCCGAAGATGAACCCAGACTGTTTATGCCATTTACTCAAGTCGATGCTTCTACCACTCGCAAGTATGGTGGTACTGGGTTGGGGTTAGCGATTTGTAAACAACTGGTGACTTTGATGGGAGGAATAATTGGGGTGGAAAGTCAAATTGGAAAAGGATCTAAGTTTTGGTTTGAAGTGCCTTTCGCCAAGCAACTTGAGCCTGTTTTAAAATCATCCCCACTTTTAATTAATCGCCGCGCCTTAGTAGTAGATGATAACCTTACTAATTGCAAAACGATCCATCATCAAGCTACTAATTGGGGAATGCAAATAGATCGAGCCAACAGTGCAGCAGCAGCACTCAAAGCTATTCAGGAAGCTTCCGAGCAAGGAAATCCCTACGATTTTGCCTTAATTGATATGCAAATGCCCGAAACAGATGGCATTAAACTAGGAGAACAAATTAAAGCCAATTCTAGAATTGCTGACATACCTTTAATTATCGTCATCTCAACTAATCAACGGAATCAAGTACAGGAAGCCCTGAAAATCGGATTTGTGGGTTATTTGGTCAAACCAGTTAAGTCATCTCGACTTTTGGATATGATTGTGAATATTTTACAAACTCAGCCAAAACTAGAACAAGGGACTAGGGAAGAAGTTCAAAATATCACAACTTCAAATATTGCTAACTCTTGCCCAATTTACGAATTTCCAAACCCTAATTCTTCTCATAAATCAAAATTAAAAATTTTACTAGCCGAAGATAATTTAGTCAATCAGAAAGTAACACTGAAACAACTCCAAACTTTGGGCTATAAAGCTGATGTTGTTGCTAATGGAAAAGAAGTTTTACAGTTATTAGAAAATATTCCTTATGACTTGGTTTTAATGGATTGCCATATGCCTATTCTTGATGGTTTAGAAACTACAAAAGAAATTCATCGTTGGCAAGAGAGTGCTTTTGCTAGTCGTCGTCGTCCCGTGGTAATTGCAATGACAGCTAATGCCATGAAAGAAGACAAACAAAAGTGTTTAAATGCTGGAATGGATGATTATGTCAGTAAGCCGGTCTTGAAAGAAAAATTGGCGACTGTCCTAGACCATTGGGCAGATATTATCCTTTCACAACAGGTGATAGTTGAATGCGAACAAACAGTTTCCCCCATCAACAACGCTGAAATTGAACAAACAATCAATTGGGAACACCTACATCAGTTATCGGATAATGACACACAATTTGAATTAAATCTCTTACAAATCTTCGTTGAAGATATTAAACCCCGTTTAGAGATCGTCAAAAGTGCGATCGCACTTTATGATTTTGGGCAAATTGTTCGAGAAGCTCATTATCTCAAAGGTGCTAGTAGCAATATTGGAGCCACAGCTATGTACCTAGCAATTGACAAATTAGAACAACAAGCTCTCCAGCAGGAGCATAAAGGCGCTACTAAGTTAACTTCACAAATAGAAGAATTTGTCAACCACATTCAAGAATTTTTAACGGCATCAGTGAATCAATAGGGATAGGGGCATTGGGGATTGGGTATTGGGAAAGGGAAAGGGGTATGGTTCGACCCTTCTCTACGAGAGGCTTCGCCAACGACAAAGCTCAGGACAGGCAAGCTCACCAACCGGGGAAAAGGGGAAAGATTAAATTTATTCCTTTTCCCTTTTCCCTTTAACCTTTTCCCCTACCTCAAGAGCCTCGCCTCCCTTACACAGCCAAGCCTTGGGTTGCTTCCAGCAAATGTTGATGAACGGATTTTGAAGCACCTAAGATCAATCCAGGGAGACTATAGTTTTTACAGCTATATAGTGGCGGCAAAGTCGAACCGTCAAGAGTAGTGACAACATAGCCGGCTTCTTTTGCCAAAAAAGCCAGGGCAGCACCATCAATAAATTTGCCAGATCTAATTACTGCTCCACTCAAATCACCAGTGAGAATACCATTAAGATTGGGTATTTGAATATCACTAGAATAATCATTGGCAATATCAATTACTTGATAGCGATCTTTTAATAGAGGAGCGATCGCATTCATTCCCCATCCTAACAATACAGCAGGTTTGGGTGATGTAATCTCCAAAGGAACGCAGGCTTCTAAATTCATTTCCAGCGTTCCTTTATAGGCTCCTTGGCCCCTCAAAGCATAATAATAAACATTTTGGGCAGGAGAAATTGCCAACACTGCCTCAAAATCATCCGCATTTAAAATACTAAGAATAATTTGATAATTAGAATGTCCATCCATATAAAATTTCGTGCCATCAATTGGGTCGAGTGTGACTAAATAATCACCTTCCAGCCCAAGTTCAGTACCACGAAAATACTTCGTGTTTCTAGAACTTTCATACTCTTCACCATAAAAGCGAATCTCTGGAAAACTGCCGAGCAGTACTACTTCCACTAGATTTTGAATCGCTACATCCGCATCAGTAAGTGCAGCCGCAAAAAAGTTATCTTCTTTTTCTTTAATGGGAAGTGCAGCAATTTTTGGTTGCATAAAACGAGCGTAGGCTGCTGCTACTTTCAGATGGGGAAGTAAAGTTGACAAAATTAATCGAGTACTCGGTGTTGTGGGCATTCCAGCAAACTCCTAGCTTGAAAAAACAGACAAGAGGAAACAAGAGGATGAGCAAATAAGCTGAATTGGGGACAAGGAGAATTGCAACAAGTCTTTCCTCTGTTCGCGCACCGTCTCCTTTAGGAGAAGTTCACCAGCGGCGACTTTGAGCATATCTGCTTGTAATCTTGTCCCTCTGTCCTCTTGTTCTTTTCCATCATTAACAGACTGACAGAATTTTATATTCGGACAGAATTACGGTATCATGAACTACTATTTTTGGCGATGCCTACACCTGCCGTAACTACTTTAATCTCACCATCTCTATGGTTGAATATCACTTACTTAACCTGGATTTAGATCCCCGACTTCTTAAAGAAGTCGGGGATCTGGACAGCTACTTTTGCTTAAGTAAGTGCCATTCATCTTTATGGTTAAGTATACTCATCCCAAGCTACGGGAAAAGAGTAATCTGAAAACGCAGAGAAAACCTGATTTTCGCTGCGGGTTTCTTCATCCAGAACTTTGACGACTTTGTTATAAATATCTTGTGCTTGTTGAGGGGAATCACCGATGCTGGTTAAGCCCAACTTGCCAAATTGGGAAAGACAACCCATAAGATGAAACACTGTGCCGGTCTCAGTACCACTGTCGAAGTGCAGTCTATAGTCAGCGATGATATTCATCAAATCATTAGGTAATAGTCCCCGATAGCGGTCTTTTTGGAGGTTGTCAGTGGCAATGTAGTATTTGGGACGACCTTGTTGGCTGTAAAATAAGCCTGTGGAAAGGTCATAGCGACCGTTCGTCAATAATTTCAAGGTCATGAATGGATGAGTTGTGCCACCTTTACGCAGGTTAATTTCGATCGCCTGAATATCCCACTCTCCATTACCCTTGTCAACTGCGATAAAATCTACCCCAAATCGCTCTAGGGCGCCTTTTTCGGCTAGCTTTCTACCAACTTGCAGCCCCAATTGCTGTAGTTGCAACCGATACCTTTCATCAGCGGGAAAGCTACAACCAAGATAAATCTGACCGTCCGGGCCTCCAAGAATTTGGTCGTGGGTGGAGAGGATTTCGACTTCGCCGCCGGGGGTAATTCGTCCTTGAACGCTGGGGGAACGCTTAATTTTTCCTTCCACAAATGCTTCTGCAATTGCCCCTAATTCCGGAATTCTTGCCGAAAAATTCTCCCAAGTTTCTTGTTTTGCTTGAAAGCGCATTGTTGAAAAGCGATCGCTAATTGCTGCTACCCTTTGAGCATGATTACTTTTACCAGGTGCGACATTCTCAATCGGTCTTAAATCTACTAGCGCATTTCCTTCTCCAGAAATACCTTCGTTGAGTTTCACCACCATTCTTTGTAATGTCGGTTGGCGTTCCCACAGATCGCTAGCCGCTTCTGCTAAATCGCTGTGATGCCAAACTATTTCGCTACCATCTGGATGTGGTACTTCGCTTTCGCTAAAAATTTGCCGACTACCACTTTTTGTCCCCCAAATCTGTAAATCTGGTGCAGCAGCGTACAGTGGTACCCCCAGTTTTACAGATAATTCCCCTTCAAAAACCGACGAATTATAGCAGATCATAAATGCTCTGTCCAGCCTCAATGCTTGACGAATTCGATCTAGTAAGCGGGGGCGTTCTAAAATCTTTTGGCTCAGGGGTTTAAGAGAGGAATCGTAAGTAGAAAGTAGCAACAAGCGATTGCGAGCATGAGAAAACGGGATTCCTGGCAAAAGTTGTAGATAATAATCAATGATACTGGGATGCAGTGGTACTGATGTCACATAAATCAGCCTAGTACGGGGATTCCGCAACCGAATCAAAGAAAATAGTAATCTTTCTTCATAATGTTCGCAGCCCTCAATTTTTCGGAGTTCGCGCTGGTCAATACTCAAAGATGGAATAATTACAATATCAGCTTCACTATTATCAAATAGCTCGATAGTTTTCCAGCGATCGCGCAGAGTTGATTGCAGATGGCGAAACTTTTCAATCTGCTGTAATTCAGAAACATCCATTGTTGCCATAATCTCTACCTATCGCGATCCAAAAACTACTTTACTGTTCTGGTACATCCCAAGCCACTTAATTTGCAGAAAATTAAATAATATTAATTTTCTTGTTCAAAAATTGAGTAGCTTCAGAAATTAGTTTCAGCAAACCAGAGAAATTTGACAAAAAATGCTATAAGGTTCTGCGGAAATACCAGCTTAGATTAATATTAACGAAAATAGAAAGGATTATAGTGCGTATTTTGGCACTTATGAATGTTCAAGTAAAAATTTATATTGAAATTTATCGCTGTATATTACAAAAATATAGGACTCATATTTGATTTTTGAAAAAATCAGTACACTTGTGCCTGGCCTGTTCCCTCTCTAGGCAAATAATTTAAAAAATCAAAAAAAATCAAACCGACTCCCTATAGTTATAGATAAATTTGGTAATTACAGCACTTTGCAAGTAAATATTAGACAAGAGTGCAAAAGTGCTTTTTGCACTCTTGTGGAAAAAGTGAAAATACCAAACCTTTCCCCCTTTACCCTTCCCCTTTTCCCGACTTCTGCAAGAAGTCTACTGTGGGTTGGGCATCCTGCCACCTTTGTCTACCCCATTAAGATGAAATGTGCTGTATTATCCTTTGAATTGATTTTACGTCTTAAGGTTGAGCAAATTTCAGGTTACTTTATCTCTGGAGACCGATAAAGACTTGGAACATACATAGTTTACTTGAATACAGATGAAAAGTACAAATCCTTCATCATATGAGAGTTGTGTACTTGTTTTTCGTGGTCAGATGAATAACCTGTGTCAGGTGTGAGGAGAAATAAGGCAAGCCGCGTACAATTGTTATTATTAATAAGTACGTTTGGTAAGCAGTAGGTGTGTAAAAGCCTAAAATTGCAAAGGCAAGTGGGAGCCAAAGCAAAAAATAAACCTTGGGTTGAATATTCGATCCAAGGTTTACTTTTGGAAATAGGGAATAGGGAATGGCGAGATAGAGAGATAGGGAAGTGTGGGGAGTGTGGCGAGAAAGGGGGGAAAGATTTCTTCACCATCCTCCCACACCTCCCACATACCCCATGCCCAATTTCTAGTAAATATTCAATTACTAAAACAAGACTTATGCCCAAATCAAAAGAGCAAAAACTACAACCGCCACAGCAACAACAACCACCAGGTACAGAATCAGAAATGACGCCAAAACCCAAAGCTGATGATGCTCAGTATCAGGGTAGTGGGAAGTTACAAAATAAAGTAGCATTAATTACGGGTGCAGACAGTGGTATTGGTCGTGCTGTAGCGATCGCTTTTGCTAAAGAAGGCGCAGACGTAGCAATTCTTTATCTTAACGAACACGACGATGCCAAAGAAACAAAACATTTGGTAGAAAAACAAGGGCGGCGTGCAGTAACTATTGCAGGTGATATTGGCGATGAAAATTTTTGCCAGCAAGCCATACAGCAAACAATTGGTGAATTTGGCAAACTCGATATTTTAATCAACAACGCCGCCGAACAACATCCCAAACAAAGTATTGAGGAAATCACCAAAGAGCAATTAGAGCGAACTTTTCGCACTAATATATTCTCTATGTTTTTCATGACTAAAGCTGCACTCAAGCACTTAAATGAAGGCAGTTCTATCATCAATACCACATCAGTGACAGCTTATAAAGGTAATGCCCAACTACTAGATTATTCTTCCACAAAAGGTGCGATCGTTGCCTTTACTCGTTCCTTATCACAAAGTTTAGTATCAAAAGGGATTCGTGTTAACGCTGTCGCACCAGGTCCTATTTGGACACCTTTAATTCCCTCAACTTTTCCCGAAGAGAAAGTTGAAACTTTTGGCAAGCAAGTACCAATGCAACGAGCCGGACAACCAGAAGAAGTTGCACCTAGCTATGTATTTTTAGCATCAGATGACGCTTCTTATATGTCTGGTCAAGTCTTACATGTTAATGGGGGAGATGTTGTCAACGGCTAAATCAAAAAATTAGTCATTGGTCATTAGTCATTAGTCATTTGTGAACCACAAAGCAGAAAAGTCAAAGTGTATTACGATTTTTCAGACCATCGTAACTTTCTAAAAGATCGCAAATGACTAATGACAAATAAATAATCGCTCTTAAATCTCCCCCTGGGTTTCATCCATTGGGGAGAGGATTTGATGTTTAAAAATTGCTAATATACCTAGCAGCAAACGTTTAAGAAAAAATAACTATCTCTATGGCATCTCCCGAAACATTGCATGGTAGAGAACTAGTAGATTGTGCTAGAGCAAATGCTAAGCAAGGAATTGAAACTGCTGCTTATCAATGTGGCTATGGTGAAGATCTCAACAAATTTGCGCGAGAACTCAGGCAGGCTTGCGAAGAAATGAATTTGCAAGTAAAAGAACTTAGCGAACTGATTACTGAACAGGACTTGATATTGCAATTGGGTACTGGCGAAATCGTTGCTCCAGATACGGCATCAGAATTGTAAAAGTTAGTCATTAGTCATTTGTCTTTAGTCATTAGTCATTTGTCGTTTGTAAATAAAAAATGACCAATGACTAATGACATTTTTCATAACTTTAAAATCATCCGTGCCAAATTGAAGTAAATCAAAACGCCGAGTACATCAACTGCTGTGGTAATAAATGGTGCTGACATTAATGCTGGATCTAAGCGCAGAAAACGAAATAGAAATGGCAGTGCTGAACCAGAGACGGAAGCTAAAATAGAAATCGCTACTAAACTAGTGCCTACAGCGATCGCTACTTCTAATCGTCCTTGCAAAAAGTAAGCCCAGACAGTAGCGATGGTACCTAGCATTGCTCCTAATAAAGCACCTGCGATCGCTTCGCGTCCAATTACTTGCAATGAACCAAGCGATCGAATTTCATCGGTGTTCATCCCGCGAATTACAACTGTGGAAGACTGGGCACCCACGTTACCACCAGTACCAGTAAGTAAGGGTATAAATGCTGTCAGTGCTACTACTCTTGCTAAAATATCTTCTTGGGATTTAATAATCGTTCCTGTAACGGTATTGGTTAAAAGTAAAACCAATAACCATAAAACCCGCTTCCGAGCAACTTCTAATAAATTCATCTGAAAATAGTTGTCGCCCCCAGACTGCACCCCACCACCCAAGGCATAGATATCTTCGGTGGTTTCTTGTTGCAGAATATCAATCACATCATCAACAGTAACAATACCTACTAGACGCTGTTCTCGATCTACCACAGGCACAGCCAAAAAATCATATCTTTGGATTAATCTGGCAACTTCTTCTTGGTCTGTATCGGTGTGAACAAACACCACATCACGCGTCAGAATTTCGCCGATAATTTCCTCTGGCTGACATGTCACCAATTCCCGCAACGATACAATTCCTGTTAACCGCCTTGCCGCATCGGTGACATAAAGATAATAAATCATCTCACTGGCATTAGCTAAGTTGCGAATTCGCTCTAGAGCTTGAGATACTGTCAAGTTTTCTTTGAGCGAAATGAACTCTAGAGTCATGATTCGCCCAGCAGTATCAGCCTCATAGCCCAATAACAGGGCTGTCGCTTGGCGTTCCGCTGGACTGAGTTGTTCTAGGAGACGATTAACGACTTTTGCCGGTAACTCATCAAATAACCTCGTCCGGTCATCCGATGACATTCGATCGACAATATCACAGACTTCCTGACTTTTAAGTTCCTCAAGTAACCGTTCTTGAACGGTGTAGTCGAGATACTCATAAACCTCGATAGCTTCATCCTTAGAAAGCAAGCGAAAAGCCAAAGCGTGCATCGCTTCTGGCAAACCCTCAATTGCCTCGGCAATATCCGCAGGCTGCACAGGTACGAGAATAGCTTTTGCTCCCTGCAAGTCCCCTGCTTCTAGGAGCATTTGCAGCTGAGTCCGCACTAAATCCCGCAATTCCCTGCGTGAGACATTCTGGAAGGTAGAGTTTAAATTGTTTGTCTCAGTCAAAGTTCACTTTCCTCAGCCAGTTTGAACAAGGTTGCTGCCATTAGTCTAGGGGAAAGTGGGGATATAGAACGTCAAACTTCTGATTTTTCCCAACATCACCTAATTATACTTAAGTGCCAATGGAGCGATCGCTGTTACATCAGTAATTTACTAACTCTTGTAACAAAAATTTAGTTTTAGAGTCAAAATGAAGTACTAGATAAATAATACTTTTTAAAATCTTTAAATATACAAAATTTCTTTATGAAATTTTTATATAACTATTATTTACAGGCAAAAAAATATGAGAATATTCTATATATGCGTAATTTTTATTTAAAAATCATAAAAATTTTGATGTATCTTTAAAAATCCATATTTAATATAAATATTTAAACAAAGTTGCATAAAAGAGATAGACATAATACGGTGATGTAGTGTCAAATGTTCAATTGTATTGAACTCAGAAATACATATAAGTACAAGTGAGGTACTAAAACACCACTTACGTGTATACTTACTTTGATGGAGTATTGACTTATTTGCTGAAAAATATCATGTGATTTTGTTATCAGGTTAAAATATCACTCGTTCATGGCGATTTATATTTTTTACATAAATTGACCAAACTGAATTGATACACATCATAAATCTGAAATTTCTAGAAAACAAAGTTTAATCATGGCCAATGCGCCATATAACTAGTCTCTAGTATTTCCAAAGTACATATTTTCCTATATATCTGGTTGCTTTTAGTGGAGATATAGGAAGATGTGTAGCTTTATGTTGATTTTTAACTTGTTACAAATACACAGCAAAAAATCGGATTCAATAGTCAAAATAACAGATGGCGAAAATGTGTATCCGCATTGATTAATATATAAAGAAGTAAGTAAATTTCATTAAGGTGGCTACACATTTTCCTTCAAAACATTCGATTCAAAACTAATCCCAAACTATTGATTATGGCATTAGTTTTAGCTTTATTATGAGGCACATATATCAATGAACGAATTACAGAATCAAAATAATCCACTCTCCCTAACATCTACAAGTCCAGTAATTGGTGGTCAATCATCTCTAGCAGCTTTAGATTTAGCGCAACCAAGTATATTGGGTGGGTCTAGTAACCCCATTTCTCAGGGAAATGGACTCAAAGGAGAATACTTTGACAACGCTGATTTTACTAACCTGAAGGTAACTCGCACAGATGGCACAGTGAACTTTTCGTGGGGTAATTCTTCACCAGATGCGCTCATCGGTGCAGACACCTTCTCAGTGCGTTGGACAGGTCAGGTAGAAGCTAAGTACAGCGAGACTTACAACTTTTATACCAAAACTGATGATGGTGTGCGGCTGTGGGTGAATAATCAGCTGCTGATTGATAAGTTTGTCAATCAAGGAAGCACAGAACATACTGGTTCTCTTGCCTTGGTTGCAGGTCAAAAGTACGATATTAAAGTTGAGTACTTCGAGAATACTTACTCTGCCGTTTCTCAACTATCTTGGTCGAGCAACTCTCAAGCCAAAGAAATTATTCCTCAGTCCCAACTTTATACTCCGGTGAGTACACCTGTCGGTAATGGCAACGGACTCAAAGGAGAATACTTTGACAACGCTGATTTTACTAATTTGAAGGTAACTCGCACAGATAGTAAGGTGGACTTTAAGTGGGGCGGTGGTTCTCCAGATCCCCTCATCGGTGCAGACACCTTCTCAGTGCGTTGGACAGGTCAGATAGAAGCTAAGTACAGCGAGACTTACAACTTCTACACCAATAGTGATGATGGCGTGCGGTTGTGGGTGAATAATCAACTGCTGATTGATAAGTTTGTCAATCAAGGAAACACAGAACATACTGGTTCTCTTGCCTTGGTTGCAGGTCAAAAGTACGATATTAAACTTGAATACTTCGAGAATACTTACTCTGCGCTTTCTCAACTATCTTGGTCGAGCAACTCTCAAACCAAAGAAATTATTCCTCAATCTCAACTTTATAGTCAGGTGAGTACGCCTGTCGGTAATGGCAACGGACTCAAAGGAGAATACTTTGACAACGCTGATTTTACTAACCTGAAGGTAACTCGCACAGATAGCAAGGTGGACTTTAAGTGGGGTGGTGGTTCTCCAGATCCCCTCATCGGTGCAGACACCTTCTCAGTGCGTTGGACAGGTCAGATAGAAGCTAAGTACAGCGAGACTTACAACTTCTACACCAGTAGTGATGATGGCGTGCGACTGTGGGTGAATAATCAACTGCTGATTGATAAGTTTGTCAATCAAGGAAACACAGAACATACTGGTTCTCTTGCCTTGGTTGCAGGTCAAAAGTACGATATTAAACTTGAATACTTCGAGAATACTTACTCTGCGCTTTCTCAACTATCTTGGTCGAGCAACTCTCAAACCAAAGAAATTATTCCTCAATCTCAACTCTATTCACCAGCCCTGGCAACCACTATCACCTTAAACACATCTCCTACCAGTGTGAACGAAGGAGATGGTAATGTGGCGGTTACTGTACTGAGAACTGGCGATTTAAGTGGCACATCTACGATTAAGTATGCTACCTTAGCTGGTACTGCAACAGTAGGGAGTGACTACGCCAATGGCGGGGAAGAAATAGGGGGGACGCTCACCTTTGCACCAGGAGAAAGTAGCAAACAAATTGTCATTCCGATTTTTGATGATTCATTAGCAGAATCAGATGAGAATTTTAGTGTAGCTATCGATCAGCCAGAGGGTGCAGCGCTGGGAATCCAAAGAACTCTGGGAATTACGATTAAAGATAATGATAGCCAAGGTCTGAGTTTCAGTCAGCCAGTAGTTAAGGAGAACGTTAGTACTGCACAAGTAACAGTTACGCGCAATAATGCTTCGGGAGCTGCTAGTGTAAACTATACAACTGTGGATGGAACTGCTAAAGCTGGATCTGACTATGTGGCTCTAGCTGGAACCTTGAACTTTGCAGTAGGGGAAACTAGTAAGACTATTTCCATTTCCCTGAAAGATGATTCCGTTACAGAAGGCGATGAAGCGTTTACTTTGAAGTTTAGTAACGCAGTTGGGGTGTTGCTGCCTATTACTGAGACGACAGTAACTATTAGCGATAATGACTTAGGTGACTTCCAGAGAAAAACTGTAGTTTCTGGGTTGACTACACCTATAGACTTTGGCTGGTCAGCTGACGATAAGCTGATGTTCATTGCCCAAAAAGACGGGGTAGTGAAGGTGTTCAACACGAGTACGGGTGTCTTAGAATCAAACGCATTTATTGATATTTCATCGCAGGTAAATAACATATCCGATCGCGGCTTGTTAAGCTTGGCGGTACATCCAGATTTTGGCAAGAATCCCAATGGCAACAACTATGTTTACCTGCTGTTTACCTACGACCCAGTAGAAACAGCTAAAACCAATCCCAAAAATAATCCCAATAGCACCCTAGACGATCCCGATAAGCGAGGTAACCGTGCAGCACGGCTAATTAGAGTCACAGCCGATCCCAACACTGGTTACAAAACAGCGATCGCTGGCAGTGCAGTTATACTTGTAGGCAAAAATAGCGTTTGGGATTACATCAGTCGCCCAGATAAAGATAGCACATTCGTCGATCCTAACGATGAAACCAAGAATGAAGCACCATCTGGTATTTTAAACAAAACCACTAACAAATTATTTGCCAACGCCCAGGAATATGTGGAGGCTTTGAAAAACAACAACATCAAAAACGTCCAGGATTTTGCAGCAACTGATAGTTCAACCCACTCCGGTGGTAGTGTACGCTTTGGTAACGATGGTACTCTGTTTGTGAGCTTTGGTGATGGTACTTCCTACAATCGAGCAGACATCCGAGCAGCTCGCGTTCAAGATATCGATAATTTATCTGGTAAAATCCTGCACATTGACGCCATCACTGGTCAAGGTTTAGCAAGCAATCCTTTCTATAACGGCGATCCTAATAGCAATCGTTCCAAAGTCTATGATTTAGGTATGCGTAACCCCTTCCGCTTCACGGTAAATCAACAAACTAATGTTCCTTTCATCGGTGATGTGGGTTGGTACAAGTGGGAAGAGATCAATGTTGGCGGCCCGGGCAAAAACTTTGGTTGGCCATTCTATGAGGGTGGTATTGATTCAAATGGCAATCTCATTAATATCAAACAAAGCGCCTATGCCAATCTCGACATAGCCAAGGAATTCTACGCTAGTGGGGAAAACGTTACAGCACCAATTTACGCCCGCGATCATTTAAGCGGTTCTACTTCTATCGGCGTCGGTACTTTTTACACTGGTGGCGCCTTTAACAATGCTTTAATGAGCTTCGATCCCACCAATGGAACTATCACTGCTTTCACGTTGAACAATCAGAACAAAGTTATTGCAACTACACAGTTTGCTTCCAATTTAGGGGCACCTGTGAGCGTTCAGGCTGGAGATGATGGCAAGTTGTATTACGCAGACTTGATCTCAGGTAAGATTGACAGCTGGACACCTGTTTAAAGTAACTGGGGAGTAGGGAGATAAGGAGTTGACCTTCTGAGGCTCAACGTTGACCTTCTGAGGCTCGACGTTGACCTTCTGAGGCTCAACTTTGACCTTCTGAGGCTCGACGTTGACCTTCTAAGGGTCAACTTTGACCTTCTGAGGCTCGACGTTGACCTTCTAAGGGTCAACTTTGACCTTATGAGGGTCAACTTTGACCTTCTGAGGCTCGACGTTGACCTTCTGAGGCTCGACGTTGACCTTCTGAGGTTCAACTTTGACCTTCTGAGGCTCAACTTTGACCTTCTGAGGCTCGACGTTGACCTTCTGAGGCTCAAGGTTGACTATTTGTACTGCCTTTGGTAGTAGAATTGCTTCTTTAATATTTCCTGCTTCATCAATAGCCGGAATGATAATAGAAATTTTGGCTGCGTCAATATTCTCACTCATGATTGCTGAGTTTTCTGTTCCGCTTTGTCAGGAAATGAACACTCTACCGTTATCTTAAGATTACTTTCAGCCGTGCCTTTAGTTATGTAAGGTATACCCGCTTCACCGCCGACTTTGATGCCAAATTCTAGAGTGACTTTATCAATATTAGCAACAGGGATTTTCTTAAAAGCATTGAGTGAATAAACGGTGTAAGCCCGAATTGTACCTTCAATTGCTTGGAAATTTTGCACTATCTGTTTTTGTGCAGCATCAGCATCCCATCCTTTATCAATTAATGCTTCTTCTTCTCCCTCTGGGGAAACTTCGATGTTAACTGGTGGTGCATCTACATTATTTGTGGCTTCAATGTAAATAATCGTGCCATCTTCTAAATAGATAGGTGTGAGTTGAGTCATGGAATAAATCTCGCTGAAAAGAATTGCGGGTAGGTTAGCACAGCTGTCATTGGTGTCAACTTAAGCTCAAACTCTTGCCCCACAATCGTTTTACCCCACCCCCAACCCCTCCCCAAGGCATCGGGGAGGGGCGATTTTGGCTTTAGACAAAATCGGGGTGGGGTAACGCGGATCTTGATGGGAAGTGAGAGAACTGAATATCACATCTTTATAAAGGTTTCATGTTAAGTTGACACCAATGCACAGCTGTGCGCCCCTACACATTTTTACGGAAAATGCGGTAAATTTCTTGTAGAAGCTGGAAATAATGCAACTAAACTATCATAAAGCTTACTAATATGAGTCGAGACGCTTTGGTGGTGGGAATTAATACGTATGACCGCTTAAAGAGTCTTAACGCACCAGCTAGTGATGGTGAAGCGATCGCTCAAATTTTACAACAGTACGGCGAATTTCGAGTAACGCGGCTACCAGCAGTCAAAGATAAGGAAAACCAGACAATTCGCGTTGGTAAGCAAACTAAAGTTAGTTTAACTCAGTTAGAAAAAGCGATCGTGCAATTATTTAATCCAGATGGAAAGCCGCCAGATACGGCGCTGCTGTATTTTTCTGGTCATGGGTTGCGGAAAAATGTCGGAATTCAAGAAGGCTTTTTAGCGACGAGTGAAGTCAACCCGGAGGCGGGGAATTGGGGACTATCTCTACAATGGCTGCGGCGACTACTGCAAGAAAGTGAAGTCAGACAACAAATTGTGATTTTGGATTGCTGCTATAGCGGAGAAGTGCTAAATTTTGCAGAGGCAGATCCAGGCGATCGCGGTAAAGGTAGAGACAGGTGTTTTATTGCGGCTTCTCGTGATTTTGAAGTTGCTTTTGAAGATATTAACAGCCAACACAGCGTTCTTACTGCTGCACTGCTTCAAGGTTTGGAACCAAAACAAGACCGTTGGGTGAGTAACTACACTTTAGTAGACTTGCTCAATCAACAATATCATCCCTTTCCCCAGCGTCCCATTTTTGCTAACTCTGGTGAAGCAATTAATCTCACCCGCAAATGGAATTCCTCTGTTGTTAACTCCACAGTAGAAATATCAGCTATTTGTCCCTATAAAGGGTTGTCTTATTTTGATTGCACAGAAGCAGATGCCAAATTATTTTATGGCAGAACAGCGTTAACCGACGAGTTATTAGAAAAAGTGCGATCGGGTAATTTCCTCGCTGTGTTGGGAGCATCAGGAAGTGGTAAATCTAGTGTTGTCAGAGCCGGTTTACTTTATCAATTAAAGTTAGGACGCAGGTTATCAGGTAGCGATACTTGGCAGTTGAAAATATTTCGCCCAGGAATTAATCCCTTACAAAATTTAGCACTGGCATTTGTAGAATCAGAATTATCAGATATTGACCGCGCATCACAATTAGCCAAAGCAGAAGAATTAGTTGCTAAAAGCGCACTCGGTTTAGGACAGTTGATTACTGCTAGTCAAACTCAGCGCTTAGTGCTACTGGTAGACCAATTTGAAGAAACTTTTACTCAATGTCAAGACATTATAAAACGACAGGAGTTTTTTGAATGTTTGCTAGGTGCTTTGCAACGGGATGATAATAAACTCTGCCTCATAATCACAATGCGGGCTGATTTTTTTGGTAAATGTCTGGAACAAGAATATGGCGGACTAGCTAAGAAAATTCAAGAACATTTGGTAACAGTAAGACCGATGAATCGGGAAGAATTAAAAACAGCAATTGTCAAACCTGCCCAACAGGTGAACTTGGAAGTAGAACCGGAACTAGTTTCTCAAATGATTACAGATGTGGAAGATTCACCGGGGAGTTTACCGTTGTTGCAGTATACGCTGACAGAACTATGGCATCAAAGAACTGAAGAACGGTTAACCCTGACTACGTATAGCAAACTAGGTGGAGTCAGGGAAACCCTGCAAACACGCGCTACAGAAGTTTATGAGTCATTGTCACTAGAGGAACAGCAAGCAACAAAGCGGATTTTTCTCGAACTGACGCAATTGGGAGAAGGAACAGAAGATACGCGTAGACAGGTTGTGCAACGAGATTTAGTTAGTTCGCAGTATTCAGAAGTTTTGATTAATAGAATAATTCAACGGTTAGCTGATGAGAAGTTGGTTGTTACTAGTACCTTATCTAATCAAATTGCTGTGGTGGATGTGGCACATGAAGCACTGATTCGCCACTGGTTGCTATTACGCAAATGGATTGAGGAAAGTCGGGACATACTGCGACAACAGCGGAAAATTGAAGCGGCAGCTATTGAATGGCGAGATAGGCTAAGAGTTAAGGATTATCTCTTTCAGGGGAAGCGGTTAAGAGAGGTAGAAGATTTTCAGAAGCAACAAACTGAGAACTTAAGATTATCTGACTTAGCTATTGAGTTTATTCAAGCAAGTGTCAGACAAAGACGGAATAATCGCTTTCAGTCAATTGCTTTTTTCTTAATTATTCCGCTGGGTTTATCAGTATTTGTTGGCATAGTTATTGAGAAAGCGGTTACTATAAACCTACTTTGGTATCAAGTCAATACTGTTAGAGGAAAGGAGTATAATCAGGCAAAAATTAAAGCACTTCAAAAACTAGTCCAAGTTGGTGAGAGTCTAACTAGTAAAGATTTCAGCGGTGACGACCTCAGCCGTGCCGACCTCAGCCGTGCCAACCTCACCATTGCCAAGCTCAACGGTACCAACCTCAACGGTGCCATCCTCGGCGATGCCAGACTCATATCTGCCAAGCTCATCGGTGCCAACCTCAGAGGTGCCGACCTCAGGCGTGCCGACCTCAGGCGTGCCGACCTCAGCAATGCCAAGCTCAACGGTGCCACCCTCAACAGTGCCGACCTCGGCGGTGCCACCCTCTACAGTGCCAAGCTCAACGGTGCCAACCTCAGGGGTGCCAACCTCAGGGGTGCCGACCTCAGCAGTGCCGACCTCAGCAGTGTCGACCTCAACGGTGCCGACCTCAGAAGTGCCACCCTCTACAGTGCCAAGCTCAACGGTGCCAACCTCAGAGGTGACGACCTCAGCTTTGCCAACCTCAACGGTGCCGACCTCAGCCATGCCGACCTCAGCGGTGCCAATTTCATCCGTGCCAACCTCAACGGTGCCGACCTCAGCCATGCCGACCTCAGCGGTGCCAATTTCATCCGTGCCAACCTCAGCGATGCCAACCTCTACGGTGCTGCCCTCATCGATGTCAAAAACCTTACTCCTGAGCAAGTTAAAACTGCTAAAAACTGGGAGTATGCAGAATACGACAAAGATTTTCTTGCCAAGCTTGGTTTACCACCAGAACCAGCTAAATGAATACTTTGGGTTGGGTTTTTACTTCTACCCAATCCTGCAATGCAACTTTTTGCAAACTTTTTTTACATTATTATTCGACTAAAAGTAAGTAGAAGGACTAAATTAAACCTAACTCGATCTCGCCGGGTTTCGACTGCGCTCAACCCTCTTGGAATAAGCTTACCGAGCATTGAGCAAAGTCAAAATCCGTCTTCTAAATAATTGTGTCCACCTACTTAGTTGTTTTACGGTCTTCTTTGCGTCTATGGGCAAAACAAAAAGATTTATTTGTCAGAGCGAGTAAAGCTCACAAGACTTAGAGATTGCTTTGCTGGCAATGAGTTTTTATAATTAAGCGATCGCACCACACAAAAACGAATTCTGAAGCGGCTATTCTCAACTCAATAGCGGCTATCCTCGACTCAATAGCGGCTATCCTCGATTCAATAGCGGCTATCCTCGATTCAATAGCGGCTATCCTTGATTCAGTAGCGGCTATCCTTGATTCAGTAGCGGCTATCCTCGATTCAATAGTGGCTATCCTTGACTCAATAGCGGCTATTATTGACTCAATAGCGGCTATCCTCGACTCAATAGCGGCTATCCTTGACTTTGCATCTAATCTAAAAAAATGGCATCAAAGAGCGATGCCTGCGGCGGGCTACGCCAACGCTTTTTTCAAGATTGCTTTGCCGACAATGAGTTATTATTAGGCGATCGCAAACATAACCGCCCTTAGTAAAATTATATTAACTACCCCCAAGTAGTTACTGTGTTTGAATTATCAGGGAGAAAATGCCAGCAAAAGATGTATACCATGATGCCGTTAAAAATGCCTTAATTAAGGATGGTTGGATAATTACAGCCGATCCTTATCCCATTAAATATGAAGAAGTTAAACTCTTTGCCGATCTTGCTGGTGAAAAAACTATTGCGGCTAGTAGAGAAGGAAAACAAATTGTTATTGAAATTAAAAGTTTTCTCAGCCGTTCCCCTATGCGTGATTTTGAAACCGCATTAGGTCAGTATCTCATTTATAAAGCTTTTCTTTCTCTCGAACATCCTGAACAGGAATTATATTTGGCAATAGGGGAAGTAATTTATGAAGATTTCTTCCAAAAACTTGCAATTCAATTAGTTTTGGCAAAGTATCAAGTCTCACTATTAGTTATTAATATGAATAATGAGGATATCGTGAAATGGATAAGTTAACTCAATATCAAAATCTAATCAAGCAAATTTTAACAGAGTATCAAAGGATTTCATCACAGGTTCCTATTGTTGATGTGGATGAAGTATTAATGTTTGATGATGAAAGAAGTCAATATTTGTGGTTCAATATTGGTTGGAAACAAGGCAAAAGAGTTAAAGGAATTTCTGTCTATATTCGCATCAAAAATGAAAAAGTTTACATTGAAGAAGATTTGACTGAAGAAGGAATGGCAACTGAGTTAATGCGTTTAGATGTTCCTGCAAGCGATATTGTCTTGGCTTTTCAGCCTCCCGAAGTGAGGAAATATACTGAGTTTGCAACGGTTTAATTTTCGCTAAGTTTTGCGTCGGTTTACCCACTGTGCGGCCTCAATAGCAGATGCGAACCGCATAGACACTCCAAAAACTCGCACTTCTCCCGTATGTGGATTTGTTACTTTGAGGAACTGTTTAGGCCGGACATTAGTTCCTTCTTGAACGGTACGTAACAACTTGTATTCTTCCCAAGAATCAATTTCGACTGCCTTCATTTTTTCAAATAACTTTGTCCAGGCGAGATCGTCGAGTTTACGGTTCCGTTGTAGGGTTATTTTACCGCGATGTGCATTCAGGCTATACCCATCTGCAAAGGTTACGGCAGGTGTATTTTCACCGTGGAGATGGTTGTTGCTATCAATATTAATTGTGGTGGCATGGTTGGAAATAATGGCTATATTCTTAAAGAAGAAAGTCCAGCCGCAATTTTTAACAAAGTCTTCTAATATTAATAGTTTACTTTCAAATTGCTGGTAATTTAAACGATGAATACAAAAGTCAAAATAACTACATCCTGCAATTAAAGTTTCGGGTTGGCGGCAGGAAGAGAATATATTTTTAATTAATTTGCTATTGCGTTTGCCAAAATGTTCCTCCAAAATATCTCCCCATTGTATTTCTAGCTGTTCTTGGAGTAATTTGGCGTACTCATTTGCCAAATGATTTTCAAATAACGAATGTAAATCTTTTTGTAAATCAACAGGTACTCGCACAAGCAAATGTGATTGCAAATTACTGTAGATTTTGCCCCAATCAGAATTATCTATGATATCATCGAGGATTGTCTCTGAACCATCTTTGATTAAATTCCAGATGTAAGCGATCGCAGCGTTAGGACTATCAACGATAATTATTTCAAGTTCGCTCAGTTTGAGTGCAGTATATATTGCTCGAACTGCATCTGTAGCATCTTTTTGGTTAACGCGTTCGGTGGATAGTCCAATATGTTGCCATTTTTCTCGACATTGGGATATCAATGTACGTTTTTCTGGTGTCAAATTATCGGCGGACATAGCGGGTATTCAATACAGCGACTATCTTTTATTAAAGCAGATTATTTGATTTGGTTAATTAAATTTGATAATTCTATAAAGTCAGAAATAATCGAAAAATCCATACTTATGTGCAACGATAATTAATCATAGAAATCCCGTTATTTACAAAAAGTTAAACTTTTATGTCGGACTTTTAGGAAAATTGTTTTTTGATAAATAACAATTTTTAGTAAAAATTATTGCTGTCTGTATAGGCAGAGTTTTATAATATTTAGGTGAATTTTATATTTAAACCTATGTTGAAGTCTTGGGAGTCAAAACTGCGGAATTTACGGGTTGAACTGCTAGGAAGTATTCCTGAGATTCTGATTAAGCCTTTTGCCGATTCTAACAATGTATTTAAGAAAATCAGTCCGTATAACTTTTACATACTTTTGAATATTCAAGATAAATATATCGGGCGACCACTTTTCATAAAAGGCAGCTATGAACAGAGTACATCAGAAACATTCGTAAAATATCTCAAGCCAGATTCTTGTATTATAGATATTGGAGCTAATATAGGCTATTATAGTTTACTCGCTGCCAGCCAATGTCCTCGCGGTAAAGTGTTTAGTTTTGAACCTGACAACAATAATTTTCAACTTTTGAAAACGAGTATTGCTTATAACGGATTTGAGGAAATTATCCAACTATATAATTTTGCTGTGAGCGATGCAAATAAAACTATTATTATTTCAGATCTTGGTAATACATCTAATTCTGGGGCAAGGGTTACTTCGGAAAATGAAGATTTGTTAAAATCCGTAGTTTCTGCTCCAAATGCAAACTTTAAAAAGATAGAAGCTGTTCAACTTGATAGTTTTTTAAAAGAAATTAAAGTAGATATAGTCAAAATTGACATTGAAGGACATGAACCTTACGCTATCCGCGGTATGATGAATATTCTGAGGCGAGATAAGCCTATCATCTTTGCGGAATTTGCACCTGCAAATCTAAAATTATTCGGTGGTATAGAACCATCGGATTTTTTAGAGCTACTCCTAGACATTGGTTATTATATTTCTTTAGTTGAAAGAAGTGGTAAGTTAATCAAGTTTGGTCAAGATATTCCTGCTATTATGAATTACTTTGATAAACAAAAAACTCATCACCTTGATATAATTTTGACAGCATAAGCTGAAATATAGTTGCTATGACAGCGATCGCCATTAAATTAAACTCCATCATCCAACTCACCGACAACCAATTTTATCAACTCTGTCGGGAAAATCCTGAAATCAAATTTGAACGCAATGCAGCCGGAGAACTGCTCATCATGTCACCCACAGGCGGAGAAACTGGAAATTGTAATTCAGAAATTAATGCTGATTTTGTGATTTGGAATCGCCAAACTCAATTGGGTAAAGTCTTTGATTCTTCCACCTGCTTCAAACTGCCCAATGGTGCTAACCGTTCTCCTGATGTCGCTTGGATTAGAAAAGAAAGATGGGATGCACTCACACCCGAACAAAAAGAAAAGTTTCCCCCAATTGCCCCAGATTTTGTTTTAGAGTTAATGTCCCCCAACGATACTTTGAGAGAAACGCAAGAGAAAATGCAGGAATATATCGATAATGGAGTTAAATTAGGTTGGTTAATTAATCCTAAAATGCGTCAAGTAGAAATTTACCGTCTTAGTCAACCAGTAGAAATATTAACATCTCCACAAGAATTATCAGGAGAAGATGTTTTACCAGGATTTATTTTAAATTTGTCAATTATCTGGAGATAAATATTTTGTTAGCAGAAATCATTGTTGAATAACAGGTAAAACTTCTAATTCATCAGGATCGGTTAAAACCTTGCCTAATGATTCACTAAAATAAACAACTTGATAATTAGGTGCAAGTTCCGTTTGCAGTTGCTTCCACAAACTAATTCCTTCTTTTTCAAAAGCTGCTTCGGCTTCTGGACTCAATTCTGGTGAATTAGCAGGATCTTGCCAATTTAATGTTGCATTGTAAGCAGATGCCCATTTTCTCAAATGGCTAATAGTTTCTTGACTAACGGGGAGTCTTGCTGGATCGATATTGCCAACTTTATCAGCATCTGCCCACCATAAAGGGTCGCACCCATAATCAGCCATTAGTTTGATTTTTATTGCCATAGCTATTCAGGTGTAATTATGGTAATGAGGCGGGATTAGCTCCGACTATATAACCATTATCGTTTACCGTCACTGCTATATACTGTGTTTCTCCATTAAAAATGACTTCATATTTTTCCCGGCGAGGTTCTATCGTTCCTTGATAACCAAGAAATGTTCCACTAGTTACAGCTGCTATAACAGCATCCGCAATTTCATTTTCAGAAATTCCACGTCTGGCAAAATCATCTCGATGTTCCTTTAAGATATGTGATAATCCGCTACCTCTTTTACCAGGTTTGCCCTTTTCTAGAAATACAATTTTGCCATCACTTTGCTTAGCAATCCGCACAATTTTTTCTGGACTGTGCTTAATCCCAGCTTGACACAGTTCAGCTAACAATGCCGCTTTTTCATCGTTCATATTTAATTTAGTTATTTTAAATAGTTAGTGAAAATAAATATATAAAAATTTATAATAAATTTATTATATCTCATAATTGAACTATATTTAACAATTAAACGAAAAAAATAGGGGCAAAGAGTATACATAACTCCTTACCCCCCCATTTTTTTGAGAAGCTGCTCAACTACGCTCCAACGGCTTCCTTCGCAGCGTATAAAACCTCAGCACTGATTTCTTTGAAACCTCTTTCGCGGGCAAATTTCTCAGTATTACGCTTCACTTTCCCGCGCACAAATCCTGGAATTTTATTCAATTCTGCTTGACCATCTTTTGTCCAAGTCAAATCGGAATCAGCAGAAATTCCTTTAGTAATTACTTCTTTTGTATCGTGACCTCCGAATATTTCTAACAGATGATCTTCCATTCCTAAAGTAAAGGAATTGTAGATTAAATCTGTAATTTGATTTGTACCTTCGTAACCCATAAATGGTTTGTAACCAATGGGAAAGTTCTGGATGTGAATGGGTGCAGCAATTACACCGCAAGGAATATCCAAGCGTTTACCAACGTGGCGTTCCATTTGGGTGCCGAAAATAGCAGAGGGTTCGACGCGGGCGATCGCATCCCCAATTGCGCCATGATCGTCTGTAATCAGCACTTCATCGCAATATTCGCTTACTTGTTCGCGGAACCAGTCGGCATCATATTTGCAGTAGGTTCCAGCCCAAACTACATGAATGCCCATTTCCCGCGACAAAATTTTAGTGATGGCGGCGGCGTGGGTGTTATCGCCAAATACCACTGCTTTTTTACCAGTCAAGTTTTGGCAGTCAATAGAACGGGAGAACCAAGCAGCCTGTGATACATGCAGAGTTTGTTCGTTGATGAACTCTTCGTAATCTACTTCAGCACCTTTTATAGTGAGCGAAGTCGAACTATGGGCGTTAATTACCTGCTGAATCTTGCGGATACAACGAGCAGTTTCCACTACACCCATCGGTGTAATGTCTATGTAAGGCGTTCCGAATTCTGCTTCTAAATAACGAGCCGTTGCTAAGCCGAGTTCGCGGTAAGGCACCAGGTTAAACCAGGCTTTGGGCATTTTCTTCAATTCGTTAACGGAAGCGCCTTCAGGAATTACCGTATTTACTTCAATTCCCAAGTCAGCCATTAACCGCTTGAGTTCGGTGGAGTCGTGCTGGTTGTGGAAACCAAGGGTAGAAATACCGATGATGTTAACGGATGGCTTTTCGGTTTTGCCTTCTGGCAATTCGCCTTTTTTGCGGGCTTTCTCAATGTAGAATTGCACAATTTGGTGCAAAGTGCGATCGGCTGCTTGCAGTTCGTTGTAGCGGTAGTGGTTCACATCCGCTAGCATGACGTCGCCTTTTGCTTCCAGCTGCGCCCGTTCTACAAAGTTGTGTAAGTCTTCTTGCAAAATGCTAGAAGTGCAGGTGGGAGTTAACACAATTAAATCTGGACGTTCCTCGGCGTCTTTACGGGTGATATTATCTACCACCTTTTCCTGAGAACCACGTGCCAAAACATTGCGATCGACAACGCTGGTTGTTACTGGCGTGAAGTTCCTCTCCCGTTCTAGCATAGAGCGCATGACGTTGAAGTAGTCATCGCCTAGCGGGGCGTGCATGATTGCATGAACGTTTTTGAAAGAACTAGCGATTCGGAGAGTGCCGATATGGGCTGGGCCTGCATACATCCAGTAAGCCAATTTCATTTGTGTCTTCTCCCTTTTCAACTGAAACAACACGAAGTCCCATAAAACTTGGACTATAAGTGCATGATTATTTATTCAATCGTTTATGATTGTCGCAAAACTTGTATCTTTCATGAAGTGAAGACTTGTAAGGGTTTTGCCTGGAGTCAGTAAGCATAAGCATCGCTCAAACCTCGTTCCTGATTGGAATCTAGCTTCTGACTTTAACAACATTACTGTTGCTTTTGCAAATAAATCTTAATTTTTCAGCAAATTTGTTTTCAATTCGGAGCAGTGTGTTAACAATCATCAATAAATTAAGAAAACTCACAGGATAATTCAAAAGTCAGACTTCAGATCTCTATAAAATCAAACAGGTATACAACCATTGATTTTCCAACATTTTGAATTCTGACTCCGGAATTATCGCAAGAATCGTGTTAGAGGATGTCAGGACTTACGCAAAAGATAACGAAAGTAGCGGTAATTCATGAATTACCGCTACGCAAGAATAAGGTTTTCAATCACATCTTGCGTAAGTCCTGGATGTTTTAAAAGTAATGGCTAAGGTATCCAAATCTTTAGATCCTCCTAAATCCTCCTTAAAAAGGAGGACTTTGAGAAAATTATTCCCCCCTTAAAAACGGGGGGTAGTGGGGGAATTTTGATACAACAGTAGACTTTACAAACATCGTCTTAGTTATTTCCGAAAAATTTCTACTTTTTGTAACACTACCTCTTGATTGGGACGATCTCTAGTCGTAGGCACATTGGCGATGCGGCTGACTATATCTAAACCTTCGACAACTTCACCAAAAACACTGTGTTTGCCGTCAAGATAAGGAGTTGGTACTTCTGTAATAAACCATTGCGAACCATTAGTACCAGGCCCTGCATTTGCCATTGAGAGGATACCCGCTTTAGAGTGTTTCAATTCTGGATCAAACTCATCTTCAAATCTATATCCGGGGCCACCAGTACCCCAGCGGTTAGCCATATCCGGATAACGAGCCAGGGGATCGCCGCACTGAATCATAAAATTAGGAATGACTCGGTGAAAGCGAACCCCATCGTATGCAGGAGTACCCTTGAGAGATTGACCGGTTTTAGGGTCTTTCCAATCGATTGTTCCGGTTGCTAGACCGACAAAATTTTTGACAGTGTTAGGAGTTTTCTCTTCTTCTAAACGAACTACAATTTCGCCTAAAGAAGTAATTAAACGAGCGTGAAGTTTGCCATTGCCGGGTATATTAATTTCTGGAAAAGCCATGAAGTATCCTAGTGAATTAAAACTGCAAAGATTTGAGCTATTCTCAGCATTCAAGTTATAGGTTTACACATTACCAAAAAATTCAAGCAAAAAAACTTAAAAAAAAGAAGATTTTACTCTGGTAAATTAACGGCCGGATTGCGGCTAAAGAATCCTCTAGGTATTAGCTTAAATCCAACTCGATGCACAGGCATGACAGGCCAATCTTCCGATCGCGGAATATGAGTCACGCCCATTGTGTACCATAACACGATATCTTCACCCAGTAACGATTCATCATCTGCAATATATTTAGGTAAACCTTCTCCTGCTTGAGTTTGATTAGGATAATCGCCGCCAGCATAAAGTTCGCTAGGTTTATATTTTGTTACCCAAACATGATGCGTGGCGAATTCTGCGCGTTCCCTGATTTTTGAGCCTTCCACAGGAAAAAATGTAGAATTTCCTTCAGGCATCAGCATATATCCAGGCGCAGCACCAAGAGTATTTTTTTTATCTGCACTCACAATCATCCATTCTCGACTGTGTTTCATATCCAAATCGCGCACAGCAGCCGTTTCTTTAGCTAATGGTTTTTCTATCATTACCATTGCATTTCCTAAAGGATTTTTGTCATCCATCGGCAAACCGTTAACATTCATTTCCATCACAGAATTAGCTTTACCATCGACATCAAAATCTAGGCGATAGTTAAAAAAGTGTTGGTGATTTACTCCGATAATATTTTTTGCAATTAGCTGACCATAGGAACTTTCTGAAGATTGTTTTTCGGCAGCTGTTCCCTGTGCTAAAACAATACCGGTTAATTCGTTTTGTACTTCTAAAGTTCCATCTTGGCGAAAAATCCAATTGAGGGTGTAGTCGTAGTTGTCAATTGCCACCGTCATCGTCATCACTAATTCTCGATCGCGATGGACATCGTTACGTTGAGTATTATACTCATAATGTTTCCAAAGCATTCCGTTATCGCGTTCGTAGATACCGATAACCCCTGGTATTTTATAAGGATCTCCCTGTTCATCAGCAAATATCGCATCTAACAAAAGACCGTTTTCAGGAATTTCCTTACCTAGTTCCATCTTATTTGCTAATAAGCCAAGATTATATTCTCCAACATCAAAGGCATTTCTAAATGACCAAGTAGGCTGAGGATCTCCATAAGGAATTACCATTTCCGAGAGGCTAGCACGATATAAAACTGGCCGGATATTGCCCGAATCTTTATGTGTAACTTGGTATAGGATTAATCCACTACGGGGATGCATTAAATAGCGAAAATTCCAACCTTGCCAGCTAATTTTATTATCATTAATTTGGAAACTTTTACCATTGGACTGCAAAATTTTTAATGATTTAAGTGGCGGAATTAATTTAGTCAAAGATTTCACTTCATAATTCCAATTATCTTGAGAAAAAGGTACTTTTTTGGTATCAATAATACTCGCGATTTTACCTGAATTTAAATTGACTGTTGCTATCACTCCTTCAATGGGACTACCGTAATAATTCCAGCGATCGCCTTTATAGTAAAATAACCCTCGGCAAAGACGATTACCTGTTTTTTCTTCCTGTTCGCTGAGAATTCCTGGTGTCCACCAACTTATCTTGACTCGCTCAAAATCATTAATTCCCCGCCTCCGCATCGCTGCTTGCCATCGGGGATCGTCTTTAACTACCTGGGTTGCGAGTTCATATTCTGAACTAACAAGTGCGGGTTGGGCGGAGGCTATTTCTTTCCAAGAATTTAAGGTTTTGCTTGTTAAATCAACAACTCCCTCGAAGGTTTTGTTTTGGGAACGCTCATAGATTACTAAAAAAGCTTGGCGTTTGAAAACTTTACCAGGTGTGAAATTTATAACTTCTTCTTTATCTGGTTCTTGTAAAGCAATAAGTGGAAAAACTGCCATATCACTTAAAGTTTTCTCTCTTTTAACAACCGAAACAGCCGTAGTAATTTCTGCCTCAGTTAACGCACTTAGAGGGTGGGAAATTGAAGGCTGTTGAGCAGATAATTTTCCCACTAATCCAAATGAAATAGAAACGACAATAATGATGGCAATAGCTAGCAAAAAAAAATACCTTAGCCGCTTAATCATTTTTCACATTCTGACAAAAGGGACTTAACACAGAAGCGCTACAGTTATCTATTTCCAAGCCAAAGCCTGAAAACCGATAAAATATGAAAGCTAAAGCCAAATTAATTTGCCAACAGTGTCCCTGATTGCGAAACCCAATATATTCCCCAATCTAGTGATCTGCCAACCTAAAAATGCGCTTGTGAGGGCTGGGGAAAGGGGTAAAGGGTAAGGGATTTAAAACCTTTCCCCTTTCCCCCGCCAAGTCACGACTACTAGGGCCTGTTTTCAAAGCCTTAGATCCCCCCAACCCCCCTTAAAAAGCTACCGTGTATACACAAGTCGAATTACCCCCCTTAATCCCCCCTTATAAAGGGGGGAAAAAGAAATCTAGTTCCCTCACGCCACTTGCTTCAAGTCGGCAGAGCCGCCCAACGCAGTGGCTCCCCTTTATAAGGGGAGGGTTAGGGTGGGGTAAAACCAGGATTTATCAACTACTTGAGACTTGTGTATACACCGTAGCCTTAAAAAGGGGGGCAAAGAGTCTCTTAAGGCTAAACAAATAGTTTGAAAACACGCCCTAGTCGATCTAGTTTATGGTTTCTCAACAGAGGTTAACTGGCTGAATCGACATCAGTGAAGGACAGGAGTATGGACGAGCAATTTCGTGAGATAGCAGAGCATTTTACACGCCCTTGGTCACAAAGGCGGGGTATTGAGTCCATCGATCGCAATGCTGAAGTTGTACTTTTGAAAGTACCATTAGATCGGCTATCTGATGTCCTTGCTGAAAAAGCGATGGAATCTCAACGTAATGTTATGGGAGCAGAAATCGAAGTCTCAGGCGCTTTCGTTTTCGCCTATCAACTAGTCGGACACCCTTGGTCGATTATGGTTTCGGGTCTACTGGACAATCCATCAATTTTACAATCAAGCGAGTTAGCTCAACTTTCAAAACAGTTGGGACAACCAGTTATCAGGCTGCTTGTAAGCGACACTGCATCTGAAATAGGCTATGACTTGTTTGAGGGTGGAGAATTGGTTGAATACTTCAGGGGATCGGATGGTGAGTTAACTGACAATTCTCATAAATATGGGATTCACCCCCAGCTATATCTATTGTTTCCGTACCCAGATGATTATGCCGAAGAAGATGATGATTTTGAAGAAGATGAAGACTCTGAAGCCCAACAAACAGCATATTTCTGGTCGCGTCTTCGTCAAGTAACAGCCGAAGAGATTGGCAATGTTTGGAGTTTTCCATTTCAGTTTATGTGCGATCGCGATGCCTTCGATCCTGCCATTGACTCTAACTATTTACTAGGAGAAAACTTTTCGAGTTCTGGCCGCTATCGAGTTCAGAATTTAGGGTTCACTTTAGTTCTTGGTTATGAAGAAAATGGGCATAGTCAAGAAATCACCTCTATACCTGATTTAGCTAGGGTTGATTACTTCAAATTTTGAAATCGCTCTCAAACGATAAACTTCTACCCCACATTGTTGGTGTGGGGGATTTTTGAGTGCGATCGCATTAAAGTTGGAAGTCTTAATCTGCTGCTGGAATAGTTATAAGAATACAGAGATATTGCAAATGGTTAAACTTAGACTCATTTGCGGAAATTTCTCTTATTTTGTCTGTGCCTAGCAACTTCTTTACGCTTACGTTTTTGCTCTGGCGTTTCAAAATGACGATTCTTTTTCATATCTGGAAAAATACCTGCCTTGGAAACTTTTCGCTTAAAACGACGCAAGGCTGATTCAATCCCTTCATTATCGTCTACTATTATTTGGGCCATTTTATATCCTTACTTAATTATTACTGGTTAGTGTTAAACTATCCAGTAAATGCGAGAAAAAAGGACAGACTCATTGTCTGCCCTGAAGACGTTAGAGTTTAAATTTCTGAGTTCAAACTTTAGTATCGGTTCCGAAAGCCTGAATTACCTAGGTTACCACCAAACGAACCTCTGTCTTCTCTGGGTCTAGCTTTGTTCACTTTCAAGCTGCGCCCCATCCACTCAGCACCATCAAGAGCCTCAATAGCAGCATTTTCTTCTGCATCTGTACCCATTTCTACAAAAGCAAAACCACGCAAACGACCTGTTTCACGGTCAGTGGGTAATGAAACCTGCTTTACAGAACCATATTCTGCAAAAACAGTATTTAAACTCTCTTGTGTAACTTCGTATGAGAGGTTACCTACATAAAGTGACATAAATTGTTTCCAAAATTAAAAGTGTGTAGAGATTTAAATTTCGGAGACAAGCCTGTCAATAACAAAGAGTAAAAGCCTGTTAATTCTATAAAGAACATTTGTGTCCGATTTTTATTCTCACCTTGAACCTTAACACGATATTCAGTTACTCTACAAAATATCTTTCTAAAGTCTCAGTGACAGATTGTACAAGGGTAAATTTTTTATTCATACCTTAATTTTAGATGCACTATTGTGAAACTGTATTATATATAGCAATCGCATTTGATTCTTAAATAACTTGTAGAGACAAAGAATTCGGAATAGGAACAGAGAATAAAGCAGTAGAAGTCTACTGATTTTTTCAAAAATTAAGTAGGAGTCCTATAGGCTTTTTGCGTATAATTTTTGTATATAATTTTACTTATATAGCTTTCAGCTTGTATGAAGAGGATGCTAAAGCATTTCACGCAATCAAATATGAGTCCTATATCCTATATATTGAAATAATGTTAATAAAAAACAAATAAGTTAGATATGAGCAATAGCTCTAAAACTGAAAAACAATATTATTACAAATGTAAAATAATTTTATTTAGGAAAATTAAATTAACAAACCTGTGCTAATCTAAAAACAGGAATCAAAAAGTATGAATGCAAAAAGGCTTCAAGACAATATTGAGGTAAACTCGATAAAGTTTTTTTGCTCTGGTAAGTCCGCTTCAATATCGTTATGCTTTTTAGCAACGATAAACAAAAGCCAGATAAGCAAGACAAACACTTTAGTAAGGGCTTGAAGTCAATCATAGCTTGCTTAGGTAATAGCCAGTAAGATTTGGTTATACTACTTAAATCGCCAGATCTAATTACTCTTAGAGTCGAGGAGAAAGACTCTGAGTACATCTTGGTAATCAAAAATAAATTAGAACAGTTACGCAACTTCGGACAGGCGATATTAAGTATTTTTCATCGCTTTAACTATGTTCTACGAGTTGCTTACTCTGGAAATAAGAACTTCCAGCATAGTACAGAAATTTCCTCAAAATTAGGGAATTTAACTAGATTGCCAAAATTTAGCAATACACTGCCTAAAACATAGTGTTAAAGGTTGTGAATGCAGAGATTAGTCTTGGAATCAAGAACTTATTTCCCTGCATTAATAGCGATATGGTTTAGTAATTTTTTAGGAATATTTTGGAAAAACACCAAGAAGCGATCGCTCGGTATTTTAGGATATCGAATGCGACAATTATGGCACAAGCAACATAGGAAAGTTGTAGCACCCATTAAGAGTAAATTGCAATTTTGGTTGGTTGGTTTCAGAGCAAAAACTCTGTAAAGGTTGAAATTGCTAATTAAAAACTCTGAAGGCTTGAGCAACCGATGGAGCGATGTACAACAGCCTACAATACTGATGCCTTGGTTGTCCTGATATCAAATCCTAGCAAAGATATGCGATTGCCAGCTAGTTGAGAGCCATCGCGAGCAATACCCCTAAAACACAAATCAAATCATCGTCTATGCAACCTTTTACTATTTTTGCCCAGTGTATTTGTTGGCAAAGCATATTTACCAACATTACCAAGGGTTAAGTCTCAGGTCAGGTAACCCTTCAGCTCGATCGACCAATTAATTTATTCTAGGAAAACAGAAACCATGTCTATCGATAGCAAAATCAGACAAATAGCTTTCTACGGTAAAGGCGGTATTGGTAAGTCTACTACCTCTCAAAATACTTTGGCAGCTATGGCAGAAATGGGCCAACGCATTCTGATTGTTGGTTGCGATCCTAAAGCTGACTCCACTCGTTTGATGCTACACAGTAAAGCTCAAACCACTGTTTTACACTTGGCTGCTGAACGTGGCGCAGTAGAAGACCTCGAACTTGAAGAAGTCATGTTGACCGGCTTCCGTGGTGTGCGTTGCGTAGAGTCTGGTGGCCCAGAACCCGGTGTAGGTTGCGCTGGCCGTGGTATTATCACTGCTATCAACTTCTTGGAAGAAAATGGAGCTTACCAAGATGTTGACTTTGTATCTTACGACGTATTAGGTGACGTTGTTTGCGGTGGTTTTGCTATGCCTATCCGTGAAAACAAAGCACAAGAAATCTACATCGTCACATCAGGTGAAATGATGGCGATGTATGCCGCAAACAACATCGCTCGTGGTATTTTGAAATATGCACATACAGGTGGTGTTCGTTTGGGCGGTTTGATTTGTAACAGCCGTAACGTTGACAGAGAAATCGAACTGATCGAAACTCTGGCAAAACGCTTGAATACCCAAATGATTCACTACGTACCTCGCGACAATATTGTTCAACACGCTGAGTTGCGTCGGATGACAGTTAACGAGTACGCACCTGACAGCAACCAATCTAACGAATACCGCACATTGGCTACCAAAATCATCAACAACCAGAATCTTCAAATTCCTACACCAATTGAAATGGAAGAACTAGAAGAGTTGTTGATTGAATTCGGTATTCTTGAAAGCGAAGAAAACGCTGCAAAAATGATTGCCACACCTGCTGAAAGTAGTGGAAAGTAAATAATTTAATAGGGTGTAATAGGGTGGGTGATTTCTCACCCTTCCTTAGTTTTTGTGAGGCTTATACTAATTGTGTGCATAGTACCACAAGAACGCAGACTCCTCACTTTATGGATCTTTACCGCCAATTCAAATCAGCTAGATGAATCTGTTAATTTTCCGATCCCTCCAAAAACAATTAACCAAACTACTACCACAGCCCAGTGAATTAAAACGATCGCCCACAACGAACCTGTAAGCGCATAGGCAACTGTACATATCAGCCCTAATAATGCAGCTAAACCCAGAAAAACCAAATTAAAAAATGTGGGCAATCCCTTTTTAAAAAAGGTCTTAGCATTCAAGGGATGATAGGCAACAAACAATAATAAACTGACAAATGCCCACAATACCCAATTAAACCAATTGATAATTTCTGTTGGATGAGGAAGCAAAAAAACTCGAAAAACTAGTTCTTCTACAATTGCAGGCATAAATAAGCAACGCAATATCAACAAGCTTTGATCGATCCAATTTGCAGACCAAATTTGTATCTGTAAAAACTTAAATTTCAAGCCAATAGGTATGGCGATCGCACTATAAATTACCAACAATAAAACAACAACTAACCAATCTTGGAACGTGGGAATTACTAAGGATGCTAAAAAACGATTCAAAAGAATTGATAGCGGCGAAATATTGGTAAAAGGAATTTGGATTTGGCCGAAAACTACTGTCGGGGCAATGGGTGTAATATCTGCCTGCCAACCGCCTACTTGATTGGTTCGCCATACTTGCATCATCGCACCGTGTTTTAAAAATATTGCGGCGAGTTCGTCCTGTGCAAGTCTAGGCATAATTGTTCGCCATGTTGTCAAACCAGCCCAAATACTTCTATCTTGAAATGGTTTGGTGGTTTTGCCGATTCCCGTACCCGCGAGTGTGCTAGCTTGAGAGTACCAGTCGGCGCGGACTATCCCCAAAGGTGCTAATTGTTTTTCTAAAGCTTCACCTAATTTAATTAACTGTTGAAAGCGTAAGATTTGCGGATGATTGGGGTTGGCTTTCAACCAAGTTTGAATTTGAGGACTTGCAACAACTTGATTTTTAATTGCTAGTATCGCTGCATACAGCGCTTGGCTAGAGTCTTGAATACAGGAAGTGGCAGGTGATACCATTGCTCCACCAGTACCATCCCCAACCCGATAACGGGCCATTGTCACCTGTAATTGCTGCTGAAACTGGTCTAAAGGGGAAAGCTTGACTCCATCAAAATCATAATCTTGGGTTACAGGGTCAAATTTTATCAAAATATCTGATACCGGACGCGTCGCCAGCCAACCGCGTTGTAAGTTACCCATATAATCAGCCCATGTATGCGTTGCAGCAATAATTCCATCCGGGTTATGGGCGTAAATTTGGTGATATTTCGTCTCGAAGCGTAATTCGTTAGTAAACTCATCCCGCACAACCTCTGCAATTCCAAAAGCAAAATGTCCGGTGACAGTATAAGGTATTCCCAGTGTTTCCGCTTTACGTCCCCCAATTCCACCAAATAGGTGCAGTAAAATCGCTTTGTCACCTTCTTGCCATTTTGATATCAATTGATTGGGTAAATCGCCAGTTTCTACTGGGTTTAACAAAACAGTATTCAATTGACCTTTATTTTTCTCCGTATTTTGCCAATTTGCAGTTGTGATATAATTCAGTGCTGATTCTTTGCCAGTAATGATTTGCTTAGGTTGGATGCGAAAGAGAGAACGAGGTGCGATCGCCTCCACAGTAAATACATCATTGATATCTTCAGCACCGTAAATATACCAGCCTTCATTCCCCGCAGGTGACTTTTCAATTTGCTGCGGACTTGAAGAGGCAAAATTTCGCGTATCTATAACTTGTTGGGGAATGCGAATAATTTCTGAAACACCATCAAACTTCTTAGAAGTAGGGTTGTAATGCTGTACCAAAAAATAATCGCTAACCTTTTGATTTTTGGTTGAGGAAAAAGTTGGGCGATGGGGTTTAATAATTTTTACCAAACCATAAAATCTACCAGTTACCAAAATAGGTTCGCGTTCAATTTGTAAAAGCGGTTTTTCTTGACTTTGCGTAACGATCGTATGGGAATCTAAAGCAACAATTGTATCATCATGAGGATTCGCCCCAGCCAAAGAACGTAACGCCCCTACCTGACGAACTCCATCGAGTCGAAAAGGATGAATATTTCCTTGTTTTTGGCTTTTAATTACTTGGTCACTAAAATTTACATCTCGCGTGACAGCTTGAACGTAAGCCAGTAAATCTTGATTTTTTTTCCACTCCAAACGCACAATTTTTCCTACCAAGTTTTGTGCTGTCGGTGGTGCGTGTTGTACTTCTAGCCACACCCAATCTAAATTATCTGCTAATTCCTGTTTTGTTGGTAAAATCAATCTTCCTACCCAGTCTGCAATAGGTTTATAAAGATTTGCAGAGGGAATTTTTGTAACTGGGTAAAAACTAGGTTGATTAAAATCCTGTTGAATATGTATCGCATAATTGCTGTTGTGTTCAACTAGCTGCGCTTGTCTTGGGGAAAATCGCAACACCCCAACTAGTGCTACGAACAGTAGCAGTAAAAATATTGTCAACTTTAACGTGCTTTTTCGACTCAATCGAGGCCAAATCAAGGGAATATACCTAGTAGTAATTCGTAATTAATATATTACTCTCATTTTAAAAGTGAAAAAGATGATGGCTAATGGCTGTTGAGCGATCGCTTAAATTCTTAATTTTGTATAATAGCCCCCAAAGTGCCATTGACTGCGAGTAAATAGTCAGATGGGGATAGCAGAAGTAGCATTCCTCGCATTCCCGCAGAAACAGTAATCTGCTCAAAAAAAGTTGCTGTCTCATCAACATAGACTGGATAGCTTTTTTTACTTGCTAAAGCCGTTACACCGCCACGAATATATCCTGTTAGTGGCTGAACTTCTTTGAGAGCAACTGTCTCTACCTTGCGGTTCCCTGAAATCTGCGCCAAGGCTTTCAAGTTTAACTGAGCATTTCCTGGTATAACAGCAAAACAGATACCTGTTCGATCTCCTCTAATTACTAAAGTCTTAAAAACCTTCTCTGGTGGAAGCCCTACTTTTTGGGCTGTACTTTCAGCAGCTAAATCATCAGGGTCAACTTCATAGCTGAGAATTTGATAGGAAATGCTTAGTTTATCAAGTAGTCGAGCCGCATTAGTTTTCATTTGAATCCACATGAGAACTGCATAGCATTTAAGGACTTGCAGATAATAAATTATCCCAAATTATTTGTGCATTTGTAGGGGCTTTAGGGATTACCAAGAAATAAATTATCCAGTCTTGTGGGGTGGACATCTTGTCCGCCCCACAACAAAATCGCTATCAACTTCAGTTAATCTTAAAAAAACAGTATTTACACTGGCGGCAATTGTAAAGAATATAGCGAATACTATATAAAAATTGTATAATACTTATTACATTAAAGGTTCGTATATTAACTAGTTAAACTTAAACATTTTTGAGGAGAAAACAAGCCTCAAACCTATATATGGTAGGGAAAATATATTAAATGCTCAAGAAAGACCCAAACCCAGACATATAAATAAACTAGACAAAACGATGCCAAATTGTCTGTGTATATACAGTTGAGCATTTTTTATTGTTACTTTTGTCTAAGTTCCACTAAATAACTAGTTGTACAAAATAAATTATCTACTTAGACTGGGGAACTCTTAATAGTGATGGAATGCAGCGATCTTAATTGTTTTGAAAAATGGTTAAGTATTTATACAAAGGTATTTAAATGTGAAGAGAAAATCGATAATTAACCATACCCAACCCCGCATCGCAGCACTGAAAGTTTTAACATTCGGCTTTGTTTTAGCACCAATATTGTGCCAGTATCATCAGGCCGTTGCCCAAACTTCCAATCCTCAAACACTACCACCTGGTCGGATCGAAGATGTCCCAGTCACTCCCTTACCTGCGGATGTGCTACCCCAACCATCAGACCAAAATCAATTAGTTCCTTCCCCACAACTACCCGATCGGC
The DNA here is from genome assembly GCF_002368035.1 of Nostoc linckia NIES-25. Taxonomy (GTDB): domain Bacteria; phylum Cyanobacteriota; class Cyanobacteriia; order Cyanobacteriales; family Nostocaceae; genus Nostoc; species Nostoc linckia_B. The sequence continues at coordinate 1,590,266 of NZ_AP018223.1, read as the reverse complement.
CAATTTTAGAAGAGAACGATCCTAATGCCAAATTCCGGGTCGATCGCATTGAAGTTATTGGTAGTACAGTTTTCAAACCAGAAGATTTTGCCCCGATTACGGCTTTGTATGTAGGACGAGAAATATCCTTTGCAGAGTTGTTGCAAGTCAAAGATGCCATCAGCAAGCTCTACACTGATAAAGGCTATGTTACTACCGGAGCTTTAATCGCGCCGCAGACAGTAGAAGCCGGAGTCGTTAAAATTCAGGTAGTCGAAGGCAGTTTGCAAGAAATTAAAATCGTTGGCAATCGCCGATTGCGTAGTCAATACATTCGCGATCGCATTCGACTCGGTGCTACCCAACCCCTGAATGTGCCGCGCTTAATAGAAAAACTGCAACTGCTTCGCCTCGATCCCCGCATTCAAAATTTATCAGCTGAGTTGCAGATGGGTGTACGTCCCGGAACCAATATATTGCAAGTCGAGATTCAAGAAGCCGACACTTTCTCCCTGACAACAAGTTTGGATAATGGGCGATCGCCCAGCGTTGGCAGTTTTCGCCGGGGTGTGGATCTGCAAGAAGCCAATCTACTCGGCTTTGGTGATACTCTCAGCGTGGGATACGCCAATACGGATGGCAGTAATACAATCAATGTGAATTACACGCTGCCGATTAATGCTCGTAATGGCACTGTATTCTTTGGTTTTAACCAAGGATGGAACCAAGTAATTGAAGAACCATTCAGCGTCCTTGATATTCAATCAAACACTAGGTCTTACGAATTCGGTTATCGTCAACCATTAATCCAAAAGCCAACTCAGGAATTAGCAGTTGGAGTCTCGTTCTCACGCCAAGAAAGCCAAACAGAGTTAGGTCTTGATAATATTGGCGGGTTTCCTTTATCACCCGGTGCGGATGCCAACGGAAGAACCAAAATTTCCGCCCTGCATTTTACCCAAGAGTATACCCAACGCAGCAATCAACAAGTTTTTGCAGCGCGATCGCAATTTAGCGTTGGGGTAGATTGGTTCGATGCCAATACCAATGAAAATGCACCAGACAGCCGCTTTTTTGCTTGGCGGGGGCAGACACAATGGGTGCGGCAATTAGCACGAGACACACTATTTTTAGTCAGAGGCGATTTACAATTAGCAGCAGATTCCCTTGTGCCTTTAGAGCAATTTGGCCTTGGCGGACAGCTAAGCGTGCGGGGCTATCGCCAAGACACATTACTTACAGATAATGGTCTATTCTTTTCAGCAGAATTACGGCTGCCAATTGTGCGTGCGCCCAAAATCAAAGGGATACTACAACTGACACCCTTTATTGATGTGGGCACAGGCTGGAATAACAAGGGCGAGAATCCATCACCAAGTACATTGGTAAGTACTGGTTTAGGGTTGCTATGGAAACAAGACAATAACTTATCAGTTCGTCTAGATTGGGGGATTCCGCTAACATCAGTGGAAGGTGAAAAGCGTAGTCTCCAAGAAAATGGTTTGTACTTTTCGGTGCAATATTCGCCGTTTTGATATTTGAGGGTATTCAAAGCTATTAATTTAGGCAATTTGAAATATTGGGTATAAAGGACAAACTAAGCAATGAAAACAACCTTGATTCGACTGGGCTTGTTTAATAGCATCATAATCTTGGGCGCTACACTCTTTTGGTGCAATCCTATCAACGCTCAGGTGACACCTGACGACACCCTCAAAACCACAGTCTCCCAAAATGGGAATAACTTTACCATCATCAACGGTAACCAGCACGGGAATAACTTATTCCATAGCTTCAGTCAGTTTGCCATACCTACAGGTGGTTCTGCTCTGTTCGATAATGCGATCGATGTGCAAAACATTTTTGCCCGCGTTACAGGTGGTACTGTGTCCAATATCGATGGAGTAATCCGCGCTAATGGTAGTGCCAATTTGTTCCTGGTGAATCCTGCGGGTATTTTGTTTGGGCCTAATGCTCAATTAAGTATTGGCGGTTCCTTTGTGGGGACAACTGCCAATAGCGTAGTGTTTGCAGACGGGTTGAAGTTTAGTGCAACCGATACCACATTGCCTCCCTTATTAACTATCAGCGTCCCCATTGGTTTGCAATTTGGCAGCAAACCGGGAGACATTATCGTTCAAGGATCGGGACACAATGCCCAATTAGGCGACTCGCTTCAGGTTTCTGGCCTAAACCTCGGTACGAGAGGATTACAGGTGCAACCTCAAAAAAGCCTAGCATTAGTGGGTGGAAATCTTGCTTTGAATGGAGGCTTGCTTTCGGCGCCGGGAGGACAAATAGAACTGGGTAGCATCACCAACACAAACGCGATCCTCAATTCTACCCCTCAAGGATTTACACTGAGTTATCCCAATGCTTCGAGTTTTGGCAATATTGAAATCACGCAACGAGCTTTAGCATCTACACGTGATTTCACCGAGGAAAATGGAGGAGCCATCCAAATTCAAGGGAAACAGATCGGCATCAGAGATGGCTCCCTAATATTAGTACAAAATCGCAGCAACCAAACTGCTGGCGATATTGTAATTAATGCCACAGAATTATTGGAGATTAATGGCAAGTCTCCTGATTTTAAGAGTTCCAGCAGTTTAGTGAATGAAACTATCTCCTCAGGTGCAGCAGGGAATATTATTCTTACCACCCCACAATTAAATATAGATCGGGGTGGGTATATCTTTAACCGTACTTTTGGCACCGCATCAGGCGGCAACATAGTAGTAAATACTGATGAAATGCGGGTCAACGGTTTTGCATTTGGCGATCCTTCTCCTTTTCGATCGGTAAGTCAGATATTAGCTGCTTCCTATGCGAATGGAAAGGGCGGAAATATTTCTATCTCCACTCAAAACCTGTCTGTTTCAGCTGGAGCCAATATAGCAGCCAGACCCTACGCTTCGGGGCATGGCGGCAATGTTGCGATCGAGGCAGATAAAATTCAGGTAACCAGCCTGGGAAGCCCAAAGGGTATTTATTATAGTCTAATTTCTACTGCCACATTCGGATCTGGTGATGCAGGAAGTTTGAAAATTGATACCCGCACACTGTCGGTTGAAGCTGGCGGTAGAGTGTCTGCTTCTAGCATAGTTTTAGGAAATGCGGGTTCGCTGACCATCAATGCGTCTGAATCGATTGATGTAAGTGGTGTAAAAGATGCAGAAAATCCTAGCTATATTGGTACTGCTGTTCGTCCTGTTGGTTTTTTTAGTCAAATTTCTAAGGCTGATGCAGGTAACACCACTATTAACGCCCCAATTTTGAAAATTACTGATGGTGGAACGGTTTTTGTCCAGAACCTTGGCTCTGGGACAGCTGGGAATTTGTACATTAATGCCAATACTCTCAAACTCAACAATACAGGAAACATTTCCGCATCGACAAAAGCTGGAGAAGGGGGCAATATTAACCTCCAACTGCGAGATATATTACTGATGCGTAATGGCAGTTTCATTAGTGCAGAAGCTGGTGGTAGTGGTAATGGTGGCGATATTACAATCGGCGCTCCTGTAGTTATAGGCTTAGAAAACAGTGACATTATTGCTAATGCAGTCAAAGGACAGGGGGGCAATATTCAAATCAGGACTCAAAGCATCTTTGGACTCAAGTTCCGCGACCAACTCACCCCCGAAAGTGATATTACTGCCAGTTCTGAATTTGGTGTAAGTGGTACAGTTCAAGTCAATACTATTGGTGTTGACCCCAATTCTGGTTTAGTCGAACTACCAGCAAATGTCACCGATTCATCGCAGCAAATTGCTACAGGTTGTTCTGCAAATCAAACTGGTAGGTTTATAGCTACGGGGCGGGGTGGTATGATGCAAAATCCCACACAGGAAGTGAGGAGCGATGTCTACGACGGACTACGCCTACGCACTTGGTCTGATACCCGCGATATCTCTGCATTCCGCAAAACACAAGCTTTACAAGCACAAACCCCCACATCCCCAAATATTCTAGTCCAAGCTACTTCCTGGCATCGCAATGCTAATGGAAAACTAGAGTTAGTCGCAGCACAATCTCCCACTTATACCCAACCACAGTTAACTTGTGCTGTCGTCCCTAACTGAAGTTTGAGCAATTACCATGTCTGCGGTAAGTCCCGTTTTTGCAGCTAAGTAATTACAGCAATTTGCAGATGAATAGACCACAGTAGGGGCTTTAGCATTGTTGTGCCCTTACGATAATTTAGTATTCAAGCATGTATTCCATCCAAATGAAAAGCGCTGTAATCGTCAAACCGCCACATCAACAGACTTTATTTCCCTATTGCCTGTTCGCTGCGATAAAACTTTTGATGGTGTTAAAGCCCAATGCGATTTAGGGAACCCTATCTATATATATTGATGGAACCGAGTGATGAAAGCACCCTCTGTTTGCTGGGGTTTAGTTTATGGAATTTTGACAGGTGGGATGTTCCTGTGGTGCGGTTTTGCCAATGCTCAAGTCACCGCAGACGGCATCCTCAACACCACTATCTCCCAAAGTGGTAATAACTTCGTCATCACTAAAGGTAGCGCCGCAAACAGTAATCTATTTCACAGTTTCCAACAGTTTACTATTCCCACTGGTACTTCAGCTATCTTTGATTTAATCAATACTCCTAATATATCCTCTATATTTGCTCGTGTTACAGGAGGTAGCATTTCTCAGATTGATGGCGCGATCGAAACCATCAACAGCAATAATCCTGTTAGCTTGTTTTTGATCAATCCCAGTGGAATTATTTTTGGGCCTAATGCTCAACTCAATATTGGTGGATCGTTTCTTGGTACAACTGCAAATAGCATTGAGTTTGCTGATGGGGTGAATTTTAGTGCTACCAACAGCACAACAGCCCCTCTGTTAACGATCGCTGTGCCAATTGGCTTGCAGTTTGGTCAGAATTCAGGGGCGTTGGCGCAGCCCGCCGTAGGCATCGCAGTACAAAACTCGATTAATGGCATTTCCCAAAATCCACTAGGTTTACGGGTAAGTTCGGGTAACACCCTTGCTTTGCTGGGAAATGGAATTGACCTAGCGGGTGGGGTTCTCAAAACAGTAAATGGCTCCATTGAGCTTGGCAGCGTCCAGTCGGGAGAAGTTCGCCTGACACAAGTGCCTCAGGGATGGGCATTTGACTATTCCAACACTAGCGGGCTGAGCGATATCCACTTAACTAAGCAATCACAGCTATTTGGTTTTGGGATAGGAAGTAGTACGATTCAAATGCAGGGTAAAAATATTAGCCTTTTGGAAGGTTCAACTGTTACCCTTCAAAATCGAGGTGCCTTCTCATCGGATGGTATAACCATTAATGCCACCGGGTCGTTCGCCCTCGCAGGAACAAACCCAACAGGAACTAGAAGCAGCCAATTAGCAAGTTACACAATCGGGATGGGGCAGGCTGGAAACATTACCATCTCAACTGGACAATTATTACTGAAGGATGGAGCGCAAATCAAGTCTCAAAATTTGAGTTCTGGGCAGGCTGGGGATATCTTTGTGAAAGCTTCTGAGTCGATCTCTGCCAATGGATTTAATCCTGCCAATCCTTCAGTCATGACATCGATTCTCACAAGCTCGGCTGGTTCTGGAAAAGCAGGAAACGTTACCCTTTCAACTCAAAAACTGACAGTTGCTAACGGTGCTAGTATTGGGTCAACTGCTCTGGTAACTGGAAATAGTGGCGATGTGCAAATTGATGCCTCAGAGTTCATAGATGTTTCTGGAATTAATAATGTCACATTTCTGCCCACCACTGTGGCGTCATCAACGGTAGGAAGTGGAAATGCTGGAAATCTAACGATCGCAACTGCGCGATTAACGGTGCGAGACGGGAGCTTAGTTACTTCCTCGACTGGTGCAATAGGAAATGCTGGCAATGTCAAGATTTTGGCTTCAGACTTCATCGAGGTGAGCGGCGCAGCACGCGATAGTATGTTGAGTAGCAGCATTGGATCTAATGCGTTACGCCTCGATGCTGTTACCCGCGCCACTTATGGATTACCCGAATTTCCTAGCGGTAATGCAGGAGGGGTAATTCTGATGACCCCTCAATTGCGTGTTATGGAACGAGCTGACATCGGGGTGAGAAATGAGGGTACAGGCAATGCAGGTAATTTCGAGGTTTATACTAACTCAATTCTCTTGACTAATCGCGGAACGATTTCCGCAGCAACACAATCTGGAAACGGAGGAAACTTAGTTCTCAATGCCCAAGAACTATTGCTAATGCGGGGTAATAGCAAAATTTCTGTGGAAGCAAAGGAAGCAGGCGATGGTGGTAATATCACCCTCAAGGCTCCTGTAGTCGTAGGTTTAGAAAACAGCGACATTATTGCTAATGCAGTCGAAGGGCGGGGGGGCAATATTCAAATCACTACTCAAGGTATCTACGGATTGCAGTTTCGCGATCGCCTTACTCTAGAAAATGACATCACCGCCAGTTCGCAATTTGGCGTCAGCGGCACTGTTCAAGTGAATACTGTTGGTATCGACCCAAATTCGGGCTTAGTGGAACTGCCAGCAAATGTCACCGATCCATCGCAGCAAATTGCTACAGGCTGTTCTAATAATACTGGCAGTAGTTTTGTCGCTACAGGACGCGGTGGCGTGCCGCAAAATCCGACACAGGAAGTGAGGAGCGATGTTTATGACAGGTTACGCCTACGCACTTGGTCTGACACCCGCGATATCTCTGCATTTCGCAAAACACAAGCTTTACAAGCACAAATACCACCATCCCCAACGGTTCTCGTTCAAGCTAGTTCTTGGCATCGCAATGCTCAGGGAAAAGTTGAATTAGTTGCAGCGCAATCTCCCACTAATGTGCAGCATTTAACTTGTGCTGCACTTTTTCGTAATTAATTACCCCAAGAATGCAACCCTTGTAAATCGCCAGTGCAATTTAAACAAACTCTTAAACTACCACTAACCACCTATGGCTTTCCAAATCAAAAAACGTTTTTGGCTATATATCAGTGTAAGTATTTTGAGCTTGTATTTAGCAGTAAGCATTACGCCTGCTAGAGCATCTGTGCAAGTAGCAAGCAATTCTGCCTTGAATGTGTCATCATCTACTTCCCAAACTACTAATTGGTTAGAACAGGGAAGGAACCTCTACAATTCAGGACGCTTCGCCGAAGCAGTGACGGCTTGGCAAACGGCAGTACAAAAGTATCATGACCGAGGCGATCGCACAAATGTTGCCCTAAGTTTGAGTTACCTTTCATTGGCACAACAAGAACTCAACCAGTGGGAAGCAGCTAAACAATCTATCGAACAAAGTGTAAAAATTTTGCAAACGGCTAAACCCTCTGCCGATGCGATTATTTCGGGGCAAATACTGAATACCCAAGCCAACTTAGAATTACGTACTGGGAAAGCTGAAATCGCCCTTGAAATTTGGCAGCAAGCTCAAAAATATTACGAGCAAGCAGGCGACACAATGGGGAGCTTAGGCAGCCAAATCAACCAAGCACAAGCCTTACAAAGTTTGGGATTTTACCGCCGCTCAAAACAACAGTTGGAGGTGGTGACGCAAAAGCTGTCAGCGATGCCAGATTCGGAAATTAAAGTTAGTGGATTGCGATCGCTCGGTTTGGCTTTGCACGCCATCGGCGATCGCAAAAGCCAAGAAGTTTTAGAACAAAGTTTAGCCATAGCCAACAAAATTGGTGCTAAAACCCAGTTAAGCTCGATTCTAGGGAATCTAGGCAAAGTGGCCTCTGACTTCCAAAACCCAGAAGCAGCATTAAATTACTTTGAAGATGCCCAAACAGCATCTACGAACCCAAATGAAGTTCTGCAAGCACGTTTAGCTCGGTTCAAATTGTTGGTAGATTACGACAAACTCGAATATGCCATTCCCGTAGCTCCTGAATTACAACAACAGTTGGCACAACTTCCCCCAAGTCATGGTTCCCTTTATGCCACGATTAATTTTGTCGCAACCTTGAATCGATTGGAAAATCCTGAGCGAATTTTACCAATAAAAGACCTGGCACAACTAATGGCAGTTACAGTTAAGTCTGCTCAACAGATTCAGGATACAACCGCCGAAGCTTACGCGCTGTATCAATGGGGACAACTATATCGGCGGACAAAACAGTGGCCCCAAGCACGGGAATTAGCTGAGAAATCCCTTAATATTGCTCGTCAACTGCAAGCTGACGATATCATTGCTCAATCGGCATGGCAGGTAGGACAGTTGTATAAACAACAGAACAATCGGCAAAAAGCGATTGCAGCATACACCGAAGCAATTAAGTCATTAAAAGCACTGCGAGGGGATATGGTTGGTGTTAACCCTGATGTGCAATTTTCCTTCCGCGAAAGTGTAGAGCCTGTCTATCGGGAACTGGTGAGTTTACTTTTGGATGAGCAACCAACCCAGGATGCATTAATGCAAGCGCGGGAATTGATTGAATCCCTCCAAATCGCTGAACTCGATAACTTTTTCCGCGAAGCTTGTTTAGATAAAGCCCAGCAGATTGATGAAGTTGACCCCACAGCAACGGTGATTTATCCGATTATTTTAAGCGATCGCTTAGGAGTAATTTTTTCTAAAGCGGGACAACCACTGCGTTACTATGTTACTCAAAAATCTCACGCTGAAATCGAACAAACTCTCAATAATTTTTTAATTGCTCTCAACCCAGTGTCAGACTCAACACTTCGCCAGCAATTGTCCCAGCAGATTTATGACTGGCTGATTCGTCCAGCAGAAGTAGATGGAGCCTTCCAAGACACTCAAACATTGGTATTTGTTTTGGATGGTCGGTTGCGGAATGTTCCAATGGCAGCCTTGTACGATGGCGATCGATATCTGATTGAGAAGTATGCTGTGGCACTCTCACCAGGATTGCAACTAATGGCAGCGCGATCGCTCTCATCAAACCACATTGACGCAATTGTCGGCGGTATCAGCCAATCTCGCGCTGGTTTTACTGCTTTGCCAGCTGTGGAATCAGAAGTGAAGCAAATCTCCCAGACAGTACCATCTTCGATGTTACTCAATCAAAAATTCACTAGTTTTGCCCTTGCCGATCGCGTCAAATCCGGTAGTGCCAATATTGTCCACCTAGCAACCCACGGACAGTTTAGCTCCCGTCTGGAAGATACCTTTTTACTTGCGTGGGATGGACAAGTTAATGTCAAAGAGTTGTCTGAACTCCTGAAAAATCGTAGTGGTAATTCATCAAAAGCGATCGAATTATTGGTACTGAGCGCCTGCGATACCGCAACCGGCGACGATCGCGCCGTTCTTGGACTAGCAGGCTTGGCTGTCAAATCCGGTGCGCGTTCCACCATCGCCACACTTTGGCCAGTCAAAGATAAAGCAGCCCAAATGCTTATGACTCGCTTCTACGACCAACTACGGCTACCGAAAATCACTAAAGCTGAAGCACTACGACAGGCACAAATTAACTTGATTCGCCAAACTGATTTTCGCGACCCGTTCTTTTGGTCTGCCTTTGTTTTAGTTGGAAACTGGCTATAATTGCAATTTACGTGAAATTACTGGCGATTCAATCACTAATAAAACAGCTTTTTTATGTAAATTTAGTCGTAATTCGTTTATAACTACTAGTATCCTTCCCTAATTAGCTAGTGTTTACAAATATTCCCTAATTTCTCAACACAGTGATTTTAGTGTATTTTCTATCACTGTTTAATTAAACGAGGTCAAATACCATGAAACGTCGATATTTAATTAGTGCATTGACCATTATTGCTCTGATTGCCAGCAGTACTTGGGTTAGTGCCTATGCTGTAACATTTACTCCGCCTGCAAAAAATAGCGCTCCTCGACAGGCAACAGGAGGCGCGTCTCGTGGCAACCTTTTCACCCCAACCAAAGGGAATAGTGCCCCTAGACAAGCAACCGGAGGAGCCTCACGTGGCAACCTTTTCACCCCAACCAAAGGGAATAGCGCCCCTAGACAAGCAACCGGAGGAGCTTCTCGTGGCAACCTCTTCACTCCTGCCGAAGGTAACAGCGCTCCCCGACAGGCTAGTGGGGGTGGTTCCCGCCTTGGTACTTACTACTTGAATTCATCGGCTGTAGCAGCAGAAGGGCCCGCAGCGCTAATCGCACTTCTGCCCCAAAGCTTTTATGGGACAACGGTATCTGAACGTCCGACAATCTTGGTATACCTCCCTGCTTCTAATGCCGAAGAAGCTGTGTTTAGCCTCAAAGATGAAACTGGCAATACACAATATCAAATGACCATTCCCGTTGCCCTGAAAGCTGGAGTAATCGCCGTCAAATTACCAGCCGATGCACCCGCTTTAGCCGTTGGGAAAAACTATCAGTGGTTCCTAGCGCTGAAAGTGGACGGAACGCTCAGCCCAAGTACGCCTTACGTTGATGGTTGGATTCAGCGCATCCAGCCTACTCCCGAACTGGCAACAGCGATACACCAGGAAGATGCTTTCAAACGTGCAGCTACTTTCGGTAAAAACGGGGTGTGGTATGACTGTGTAGCAACAATGGCTGCGCTGCACACTGGCCAACCCAAAAATGTAACTATCATTAAGCAATGGGAAGAACTTCTCTCCTCAGTTAGCTTAAAGGATATTGCAACAGTTCCCTTAGTAGCATCTGATAATTAGGGATTGGGGAGATGGCTTCGCTAAGGGAAAAGGGTAAAGGGTAAAGGTTAAAGGGAAAAGAGAGGTCTTACCTTTCCCCCTTACCCTTTGCCCCTTGCCCCATACCCTATGCCCCAATCCCAAACAAAAGCAATGCTAATCAATATTATTTGAGCCTGTAGCGGAATTATGTGGGGTAAATTCCAAGCTTTCATCCAACGCTTTGGCAGTATTTTGATTATTACTCCCAGTGTTGCTCTGACAGTTATTGTTGGGCAATCATTGGGACTTTTTAATTTGGCTGAGTGGAAACTTCGTGATGAGTGGATGCGGCAGCGTTCGTGCGAAGCAAACACCCTTGTTGTGTGTTCGCAAAATACCATAGCCCAGGAAATCGTAATTGTCACAATTGATGAACGCGATATCCAATCAGTTGGTAAATGGCCAATTCCAGATTGGTCGTTAGCACAACTGCTAGAAAAAATTCACGCGCAACAACCCCGCGCCATCGGCTTGGATCTCTATCGGGATTTATCGGAAGGCAACGGATACGATCGCCTTGTAAAAATCTTCCGCAAAGCTGACAATTTGATTGGTGTTGAGAAAATTACTGGGGAGCGTGTCAATCCGCCACCAGAATTGAAAAAACTCGATCGAGTCGGATTGGCAGATTTGGTGTTAGATGGCGATCGCCATGTGCGTCGTGCCTTACTGACAGCGGCAGATGCCAAAGAAGACGGAAAAATTAAAGCAGGGCTGGCAACTCTTGTTGCCCTCAAGTATCTTGAAGCCGACAAGATAACGTTAGAATCTGTTGACGAAAAGCAGCAAAAGTTTCGGTTGGGCAAGCAAATTTATCTGCCACTACAAAATCAAGAAGCAGGTTATTCCGATGCCGATGTAGGAGGATACCAAATTCTGCTCAGCTGGCATGGTTCAGAAGCCGCGTTTCGTACAGTTGCTATGCGGGATGTGTTGGCAGGAAAAATTCCGCCAAACCTCATGCGCGATCGCATGGTGTTTATTGGCTCAACTGCTGCCAGTACCAATGACTTCTTTAGCACTCCCTTCAGTTCCTCCTTGATTTCTGCCCAAAAACCCACATCTGGTATTGTTATCCATGCCAATATTGCCCATCAACTGGTGCAAGGGGCAAAAACAGGCAAAGCAAACCTGCACGGCGTTTATGGCATAGCTGTGTTAGTGTCGATTATCTTATCGTCTGGGATCGGTTCTGGTGGTAGTTGGTGGTTAGCTAGTGCGCGTAATAGATGGCAGATCCCAGGCGGTAAAATTCTTTGGGCAACTGTAGGCATCAGTGGCACATTTATTGGTGGTGGCTACGGGATGTTTTTGTACGGTGTTCTGATTCCAGTCACGCCCGCCTTAACTGCATTCATCAGCAGCGTAATTGCCACAACCAATGCCTATAAACAGCAGAAATTAGAAGAAGCAAATCGACAATTAGAAATTGCCAATGGTCAACTATTAGACTACTCTAAAACCCTGGAGTTCAAAGTTGAAGAGCGAACTCATGAACTTTTGGAAGCAAAACAAGCTGCTGATGCTGCTAACGAAGCAAAAAGCGAGTTTTTAGCCAATATGAGCCACGAGCTACGCACACCGCTCAATGGCATTCTTGGTTTTGCTCAGGTGCTAGAAGCATCACAAAACTTAACAGACAAAGACCTAAAAGGAGTCAGCATTATCTACCAGTGCGGGACGCATCTGTTAATGCTAATCAATGACATTCTCGACCTTTCAAAAATTGAAGCTCGCAAACTAGAATTGGTTGCTACTAATGTACATCTGTCCACTTTCTTACATAGTGTCACCGAGATTTGCAGTATTCGAGCCGATGGAAAAGGAATTGGATTTAACGTCTCAATGGACGATCGCCTACCAGTTGTCATTCAAGTTGATGAAAAGCGTCTGCGGCAAGTCTTGATTAACTTACTAGGCAACGCTATTAAATTCACAGACAACGGTAGCGTGACGTTTAAAGTAGATGTACTGGAAATTGGGGCATGGGACATGGGGACTGGCGAAAAGGCAGAGGGGCAGGTCTGTGCTGGGGGTAGGAAAGAAGATTCTTCTCCTCTGCTCCCTGCTCCCTGCTCCCCTGCTTCTTCCAATGCCCAATGCCCAATCGCCAAGATTCGCTTCCAAATTGAAGATACAGGTATTGGCATGTCGCCAGACCAACTAGAGAAAATCTTTTTGGCCTTTGAGCAAGTCGGTGATGCAGGACGGAAGTCTGAAGGTACTGGCTTGGGATTAGCAATCAGCCAAAGAATTGCGGCATTGATGGGCAGCCAAATTCAAGTGCAGAGCCGTCTGGGTGAAGGAAGCCTATTTTGGCTGGATTTGACAGTATCAGTACCAGTTTCCCATGATTGGCAAATAGAAACCATCCCCTCAACCCACCAGAAAATTGCTGGTATTCGGGATAATGTACCTCAAATTCTAATTGTTGATGATGATGACAACCACCGTTCCATATTGAGCAGTTTGCTACAAGAAATTGGCTGTCACATTTTGCAAGCAAGCGATGGTAAACATGGGCTACAAATGGCAACTGAACATCAACCGGATGCGATTGTGCTCGATTTAGCCATGCCCAATATGGATGGCTTTGAGCTAATGGTTCACTTACAAGAAAATTCCCAAACTCGTTCTATTCCGATTATTGTTTCTACTGCCAGCGTATTTGAAGAAAATCGACAACGCAGTTTACAGGCAGGAGCAAGAGCATTCTTACCGAAACCCCTCCAAATTGATGAACTATTTAATGCGCTGCGTTCGATACTAAAACTTGACTGGATTTATACTCAATCCAAATCTCAGCAGTTATCTGTTAAGAATGAGCAAGTAAATAATAGTGAATTGATTTTGCCGTCTGAGGATATTTTGCAACAACTCTATCATCTGGCAATGATGGGAGATATTCCAGCGATAGAGGGAATCATAGGAGAGCTAATCAAGCAAGACAGTAGGTTAACTCCTTTCGCAACTGAGTTGAGTAAACTCACTGCCAACTTCCAAACCGCAAAAATCCGTAAGTTCCTCAAATCATTTGTAACAACGGAGTTACGTCCATGATCGCTGAACCTCTTTTGAAGCCAATGCATATCTTGTTAGTGGACGATAATCCAAATAATCTGAAGGTACTATCTGAAGCGATTGGGCGATGTGGTTGGAAAGCACTCATGGCAACAGATGGAGAGTCGGCGATCGAACAAATAGAATACGCCCATCCCGATCTAATTCTCCTCGATATTATGATGCCGGGTCTAGATGGATTTGAAACTTGCCGCAGGCTCAAAGCGAATGCCGTCACACAGAACATTCCGATCATTTTTATGACTGCTTTGTCCGATGCCACAGACAAAGTGAAAGGACTGGAAATTGGTGCAGTTGATTATATTACCAAACCTTTTCAACAAGAAGAAGTGATTGCTCGATTAAAGTTACATCTGAAAATTTCCCATCTGACGCAGACATTAGAACAACGGGTGCAAGAACGCACCGCTGAATTAAGTCAATCTCTACAACAGTTGCAACAAACCCAACTACAACTAATTCAGAGTGAGAAAATGTCTACTCTTGGACAACTTGTTGCAGGCATAGGTCATGAGATTAATAACCCAATTGGTTTTATTAGTGGAAATTGTTCTCATATTGAGGAATATATCAACGATCTCCTTCGTTTGGTGAATTTACAACAGCAAAAGTTACCACACTCAGACGCAGAAATCGAAGAATTTGTTGAAGAAATTGACTTAGAGTATATGACTGAGGATTTACCAAAGCTTCTTTTATCAATGCACCAGGGAATTGGTCGTCTTAAAGACATCAGCCTCTCTCTAAGAACATTTGCTCGTGCTGATATTTCATCTAAGGTAGAGTTTCAAGTCCACGAAGGAATCGATAGTACTTTAATGTTATTAAAACATCGGCTCAAAGACCAAGGAGACCGCCCTAAAATCGAGGTTGTCACACAATACAGCGAACTACCTTCTATTACTTGCTATCCCGGACAACTCAACCAGGTATTTATGAATATTATCGCTAATGCTATTGATGCATTTGACGATCTTCATCAAAATCACTTGGATCGAGAAATAGCTGCCTGGGATAACACGATCGCGATTACTACATCGGTCGATCGCCAGCAAAAAACCGTTACAATTTGCATCGAAGATAATGCTCTTGGTATGCCTCCTGAGGTGCAAGCAAGAATTTTTGAACCATCTTTCACAACTAAGCCTGTGGGTAAGGGTACTGGGCTAGGATTAGCTATCAGCTATCAAATTATTGTCGATAAACACAACGGACAAATTAACTGTTCGTCTATTTCTGGTAAGGGAACCAAGTTTATTATTACTCTGCCAATTTAGTTTTAAGTAAGTCGGAGGCAGGGGGCAGGAGGGAAAAGAAAAATTTCTATGGAAGAAAACATTTTTGATTGTTTGTTCAAAATAAGATATTTAAGCAAAAGCATTGGGTTAAGATTGGCGATCGCTTGTCAAATTCTCATCAAAAAACATTCCATAACAATCGAATTGGAGCTAAATTACTGACAATTTTGCCATAAGAGTAATAATTGTTACTAAAAAACCAGCATAAATACAGTCTTTACAATGAATCTTGATTAATCATTCAAAAATGTGTATAGTTAACAAATGCAAACAATAATTGGGAGACTTCAATTACCCCGTGGTTCGGCAACGAGAGTTTGATAAGGACGAGGCTTTAACAATCATCATGGATTTGTTCTGGCAGCGTGGTTATGCCAACACTTCCATGAAAGACATTGTGCAAGCCACAGGAATCCAGCCTGGAAGCTTATATGCTGCCTTTGGCGACAAAGAAAAGTTATTTCAGCAAGTATTCAAAAAATACACACAAGAATTCTTTCGGGCTTCCATGCCACGCCATTGTCCCCCCTTGGAATGTATTCAACAATGGTTCGATCTATTGGCAAAAGCGATGATTAACGACTCGAAACATAAGGGTTGTTTGATTATTAACACAGCCATAGAGCGCGAATCCCATTCACCCAGCACGATCGCGATTATTGAGGATCGTTTAGACGAAATTGAATCATTCTTTCGGCTGAATCTTGCTCAAGCAATTGAGGACGGAGATTTGCCGAAATCATTCGCCATCGATCCGAATGCTAAAGCATTGCTGGGATTAGTTGTGGGTATGTTAGCTGTTGCAAGAATCCGACGTGATGCTCCAACCCTTAACAGTATTGCAGCAGGAGCCAGGACAATGCTTCAGTTAAGCTCATCCCGTTTCTAAAAAAGGATGGGATTTCATATTGACTGTTGACTGTTAACGGTTACGTTAACAGTCAACTTTTTGGGGTGTCTTTTCTTCGATCCCTAAAAAGAACCCGACGCTTTTTCAGAAATTAATTTTAGGATTTGGTCTTGACAATGATTTTGTTTAGTTTTATCTTGAATGAGTGTTCAAATTGAATAAACGTTCAACAACACCGCTAATACCTCAGGAGTAAACCTTATGTCCAGCTTAGTTGTACACGGCTTTCCAGTCAGTCCTAATGTTCGTTCTGCTCGCATTGTCTTAATCGAGAAAGGAATTGACTACCGCTTCAACGAAATCGGGTTTGACTATCTGGGGACAGACGAATACGCCAAGCTCAACCCATTTCGTAAAATGCCCGTATTGGAACACGGAGATTTCGTCCTATATGAAACTCCAGCCATTTTAGGTTATATTGATGAAGCTTTTGATGGGCCATCCTTGCAGCCTACCGATGCCAAAGCACGCGCTCAAGTGCGTAAATGGATTGGCATTGCAGCAAATTATTTCTATCCAGTCGGTGTGATGCAATTGTTTTTGCAACGAATCATGAGTCCAATTATGGGTGGTATACCTGATGAAGTTGTTGTTGCAGAGTCAGCAAACACTACCAGTCACCACTTAGATGTCCTCGAAAAAGAGTTGGCAACATCATTTATTGTAGGTAATACATTGACCTTGGCTGATATCATAACTGGGTCAATGGTGTACTACGTCAATATGACCAAGGAAGGATCGGCACTAATTAAAGCTAGACCTAAAACAGCAGCGTGGTTAGACAATCTCAGCCAGCGCCAGAGTTTCCAGCAAACTCTCGCTGGACTGCTGGAAGGAAAAGCACAAGGTTAGATCCAAATAGCAAGCAGATGTGCTTTGAAGTTGCACGGTTCGCATTGCTAGAGAAACGCAGATTTGAACGATGATTGGTTTTTCCATAAATTCAGACCATCATCAAGGCCTCAGACAATATAGGTGGGCGCTCAATGACATGAGGGCATTGTCAGAAGAGGTAGGGGAGCAGGGAGCAGGGGGCAAGGGGAAAAACTCAAACGCAGCTTGTACCCAAGACCAAGAGCACCCTAGAAGGGCGAGACACCCTCCCCATGTTCCGCAACGCTTGTCGCAGTTCTTGAAAGGACTTGCTCCCCCTGCTTCTTGGGTCATTGTCGATCGCAAACTTCCGAAACAATCAATTCGCTGTGATTAAATACCCTCAGTCAACGAGCGTTCATTGAAAAATTTTCCCAGAAGAATATATTACTCAGGAGACTTTCAGCAATGCAGTTACAAGGAAAGCATGTAGTTGTGGTTGGTGGTAGCCAGGGCATTGGCTATGAGACTGCCCGATTAGCAAAACACTTAGGTGCAGAAGTGACAATTGCAGGTCGCTCATCAAGCAAATTGGAAGAAGCATCTGAGCGGCTAGGAAAGGTTTACACCGGTCTAGTAGACATCACCGATGAAGCAGCAGTAGAGCGCTTGTTTAGCACAACAGGCCAAGTTGACCACGTTTACATTGCAGCCGGTAGTTTTGTTGGTGGTAAGATTCTCGATGGCTCTGTTGACCAATTTCGTCCTGCCATTGAAAGCCGTGTTTGGGGAAGCGTTTATGTCATTCGAGCGGCTGTGCCAAAAATGCTTTCTGGCGGCTCCATTACCCTCACAGGTGGATTATCCACCGACCGCCCAGTTCCCGGCGCTTGGCCAACTGCGGTGGCGACCGCTGCGGCCGAACAAATGTCCCGTGCTTTGGCGGTGGAACTAGCTCCGATTCGAGTCAATGCTGTTTCCCCTGGTTGGACTGATACTCCCATGTGGGATGGAATTTTTGGCCCAGCTAAGCAAGAAGCTTTTCAAGACGTTGCCTCTAAAATTCCCACTAAGCGGTTAGTAACACCTGAAGAAGTTGCTAGCGCCGTTATTTTTCTGATGACTAATCCCTCAATTACAGCAGAGGTCATTCATATCGATGGTGGTCATCGCTACGTGTAGGTATGTATATGGGAGGGCAATAGGCAATAGGGAAAAGTGAAAGATTAATTGCCTCTTGCCTTCACATATAAAGTATTTTTCCACGCAATCAAACTGGATATATAAATGCAGTATCGATTACTGGGACGAACGGGTTTATACGTCTCCGAAATCTGCCTTGGTACTATGACCTTCGGTGGCGCTGGCTTTTGGAAAGTGATTGGCGAGTTGGATATTGATGCAGCCACAGAACTCCTGAAAACTGCTTTCGATGGAGGCGTGAATTTTTTCGACACAGCCGATGTCTATTCAGAGGGGCAGTCTGAAGCTATTTTAGGAAAAGCACTTGTGGAGTTGGGATTGCCTCGCGATGAAGTGGTAATTGCCACAAAAGTACGCGAGAGATTAGGAAACACCCCAAATCAAGTTGGATTATCTCGCCATCATATTTTAAATGGAATCGATCGCAGCCTAAAACGTCTCCAAGTAGAATATATTGACCTTTACCAGGTTCATGGCTTCGATCCACTGACCCCAATAGAGGAAACCCTAAGTACTCTCAATGATGTAATCGCCGCTGGTAAAGTCCGCTATATTGGATTGTGCAACTTTTCTGCTTGGCAGATTATGAAAGCATTAGCGATCGCAGATAAATATCACTGGCATCGCTTCGAGTCGGTACAAGCATACTATTCTTTAGCTGGTCGCGATTTAGAGCGCGAAATTATTCCATTAGCTCAAGACCAACAGTTGAGCATCTTACCTTGGAGTCCTTTAGCTGGTGGTTTATTAAGTGGTAAATTTCAACGCCAGAAAGACAATCCCACAGGTGCAAGACGCACTAGTTTTGACTTTCCTCCGGTTGATTTAGAAAGAACATACAAAATTATCGATGTTTTGCAGCCCATCGCCCAAAGTCACAATTGTTCCGTTGCTCGAATCTCCCTCGCATGGCTACTGAGCCGTAGCTATGTCACAAGTGCGATCGTTGGTGCGAAATCTGTAGAACAATTACGCGATAACCTCATGGCTGCTGAGTTAAGACTTACAGATGACGAACTTGTCGCCATCGATGAAGTCAGCCGTTTACCCGTGGAGTATCCCCAATGGATGCTCAATTACCAAGCTCAAGAGCGATCGCCCGGAGGAAGTCGTCCTCCCTCATAATTCAATACGGTTCAGTTAGGGATATCTGTTAAGGCAGGCAGGGGGGGCAGGGGAAAAGGTTAAAGGGAAAAGGGAAAAGGAATAAATTTAATCTTTCCCCTTTTCCCCTTACCCCTTTCCCTTTCCCCCTGCCCCCTGCGGTCTTAATGATAAGTCTTTCACCGAACACGATATAAGTCCTGTTTTCCATAAGGGGGTTTTGATATGGATCGACCTCAACTTTACGGTTGGGCATTTAGCAACTATGTTCGTGCTGTGCGAATTTTGTTACTGGAGAAGAAAGTTGATTACCATTTTGAAACAGTGACGTTTCAAGATTTGACAGTGGATGATTTTAGTCGCCTGCATCCGTTTCGCAGAGTCCCAGTATTAGTTCACGATCGCAAAATTATTTACGAGAGTCAGGCAATTTTGCACTACATCGATGAGTCATTCGACGGAGGCTCATTTCAACCCAAAACGCCTTTAGAGCGGGCGCGAATGCACCAATGGATGAGTGTGACAGTCAGTTATATTCAACCAATTGCCATCGGACAAATTTTTGTGCAGTGTGTTTATATTCCTGAAAACGGCGGACATGGCGATGGAGGAACAATTAAGCGTGCCGTAACTGCGATCGCCTCTCATCTTGATGTGCTAGAAACAGCGCTCACCCAAGCTTATTTGGTTAGTGATTCCATTACTCTGGCAGATATTTTCATGGCACCTGTTCTTTTGTCAATGAAACTAGCCCCAGAAGGCGAACAACTAATTAACAGCCGTCCGCAATTAAAAACTTGGCTAGATCGCTTAGCAAAGCGCCCCAGCTTTTTGGATACCGCCGTACCCGTCCCCAAGTTTGGACTAGAATTAGTTGCCTGATTCAGATGCGGTTTTGAACCCCAGTTCATGAATCCAGATGTAGAGACGTTGCAATGCAACGTCTCTACAGGATTTTGATATTATGCACAATCGTTTTCATACATAAAATCAGCAATGCTCTTAATCCCTAGTCCTAAATCATCCAAGCAATGAACCTGAAAATCTCTGCCCTAGTCTTAGCAACTTTAATAACCATATCTGCAAAAACAATCGCCCAGACTTCGGATCGTGCGGACCCTCTAGCATTTCAAGGTCGTTATCTTGTTTCCATATCCGATGCAGATATGCTAGCTTCCGCCTACGTCGATGGTAAACTCGGATCTCCTGAAGGGCGGGATGCTATTAGTGTAATTCCTCTGACAGGAAAACATATCCGAGATTTACGCGCTTACGAAGCTGAGGCGAGTAATTCGGTTGCCGGGCCACCTGCGGCAGTAGCGGTTACACCTGATGGTCGTTATGCATTGGTGGTTGAAACCCTTGAGCAAAGACCAGAGGGCGATTGGCAAAAGCAAACCTTTGCGGATCTCAAGCATGGTAAGCGCTTGTTGGTGTTTGACTTAAGCAACCCGACTCGACCAACTCAAGTGCAAGAATTAGCGATCGCTGAGCGTCCTACATCCGTTAGCATCAATCGTGATGGTTCGCTTGTATCAGTTACTTTTCATCCCAAAGGAGCTGGGGCAAAAACTCCTCTGGCATTAATTCCTTTAACCAACGGCAAACTGGGGCAACCAATTTACCCTCCAGTATCATCCTTACCACAAGGAGACGAACTAATCCATACAGCTTGGCATCCTACTCAAAATACCCTAGCACTCGTTAACACAACCACTGCTGAAATCTCTTTTGCCAAAGTTGTGGGTAAAGATAGTAATCTTGCACTTGAGTCTTGGGGAAATGTAGTCAAAATAGAAAAGGCTCCCTATATTGCACGATTCACGCCAGATGGCCGCCATTTGATTGTGAATAATCTCTTTTGGGGAGCAGATGTACAAGGAACCTGGAATGAAGCCCCACGTGGTAGTGTGGTGAGTATTCGCCTAGAAGCCGGCGCACAAACCGATGGTTCCCCGCGCCATGCTTTGGTGTCACGAGCTATGACAAGTGTCAGCCCAGAAGGATTGACAGTTAGCCCCAATGGTCGGTATGTCGTCACTACCAATTTAGAGCGAAGTTACCTACCCTACAATGACAATCGCATCACTTGGTTTTCATCGCTAACATTGATGACCCTAGATCCCCAGACAGGGCAACTCAACCGAGTAGCAGATTATCCTTATGATGGGATTTTGCCCGAAGCTGCTGCGTTTGATGCCTCTAGCCAATATCTCGCAGTTGTGACCTATGACCATTTTGACGATCGCATCAAAGGTGGTTCCATAGATTTCTGGCGAATTGCTACCGACCCGCTCGATCCCCAACCGCAGTTAGTACAGACTCGTTACTCTATTCCAGTCGCACGCGGCGTACATTCAATGGTATTAGTTCCTTAAATAAAGTTAGAGAGCGAAAAATTTCAACTTTTTGGCAATCTTGAGTAATTATACTTAGCGAAGATGCGATCGGTAAAACTTTTATTGATTAACAATCTTAACATCTGATTTAATAATTGAATTAACCTGAGAATCCCACTTAATTTTTAACAAGTTATACTGTACATAAGACTGGTAATTCATTGTGTGAAGCAACTCTCGTGTAACTCAAAAATGTTGATTACCTATGCGTAGAGGCGCGATTAATCGCGTTTACACTTCCCAGTACCTGCTTGGCTCAATAAGTTCAGAAATCAAAGCACATTGCTAAATTCCAAACATACAGCAGATTTCAAATAAAGTGAGCTACACAAAAATTCTTCCCAAACCCAGGTAAGCCGAAAAATATTCAATTTGCATAACCAAATTCAGTATAACTTTTGTGGGGTGGGCATCTTGCTTACCCCAATTATGCATGTTAAATGTGGAAAAGCCGATCGAGCTTGTTTTACTTGCGATGGATTATGCTGTATTTTGGATATGTTTTCCTTGTAGATAAATCCTTCTTAACCTGTCACCAATACTTTTGCAAAACTGATTAATTAAGATCTCTATTTCAGTAATTATTAAAAAATTCTTAACCTATTACGCAGTAAATATGCATAAAATCTTAAACATTCTCTGATAAATTTTAGGAGTTTAGGATATTAGGATTGCTGTATGTCAGCAAGAGATTTTCTCAAATCTAAATTTGATTCGCTTTACCCTCATCTGAATGAAAGATCGATACGTCTGTGGGCTGCCGCAGAAGCTATTGCATTGGGCAGAGGTGGGATTACACAAGTTTCTCAAGCTACAGGCCTTTCACCAAAAACAATTCGGGTCGGAATTCGCGAACTGGAAATCAAGCCAGATACTCGAATTAAAAACACCCAATTTACAGAGAAAATTAGATGTAAGGGAGGTGGCAGAAAACCTCTGTTAGAAATTGACCAAACTTTAATTCCAGACCTGGAGGGATTAATTCAACCACTAAATTGTGAATCTTCAGACTCACCTTTACGTTGGACTTCCGAAAGCACCACAAAAATAGCTGAAAAATTGCGAACTAAGGGTCATGTCATCAGTCCGAGAAAAGTTGCTTCCTTGTTGTCTGAACTTGGCTACAGGCTACAAAATAACCGTAAAACGAAAGAAGGAGACTGTCCCTCAGACCGGGATTTTCAATTTCAACATATTCATAACCGAGTGCAAAATTTCCAAGCCCGCGGTCAACTTATAGTCTCGCTTGACATTAAGAAAAAAGAAGCGATTCCTGCGGACAGCTTCGCTAACGGCAAGTACAATAACGATGTACAAGAATGGCAATCTCAAAAACAATTTCTCAAGGAGCAAACTGATTATTTCACCGATCCAGAACTTTTAAATTTTGTTCCATACGAGGCTTATAAATTAACCACAAACCCAGAGTGGGTAAATGTGGGAATTAATCAGGACACCGCAGAAGTCGCTGTTGAATCAATTCATCGCTGGTGGCAAGATATGGGCAAAAAAATGTACAAAAATGCTACAGAACTGTTGATTATAGCAGACTGTAGTGAAGCCGACGAGTATTGCTTGCGATTATGGAAGGCCCAACTCCAAAGACTTGCTGACGCATTTAAACTGATCGTTGAGGTTGCACATTTTCCTCCTGGTACAAGTAAATGGAACAACATAGAACATCGGATGTTTTGTCTGATTACAGAAAACTGGAAAGGTAAACCGCTAACTATTAAAGAAGTAATAATTAATCTAATCAGTACTCCTACTACCAATCAACAACTGATAATTAAAACTCCACACGATCGCAATAAGCCTCAGATAGACGCAAAAATCAATGACAAAGAATTGTCAACAGTCTTTGTGCAAAAGTCTGGCTTCTATAATGACTGGAACTACCGATTTATACCTCAAAATGCTTTGGAATTATGCTCTCCATTGAAAATGGGTAGCACACTCTTTGAGATAGACAAGCAATAAAAACTATACAGGTGTAAATTAGTTATAGTTGCATGAGTTGTTCTGATTTATACAAAACTAGTCATGCAACTTTACCGGAGATTTGAACAAAAGGCACTACTTCAATAAGTACAGGACTTACGCAAAAGATAACGAAAGTAGCGGTAATACCCTGCGGGAAGCCGCTCCGCGTCTACATGAATTACCGCTACGCAAGAATAAGGTTTTCAGTCACATATTGCGTAAGTCCTGAAGTACCTATAGGAGTCCGATTTAATTTATGAAAACATCTCAGTTAACTGGTGCGTTACGCCAAAGGCTAACGCACCCTACGCCACTACGTATATTTCTCCTAATGAAATATGAGTCCTATATATTTTCTGGGGGTTAGATAATTGCGGGATAATTTTGAAATTTAGATCTACAAGAATCTCTAGTGTCTGGTGTGTCTTAACATCAGCCTTAATCATTCCATTATTCAGCAATGCTCTTTGTGAAGTTGGATTGGAATTTTATCTAATGTCAGGTTGCATAGGTTTTACTTTAACAGCTAATACCATTTTTGACAATCCCAACCTAATTGTAATCTACTGATATCCCTATAAATCCTCAGTCTGACATCTTTTGCAAAAGCTAATGAGTTTCCAAAATAAGTAACTTATTTCTGCGCGATCGCTAATGGTCAAATCTTACTTGAACAGTCATTTCAGTTATGTTATTGTAGTTTCGTAAAGATTAATTTCGCAACAGTAAACAATGCTAAACAACAGTTAAGCCAAAATTACATGGTTAGCATTGGCTACTACTCTTCCTGATTTAAGTTTTTTTCAGCAAAATAGCTCAGTTCCACGACAGCAGTTCTGAATTGTGTAGTGCTATAGGGTTAGTAATGTTCAATTATTAGCTCTTGTAAAACAATACCTATAGGTATTGGTCTAAGGCTACTAAATTTATCTGCGTTAAGTGGAATTTGAGTAGTGTAATTCTTGTCTGTTTCTATCAAAGCTTACGCATTAAAAGCTTCCTATTTTGGTAGCTTCAATAATGTGTCGATTCTCATAATTTGCAACCACAACTCAAAAGAGCTAGAAAGGCAAAAATGGCAAGAAAATTCAATGTCGGAACTCAAGAAAATGATTCTATCCTGCTGATAGCGTCACAAGATAATAATACTGTTATTGCCCTGGCAGGTGATGACATAATCTCTACTGGATTAGGGAATGACTTTATTAATGCAGGTACTGGCAATGATGTTGTTAGTTCTGGAGATGGGAACGACGTTATCGACGCAGGCGAGGGTGATGACGTAATTGACGGACAAGAAGGTAATGATTTTATAAATGCTGGAGCCGGAAACGACTTGATTGATGGCGGCCTTGGCAACGATATCATCAGATCTGGAACTGGCAACAACAATATCAATGGCGGTCTTGGCGACGACATTATTTATCTTGCAGGTGAATCAAACACAGTTTTTGCTGAAGCTGGCGATGACAAGATTTTTGGTGGTGATAGTGTAGATGTGGTTGATGTAGGCGATGGTGACGACATTGCTTTTGGTGGTGGTGGAGATGACTTTTTAACAGGTCAAGGTGGTAGCGATCGCCTTAATGGTGGTCTTGGTAATGACTTAATAGAAGGTGGTAGCGGAGACGACGAAATTTCTGGTGATGTAGGTAACGACGTAATATTTGGCAATGATGGCACGGATTCCTTGAATGGTGATGCCGGGAACGATATCGTCAATGGCGGTCAAGGAAATGACGTGCTAACGGGTGGTACTGATAACGATACTCTGATTGGCGGTGATGGCAACGATGAACTGCAAGGCGGTAGTGGCAGCGATACACTAATTGGTGTCAATAACGATGCTAATTCTAGCTTTGGGCAGGGCGATATTGACGTTCTCACAGGCGGTCTGAGCGCAGATACTTTTGTTCTGGGTGACAAAAATACTGTTTACTACAGTGATGGTAAGCCAGGATCTTTTGGATTTGAAGATTACGCCGTTATCAAAGATTTTGAATCTGGAGTTGATACTATCCAGCTTAAAGGTTCAGCATCAAATTACTCATTGGTTGCTACATTTGGGGATCTCCCAAGTGGAACAGCTATATACTATTTTGATAGTTCAAACATTCTTAGTGAACTGATTGGTGTGGTTGAAGGACAACCAGTAGCTAATTTCAATCTGAATAATACCAGCCAGTTCTCTTTTGTAAATGACTCATCCACAAGCATATTCATTGAAAATGCTGGTTTTGAAGAGCCAGAATTGGAAGATGGAAGCTTTAATATTGCAAACGTACCTGGTTGGGTAGTTTACGACCCCAATGGCTACATACCTGAAAATCCCAACGGAATTGAAACTTCCAATTATGATGTATTAGACCCCAACACCGAATACTTCATTAATGAAGCACCAGAAGGTGAAAACGTTGCCGATCTTTATGTAGTTCAACCCCCTGGAAGTGGTGGTGTTTTAGGTCTATTCCAACAACTCGATACTGTTTTAACAGCCAATACCGAATATACCCTACAGGTAGAAGTAGGTAATATCGGAGGTATCTATATCGGAATTGACTTGAGTGGCTTCCCTGGATATCGTGTGGAATTGCTAGCAGGCGATACAGTTATCGCATCTGACAATAACAGCGTATTCATTGAAGATAAAACCTTTGAAACCTCCACAGTCAAATTTACTACTACCGAATCAAACCCCTATTTAGGTCAGAATTTAGGCATCCGATTGATCAATCTCATAGATGGGCCTGGGTTGGTAGTTAATTTTGACGACGTTCGTTTAACCGCGCAAACCCTACCAGAGATATCTGCGTCAAATAACTAGGTTAATCGTCGTCTGTTTTTTTCCAAAACTCATATCATGTTCGGCTAATCGCTTGTGGTTAAAATCTCTAAGCGTTCCACCGTCAGCCCTAATGATAATATCAAGTTCGCTTAATTACTTATAAATTCTGAAACACCCCACCCGCCTTACGGCACCCTCCCCTTAGCAAGGGGAGGGTTGGGGAGGGGTAACGTGAGGACTCCAATCATAACTAATCATCCGAACTTGATATAAGTATCCAACCGGACATGATATTACACATCTTCTTGGTATGTATGCATTCATCCTAGAGTGAATGCCTGAATCCGACATCTTTGTAACAACAATCTACAAAAGGAAAAAGCAAAAATGGCAAGCTTATTTATTACCGGAACCGAAGGAAATGACTTTATCATTCAGATTTCCTCAGAAGACGATATCACCGTTAATGCTCTTGGAGGTAATGACATCATCTCTACTGGAAGCGGCAACGACTTGATTTATGCAGGTGCTGGGGACGACATTATTCCCACCAGAGAAGGCGACGATACTATTTATGCGGGCGATGGTAACGATTTAGTTCCTGGGCAAGAAGGTAATGATTTTATAGATGGTGGTGCAGGAGACGACTTTCTTGGAGGTGGGCCTGGTAACGATACGATAATTGCTGGTACTGGCAACGATAGTATCATTGGTGGTGCTGGTAGCGACATTATTTATCTTGCAGGTGAAGCAGGTGAAGTGAACGTAGTCTTTGCCGAAGGTGACAATGACATTATCTATGGTGGTGATGGCGTTGACCTGGTTGATGCCGGTGACGGTAATGATAGTGTTTTTGCTGGTGCTGGGGATGACTTTTTTACCGGCGAAGGTGGTAACGATATACTCAATGGCGAACTCGGTAACGATACCGTAGTTGGCGGTAGAGGAGATGACAGGCTGTTTGGTGATGTAGGTAACGACATACTTTTTGGAAATGATGGCAAAGACTTGTTAAATGGTGGTGCTGGAAACGACATCTTAGATGCTGGTGCAGGAGCAGACAGACTAGTTGGTGTCAATACTACTTCTGGCTTTGGCAAAGGTGAGATTGACGTTCTCACAGGTGGTAAAGGAGCAGATACTTTCGTTTTGGGCGATCGCAACGCTGTTTACTATAATGATGGCAATAAATCATCTGTTGGAAATCAAGATTACGCTCTCATCAAAGACTTCCAATTAGGTAGCGATCGCATCGAACTCAAAGGCCCAGCATCAAATTATTTATTGA
Source organism: Nostoc linckia NIES-25 (assembly GCF_002368035.1). Lineage (GTDB taxonomy): Bacteria > Cyanobacteriota > Cyanobacteriia > Cyanobacteriales > Nostocaceae > Nostoc > Nostoc linckia_B. The sequence continues at coordinate 1,562,788 of NZ_AP018223.1, read as the reverse complement.
TCCAATCTTCTGGTAACGTTCCCAGTGGAACATCTATATTATTTACTGGCGGTTCCAACATTCTTCCCGAACTAATCGGCGTAATTGAAGGACAAGTAGCTACAACCTTAAGCCTCACCAATACTAGCCAATTTTCTTTTGTTTAACCCCAGTTAAACGGTTTGAAAAGCTAAGAATCTAAGCTTTTCGAGAATGTAGGCAATGTGTATTTGTGATGATAATAGTTGTGGTATTTAGTACCACAACTATTCACAAAATTTGAATAAATTTCAAGTCAATTTAGACTCGATTGGGAACGTAACTATCATGGTTGCGTTGCATGTTAGCGACTACCAAATGATAGCTTTAATTAAAATTGTTACACCACTTTACAAAATTTATGAATAGCTCTATGCTAGAAACAAAGCTGAATTTAGAAACTTGCGATATTCAAAAAGCAGTTAAAATTCTTGGTTTACAAATTTCTGACCTAGAATTGGATGAACTCAAGTCTGGCAACAATATTTCCCTTAAAAGCAGAGATTTAAGCGAAATTGGCTCAGTATTCATCCTTGCAGACGCTATTTTAAGAACCAAAATAGTCAAAGTTAAAAATGTGACCTTTGATGATTTACAGAAGGTAACAGAAGACTTTTCACAGCACTCTGGAATTCCAATTTATTGCTGGGATTCTGAATCTAGTGGTAAATGCTGCCTTTTACTAACTCTAATAGATGGTCAACCCAATATCCGATTGTCAAGGGGGAGGTCAAATTGATACCTGTAAAATTATCTGCCTTGGGAATTTATTTACCGACTCAGGTCATGACAAACCACGATCTAGCTAAAATTGTGGATACGTCTGATGAATGGATTCGTACAAGAACTGGCATAGTTGAGCGGCGAATCGCTTCTAGCGAAGAAAGCACATCTACTTTAGCAACAGCCGCTGCAAAACAAGTCTTGGATAAGCGCGGTATCGAATTACTAGAGATAGAAATGATTTTAGTGGCGACTATGATGCCTGATATGCCATTTCCATCAGTTGCTTGTAAAGTACAAGATAATATCGGGGCTTTTAATGCCTTTGCTTTCGATATATCTGCGGCCTGTTCGGGATTTGTCTATGGACTGGAAACAGCAGCTTCTTTTATCAAAGCTGGTGCGGTTCGTAATGCGTTGGTTATAGGTGCAGAAGTTCTTTCTAGATGTGTAGATTGGCAAGATCGTTCTACATGCGTGTTGTTTGGAGATGGTGCTGGAGCAGCTTTACTAGAGTCAGGGGAAGAAAATTGTTTTCTTGGTTCTGTACTGCGTACTGATGGTTCGGGTGGGGATCTGTTGTATATGCCTGGTGGCGGAACTAAACAGCCTGCTTCAGTTAAAACTGTGGAAAACAGACAACATTTTCTAAAAATGAATGGCCCAGAACTATTTCAAGCGGTAGTACCTATCGTCTGCGAAGCCATCACCGATACTTGCAATAAAGCTGAGATTTCCATTGAAGATGTTGAATTGATTATTCCCCATCAGGCTAACATTCACATTATTGAAGAAGTAGCCGTGTATTTGGGAATTCCAATTGAGCGTTTTATGTGCAATCTTCACAAATATGGAAATACTTCTGCGGCTTCAATTCCAATTGCTTTATATGATGCTGTTCGAGATGGAAAAATTGTCGCAGGCGATTATGTAATGACGGTTGGGTTTGGAGCAGGACTAACTTGTGGAGCCAGTTTAATTCGCTGGGATAAATCCTTTGTTTGCTAGAGAATCGTTTAGATATTACGAAAATCAAATGTTTATAGAAGACAAAATTTGTGCGTCTTCTGTTCAGTCAGCAATTCAAGTCAAGACCGGAATAGATATTATTTCGATCGAAGATATCAAAGATTTAGTGGATGCACCGATAGGAGTCTGGCTGACAGAGCGAGAGTGGAAAGATGCTTTAGTTCTTGGCAATGCAAATCATCGGCTTCAAAGGTTAGCAGGAAAATTCGCTTGTAAAGAAGCAATTCTTAAGGTTTTGGAAGCGGGTATTAGTCAAATTGAACTGGTTGATATAGAAATTTTGCATGATGTTTCTGGAAAACCAATTGTTATTTTACACGATACTGCTCTCAAATTTTGGCAACAAATTTCAGCTAGTCATTTGGATGTCAGCATTAGCCATGACAGAGATTTCGCGATGGCGATCGCCATTGCAATCTGTTTAAAAAATTAAAACTTTAAATACTTAAAAAGGTGTTAAAATATGTCAAGAATGGAAGCATTTGTTTTCCAAAATAAGCGGGGAGAAAACCTTGTAGGTGTTTTACATCACGGACAAGGAAATGAGCCTAGACCTTGTTTAATTGTTTGTCACGGTTTTGCAGGTACAAAGATTGGCGGAAGTCGCCGATTTATAGAATTTGCTCGCTATGCAATCCAACATAATTTCTCAATATTTCGCTTTGATTTTGCAGGTTCAGGTGATAGTGATGGCGATTTAGTAGACCTGACTCTAGATAGAGAATTAGAAGATTTAGAAGCTGCAATTGATTTAATTAGCACCATAAACGGTGTTGACCCAAACGCCATTGGATTAGTTGGACATTGCTTAGGTGCAGTCACCGTTATCCGAGAAAGTGCGAGAAATTCAAGGATATATAAAACTGTCGCCTGGGCACCGTTTACTGATTTAGCGGGTACTGTTATGCGGTTGATAGGTGAAGATTCATTTTCTGTTTTAGAAGATGGCGATGAAGCAGAATTTATCTATCACGGAGAACTAATGAAATGTGGATCGGCAATTCTCACGCAATCTCCTGAGCTTGATATGTTCAAAGAGATTGAACAAGTAAATCAGCCTTTATTAATTATTCATGGAACTGAAGATGCAACAGTTCCTTTACAAGAAGTTAAGCAATTAGTAGAGCAAGTACAAATAACTTCTAAAAATCCACCAAAATTACAGATAATAGAGGGAGCGCATCATTCTTTTCCATTCCATCAGCAAGAATTGTTTGAGCTAACAATTGATTGGTTTAATAATTAAAATAGCTCTATTTGTCATCAGTTATTTACAATAAACAACCGACAAAAGACGAATATTACCAATAATTATGCAAATTAAGTTGCATAACATCTCAATTACAATCTCTAAATATCAAAGGATAAGAATATGGTTGCTATCAATGAAAACCCCACTCAAGTACAAACAGTTTCTTTTGAAGATTTTTGTAATGCTGTTGCCCAAAGATTAAACATAGATCCAAGTAAACTTCGTCCTGATGCTTATTGGGTAGATGATGTAGGGATATCTTCTGTAGATATTGTCAAAATTGTGATGCTAATACGCCAAAAATTTCATGTGAAAATATCCACAACTCAAGCGGGGAAAATAAAAACTGTAGAAAATGCTTATCAATTACTGGAATCAGCATTAAATAATAAGTAGGATAATTATATTCGGAGTAAACCTCCGATCTAACTTTTGTCTCCGACACGCTACGCAAACGCAAAAATTCAAGTCTAAAATTTGCAAATTGAGGTTTTATTTCAACCATGAAAACATTAAGAACGGCTGATTATGCCTTAGTGTTTCCAGGACAAGGTTCTCAATATGTCGGAATGGGTCTAGAGATTTTTAAGGAGTTCATATCAGCAGAAAAAATTTTTGAATCTGCCGAAGAAGTTAGCAAGTTAGATATTCGCAATCTCTGTTTTTTTGGTGATGAAGAAAACTTGATGGAAACTTCCATCACACAACCTTGTTTATTAGCGACAAATATAGCACTATACACTGTTTTTCAAGAGCATTTTGCGAGAAAACCAAAATTTGTCTGCGGACATAGTGCTGGAGAATATTCTGCATTAGTGGCTGCTGGAGTATTATCTTTTGCAGATGCTATGAAGTTGCTCCAGGTTAGAGGAGCTTTGATGTCAAGAACTCAGGGGGGTGGTATGCTAGCCCTCAAAGGAGTTACATTCGAGCAAGCAGAAAAACTATGCAGACAGAATGTCCAGCCAGGTGGCGTGTTAGTTCCTGCTAATTTGAACTCACCAGAACAAATTGTGATATCTGGTGATATAGATTCTATAGAAGAAGCTCTTATTTTTGCCTTTGACAATAATCTGAAAGCAATTCCTTTACCTGTTTCTGGGGCTTTTCATTCTCCTTTAATGCAAGAGGCTGCACAAGATTTTGCTAATATAATTGGTAATTTTCAATTCAATGATGCTGGTATACCTGTAATTTCAAATGTGACGGCAAAGCCAGTAATCAACGGTTATGAATGGAGCCAGTTATTAGAGCAACAAATCACTTCTGCTGTTCGTTGGGAGGCTTCAATACGTTATATCTACGAAAGGGGAATCGAAGTTTTTGTTGAAGTCGGGCCAAAAAAAGTTTTATCAAAGTTAATCAAAAAAATTGTTCCGTCTGCTGTAACTTTGAATGTAGAGAATGTGAAATCTTTGCAGGAGACATTGCTCCAATTACAACAAGTTTTTGACCTACAACTTGTCTAATCTAGAGATTTTGCAAGAAATCTAATAATTGCAAATACATTTTACTCAAATAAATAGTAGAGGAAGATTAATGGTTCATGTATTGGTCACATTAATACCTAATCCTCAAGCATCGGAAGCTGCTGAGAATTATAAAAAACGGGCTGTAGAAATTCGCGATGAATATGGAGCAAAAGTAGTTTTACGTATGCAAGCCAAAGAACGATTGCTGGGTTCTTTTGAAGAAGAATCTATCCGGGTTTTAAAATTTCCTTCTGTTGAGCATGTACGAGGATGGCTAACAGATCCGCGTTACTTGGAAGTTTTGCCATATCGAGACCAAGCTTATCACAAAGTAACTATTACTGTTTTGGAAGATTTGTGATTGTGAAGAACTTTTGACAACCAAAAGACAAATATTTCGCAACTCGTTTAGAACTTTTATATCTCATAAACACAATCAGAGGTGGATCGTGAATTTGAATACATATGCAGTTGTTGGTAGTGGCGCTACTGGTATTGCTGTAACTTACTATTTACGTCAACGCGGTTTTAATGTTGAGTTAATTGAGCAAGATGATGCCATTGGTGGACGTATTCGCCCATTTCTATTAGGAGATAGACCAGTACAATTGGGAGGAAAAAATATTGGTAGAACTTACCGTCTTTTTAGAGAATTTACAGCAGCAATGGGTAACAATCCCTATGAATTTTTTGGGCTGAATTCTTCTCAAGTTCAGAACGATAAATTATTGACTTTAGATAATAGTCGCCGGATTAAAGCTACCTTGGAATTTATGAGCCAAGGTACTCCTAGAGATATTTGGCGGTTTTGGAATGTTTGTGGAGCCGTGATGCGGAATATGCAAAATGGTCTTTTGGGCGGCCCTTACTTCAATAACCTTTGTAGACGTTTTGGAGACCAACCTCTGAGTGAATACTTCAGTTCTAAATTCTGTCAGGTTGTGATGCGACCTATGACTGTTCGGATGAATGGAGCAGAACCAGAAGAAGCTTATGTTGGTAATTTGGGTAGTAATCTCCGCATGGTTCTTGACACTTACGACCAGTTGATTCATGGAATGCAACCTGTATTGGAGCAATTTGTTAAAACTGGGCCTGTGAGATTAAACAGCCGTGTAGAGTCTTTAATTGTACGCAATGGACGTGTTGCGGGTCTGCGTTTACGCGATTCTTCTGGCGTACAAGAAAGAGAGTATGCAGGTGTTATATTAGCAACTCCAGCAACAATTTCTTCTAAAATCGTTGCATCTCAAAATTCACAGCTATCTCAAATTTTAGACACTGTTAACTACTATCCTGTAACTGTGGTTGTAGCAGAATACGCCCGCGATGTTTTCTCCAAAAAAGTACGCGCTTTAGTCTTTAATGACACATATCCTATTAGCAATGCTGGTGCTTATGGTATTAATGAGCGCAACGTAATTCGATACACCTTTAGTGGTCGTACAGGTCGCCGCTATATGAAGGATGGAGCTACTCCTGAAGAATTGATTCGTTTAGCAGAAGAAGCTCTAAATCAATACATTCCTATTAGTGGTTCGGATCGGATCAAATATGTTGCGAAATATCATCCAGTTGGGTTGTGTGCATATACTAGCAATTACAATCAATTTGCTAATAATCTCCAAACTCAGCTTTCGCAACTACCAGGACTTTTCCTCACAGGTGATTACATGAAAGGAGCATCTTTGGAAGCCTGCTTTGAAGCTGGTAAAGTTTGTGCGGCTCAAGTAGTTAAAGCTCAAGAATTCCAAGTTTCACAAAAATCGGAATTGGCTGCAATTTAGCAGGTAGGAATTCAAGATGTAGAGGATCGTAATTTGAGAGGGCAGTGTTTTAGCAACAGCAGCCCTCTCTTTTCATTGGGACTGCCTTGAAAATAGGGACTGGGGACTGGTGACTGGTGACTAGGAAAGAAATATTTAGGACTTACGCACTGTACAAATGAATCATGGTGTGCGTTTCTATGCATAGGTTGTTTCAGGCTTTTATTAATCATTCTTTGATGGTAAATAGACCTGGGTGTAAGGGCACAGCATTGCTGTGCCCTTACGACAGATGTGGTTTTTAAATCATCTATATTTGGTATTTTCTGTCAATGCGTAAGTCCTAATATTTTCATTCCTTTGTTGTGAATTGTGTTCGTGGAGTAAGAGTGCAAAAGTCCCTAACACCCCACCCCCAACCCGTCCCCTTAGCAAGGTGAGGGGAGACAAAGCGTAGCTTTGACGGGGTGGGGTTCTTATTTTCGATTTATGTAAGAGGTCTATTATTTTGAGAATTAAAATGAGCGATTAACCTACGGCTCTAGATTTTTGCGTTATTACTAAATTTTTAACTTACAGCAATTTTCAGGTAAATAGATCGCGTAGTAAGGGCACAGCATTGCTGTGCCCCTACGGTAGATGTGGTTCAAATAAATGAAAACTGCTGTAATAGAGCATCAGCTAAATCTGCTGAAAAAAGTTTTAATTTTTGATTGATGCTTAAATTCCATAATCTTTTTTTGGTGCCAGTCCTAAGTAGTAGCGCAAAAATTCTAGAAAATTATGCGGTATTGGTCTAGGATAATCAGAAAATTCGCCGCTAATAATAATAAACCCAATAATAAAAGTAATTATCACTCCTAAGATACCCATGCTTAATGATGCACGTTTTTTCATTCTGACACGCTGTGCCAAATTGGACATTATGTATCCACTGATGGTAAATAAAATGAGCATTACAGGTGCGATAAAGAAAATCAGACTAAACGAATTAGCTGATGCATTGATGCCAATATCGTAGTAATTCCAGTAAGCAGCCATTAGATTAATAAAGAAAAGTGTTGTTGGGATAGAAATAGCACTATAAAAGCATAAACCCATAAATAAACAGCCTTTGAAAATGTTTGAAAAGTTGGGAGTTGAGTGAAAAAAAGCTCTCAGGGCATAAGCTGTACGAACGTCAGAATACTACTATGAGAGTATGAGTAAACCATACTCTAGTAACCCCATTAATGACGAATAGGAATTGCTATAAGCCAATACGGTTCAGTTAACGGTATTTAGCTCCGGAAGATCCCCCCAACCCCCCTTAAAAAGGGGGGCTTAGTTACCTCCTTTTGGGCTTAGTTCCTTTGTTTTTAAGGAGGGTTAGGGAGGATCGAGTCTTAACTGAACTGTATTGTGCTATGAGCTTTAATTTCAAGGAGTTTGGCATAAAAATTGATTTTTCATCGCTCTTCAAATACCTTTTAAGCCAATACGCTTGGTGTTAAGGTTAAAACTCTTTGTCTTTTAACGAACCGCCTTCTCTACGAGAGGCTTCCGCCAACGCGCAGCGTCTCGTTAGAGAAGGGCGCCAAGGACGCAGAGAGAAGAAAGAAATATGCTTAACTCAACTGTATTGCCCTTTAAGCAACGTCAGCTAACTAAAGCAGGACTTTCGCAAAGTCATGAACCGCAAAGGACGCGTGATTAAGTTTATACCAATTCAAATAATGTTTGCGACACATCAATTATCCGTAAGGGCACAACAATGTTGTGCCCCTACCCATCTGTTGCATTCTTTTTTCAAATTGGTATTATCTATGGGGATTTGATATTATATTTTTTTTGCACGTAGTTAGATATAGGTAAAATGCTTTAAGAGACGATCGCTTTGTTATAGTCCCTAGCCTAAATAATGTCATTTACAGATAAACGCCCTGTGGGTTGGTTGTTACAGCAATTTCAACTCAAGCCAGGTAAACCCGACATTTTTGCTGGATTACGTAGCCTCTTGATACTGGGCGTACCTATTGGAGTCGGAATTATTACTGGTCATGCTGCTACAAGTGCGATGGCGATGCCCGCCGCAGGCATCGCCACTATGGCAGCTTGGTTTGTTGGTATGGTAAATGTTGAGGGCACTTACCGCCAAAAAGCGATCGCAATGAGCGCTGCAACCATTAGCATAACTGTTGTATTCCTCATTGCGAGTCTGGTTAGCAGTCATTTGTGGTTAGCTATCCCAGCGACATTTTTGGTAATATTTATTGCAGGTTTAGCAAGTCTCTACGGCAACGTGGCTGCATCTGTCAGCTTAGTGACTTCAATTATGTTTGTCATCGCCCTTGCTAGATTTGCTTCATTCTCTAATTTTTCTACTCTTATCCAACAATGTGGGCTTTGTTTGGCTGGCGGAATCTGGACAACTGCTTTATCATCACTGTTGTGGGTGGTGCGTCCTGATGCACCTGTCAAGCAGGTAGTCGCTAGGTGTTATGATTCGCTGAGTAAATTTGTAGATTTGGCAAGGGAGAGGGCATTAAATCCACAGGATTTGCAAGAGTGGACGCAACGATTTGTGCAAGCTCAAGATATCGTCATTCAAGATTTGACATTTGCCCGTAGTGTCTGGACAGCGATGTGGACTAGGCAAAAAGGAGCTAATCTGCGGGGAAATTACTTGTTGGTGTTAATTGAGGATGTAAATCAAATCCTTAATTCTGTTGTCGCATTGAGTGAATTGTTAGCGATCGCATCCACAGACCAATTATATTTTCAGCTGCAAAGAGAAATTGAGCAAGCGATCGAACAGTTGGTAATTGCTGTGCAAATGTTATCACAAGGAATTGCCAAAGAAAAAAACTTAGTTCGCTTGGGAGATTTAGACCGGACAATTGAAGCACTAGAACATCAATGGCAAGTTATTCGCGCTCAACTCCTCAATCAAACCGTAAACGTTCAAACAGATGAATATGCCGAATTACTCAACCTAAAAAAGATTACAGCCAGTTTGACAAACCTGGCACAGCAAATTCATATCGATGCAGAGATTATTGCAGATTTCAAACAAGGGAAACAGCGCCCCATTGCTCAGCGAAAGATTTCTCCTCCAACTCAGTCGGAGAATTCTACAATTATTGATACACTGCGAAATAACTTCACTTTTGATTCAGTTTTGTTTCGTCACGCGTTGCGTTTAGCATTGGTAACAACGGTTGCTGAATTGCTTGCCTCAGTATTGCAATTACCTAGAGGTTATTGGATAACGCTAACAGCTTTAGTTGCACTCAAACCGAACTTTGGCGGAACCTCCGAGACAACGGTGCAAAGAGTCATCGGTACTATTTTGGGGGGAATTATTGGTATAGGTGTAATTTTATTAGTTAAGAATCAGTTGGCTAATGGAGTTTGTTTTTTGCTGCTGGTGTTTACTGCGATGTCAGTGCGATCGTTGAGCTACAGCATATTTACTATACTGCTAACTCCCGCCATTATTTTATTACTCAACCTGATTAGTGCAGGTGACTGGAAAATAGGAATATTGCGTATCGTTGATAGTTTGGTTGGTGGTGCCTTAGCACTGCTTGGCAGCTATTTGCTTTTTCCCCGTTGGGAACGACAGCAACTTCCGGCACAACTAGAAAAGACAATTCGGGCAAATCTCGCTTACTTTCAGCAGGTAATAGCTAACTATCTTCATCCAAAACGCGGTACATTTACTGATTCTATTAATATGCTACGTCATCAAGCAGCACTGGAAAACGCCAACGCTACCGCCGCCGCTCAAAGATTGTTCAGCGAACCTCGTCACGTCCAGGGAGAAATCGAACCTGTAATAACTTTGATGGTATACATTCGGAGCTTTTTCAGTTCAGTGACAACTCTGGCAGAACATATGCGCGAATTTAGCGGCGAGTACCAATTTACTGAACTCAACCGCCTGACTGATACGATTATTCAAGTTTTGGAAAACTTAGCAGATGCGCTGCAACAAAGGCAGCCGCCCCAAAAGTTACCAGCACTAGATAACTATCTCGAAACAATTCACGGCCAAATTCAACAATTACATACTGTCCGATTATCAGAAATTGCCACAAATCCGAACATTTTAACTACTCCTACATTGCAAGCCGTTCGAGAACAAACTCCTCTATCTATAGAACTTGAGCGAATTGTTAATGAAGTTAAAGTTATACATTGTGTGATTGCGCGTATGCAAGATTGTTGAAGGAGGCAGGAGGCAGGAGGCAGAAGGCAGAAGGCAGGAGGTAAAACCCTCAACAGTAAAAGGTCTTGCTGGTTTGGAGTTTACATTTAATTATGTCGGCTTATACTGTTTCACTTTAAACTTGATATAAATATAGCCGTAGTCACATAGGTTAGAACATTTTGAAACCGTGAATGCTAAGAACAGTAAGAGTTTTACCTCCTGCCTTCTGCCTCCTGCCTCCTACTTATCACAGATCGCTTTTGGGAATTTCCTCACGAAATTCTATAACCAATTTCATAGTTTCCACTACTAAATCCCGTAAATCGCGATTGAGTGCTACAGTGCCTTGAGATCCAAACGAACGGTCAAAAATAGCGACGTATCGAGGATCGCCATTGACGAATCCTTGCATAAACTTGACCAGAGAATAGTTGACTGTATCCAAGAATTTCGAGTTATTTTCTGGTACCATGCAAGCGATACCTTCTTGTGAATAGGGGCGATCGGGTACGATCGCAAAAGCATCTGGATTTTTTTGCTGTTGCAGCCATCCCTCTAAAATAATGCTATCGGATGAGAAAGCATCAATAGTACCTTTTTGTAATGCTGTGTATCCCTCTGTCCTAGTTTTAAAATATACTAGTTTAGCTTTAGGTTGTACGCGAGCGATCGCCTGTTCGTTTGTGGTTCCAGCTAACACGCCAATTCGCTTATCAATCAAGGATTCAGGAGAACCTAGATTAGTTCCTTTGTTCGTTAATAATTGAGTTCCAGTCGCACCGTAGCTTACAGAAAAGTCTACTTTTTTATCTCGCTCCCATGTAAAACTACTAGCATCACACACAATATCAACTTGTCGATTAACTATTTTAGGAATCCGTTCAGAGGGGCTAAGACCAACCAATTGCAGTTTAATTTTTTTTCGGAGATTTTTTTCTAATTGCTCTTTAATCAGAGTTAGCATATCTACAGAATAGCCATTTAACTTTTCTTGACTATCCACATAGGCAAAAGGTAGCGCATCTTTACTAGTACCAGCTGTTAATACTCCTGTTCTGGCTACTTTTTGCATTACAGTCTCAGCAGCTACCACATTAGGCACGAGCATTGCAAACATGAGACTTAAAATAGGAATAGCAATTTTTTGAGACATAAGCTTTAAGAGTAGATCGTTTTTTTAGGAATCAAATTTGATTTATATGTTAAGTTCAAGAAGTTATCATTATCGAGTACATAATAAGGTTATACAGTAACTATTCTTTACATTCTTTTGCAGGCTGGGGAAAGTGAAATCAGCAATTCTATTCCAAACCTTTTTTGATAATCTCGATTTATGTAGTCTAAATTAATGTTCATATGCTAATAATCAAAATTTTAAAGAAGTCTTATAAATTGAGAAAAATTTTACAAATTCTGAAATTATAGTGGTGCAAACTCCAGAAAAAGTAGCGATCGCTCGCCCCAAAGAATACGGTTTTACATCCCGACGTTATGGCGATGAGTTAACTTTTTGGTTGCCAGAACTGCTATAACTAAAAGAAATTATTTCCCGCTTTGAAGGCATTCCTATTAATGCGATCGCGCGTCAGTATGTGCGGTTGGAGCATATATAGAACTAACATCAAGTTCGGCTAATCATAGAACAAGAGAAAATGAAAGGCAACAGCAAAATTAAGCCTATTGCCTATTCGCTCCTACAATATCAATTTCCGCTTTCACAACAGTAGGATCGTCCGTGCGTTCGATGCGAAAACCCAGTTTTTCACAAACTTTTTGCATCCCATAATTATCAACCAAAATATCAGCAGTAATTCTATTTAGTTGCTCATCTTGACTAATTTGCAGTAACCTTTTTAGTAACTCGGTTCCTATACCTTGGCACTGACAGCGATCGCTCACTACAATAGCAAATTCCGCTTCATTTGTACCATGTATTTTACTTAACCGACCAACTGCCAATATTTGCCGTGTCTGCGTTTGGGGATTTTGATATTCTACAACTAAGGCGATTTCGCGATCGTAATCAATAAAACAGATACGTGTTAGCCGTTCGTGTGCTACTCTCGACTGGAGTTTAATTAAGTGGAAATATCGAAAATAAACGCTTTGTTCTGAGAGGGTGTTGTGAAATTGCACCATCAACGGTTCATCTTCTGGACGGATGGGACGAATGGTAACAGCAGTGCCATCTTTCATCGTCCACTTACTAATATATTGTGTAGGATAAGGTCGAATGGCTAACTTTGGTAGTTCGGTTTCTTTAACATTTGGTTCGTGGAGAATAATTCTAGCATCGAGGGCAATTAATTGTTCCGATGAAGCCAGCAACGGGTTAATATCGATTTCCTTAATCCAACGCTGTTCTGCTACTAATTGACTAAATACCACCATTAATTGTTCAAGAGCAGCCATATCGACACTTTTGCGTCCCCGGACTCCTTTGAGTGCCTTATAAATTTGTGTTTGCTCCATCATGCGGCGTGCTAAAGTCGTATTCAGTGGTGGAAGTGCGATCGCTCGATCTTGAAAAACCTCAACGAGCTGTCCTCCTGCGCCAAACAGCAACACTGGTCCAAACTGTGCATCCAAACTACTGCCAATAATCAATTCATAACCAGCCATTTTTACCATTGGCTGCACCGTCACACCCAGAAATAATTCTGTAAAAGCGCGATTCATCGCGTCTAAATAATCCGGATCGTGTTGCAATTTCTCCCGTAAACAAAATTCAATAGTGCGGTAGGCCTGTCTTACTGCTTCAGCATCTTTTAAATTCAACTGCACGCCGCCAACATCAGTTTTATGAGTAATTACCTCAGAAAACAGCTTTAAAACGACAGGATAACCGATTTTTTCAGCACATTGAACCGCTTCATCTTCACTTTTAGCAATGCAAGTACCAACCACCGGAATCCCATAAGCTGCTAAAATTTGCTTGGATTCAAACTCTGTAAGAATAGTTCGCTGTGCTTGACGTGCTGTTTGGATAATTTTTTCCACACAGTTACGGTCTGGGATACCTGATACAGAATCAAATTCAGGCATTACCGGAGTCTCGTAGATACCGCGCAAATTATAGCTAGATTGCCACATGTAACTAAACATTCGAGCAGCAGTATCGGGGTAAGTATATGTGGGGATATGGTGACGGTTGAGAATCATCTCACCTGCGGCGATGTCTGCTCCTCCCATCCAACTGGCAAGGATGGGTTTACCTGCTATCTGTGCGTAGGGTTTCAATTTTTCGGCGGTTTGGGTGGGGTCTGTCATTGCTTGGGGAGTCAGAATCACCAATAAACCGTCACTATTCGGATCTTTGGCAGCAATTTCTAAGGCTTTGGTATATCGCTCTTGGTCAGCATCGCCAAGAATATCAATGGGGTTACCGTGGCTCCAATGTGCTGGTAGTATTTGATTTAAAGCTGCGATAGTTTCTTGGGAAATTGGTGCAACTTCTCCACCAGCAGCAATCAAAGCATCAGTAGCCAGGACTCCGGGGCCGCCTGCGTTAGTGACAATTGTCAGGCGCGGCCCTTTGGGACGGGGTTGTTTTGCTAGTACCTCCGCCATATCGAACAAATCAGAGATGCTGTTGACGCGCAACACCCCACAACGCCGGAAAGCTGCATCTAGAACTTCATCACTACCTGTAAGTGCGCCAGTATGGGAAGCTGCGGCTTTGGCTGCGGCTGCGGTGCGTCCTGCTTTAATTACAATAATCGGCTTAGTTAAAGCAACTTCCCGCGCTGCTGAGAGAAACGATCGCGCGTTTCCAATTGACTCCATGTAAATTACAATACTTTTTGTCTGCGGGTCATCACCAAGGTAGTAAATTAAATCTCCCCAACCCACATCTAGCATTGAGCCAAGGGAAACAAAGGCGCTAAAACCAACGTTTTCCCGAAAACTCCAATCTAGAATAGCAGTGCAAAGCGCTCCACTTTGACTAATAAAGCCAACATTTCCAGGACGCGCCATTGTACTGGCAAAGGTCGCATTTAAACCCGTGCGCGGACTCATCACACCCAAGCAGTTGGGGCCAATAATCCGCATTTTGCCGCGATGTGCTTGCTCAAGTATTTGCTGTTCCAAGGCTACACCCTCTGCACCAGCTTCTTTAAAACCGGCACTGAGAATAATTGCACCTTTGACACCTGCATCTGTGCATTGACTGATAATGCTTGGGACGGTTGGTGCTGGGGTGGCGATAACTGCTAAATCCACTACTTCTGGAACATCAAAAATAGTCGGGTAGGCTTTAATTCCCAGGATACTGTGGCGCTTGGGATTGACAGGAAAAATTATTCCACCAAAAGGATTGCTAATTAAGTTCCATAACAGGGTGCGTCCAACACTATCAGCCTTTTCGCTAGCGCCAATTACCGCAACACTTTTTGCAGCAAAGATAGCATCGAGAGGATTAACTTTCTCAGTTCGCAAAATATCATAGGCATGTTCGATGGGTGACTGGATAGGCTTTTGCATGAGTTCCTGTTACCTGTGGTGGAAAGTAAACCTTCAGGAAAATTTTAAAGAAGTGCGCTCAAATTTTCGTCTACAATTTGTGTAATTTTTTGTAAAGCGATCGCCACTCCAGTTTCGGCAATGGATGATAAACTCTGTCCTAATTCAAAGTTGACTCCTGGTACTTTGATCCACCAAGACCGCGGACAATAACCGTAGATTGCTTTAGTCAGAGCTAAAAGCGATCGCGGATCGCCCATGTGTCCGGCGATAATCTTGAAAGATGCAGGTGAAAGTGGTTCTACTTGTATTTGGGAACTTTGGGAGGCGAAACAAGCATCAATAAAGATTGCCAAATCAGCATGGGCTAAACGTTCGGCAAGTTCGGGGGTGAGTTGGTGGACAGCAAGGGATTGCACATTAGATAGGTGCAACGCCTTAGCTACTCGTTGACCAATACCATCATCACTACGCAACTCATTACCGTAACCAATAGCTATTACATTGCAATTCATAATTTTTAGCTTTCTAAGACTAGTTTCAAGTTAGGGAAAAAACTTGAAGAACTTGTGAAGAACTGTTAACTTGATAAATTTTCTAGTGGTTAATAACAGCTAAGGGCTTTTCAAACAACCTGTTATACGATTTAGCGAAAATATTTATACATACATATTTTCCGTCAAATTAACGTAAAACCGATGTCCCGCAAGGAACTTCAGTTCCTTGCTGATAGCAAAAGTAATATAAAGATGACTAAAATATACGCAAAATTTTGAGTCTACTTGAGTAGACTTGAGTTGTTAGCCTAGAACTTTAGTTTCAGGCGGGTGAAGAAGCCAACAGTTAACCCATTTCTAACTTAAGTCGAGACCAATGGGACAGCGATCGCCCTCAGCAAATGCACCTCAAATCAATTCGCTAACTAACACGCGATTGTAGTATTAATCCGAAGCTTAGACGCTGATGACTGTGCTATCAACAGGTAGGGAAAAATCACGAGACCATTCATTCCAAGAGCCAAAATAATTTCTAGCAGAAATTCCTGCTTGTTCTAGGGCTATTAATGTATTAGCAGCCCTGGAACCTTTAAAGCAGTAAATATACACGATGGACTCGGAGGTAATACCTAAAGACTGACAAATGTCTCGGATTTCATCTGGCGATCGCAACATCGGAATTTCCGACTCAGAATTCATTAAACGATGCCATTCTAACCATACAGCATTAGGGATTCTACCTTTGCGAGGGCAGAAATCAGGATTGTAGGGAGAAGAACTTAACCCAATCCATTCATCGCGATCGCGTACATCTAATTTAATAATTGCTGGATTATCAATTGCTTCCAACATTTCGGCAGTAGTTACCATTATGTCAGCGTTGGGATGCAATCTAAATATGCTGCTTTCACGCTTTTGAACTTCATCGGTAGTAGGTAATCCTGCCTTGAGCCATGCTCTATACCCTCCGTGTAAAATAGATACTTGAGGACAACCCAAATACTTTAGTAAAAAAGCTGCTCTACAAGATTGACCGTAACCTCTATTTAGAGCATCTTCATAAACAATTAAGTGTTCTGTACCAGATATTCCTACCCTACTCATAATTTCTGCAAAATATTCTTGCAATTCCTTTAAACCTGTTGGGGAAGAATCCTCTAAAAGATAGGTAAAAAAATCTCTAATATTTATTGATTGAGGAATATGAGAAATACCATAATCTTCTTGAGTTCGCGTATCGACAAGAACAGTTTGTGAGGATTTTTCTGCTAATAGCAACGTGAGTTCTTGAGGAGAAATGAGGAGTTTTGTGTTCACGCTTTCATACTTCTTTTATTCTACCATTAGGCATTATCGCCCTTAGCAGATTTGCGTTATGAAATGCAAATTACAGAAGAATGTAAGTTAAATGTTATGAGAGAACTTTTCAAGTGAGAATTCAGAACTCAGAATTCAGAATAGATTACTCTCGCCAAATTTCATTTATAATATTTCCATCTGTTCCAACTAATTGGATATGCAAAGGCATTTGACCTGCGGCATGAGTTGAACAACTCAAACAAGGGTCAAAAGCTCTAATTCCTGCCTCCACTCGGTTTAACATTCCTTCAGGGATTTCTGAACCGTGAATAAAATGTCGGGCAATTTGCGCGACTGTGCGATTCATTGCGAGATTATTTTGTCCTGTGGCAATTACTAAATTTACTTTCTGCATTAAGCCATTTTCATCTACTTTGTAATGATGAAATAATGTACCGCGTGGTGCTTCACTGACGCCCACAGCTTCTAATTGATTAATGCCAGCATCAGCCCGCAGTCGATTTGAGGCTTCGGCTACGCTCTGCCCAAGTAGCAGATCTGGATCGTCAATTATAATTTCTATGCGTTCAATGCAAGCCAAAATTTCAATTAAGCGGGCATAGTGATAGAAAAATGATGAGGTGACAGTGCCTTTACCTCTGTCTCTAAATTCTCTCAATTCTGCATCAGCTAAAGGCGTACCAATATGATTACAAATATTCAAACGTGCTAGCGGACCTACTCGATAAATACCACTATCTAAACGACAATAGTCGCTTTGGTTAGGATAACCCAAAGGGCGATAATAAGGAGATTTTAAATAAGAATCTGGTTGAACTGCTTCACCAATAAACTCTTGATAATTGCTTGCATCGAGTTTATCAGCAATAATATTTCCAGCACTATCTACAAAACGAATATGTCCGTCGTAGTTTTCCCACAAACCTTCAGGAGTGACTAACCCCATAAATAAGGTAGGAAAATTACCGAAGGTTTGGACTTCTTTTTCATAGTCTTTGAGTAAGTTTTTAAATCTACCCAGTGCATCTAAGATTGTGGTGCGTACTTCTGGGATACGATTCTGAATATGGGTACGTCCTTCTTGGGATAAAGGTTCGCGGACACCGCCAGGAATTGCCCATGATGGATGTATTTTTCGCCCTCCTAATTGTTCAATAATTTCTTGTCCAAATTGACGCAAGCGAATTCCGCCACGCGCTAGTTCTGGTTCGGCTGCAATTAAACCAAATACATTGCGTTTTTCGGGATCGCTATCCATTCCTAATAATAAATCTGGGGCGCTGAGGTGGAAGAAACTCAGGGCATGGGATTGGATAATTTGTCCCAAATTCATCAGACGGCGCAGTTTTTCGGCTGCTTTAGGAATTGTAACTGCAAGAATGCGATCGCCAGCCTTGGCTGATGCTAATAAATGACTCACCGGACAAATTCCACAAATCCGCGCCGTAATTCCTGGCATTTCCCAAAGAGGACGGCCTTCACAAAACTTTTCAAATCCGCGAAATTCTGTGACATGAAAACGAGCATCGCTTACTTGTCCTGTATCGTCCAGATAAATACTAATTTTGGCATGTCCTTCAATGCGGGTAACTGGATCGATAATTACTTTTTTCATAATGCTGACACTACACAATGTGAAATAATTTCATATTTGAGTAATCGGAATAAATGATTTTCATCAATTTAGCGTGTAGATTAATAACTGATAATTTAATCATTGCTAAAAATGCGATCGCTCTAGATTTTTTTGTGATTGCTTTGTTGTATTATGCAATTGTATCCATTGAAAAGCAGTAATGTTTAGTAATAAACCTACAAGGAATAAAAAGACCATTAAGGCTATTTGATACCAGAGAATTGGCTGGACAAATAAATCTAAAATCAAATGTAATAGGTTCATGATGGTGTAAAAGATGGTTACACCAAAATGAATCATTCGATAACGCTTTGAATCAGTAAAAGCACTGGCAATTATTCCTACCATTGGGATTGTAAAAAAGCCCAACATCAACCACATAATTGCAGAAATCTCATTAATATTTCTAGCTTTTTGAGATTCGACAACAGATAAGCCGTGAAAAAGCGGCATTAAACCTAGTTGTGTATGAAACAGTGTTGCTAATAAAAACACTGTCCAAAGAGCAATGATTCTTTCCCGATAATTAACTGCCATAAGCATAATTTGGGGGTTGTGGATTGGGGACTGGGGAGATGGAGGGCAAAATTTGTCACTCTTAACTCAATACTCCCAATTCGCCAGTCCCCTTTACCTTAGATAAAGAATCTGAGTAACTTGTGAGGTTAACCAAACTTGATAAATTCACGTCCTTGTAGCAGCGGTTTTTCTCCTCTTAACAGTGGTTCTAATACTGCTTTAATGCGAGTTGCATTAGGTGGACAGCCTGGTAAATAAATATCAACTGGTACTACTGTATGAACTGGTATTACTTTATCTAGTAATGTTGGTACAATACCGGGTTCATGGGGAATTGCGGCGTGAAGATCTGCTGCTTCGATATAACAACGTTGAAGAACTCTTTCAGCACTACCTAAAGGATTGCGTAAAGCAGTAACATTACCAGTAACAGCACAATCGCCAAAAGATACAAGAATTTGCGATCGCTCTCTTACAATCTGAATCATTTCTAGGTGTTCATCATTGGCAACTGCACCCTCAACTAACACCACATCTACTGCTTGTGGGTATTTTTTAATATCAGCAAAAGGACTAAAAACTAAATCTACTTGTTCTGCTAAATCAATCAGCCATTCATCCAAATCGAGAAAAGACATGTGACAGCCAGAACAGCCACCTAGCCAAACCGTCGCTAATTTTAAACGAGTCACGTCGCTTTGCTCCAAATTAAAAATTAAAAATGAATAATCCCCATAAATCAATTTAGTTGCTCTGTACCCTTTTCTTTTTCGGTCATTTTATTTTTATAGATTTTGATATTAACATTAGGATTTTATTGCAATCTCTTGCCATTCCTGTACAACATATTCGGGAATTGACAGATTAATGAAATTTTGTTTTCCTACAGGTATACCAATCAACAATTCTTGAGTTGGCAATTGAGTTAAAACATCTTTAAAGTCATACTGGGCGATGGTTGGTGCTGGCGCTTCATCTATAAAAATATCTGGAGCGGTCAATACTTTACCTGTATCAGTAGTAATTTTCAATGGTAAGGGATGGGGAAGTTCCTGAGAACCAGGAAATCCCACTAATCGGAGATTTATTGAAGATGTTTTATTGCTATTTGAATCAATTCGCTTAAACAGAACAACTTGCCAATAATTTCCTAAATTATCATTCAATTTTTGCTGTGAGCGATAAACTATTTCTCCTGGCGCTTCTTCTAATTTAATAACACCAGCAATCACCTGTTGAGATGTAAAGCTTGCTAAACCCAGGTATATATATATTGTTAATATTCCCAGCAAGAAAAGCCACCAAAAGATTTTTAAAATGCGGCGTAACATTAGTTTTACCTCCTTGTGCTAATTTCCGATCGCCAACTAAACAAGCCATTGGTGTTTCTCCCTCGCTGTAACCAAAAAATCAAGTTTGGCGCGGTCGCGTTTCATTTCACCGACGCTCGATCCTTTGTCAAAAAGCGCACCTGTCGGACAAGCATTGACGCATTTACCGCAGGAAGTACAAGTATCTGAGGTTCCCCAAGGTTGATTTAAATCCGTGATGACATGGGAATTTGTCCCTCTACCCGCCATGTCCCAAGTGTGCGCTCCTTCAATTTCGTCACAAACACGCACACAGCGAGTGCAAAGAACACAACGGTTATGGTCAACACCAAAGCGATCGTGAGAAACATCGACTTTGCGATTAGGATATTGATAATCCAACCGCACACGATCCATACCCATTTCAATTGCTAAATCTTGCAATTCGCAATTACCATTAGCAACGCACACCGAGCAAATGTGATTGCCTTCAGCAAATAGCATTTCGATAATTGTGCGACGATATTTTTGCAGGCGATCGCTATTTGTTTGCACTTCCATACCCTCAGCAACTTTCGTCACACAAGCAGGTTGCAATTTATTACTGCCTGCAATTTCCACCAAACAAAGCCGACAAGCGCCAACATCTCCAACTCCTTGCAAATGACACAAAGTCGGAATATGAATTCCTGCCTCTTGCGCTGCTTGCAAAATAGTTTCCTCCTCACGGGCACTAATTAATTGTTCATTAACTGTTAAAGTTTTGACTGCCATATCTCATTGATTCCTGGTAACGTTAATGTACTTTCAAATTGCACATTTTTTCCAGTTGTTGGTCTTTTATAAATACAAACGACAAATGACAAACGACAAATGACTAATGAATAATGACAAACGACAAATGACTAATGACTAATGACTAATGACTAATCAAAGCCAAATACTCATCCCGAAAATAACGCAAAGTACTAAATACCGGATTGGGTGCAGATTGACCAAGACCGCACAAACTAGTATTTTTCACCATGTCGCATAGTTCTTCTAACAGTTCCAAGTCAGCTAAGGATGCCTTACCTTCACTAATCTTGGTTAACAATTTATGTAACTGCACCGTTCCTACCCGACAGGGAATGCATTTACCGCAAGATTCATCCATGCAAAATTCCATGAAGAAGCGGGCGACATCCACCATGTTAATAGTTTCATCCATAACAATCATGCCACCAGAACCCATCATCGAGCCGAGTTGAGTTAGTGACTCATAATCCACTATGCTCTCAAAAGCGGAAGCTGGAATACATCCTCCCGAAGGGCCACCTGTTTGCACGGCTTTGACCACACCACCATCTGGTACGCCACCGCCCATTGCTTCCACAATCTGCTTTAATGAAGTTCCCATTGGTACTTCAATTAAACCTGTGTTACGGATTTTACCTGCCAGCGCAAAAACCTTTGTACCTTTGCTTTTTGCAGTGCCAATACTGGCAAACCATTCAGCACCTTTACGGATAATCGGTGCAATATTGGCGTAGGTTTCAACGTTATTAATTAAGGTGGGATTGCCCCATAAACCAGACTCGGCCGGATAGGGCGGACGGGGATGAGGAGTACCGCGTTTACCTTCAATAGAAGCCATTAAAGCAGTTTCTTCACCACAAACATAAGCGCCAGCACCGATACGAATATCAATTTTAAAATCAAAGCGAGAATCGAAAATTTGAGTACCTAAGATCCCCAAACGTTGGGCTTGGCGAATTGCAGTTTGCAGACGCTCGATCGCAACAGGATATTCTGCCCGAATGTATATGTAGCCTTGATTTGCGCCCACGGCATAGGCAGCGATCGCCATTCCTTCCAAAACGCGATGAGGATCGCTTTCTAGGACACTGCGATCCATAAATGCACCGGGATCTCCTTCATCAGCATTGCAGATTACAAATTTGCGTTCTCCTTGTGCTTTGGCGACGGTTGCCCATTTCAAACCCGTAGAATAACCAGCACCACCACGTCCTCTTAAACCGCTGCGGGTGATAGTATCGACTACTTCGTTGGGTGTCATCTCTCGCAAGACATGATAAAGCCCTCTATAACCTTGGACGGCAATATAAGATTGAATGCGTTCTGGATTGACTTTGCCACTATTTTCTAAAACAATCGGCATTTGATGTGTAAAAAATGGATGCGTTAAATCCCCCTGTTTAACTGTTGTCTCTCCTCCATCAACAGCGGCGATTATTGAAGGTGCATCCTCAGGTGTAACTTTTTCATACAATCTGCTATGTGGAGATTGCTTACACTCTTCCCCACTCCCTACTTCTACTAATGGCCCTTGACAGCACAAACGCATACAGCCAACGCCACGAACTTCCAGTGTTTCTGCTAAACCTGCTCCCGTTACAGCTTCTTCTAAACGCTGTTTGACGGCTTGTGAATTTGCAGACAGACAACCAGCTGCAACACAACAGCGAATTTGCACAGGTTTCTCTAAAGCACGTTCTTTTTGAGCAATTTCAATTAACTCAGGTAGATCCATCTTGCAACCAACCTTTGATGCGTTCCCCAACTAATTCAGCAGTTTGATTGCCTAAAATTGTGCCATCGAATGCTACAGCAGGCGCAATTTCACAGGCACCTAAACAGTTTGTTGTTAGAAGTAAAATTTGATTATTTGCCGTGGTTTCACCAGGATTTATCTCGAAAAATTTTTCTAGATGTGTCAGGATAGCTGGAGCGCCTTTTGCGTAACAAACTATATTTGTGCATAGCTGTATGGTATGTAGATCGCTAAAGCCCATTTCAATTAACTCAGGTAGATCCATCTTGCAACCAACCTTTGATGCGTTCGCCAACTAATTCAGCAGTTTGATTGCCTATAACTGTGCCATCAAATACTACAGCAGGGGCAATTCCACAGGCACCCAAACACCTTGCTGTTAATAGTGAAATTTGATTATCTGCCGTAGTTTCACCAGGGTGTATGTGGATAATTTTTTTCACATTTGTCAGGATAGTTGGAGCGCCTTTGACATAACAAGCTGTACCCGTACACACCACACACCTATGTACCCCACCAGGTGCAAGGGAAAACAAATGGTAGAACGTGGCAACACCATAGACTCGACTAGGTGGCAATTTGAGATTGTGAGCAACGTAAATTAATACATCGTTTTCTAAATAACCAAAAAGTTCCTGCGCTTTATGCAATATCTCAATGAGTGCATCTTGTTGATACTGGTAGCGTTTGATAGTTGCATCCAGCATTTTAAAGCGCTTATCTTTTGCTGTGTTCTGAGTTTTAACAGCAGATGCTAAATTCATTGTTTGAGCCTTTTTTAGAACTTCAGGATGTTCTGCGTCTCCCAGTTAACGATGATAAAAGAACAATTTGAGAAACTTGTGAGGACGCAGGCAGATAAAGACGCAAAGACACAGGGAAATATTTCAAAGGTAAAAAATCGCCTTTTTCAAACTGAATACGTAATACCCAAGTAAAATGCTCACAACTTCCTCAGATTTTTGGCTTAACCTCAAGATGTCGCGATCGCTGGGGACGCAGATTTGCAATTGTCGTTGTGGCAGAAGGCGTTCAAATCGCAGGCGATTCATCCAGCCAGCCATCCTGTGAAAAGCCATCTTGTGGTATGGGTCAATATATTGCCGATGAACTCCGCTGTTGCAGTAACCATCAAATTGACATTCGGGTTTCTGTTTTAGGACACATCCAAAGAGGTGGAATTCCCTCAGCTTCAGACCGTTTACTCGCAACAGCTTTTGGTAAAGCCGCCGTCGATTTATTAGCTGATGGTCAATCTGCACAAATGGTAGCTTGGCAAAATGGACAAGTTGTACCAGTTCCTTTAGAAACAGTTTTGGCTTCTAGTCCATGTCTTGTAGATCCTAATAATTTTCTAGTACAAACAGCACGTGCATTAAGTATTTATGTCGGGGAGTAATATCATGTCCGGTTAAAGACTTATCATTAAGGCAACAGGGGGGCAGAGGAGCAGAGGGGAAGGGTTTTCGGTTTTCTGCATAGATTCGGGAATCATAAATAATTAGCCGGACATGATATAAATTGGCGTTAGCGTTTGCGGAGTGTCTCGTATAAAAAAGCAGGGCAGAACGCACCTTGCAATCTATAGCAAAGTGCTGAGTGTTGAGTTAGGAGTTATTTTCCCCCACCTCCCCATCTCCCCCATCTCCCCACCTCCCCATCTCCCCATCTCCCCATTTCTTCAAAGTACGGAAATCGCGATCGCCCGGTAAGGAAGAACCACACTTGATTTTGTATATTCTTTGTTAATTTAAAGTCAGATTCTTTTTGCTTGGCATTATACCTGGCAAACTAAATATCTCTTATCTTAAAAAACATAACGTAAATTTATATAGGAGGCTGGTAGAATGGCTGCAACCGACTTCAAAGACTATTACGCAATTTTGGGAGTTAGTAAGACTGCCAGTCAAGAGGAAATTAAACAAGCCTTTCGGAAACTAGCCCGCAAATATCATCCTGATGTGAATCCAGGCAACAAACAGGCTGAGGCACGGTTTAAAGAAATTAACGAAGCCTACGAAGTCGTCTCAGACCCAGATAAACGCCAAAAATACGACCAATTCGGTCAATATTGGAAACAAGCTGGTCAAGGTTTCCCATCTGGTGGCGCTGGTGTCGATATGGGAGGTTTTGACTTCAGTCAATACGGCAATTTTGATGAGTTTATTAACGAGTTGCTAGGACGCTTTGGTGGTGGCAGTCCTCGCGGTGGGCGACAAACCTATTCTTACCGCACTTCCACAGGTGCCCCTAGTGGTTTTGGTGGGTTTGGGGATTATGGATTTCAAGATGCAGGCGCTGGTACTGCCCAAGATAGTGAAGCTGCGATCGCTTTAACTTTTGGTGAAGCATTTCATGGCGTGCAAAAGCGTTTTAGTTTAGGCAATGAAACAATTGATGTTCGCATCCCAGCTGGGGCTAAAACTGGTACTCGCCTACGCGTGCGGGGTAAAGGTCAAATTAACCCGATGACTCAACAACGGGGGGATTTATACTTAAAAGTCGAACTTCAACCGCACTCGTTCTTCCAAATGGAAGGCGATAATTTGGTTTGCGAAGTGGCAATTACGCCAGATGAAGCAACGCTGGGAGCATCTATTGATGTACCCACACCCGATGGTATGGTTAATGTCAAGCTACCAGCCGGTGTGCGTTCTGGTCAATCTCTGCGGTTGCGTGGCAAAGGTTGGCCTCTCCCCAAGGGTGGACGGGGCGATCAGTTGGTGAAGGTGGCGATCGCCCCACCAAAAGACCTCAGCCAACAGGAGCGGGAGTATTATGAAAAAATCCGGGCTATACGTACCTATAATCCCCGCAGTCATTTGTCCCAAGTCAAGCTGTAAGAAAAGTTATTATCAAGCACCTATCGAAATAAAGCCTGCCTATAGTGCTGATGTTACGCCTATAGGCAGATTTTTAACAAGTTTGCTCTTCAAGTCGAAGGTTTCTAACTAGCATTCTGCCGTGCCATTCTTGCTAGCACAACAGACTTAAAGGCTTGAATTGCCTCCGGACTAGCCTCAGTAGCTTGCCATGTCGGACGTACTATTAAGCGATCGCATTGATTCTGATTCCTGAATTCACCAATTCTGAATTCTTCTTTTTAAAACATCCTTTCAAAAAATCAAACTGGCAAATCAGCAGCAGTATTGATGTTTTTTAGGATTAAGTCAGGGCTAGTACGTTTAATTAAGCCAGTTAGAACTTTACCAGGGCCAATTTCTATTACTTGCTCGATGCCGTTGGCAGGTAATTGCAGAGAAATTTCTCGCCAACGTACCGAACCAGTCATTTGTTGATTCAGGCGCCGCTTCAAAATTTCGGCATCAATAGACGGAATTGGTTCTACATTCGATAAAACTGGAACAACAGCTGGCTGAAATTCCACAGATTGCAAAATGTCTTGAAATTCAGCGGCCGCCGCCGCAACTAAATGTGAATGAAATGCCCCAGAAACTTTTAAAGGAATAGCACGTTTGGCTTTCACTTGAGACATCACCGCTTGTACAGCCTCAGCTGTGCCAGATATCACCACTTGAGCCTGACTGTTGTCATTTGCCACTACTACATCAGGCGTTTCGGCAATGACTTTTTCCAACTGTTGGCTGTCAAAATTTATTAGGGCTGCCATCATACCACCAGAGGCACTATCCATTAGTTCTGCACGACGCTTCACTAGATATAAACCAGCCGACCACTCAAAGACACCCGCAATATAAAGGGCAACATATTCTCCCAAACTGTGCCCAGCAACTAAATCTGGTTGATGGCCTCGTTCCCGGAGAAGGTCAGCAAGAATACTTTCTACCACGTAAAGGCTCGGCTGAGTATATAGCGTCTGTGATAATTTTTCTTCTTGTGTTTGACATATTTCAGTCACAGACCAGCCTAAAATTGCCTCAGCCTGCTCAAATTTGTCTTTAGCGGCAGCTATATCTAATAAATCCATTCCCATTCCCAGTGCTTGGGAACCTTGTCCGGGAAACACCCATGCAGTTTTAGTCATTGGTCATTAGTCAGTGGTCAGTGGTCATTGGTCATTGGTCATTGGTTATTGGTCATTGGGCATGAGGTATGGGGAAAGGGAAAGGGGTAAGGGGAAAAGGGGAAAGATTAAATTTATTCCTTTTCCCTTTAACCTTTAACCTTTTCCCCTGCCCCGCCTCTCCCTAGTCCCCAATCCCTATTTTCCCCATTCAAAAATTGCTGCACCCCATGTAAGACCAGCACCAAAGCCGGATGTAGCAACTATGTGATTGGGTTTAATTTTGCCTTGGCGCACTGCTTCATCTAAAGCTAGGGGGATGGAAGCAGCGGAGGTATTGCCATAGTGGGCGAGATTACTAATAACTTTTTGTTCTGGGATATTGAGGCGGTGGGCAACGGCATCAATAATCCGCTGATTGGCTTGATGTAGAATTAGCCAATCGATGTGGTCAACAGTCAGGTTAGCTTGAAACAAGGCTTTGTCAATGATTTCTGGCACTTTTTGGACGGCGAAGCGGTAGACTTCTTTGCCGTTCATACTAATAGGTTGATAACCGCCTTTCGTGACATTTATACCAGGAAGCAGTTCTTGGGATGAGCCTGTATAGCTAAGGTTGAGGTAATGATTTTGAGTACCATCACTTTTGAGGGCAAAACCTAGTAAGCGATCGCTCTTGGATGCCTGCAATACCACTGCCCCTGCACCATCACCGAATAGTACACAAGTGCGCCGATCTTGCCAATCTACCCAACGAGAGAGGATATCTGCCCCTATCAACAGTACATTTTGATAGACACCGGTTCTGATGTATTGGGCTGCTGTGATTAGACCAAATACAAAGCCTGAGCAAGCTGCCGTCAAGTCAAAGGCTACTGCTTTGGTCGCTCCCAATTTAGCCTGTACTTGACAAGCACTACCAAACAAATCCTCAGGGGTGGAAGTCGCCAGCAAAATCAGATCTAGGTCTTCTGGTTTCATTCCCGCAGCTGCGATCGCCTGATTGCTGGCCTCTGTAGCGAGTACACTCAATGACTCGGATGGTAGTGCTATTCGCCGTTCACAAATTCCAGTTCTTGTGGTTATCCATTCGTCGGATGTTTCAACCAGTTCAGTCAATCTCTGGTTGTGTAGGGAAGTTGCTGGTACTGCTGAGCCACTTCCTGTAATTGATATACCTAAGTTATGCACACCTAATCTCCCCAGCTATCAGCTTTTTGTCATTTGTCGTTTGTTATTTGTCCTTCGTCATTCGCCCTTTGTTATTTGTCGTTTGTTATTTGTCGTTTGTCATTTGTCCTTTGTCCTTTCCAAATGACTAATGACCAATGACCAATGACTAATGACCAATGACTAATGACTAATAACTAATGACTAACCGCTCTCCCGCTCTAGGGTGTATTGGGACTGGATTCTTTGCAGTACCTGGTTGTCAACAGCTTCTTTTGCCATACGAATTGCATTAAAAATTGAGGGTGCCTGGGAGCTACCGTGACCGATCAAGCAAACTCCTGCCACGCCTAAGAGCAAAGCGCCGCCGTGTTCTGCGTGATCCATGCGCTGCTTAATGCGCTTCAGGTTTGGTTTTAACAGTGCTGAGCCGATTTGACCGTGTAATCCTTGGGGTAATTCTTCCCTTAAGATTTGCAGAATTACTTCTCCGACAGCTTCGGCAAATTTTAATAAGACATTGCCAACAAAGCCATCACAGACAATTACATCAAAATGACCGGAAAGCACGTCGCGCCCTTCGGCATTGCCAATAAAATTAATTTGGGAATTTTCTCGTAGCAGTTGGTGGGCGCGGACGGCTGCATCATTGCCCTTAGAGTCTTCTTCACCGATATTCAACAAACCCACCTTAGGTTCATTTGTACCTAAGACATACCGACTGTAAGCCGACCCCATAACAGCAAACTGCTCTAAAAACTTCGGACGGCAATCTACATTTGCGCCGACATCAAGTACTAGCACTGGTTTACCAGCAACAATAGTTGGAAAAACAGTCCCAATGGCTGGGCGGTCAACTCCTGGTAATCGTCCTAAGCGGAGCAAAGCGGATGCCATAGCTGCGCCAGAGTGACCTGCTGAAAATACCGCATCTGCCTGTTGCTGCTTGACCAAATCCATCGCCACATTAATAGAAGCGTTGCGTTTGCGTCTAACTGCGTTTAAAGGCTCCTCATCCATCGCGATCGCTTCCTGTGCGGTCACGATTTCCACCTGCCCTAAATTTGTTTTTGGAGGTAAGGCAGCTTCAATTTGTTGGGGATCGCCGACCAACAATATATCTACACCCAATTCTTCCCTTGCTCGCAATGCGCCAGCAACAATTTCACCGGGTGCGCGATCCCCTCCCATTGCGTCAATTGCGATCCGTACACGAGTCGATGCCATTGCTTAGAGCTTCTAGAAACCTTACAAATTTTACCAGATGGCTTTGCCCAAAAAGCTTAACTTTCGAGATAGCCAAATACTTTTGTTAATTTTGCAACATTTTTTTGTGGCTAGCCCAAGATAGCACGAAATTGGGGATTGGAAGAGGACAAGGGTAAAGGGGGAAGGGGTAAAGGGGGAAGGGGTAAAGGGGAAAGGGGAAAGGTTAAATTTATTCCTTTTCCCTTTAACCTTTTCCCCATCTCCCCTGCCTCCCCAGTCCCTACTCCCCAGCCGCCAATACCCAGTTAACCAGCGTCCGAACGCCGTAACCTGTTGCCCCGGAGCTGTTGTAGCCGTTTTCTTTATCTGTCCACACTGGGCCGGCTATGTCTAAGTGCGCCCAAGGGGTTTGTTTAACGAATTCTTTGAGGAAAAGGGCAGCGGTAATGGCACCACCTGGACGGGGGCCGGTGTTTTTCATGTCGGCAATGCCAGATTTCAGCCCTTCAAAATATTTTTCTTCCATTGGCATCCGCCAAATCTTTTCTCCTGAAGTTTGAGCGGCTTTTTCCAATTGGGAAGCTACTGCATCATCAGGAGTATATAAGCCAGCAATATCGTCGCCCAAGGCGATGACGTTGGCACCTGTGAGGGTGGCTAAATCAACGATCGCATCTAATTCCAATTTGTCGGCATACACTAGGGCATCTGCTAGGGTCAAACGTCCTTCAGCGTCGGTGTTGTTGACTTCGATTGTTTTGCCGTTTGATGCTGTGAGAATGTCTCCTGGGTGCATGGCGTGACCGCTAATCATGTTTTCGGTCGCCGCTGAGATAAAGTGTACTTCGGAATCTGGCTTGAGTTGAGCGATCGCTTTTGCCGCACCCAAGGTTGCAGCTGCACCGCCCATATCAATTTTCATGGTTTCGATGCCACTGCCAGCACCTTTAATGTTAAGTCCGCCGGAGTCGAAGGTTAAACCTTTGCCAATAATTGCCAGTTTCTTTTTGGGCGTACCTTCTGGCTTATAAGTTAGGTGAATAAATTTCGGCGGCAAATCGGAAGCTTGGGCTACTCCCAAAAAAGCACCCATACCCAACTTTTCACACTCTTCTCGTTCCAGAATTTGCAGTTGTAAACCGTGTTCGTTGGCGATCGCTTGAGCTGTTTCTGCTAAGGTAATCGGTGTTACCGCATTGGCTGGGGCTGCTACTAATTGGCGTGCCAGAATTACCCCGGAAACTATTTGATGAGCGCGGTTGATGGCTGCTTCTTGTCCGCTAAAACCTAGTAATTCTACGGTTTCTATTTGTGACACTTTCTCTTCAGGTTCTGATTTAAAGCGAACATCTTGGTAGAGTGCTAATTCTACACCTTCAGCGATCGCTTGGGCACTTGCCTCAGGATCGTTATTCCATAGTGGAAAACTCAAACCGAGAATTTTGCTTTTTTGCTTTTTAGCTACCCTCGCTACCGCAGCCGCAGCGCGTCGCAGTGTGTCTAATCTGAGTGCTTCTGGTTTTCCTAAACCTACCACAATCAATTTACGCACTGGGCTATTACCACTCACACGGGTAAAAATCGTGCTATTGGCTTTCCCTTTAAATTCTTCTTCAGCAATCAGTTCTTTCAAAACTCCGGAAAACTGTCGATCTAAATTTGCCAGTTCTCCGGTTAACTCTACTGCATCTTCAAATAATCCAATTGCCACACTATCGCCTGTCCACTCTAGCAAAGGCGTATCACTAGGTTGAATTGTCATTGCGGGATTTTATCTAATATATTCGTTCTTGTACCAGTATTGCTCAAAATTCTTGTTTCATGTATAGGGCATGGGGCAGGGGGAAAGGGGAAGGGGGAAAGGGAAAAGGGAAAGGGGGAAAGGGGAAGGGGGAAGGGGGAAGGG